>NHBR02000147.1 GCA_002167435.2 Allomuricauda sp. TMED12
TTATTCGAAAAACGTAGCGACAAAGTTGGAATGGACTAGTCAATGTTAGAATTACCGTTCCCTTCTGCCACTTTACGCTCCAATTCTGCCTGAAATTCTTCCATCACAGGTTTAACCGTACTTTCAGGCAAATCCGCGATTCGAATATACATTAACCCATCCACAGAGTTATTGAACAAGGGATCCACATTAAAGGCTACTACCTTGGCATTTTGCTTAATGTATTTTTTAATCAAAACCGGTAGTCTTAAACTTCCGGGCTCCACCTCACTGATGAGTTTATCGAATTTGTTCAAATCGGCTTGGGTTTCGTCAAATACAAACTCTTTGTCTCCATCTTTCAACTTCACCTTGAACTCCTTTTTGGGTCGAATATATTGAGCCACGTAGGGATCCCAGTAATTGGATTTCATGAACTCAATCATCAACGACTTGGAAAAGTTGGAAAACTGATTGCTGATACTCACACCGCCAATCAAATACTTGTGTTCCGGATGCCTTAGTGTTGTGTGAACGATTCCCTTCCAAAGTAAAAACAAGGGCATTGGCTTTTGCTGATATTCCTTTACGATATAGGCTCTTCCCATCTCAATGGATTTCTCCATCATACCGTACAATTCGGGTTCAAATCGAAAAAGATCTTGAAGATAAAATCCATCAATGCCATAATTTTTGAAAATTTGTGAGCCCAATCCCATGCGGTAAGCCCCAACTATGGTTTTACTATCGTTATCCCACAAGAATAAATGATGATAATAGGAATCGAACTTATCCAAGTCAATGGCATTATTGGTACCCTCT
This sequence comes from Allomuricauda sp. TMED12, assembly GCA_002167435.2. GTDB lineage: Bacteria > Bacteroidota > Bacteroidia > Flavobacteriales > Flavobacteriaceae > Flagellimonas. The sequence continues at coordinate 802 of NHBR02000147.1, forward strand.
CCCACTTCCCTAAAAGTTACTTCGCGTTGGCGTCCGATTTCGTTTAAACAGAAAGGCATATCCTTGGCCTGCGCCAAAAAAACCTCATAGTTTTTACTTTCCAACATGCGGCAATCTTTCTCCCGTAATTTGTCAATTTCGCCCTCCAGTACCTTGGCGCTTATGGCTGTAGCTATTTTTTTTGGAGGCTTAGGAATTTTAAGCGACGTGGGCACTTTGTCTATAAATCGCTCCTTTTCAAACGCATTGGCCAACAGATAGGTTTTTTTACGAAGCAATTCTGCAAAATCTTCCAAAGTCTCTTCTTCTTTTTGGGTATTTACCGATATAGGCTGACCAATACGCACTTTTATAGGACGTCTGCTCTGTGATGTTAACTCCGAAGGCAGCTTTGCCGTTCGGAATACATCATCCATCTTGGACAATCGGTAAAACAATCGACTGTTTCGTGCATGAAAATAAATGGGAACCACGGGGACTTCTGCTTTTCTTATCAATTTTATGGCCGCTTCTTCCCAGGGTCGGTCCACAACCAATTTTCCATCACGGTAAGTAGATACTTCTCCTGCAGGGAAAATACCCAATGGGTGTCCGTCCCTTAAATGTTGAAGTGCACTTTTAAAACCAGCAACACTGCTCTTAGCATCCTTATGGTTTTCAAAAGGATTTACTGGCATTATATAGGGCTTTAATGGTTCTATCCTATGGAGTAAAAAATTAGCTATTATTTTATAGTCCTGACGCTCTTTTAGGAGAAGTTTTAACAAAAGGACCCCATCAATACCACCTAATGGGTGATTACTGATAGTAATATAGGGACCAGACTTGGGAAGTCGTTTTAAATCCTCTTCGGGAATTTCAAAATCAATTTCGTAATGGTCCAGTATGGCATCCAAGAATTCGGGACCGGGAAGGTTCTTGTTCTTATCGTAAAATCTATTGATGGTACTAATCCTAGTGGCTACCATTAAAAGCCATCCTACAAAAGTGCCCAAAAAGCCATATTTGTGCAGATGGATGACTTTCGCCACCTCCTTAGCAGAAACCAATCCCATAGAAAAAGTATTTAGGTACGTGTAAAGATAGAAAATAAAGGTTATTGACCTTTTTACCCAAATATTATATGAAAACCTTTATTTTACAACAAGTTGAACGGTTTCCTTACCTCTTTGCTCGACCAATACGGATGTTCCATTTTGAAGGGATTTAACCGAATCATCATTAAAATGACGAATGGTGTAAAGTGAAACATCTTCGTGACATACCACTTTAAACTTTCGCTTAAGTTCTTCCAATAAAGGTGGAAGTCCACGGAATTTATTGTCCAAACAAACAGAAAAACTAATCGCAGAATTCTGGATCAGGTCCACTTTGAGCCTATGGTCATGGAACAACTTAAAGATTTCGCTGATGTTATCCTCAACTATGAAGGAAAAATCAAGGGAAGAAAGTTTTAACAATACTTGATTTTTCTTTACGATAAAACAGGGAACTTTTGGTTCAATCCCGTTCCCCTTACCTACTGTGGTTCCTTTACCCTTTGGATTCACAAACGATTTTACTTTCAAGGGAATTTCCTTACGCTGCAAGGGTTGCAATGTTTTCGGGTGAATTACAGAGGCTCCGTAAAATGCAAGCTCAATGGCTTCGCGATAGGAAATTTTGTCCAATAATTGGGCGTTCTCAAAATTTCTTGGGTCAGCATTCAACACTCCTGGAACATCTTTCCAAATGGTCACCGATTCCGCATTGAGGCAAAAAGCCAAAATTGCCGCAGAATAATCGGATCCCTCCCTGCCCAATGTGGTCGTAAAGTTATTATCGTCACTACCTAAAAAACCTTGTGTAATATTTAATTTAGATACGTCCACTTTGCCCACTTCCTGTTGGGTGCGTTCCCAATTGACTTGAGCATCCCTATAATTGGTATCGGTTTTAATCATGGTGCGGACATCCAACCACGTATTGGAAATGCCGACTTCGTTTAAATAGGCACTCACGATCGTTGTGGACAATAACTCACCATAGCAGACTACTTGATCGTACACAAATGAATACTTGGGTGATTTGTTCCAAGCTAAAAATCCTTTTACCTCATCAAAAAGGATTTTTACTTTGGTATAAACTGGATGGTTCGGATTTTGAAACAAGTCCGACAATATTTGATTGTGATAGTCAATTACCTCTTGAATTGAACCAGATACAGCATTCTTATCATTAAAATAGGATTCCACTACCTTTTCCATGGCATTGGTAATTTTTCCCATCGCAGAAATCACCAACAAGGTGTCGCTATAACCAACCTCCTGCAATACGTTGACCACATTTTTAACTGCATCTGCATCTTTAACGGATGCCCCACCAAACTTAAATACCCTCATGTAATTCTATAATCTTGAATTTGGTCAGCCTAGTTGAGGCTTTCCATATAATTTTTTATTCCTTTTTCATCCAATTGGACCACGTCCCAATCCCTTAGTACATTCGCTCCTTTCTTCTCATAAAACTCGATAGCGGGCTCGTTCCAATCCAAAACTTCCCAGCAAATTCGTTTTACACCCAGACTATAGCCATACTTTACCACCTCATCCAACAAGGCTGTACCTAGGCCACTCCCCCTCATTTTTTCGGAAACAATCAAATCTTCCAAGTGAATGGCCGGGCCTTTCCAAGTGGAATATCTTGCATACACCAAGGCAATGCCTCCAATACCTTCACTGGTATCTGCAACAAAACAATGGAACATTTTTTGGTCACCAAATCCATGTTTCACTAAATCATCCTTGGTAATTTCCACGGCATCAGGTTCTTTTTCAAAATTGGCCAATTCTTGAACCAAGTTCAGCACTTGTTCCATGTCCTCAGGACGAGCCTCTCTAATTGTATATTCCATAATTGTTACAAATAAAACTCAAAGTTATAAAAATACATAATTAAACCTCTTCGAAAACGTTGTAGTTTCACAAAATGCCCGATATTTGTCGAAAAATAAAACAGTCTTTTCCAATGTTTGACAAACAGCGACTCACCATGGGCGAGTTCATCATCGCCAACCAAAACTCATTTCAATACACTTCTGGGGAACTTTCAAGACTACTTAACGGAATCCGTCTAGCGGCAAAAGTAGTGAACCATGAGGTAAACAAAGCGGGTTTGGTCGATATTACCGGTGCCGCCGGTGACACCAATATCCAAGGAGAAGATCAGCAGAAACTGGATGTATTGGCCAATGAGAAGTTTATTGAAACACTAAAGAACCGTGAAATTGTTTGTGGCATAGCATCGGAAGAGGAAGATGATTTTATAACTATAAACAGTTTTGATAAGCAACACCAGAACAAGTACGTGGTTTTAATAGATCCTTTGGATGGATCATCCAATATTGATGTAAATGTATCCGTGGGAACCATTTTTTCCATTTATAGAAGGGTAACTCCTGTTGGAACTCCGGTTACTTTGGAAGATTTTCTACAGCCAGGAAAAAACCAGATAGCTGCGGGGTACATTATTTATGGAACCTCTACCATGTATGTTTACACCACAGGACATGGTGTAAATGGTTTTACGTTAAATCCTGCACTGGGCACTTTTTACTTATCCCACCCCAATATGCAATTCCCGGAAATGGGTCAAATCTACTCTGTGAACGAGGGTAACTACATACATTTTCCGCAAGGGGTCAAAGATTATATTAAGTATTGTCAAATGGAAGAAGGTGATAGACCCTATACTTCTAGATACATTGGATCCCTGGTTTCTGACTTTCACCGAAATATGATTAAAGGTGGTATTTACATGTACCCCAAAAGCAGTAAGGCACAAAATGGGAAGCTTCGTTTATTATACGAGTGCAATCCTATGGCATTTTTGGCCGAGCAAGCCAATGGAAAAGCAAGCGATGGCTACCAGCGCATTATGGACATACAGCCAAAAGAGCTACATGAAAGAGTGCCCTTTTTCTGCGGAAGCAAAAGAATGGTGGAGAAAGCTGAAGAATTTATGGCCAACGCCTAGTTACATTCTCGCTTTATTAAATGATGATAATCTTCGAAGGCAATTTGTCCAGAGAAAATAGCGATGGACTTATCGATGATTTCCGATGCTTTTTTAGGAGCAAAACCTAAACCAACAGCATACTTTTCAACGATTTTGCGTTCATCATCATCAATGTAATGATCGGAAAAAATAATCTGAAAAAATTCGAACAACCTTTTAAATCTTTTCTCGCCACTGTGAGGAGTTTCAATAGGGTATTTGTTTTCCTTCTTCATTACTTCTTTGATTTCCTCCTCTGTAATATTGAGCTTAAAAGCGAATTTATCCAAAACCGCTTTTTCTTTCGGATTGATTTCCCCATCAACCGAGGCCAAACTAGCCAATGTGGCAAAATGGGCCAGATTTTTCCTGTGGTCTCCGTGCTCGTATAAATCTAAAATTGGCATATCGAAAATTTTATACCACAAATATAATTCTTATCGCAAAAAGCAGGTGTATAGGCACTAAAGAATTTCGTATTTTTCAATCCAAAGTATTACAACACTGCACGATTCAAAACTCCTTCATATTGCAGAAAATTGGTTTCAAGGTCAAGGTTGGAAACCATTCTCTTTTCAAAAGCAGACTTGGCATGCTTTTTTAGAAGGGAAACACGGTCTTTTGAACGCACCGACCGGCAGTGGAAAAACCTATGCGCTTTGGTTTCCGATTGTACTTAACTACATCAAAAATAATCCTGATTACAAGACCAAGCACAAAAAGGGGTTAAAAGCCATTTGGATCACCCCTCTAAGGGCACTTTCTCAAGAAATAAAGCAATCGGCGGAGCGAATTACCCAAGATTTGGAGACCCAAATGACCGTAGGAATTCGCACCGGGGATACATCCACTAAAGAACGGGCAAAAATGCGCACCAATATGCCCGACCTATTGATCACTACCCCAGAAAGTTTGCAGTTGTTGTTATCATCCAAAGGCTGCGAAAAAACGTTCAAGAACTGCTCCGCCATTGTGGTGGATGAATGGCACGAGCTTTTGGGCACCAAGCGTGGTGTTCAAATGGAACTGGGGATATCCCGATTAAAAACCATCTGCAAGCAATTACGAATTTGGGGTATATCGGCCACCATCGGCAATTTGGAACAGGCCCGTGACGTATTGTTGGGACCCACATCGCCAGAACTTGATAATTCAATATTGGTCAAGGCCAACCTCAACAAAAAAATCACGGTAAAAAGTATTATTCCAAAGAAAATGGAAACTTTTCCTTGGCGCGGACATTTAGGATTGCATCTTTTGGATCAGGTGGTGCCCATCATAAATAATAGCAAAACCACTTTGCTCTTTACCAACACACGCAGCCAATGCGAAATCTGGTTTCAGAAAATATTGGAAAAATATCCTGAGTTCGCTGGTGATATGGCGATGCACCACGGGAGCATCAATAAAGAAACCCGACTTTGGGTGGAACAGGCCATCCGTAACGAAAGTTTGAAAGCCGTGGTCTGTACATCGAGTCTTGATCTTGGGGTCGATTTTGCCCCGGTGGAAACCGTTGTTCAGATTGGCGGACCCAAAGGAGTAGCTCGTTTTTTGCAACGGGCAGGACGAAGTGGTCACCGGCCTGGCAAAGAAAGTGTCATCCATTTTTTGCCCACCCATGCCATTGAATTGGTGGAGGCTTCGGCCATGCAAAAAGCCGTATTGAACAGTGCTGTTGAAGACCGTATTCCCTACCTGAATAGTTTTGATGTGCTTATTCAATATTTGACCACTTTGGCAGTTTCTGATGGATTTTATCCTGATGAAATTTATCCTGAGATCAAACAAACATTTTGTTATCAGACCTTGACCAAAGAACAATGGCAATGGCTATTGAATTTTCTGGTGATGGGAAGTCAAAGTTTGAAAAGCTATGACGAATACAAAAAGGTGGAGGTTGAAGAAGATGGCAAATTCAAAGTGAACAGCAGGGCGGTTGCTATGCGACATCGATTCCAAATCGGAACCATTGTGGGGGATGCCACCATTTCCGTTCGCTATCAAAAAGGAGGCTATATCGGCAGTATTGAAGAGTATTTTATTTCCAAACTAAGTCCTGGCGATGTCTTTACCTTTGCGGGACGAAATCTGGAGTTTATCCGAATAAAAGGGATGGCAGCACACGTACGCAACTCCAAAAAGCGAACCAACAAAGTGCCCAGTTGGATGGGAGGACGCTTGAGTTTTTCCGCAAAAATGTCGGAATTGTTACGTCAAGAATTGTACACCGCTGAATTAAAGTTTCCGGAACAATCAGAAGAAATACAAGCATTGCAACCAATGTTTGCCAAACAACGAGAAGAGAGCATAGTGCCACAACCCCATCAATTCTTAATTGAAACCTTCAAGACCCGAGATGGCTACCATCATATGTTCTATCCCTTTGAAGGTAGAGCTATTCACGAAGGGATGAGCAGTCTCTTGGCTTACAGAATAAGTTTATTGACGCCGATAACCTGCTCCCTTGCTTTTAATGATTATGGGTTTGAGTTGCTATCGGACAGGGAAATCGATATTCAAGAAATTTTGGATAATTACCTGTTTACTCCAGAATATATGTTGTCCGACCTTCAAAAAAGTTTGAATTCAAATGAAATGGCTCGGCGAAAGTTTAGGGACATTGCCGTAATCAGCGGGATGGTTTTTACGGGATATCCCGAGAAAGGAGTCAAAATGAAGCATCTGCAAAGCAGTTCGGAATTGCTTTTCGATGTGTTCCGTGATTTTGAAGATGATAACTTGCTCTACCAGCAGGCCTATACCGAAACTTTTGAGCATCAGTTGGAGGAAGGTCGTTTGCGATTGGCTTTGGAACGTATCGCTGAGCAGGACATTGTTTGGAAGCAATGTACCCAACCCACGCCCTTATCTTTCCCGATAATTACGGATAGGCTAAGGGAAAAACTGTCCAACGAAAAATTAGCAGACCGTATTAAAAGAATGATGGCTAAATTGACCAAATGACCAACGAACATCCAAGCACCTGTCATTCCGTGCCCCGACACGGAATCTAATCTTCCTGAGATGCTGAAACAAGTTCAGCATAACGCGAGAAGGTGTCATTTCGAAATGAGGAGGGCAACGACGATTGAGAAATCCCATTCATTCCAAAACACATTAAAAAAAAGATTTCTCACGCTCCCGCTGGTCGGTTCGAAATGACAATTGAACTAAATTTGTAGTATCGAAGGCAAATGAGGCAAAATATTCAAATACACAATCAAAAATTTCAACTGCACCCTTTGGGTGGATTGTTTTGGGTGGAAAAATCACTCTTGCTGATCAGCGATGTGCATTTGGGTAAAGTCTCCCACTTTAGAAAATTTGGTGCAGCCGTTCCCAGAAAGGCTATTCATAAAAATTTTTTGTTGTTAGATCAAATCGTGGCTGATTTTGAACCCTTTCAAATCTGTTTTTTGGGTGATTTGTTCCACTCTTCGCTGAACAAAGAATGGGAGTTGTTCGAAAATTGGGTAGCTAAAACACCGGCCGAAATACTTTTGGTCTCTGGCAACCACGATATCATTGCTCCTGAAAAATTTGAAAAAGTAAACGTTTCCATATTTCCTGAGCTCGTAATTGATTTTTTTCTATTGACACATCATCCTGAAGATCGAGAGCACCACTTTACGTTTTGCGGTCATATCCATCCCTCCATTAAACTCAAAGGTTTTGGAAGGGAACGTATAAAATTACCTTGCTTTTTTAAATCCAATAACCAAATGATTTTGCCAGCCTTTGGTCAATTTACGGGAACACACGCCCTAGAACCCAAAAAGGATGATGAGGTATATGCTATTGTCGAGGATAGTATTATTATGGTTTAGATTCTTCGCTCTGCTCAGAATGACATAATAAATACTGTCATTCCGTGCTTGACACGGAATTGCATCTGAGTGAGACGCTGAAACAAGTTCAGCATGACGACAAGAAACTCAAAAAAACATTTTTACTAAAAGTCTCTGGGGTATATCTTTGCCGCAAAGTTTTTTGGATTGACCAAAACCATAATTCCCAAATTATTTGAACAGTCTCCCCCTCTAGGGAAACTGAGGGAGATTATTGCCCAATCTCTCGACTCTGCTCAAGGTGACAATCAAAAAATCAATTTAAAAGGGCTTGTTGGCTCCTCACTTTCCTTTGTTGTTTCCGAAGCATTTAAGTCGACAGAATCACCGTTTTTATTGATTTTGAACGATAAGGAAGAAGCAGCATACCATTTGAATGATTTGGAACAGCTCATCGGTGAAAAGGATGTTCTCTTTTATCCAGGGAGTTACCGAAGACCTTATCAAATTGAGGAAACGGACAATGCCAATGTACTGCTACGTGCCGAGGTGTTGAACCGCATAAATTCAAGAAAAAAACCTGCAGTGATTGTCACCTACCCCGATGCTCTTTTTGAGAAAGTGGTGACCCGAAAGGAACTGGACAGGAACACTCAAAAAATAAAATTGGGCGATGAAATCTCGTTGGATTTTTTAAACGAAGTGCTTTTTGAATATCAGTTCAAGCGTGTGGATTTTGTAACCGAACCTGGGGAATTTTCCGTTCGCGGAGGTATTGTGGATGTGTTCTCTTTCTCTCACGATGAACCATACAGAATCGAGTTCTTCGGTGATGAAGTGGACAGCATCCGGACTTTTGATGTGGAAACTCAGCTTTCTACGGACAAGGTGAAAAAAATCACCATTATTCCCAATGTCGAGAACAAGTTCACAGAGGAAGTACGGGAAAGCTTCCTAAAATATATTTCACCCAAAACGGTGGTCTTTGCAAAGAATCCAGCTTTGATCTATGACCGCATCGATTCATTTTTTGAGAAAGCGGAAGAGAGCTTTGCCAAATTGAGCGAAGAAATCAAACACGCGAAGCCCAAAGAACTGTTTTTGGATTCAGCTTTGTTAAAAGAGCAGCTGCAGGATTACTTATTCGTTGAAATTGGGGCTTCGACTCCGCTCAGCCACCAAAATTTAGACAATATGGTCACTGAGCGAAGTCGAAGTGACATTATCCAATTCAACACCAAACCCCAACCCTCTTTCAATAAAAAGTTTGACCTGCTCATTGAAAACCTCAATGATAATCGGGATGCGGGTTACAGCAACTATATTTTCTGCTCCACCGAGCAACAGGCCAAGCGTTTTCACGATATTTTTGATGAAGTTGACCAAACGGTACATTACCAGACCATTATTTTTCCATTGTACCAAGGTTTTGTGGACCTGGATTTGAAAATTGCCTGCTATACCGACCATCAAATCTTTGAGCGCTACCACAAGTTCCATTTAAAGAATGGCTATGCCAAAAAACAGGCCATCACCCTAAAGGAACTAAACAAACTGGAGATTGGGGATTACGTTACCCATATTGACCACGGTATCGGAAAGTTTGGCGGGTTGCAAAAAATTGATGTGGAGGGTAAAAAACAGGAGGCCATCAAACTGATTTATGGTGACCGGGACATTTTGTATGTTAGCATCCATTCGTTGCACAAAATATCCAAATACAACGGTAAGGACGGGGCCCCTCCAAAAATCTTCAAACTAGGTTCCGCTGCTTGGAAAAAACTGAAGCAAAAAACCAAAGCAAGGGTCAAAAAAATTGCCTTCGACCTTATTAAAGTATACGCCAAACGTAGATTGGAAAAAGGATTCCAATGTGCACCCGATAGTTATCTACAGAACGAATTGGAAGCTTCTTTCCTTTACGAGGACACCCCGGACCAAGAAAAGAGTACCCAAGATGTAAAAAAGGACATGGAAAGCGAGAGACCCATGGACAGACTTGTCTGTGGTGACGTAGGGTTCGGAAAAACTGAAGTTGCCATTCGTGCAGCATTCAAGGCTGTGGACAACGGCAAACAGGTTGCTGTTTTGGTCCCGACCACCATTTTGGCCTTTCAGCACAACAGAACCTTTAAGGAGCGATTAAAGGAGATGCCCGTTACGGTGGACTACCTCAACCGCTTTAGAACAGCTAAAGAAAAAAGAGAAACCCTCGAGAAATTAGAAAGCGGAAAAGTTGACATTATTATAGGAACGCACCAATTGGTCAACAAAAATGTGAAATTTAAGGATTTGGGCTTGCTCATTGTGGATGAGGAGCAAAAATTCGGGGTTTCGGTGAAGGAAAAACTACGTGCAATCAAAGAAAATGTGGATGTGCTTACGCTTACCGCTACACCGATTCCGAGAACCCTGCAATTTAGTTTGATGGCAGCTCGTGATCTTTCCGTGATCAATACGCCACCACCCAACCGCTACCCCATCGAAAGTCATGTAATTCGATTGAACGAAGAAATTATCCGTGATGCAATCTCCTACGAAATCCAACGGGGCGGACAGGTGTTCTTTATCCATAACCGAATTGAAAACATTAAGGAGGTTGCAGGGATGCTCCAGCGTTTGGTACCCGATGCTAAAATAGGTATTGGCCACGGACAAATGGAGGGCAAAAAACTGGAACAACTCATGCTTTCCTTCATGAACGGTGAGTTTGATGTATTGGTTTCCACTACCATTATTGAAAGTGGCTTGGATGTGACCAATGCCAATACCATTTTTATACATAATGCCAACAATTTTGGTTTGAGCGACCTTCACCAAATGCGTGGACGCGTAGGTCGAAGCAACAAAAAGGCGTTCTGCTATTTCATTACACCGCCTTATGAAGTGATGACCACCGAAGCCCGTAAACGTATCGAAGCCCTTGAACAATTTACAGAGTTGGGCAGTGGTTTCAACATTGCGATGAAGGATTTGGAAATTCGTGGAGCAGGGGATTTATTGGGAGGCGAACAAAGTGGATTTATTAATGAGATTGGATTTGAGACCTATCAAAAAATATTATCCGAAGCCATTGAGGAACTTAAAGAAAATGAGTTCAAGGAACTATATGATGAAGTAGAGAACGACAAGGAAAAAGTGTATGTAAAAGAGATGCAGCTCGACACGGATTTTGAACTGCTCTTCCCCGATGATTACATCAACAACATTACCGAACGCTTAAACTTGTACACTCAACTGAACGATGTGAAGGACGAGGAAGGTCTCCAAAAATTTGAAGCGCAATTGGTGGACCGTTTTGGAGAGTTACCAGAACCCGCAGTGGATTTGATGAATTCCGTCCGTGTTAAATGGATTGCTACTCATCTTGGCTTGGAAAAGGTGATTATGAAGCAAGGTAAGTTTATTGGTTACTTTATCGCCGACCAGCAATCCAGTTTTTACCAAAGTGCCGTGTTTACCCAAATACTGCAATACGCACAGACGCATCCGCAACTGGTAAAACTCAAAGAAAAACAAACCCGAAACGGACTCCGGTTGTTGTTGGTGTTTGATAAGGTCACCACCGTGGATAAGGCGCTAAAGGTTTTGGAGCCTTTTACTCCTCAAAAAGAAAATGTTTCTACATAGAATTCGTCATCCTGAGCTAGTTTCTGCATCTCAATTTGTATGGTGTTGATCCGTTTCGAGCACGGAGTAACATTACAAAGCCTCATATACCTGTTTTACAAACTCCCCAATTTTTGAAGGTTCCAGCCAGCGCGTTACAATGACCAGTCCACTTTTGTTTGATACAGCAGTATTGTCAATCATCTTATAACCAATCAACCAAAACCCTAACTATCAGATAATTCCCTTAAAATATAAGGGTAATTCTTATTTTTTGCGAAAAAATTAAATGCAGTTTTAACCAATCTCCCTATTTTAGTAAACCTAAACAACTAATTCATAATTATGAAAAGAGCAGGTATTATTATGACCATTTTATTCCTTAGTTTACAATTTTCAAGTTGCGGTGTAATGTTCGGCGGTAGCAGATACAATGGAACATTTGTAGCAAATGGAAGGCCCAATGCTGATATTTATATCAATGGGGAAAAATCAGGTCAAGGTGAGGTTACTAAAATATTAAAACGTAATAGGCCTGTAAAGGTAGAAATCAAGGAGGATGGCTGCGAACCAGTTACAAAAAACTTTGAAAATGCTTTTAGAACCGGAAACTTTATTTTAAGCGTCTTAACTTGGGGGATTTTAGGAATAGGTATTGATTTAGGTACAGGTGCATCTTATAAACCTGATCATAGAAACGACCCTTCTATCACAAAGTTAAATGACAAAAATTTCAGGTTTTCAATAGACTCAAACTGCGAAGAGCAATAAAATTGAAGCGGGCCAACTTTGGCCCGCTTAACTTTGTCTCAAATTACAAAATTTGACAATATCAACTTTTATTAGAAAGCATCATACACCTGTTTTACAAACTCCCCAATTTTTGAAGGTTCCAACCAGCGCGTTACAATGACCAGTCCACTTTTTTGGTCAACCACAATAAAATTACCTCCAAAACCAGCAGCATAAAACACATGTTCAGGGACACCATCCCAGTGGCGCCCTCCTTGTTGGTTCAACCACCACATGTACCCATAATTTACATTAGGTACCGAAGGTGTAGTTGCCTTTTTAATCCAATCTTCACTGATAATTTGTTGGTCTTTCCATTTGCCATTGTTCAAAAACAGAGTTCCAAAACGGGCCATATCCTCGGTGGAAATAAAAAGTCCTGCACCTGAATGTCCACCACCGGTCACGGATTTCATCTTCATTCCATCGATTACGGTCCAAGCGTTTTCGTAGCCGAACCAACGCCAAGTCGTGGTGGCTCCAATTTTGTCCATTACCTCTTCTTTTAAAACCATTGGAACGGGTTTTCTCCAAACATGGGTCAAGGAATAAGCTAGTACGTTTACACGAACGTCGTTGTACTCCATCACGGTACCAGGTTCGTTGAGTTCGCGGAACTTCCAATCGTCCAGACCACCTTCACTTGGTGGGCGGTCTGCCCAATCCTTGCCGCCCCACAATTCTCCTGACCAATCGGAGTTCTGCTGCAATAAATGCTCCCAGGTTATTTTGGAATTATGCGCACCATCAAAAGTACCGTCCCAAATATAATCGCCAACCCTATCTTTGGTATCCTTGATCAGCCCTTGGTCCTCAGCAAGTCCGGCAACCGTCGACAAAAAACTCTTAGTCACACTGAATGTCATATCCACCCGTTTGGTATCTCCCCATGAAGCCAGAACATATCCGTTTTTCATGATCATACCGGCAGGACCTCCGCGTTTTTTGGTTGGGCCTAAAATCTCATGGAAAGGTTCACGCTTAAAACCTTCCAAAATAGCTTGACGGATATCACGGGAACCGGAATACTCATTGGCATTGGCATATTCCACCGCTTTGTCCAAAGCTGCTTCATCAAATTTAAATTGATTTTTTGCCGCAGTTTTCCAAGTTTCGTATCGTTCTGGAAAATTGAGTTCTTGCGCCTTGGTTTGAAAAGTTGTGGCAAAAGCAATAATGAGTGCTGCTGTAAAAAGAAGATTTTTCATCTTTCGGAGGTTTGGTTTGGGCAAGAAAGGTACTAATTGTTGATGGATTTTGATAGAGCAAAGGATTGTTAAATAGATTGAAATCGTTATGCTGAACTCGTTTCGGCATCCCATCATTAAATAGGGATTCTTCGCTTCCCTTAGACTTCGCTCAGGCAACTGGTCGGAATGACAAATTAGATTTCTCACCTTCGTTCGAAATGACAAGTAAAGGCTAAAACCTCTTTTTATGGACTTGGTCTCCTTCTTTATTATAGTAACGCCAAGTGCCAGCCTGCTCATCATTTCGGAAGCGACCACGGATTTTTCGGGTACCATCGGGGTAGAATTCTTCGTAGCGCCCATGCTTTAATCCATCTTTGATATCTACTTCGAACCAAATGTTTCCATTAGCATATTTTTTACTGAAGGAATCAGCATTTAAATCTGTTGGGTAGATGGGTCTCAGGTTAAAAACTGCATCCGTTATTTGTGCGGCAGCTGAATTTTGGGTCTTCGGTGTCGATTTAGGGATGTCCTTCGGAACATTTATAGCTTTCTTTACTTCTTCCACATCTTGATAGTTCAGCACCAATCGACTTTCAAACAGGTCATCCTCCGGAGATAATTGCAAGCCTACTTGCGGAAAGCAGATAATAAAATCTTTGTTCTTCCTCATTCTTTGTTTGGTGGGAGCATCGGCCAAAGCATACATATTGTCATACAACAAAGGCACATTACTGTAGACGAATACGGTGGATTCTGAATCGAACTTTTGTTCGAAATCTCTGAAGGTTTCAGAAGTTCCCAACGTTTCCTCCTCTACTACTTTGTCAATTATACCCTTTAGGGTATTGGGGTTATCGCTAAAAATGACATAGTCATCAATTTGAGTAAAGTAGGGTTTATCAAACTCATCGAACCTGCCGCCCAACAACATTTTAAAGAACCCTTTAATGGACAAGAAATTGATTTCATAATCCTTGTAGTTGACAGCTTTGAACTTTACGGGCGTTTTCTTGCGAATCTGTTCCACCACAAAATCCAGATTGGTCTTGGCATCTTCTGCATCGTTTGTTTTGAGCACGAGAGCTACATCATTTTTTCCTTTGGAAATGTGGGATTGAATTTGAAGTACGGCAATTTCGTCGCCAATCCAGCTTACAAAATTCTCTTTCACATCAATCTTAAGGAACTTCTCGACCTTGGCTATTCCTTTTTGATAACTCTCGAATTGCTCTGGATCGTTTTGCTGGACCATTTCGAAGTTCTTGTAGAATTCAGCAAAGCTATCAAACCCATAACTGATATAAAGTGCCGTACTATTTGGTGCAATTTCAGGAATGGAGCGCTCCGACGTACCCGATTTTTGAAGCGCCTCCAAATAATATTCGTTAACGGCGCTAATGTTGGTATACCCATTGGCGGTGAGCATGCTGTTTTCGTCCAAATCAAAATAAAAACCTGAGAACAAAAAGTTTTCACTCACCCGTTTTACCCAGTCAGAAGGCCTGTCCGAGTATTGCTTTATGTAATCATCAAAATAGTGGTATTGCACGTACATTCTAAACAAATCTTCGTGCCCCACCTTTTGGTTGATCTCCAAAAAATTGAGATTGCGACCCAGTACGGGTTCATTATATTGATCTATGGAAGCTTCTACCAAAGTATGGGTGTAAGATGCCACCAACTGGTTTTTTATAAAGGCCAAATACATTGTTTCCTTGCTTTCCCTGTCGTGTACCTCTAAAATTTCGTGTTCGTGATAGCTTCGTTTGCTCAGCACGTAACCATCATCCAATAGTGTATTCAAATAAGTTTTGAGCAATTGCAGTTTGGCAATACGTTTAAGATCCAACACATAAAAAATCCCATAATCTTTGGGAGAAATCATATGAATAGAAATAAAAAGGGAGCGGTTGTCAAAAAATTCGAACAACTTATGGTTGTCATTGAAAACCGTGTCTACCCTTTGGATATTTTCAGTGAGTTCCGAAAAGTAATCGTTCTTTTTGAGATGATGCCAACCTTCACTTTGGCTGACTTTTTCCCAACTTTCCACAGGCTGTTCGGATTCAATAATGAAAACGGCGTCTTTAGGAATTAGGTAAATAGACTGTAAATTGGTCTTGGGCGATAGAATAAAAATATAGGCCAAATAGCACAAGTACAGTACAAATAGGGCCAAAAAACCGTAAAAAATCCTTTTTTTGGTCATTTTTCCAAAAAGTGTCTTTTTCTAGAACGAATAAGATTTCGTTTTAGTTTAGAACAACAAAAGGAATCTTTGATTACAGCGATTTTAAATCTTTGATGGTCTTGAAAGCAACATCCACTTGCTCATCGTTCACCAAAATGGTAAACTCATTGGTTGTAGAGATTACCTCATAGAGCACAATGCCCTCCCAGGCCAATCGCTGAAAGATAAAATAATAAATTCCAGGAACCGAAACGTTCTCTGCTGGTAATTTTACGGTAATGGAAGAGAGTCCCTCGGCTTTTTGGGTGCAACGTTCCAGTTTAAAGTATTTTTCCACAACACCGTCCATCACATTACTGATTACAATATTGATTTCGTTGACACCACGTGAAGAGGTATAAAAAACATCCTGATTGGCATTAACCTCCTCCAACAGCCGAGCCTGTTGTTGCAAAATGGTATCCGAAGCTAAAAAGGTGTAATCCGTCAGGTTGGAACGCACAGTGATTTCGCCAATATTTTTGAGCACTTTTACAATTTTGTGAGTGGCTCTAAACTCCAAATCGTCCGAAAGACGCTTAAGTGCCATCACGATGGCACCATCTTTAACATCTTTACCCAATTCCTCAGCGATTTCAGGTTTTATCTGTCTAGACAAGGAAGTCAAATTGATAATCCCTTGTGCCAAAGCCGTTTGTAAAAAAGGCTTTTTCTTAATGTAATGCTCGACAACAGCGGATATTGTTTTCATTTATTGATTGGTTTTGAACAAAAATAACATATTGTTACAAAACAAACAAATGGTTAAAAATGGTAGAATGCGTTTTCAAAGTGTGTAATTTCAAAATTATCTCCATTTTTCACCACGGTAATCACATCAAATCTAACCTCCAAATCTCTATTAAATTCCTCTACATAATGGTTAGCTGCCATGGTCAAAAGTTTAACTTTCTTTGATGTGATGACATCTGAAATATCTTCCAAAAACCCAGTATTTCTTGACTTTACCTCAACTATCGCCAAAATACCATTCTTCTCTGCAATGATATCCACTTCGGCATTGAGGTAGCGATAGTTACATACTTTTATTTGATAGCCTGAAACTTTCAAAAAATCGACTGCTTTTTGTTCACCTAGTTTTCCGAATGTGTTATGATCCCCCATATTATTTGTAAAAATCTAAAAAAAACATGCATTTCATCGAAAAATTTGGTTGTTCATGGACTTTAGACCGTTTAGAGTGTAATTTGTTGGCTCAATTGAACCACACCCAATACTAGCATAAACATATAGTTGCCCCAAAACTATGTACTTAATTAACGCCAGACATTGCTATGGAGTACTTTATCAATTGTAATTCCTCAACCTTGGCGCCGTATACCACTCCATTAGATGAGTTACGTGCGGCCCACTTGTACCGAAGGCTCGGTTTTAGTGCCTCCGTACAAACCATTAACGCTGCTGTTGGACAAACGGCGGGCACCCTAGTCGACAATTTGGTTAATCAAGCGCTTGCGGCCCCAACTATACCTGCGCCGGAATGGGCAGATTGGAACGATACCAACTACCCGGCAGATGAGGATATGGCAGGTGCGTTACGAAGAGCACAAATAGAAGACTTTACAACAGCTTACGGCAATGCCATTGTTGACAATGAATTGTTGGACAGGATGAGCTTTTTTTGGAGTAATCACTTTGTAACCCAGTTAGAGACCTATAGTTGCCCCCAGTTTCTATTTTACTATATCAACTGTCTGCAGCGAAATGCTTTGGGCAATTTTAAGACCTTCACTAGTGAAATAGGCCTTACCAGTGCCATGCTGTATTATTTGGATGGAGTAAGAAACCGGGGAGATAATCCCAACGAGAACTATGCCCGTGAGCTTTACGAGCTTTTCACTTTGGGAGAGGGGAATAATTATACGGAAGAAGATATCATAGAAACTTCCAAAGCGATATCCGGATATACCGAGCGCGGAGAAGAAGGTTGTACCCAAGTTACTTTTGACCCAACAGAGTTCAACACTGAGAACAAAACCATATTTGGTCAAACTGGAAATTGGGACTACGATGATGTTATAGATATCCTCTTCAACCAAAGAGCCGATGAAATCGGTTGGTTCATCTGCAAAAAATTATACGAGTTTTTTGTCCACCCCGATTCAACCAGTGATGATGGAGGAATTGCTCCCCAGATAATCGATGGTTTAGCTCAAACCTTTATTAGTAGTGGCTTTGATATTGCCACCGTGCTTCGTCAGTTGTTTAAAAGCCAACACTTTTTTGATGAAACCGCCATTGGGGTTATCATAAAAAGTCCCGCTGATCTATACTTCAACTTTTTAAAAGAATCCGGTTTCTCTTACGATGATGGAACCGTAATAAATATGGTTGATGCCTGCTCCTTGATCGGACAACGATTTTTTCAACCACCCGAAGTGGAGGGCTGGCAACGAGACCGAACATGGATCAATACCAATTTTATTATTGGTCGTTGGCTGACCATGGAAGTCTTTATTGATCGCTTTTTTCAAAACGACCCAGAACAGTTCAGAACTTTGGCCATGGACGCTGTTGGACCAGCCAACATTAATACCAGTAATCCAGAAATTGTGGTTAGGGCATTAGTAAACAAGTTTACACCAAAAGGTCTTTTAACGGATGCTGATTTTGAAAAGGCTATGGATGCCTTTAAGATTGATGATGTGCCCGAAGAATATTACTCTTCGGATTATATTCCGGGGGGTAATGGCTGGTGGGTTCTTTCAACCAGTATGGAAGTTCCAACCCAAGTCCATGTATTACTGCGCCATTTATCCAGAGAGCCCGAATTTCAACTAAAATAACCCCATCACCATGTGCGATAATCACCATACCCACGATAAATCACCCCACAAAGGCCTCGAGCACGATGGCCACGATATGGAACACAAGAAATGGAGCCGACGTTCCTTTGTCCAAGCTTTGGGCATAGCGGGTTCGGGTTCTATGTTTTTGGGAAGCCACTTCATTTCGGCTTCTTCACCATCACCGTTGACAGCGGCAGTTGCTGCGGCAGAGACGGACAATATTTTAATCTTGATTCGATTATCAGGAGGGAACGACGGACTTAGTACCGTTATTCCTATCCAACAATATGATACCTATGCAAACGCAAGGCCGAACATCTACATACCAGAAAGTAAGGTCTTAAAACTTACCGATGATTTTGGGATACCTACTTACATGAGTGCCCTGGAACCTCTTTGGGGCGATGGGCAGTTCAAGGCTGTTCACGGTGTAGGGTACGAAGGTCAAAGTCTATCGCATTTCACAGGATCCGATATTTTCGCTAATACCGATTTGACCACAACTGGTTTCTCCGGAGAAAATACAGGTTGGATGGGTAGACATTTTGAGGAACTTTACCCAGATTATCTTATTAACCCGCCAGCAGCTCCGGCAGCTATTCAAATTGGAAACTTGGCGAACTTGGTTTTTCAAGGAGAAGAAACCAACTATGCCTTTGTGACCAATAATGTAGATCAGTTGGAACAAATTGCAGAGACCGGAACTTTTTACGATATAGAAAATGCACCATTCGATGATTGTATGTATGGAGATCAGCTTAGGTTTCTTCGTGGTGTAGCCAATACTACTTATGAGTATGCCGGTATCATCCACGATGCCTATATGGCAGGCCAAAACCAAGTGGAGTACCAAGACAATGGCTTTGCCAGACAATTGGCACTTTTGGCAAGATTGATTAAAGGAAACTTGGGCACCAAAGTCTACATGATTTCCCTGGGAGGATTTGACACCCATGGCAATCAGCCCATAGTTCATGAGCGTTTGATGTCCAATCTATCTGTAGCAATTAACAATTTCTACGAAGACCTCGCATTCACAGAGCAAGATGAGAACGTACTGAGCATGACCTTTTCAGAATTTGGCCGTAGGATTTTTGAAAACGGTTCCAACGGTACCGACCACGGAAAGGCCGCTCCTACCCTATTCTTTGGATCAGGATTGAGCGGGAGCGCATTTGTTGGCGAACACCCATCGTTGGATGAACCCAATAACCGAGGGAATTTGGAATACACCATGGATTTTAGAAACCTTTATGGAACCGTATTGGCCGAATGGCTTTGTGTTCCAAGAGCTTCTGTGGAGCAGCATTTATTGGGTCATCCCTATCAGGCCATAGACCTTGGGTTTAACTGTAGCGGTGAAACCTTTGACGATATCGCTATGGACAATGACCCACCAACATTGCCAGAGACACCGCCAAGTCAAGACCCCATGGATCCCAACGTGGATATTTTGGATACCATCGAGCACGCCGCCATATATCCGGCGACATCACCACGAAACCCATACATCCATTTAGAAATGCCCGTATCGGCCCATGTGGATATAGAACTCTTCAATATTTTGGGACAACGTGTAGGCACATTATTCAACGAAATGATGTTGGAAGGTCAAGTGGACATTAATATACGTGAGCGTATGAGAGACAGTTTATCCACCGGAAAATATATTTATCGGATTTCTGTGGGCGATAAAAAAATGAGTAAATCAGTAATGATTGCTTAACGAAGCGGGACAATTTCTTATCCATTTTTAGGAAGCCTTCGGTAGTGCACCCCTCACCCCAAGTAGGGTCGCATTTTCGGAGGTTTCCTTTTTTATGTCCATCCCGTTAAAATCAGTATTTTTGGGCCTAATTAGAATTTTACATGGCTCAAGATAAATTACCCTCCAGGTACACTATTACTGCAGCATTGCCTTACACCAACGGTCCCATTCATATTGGGCATTTGGCCGGCGTTTACGTTCCTGCGGACATTTATTCCCGTTATTTACGCTTAAAAGGCAACGACGTAGCCTTTGTCTGCGGTAGCGACGAACACGGTGTTGCCATCTCCATGAAGGCTAAAAAAGAAGGTGTCACACCCACGGAAATAATAGATAAGTACCATAATATCATTAAAAAGTCGTTTGCAGATTTTGGTATTTCGTTTGATAATTACTCTAGAACATCTGCAAAAGTCCATCACGACACCGCTTCGGAATTTTTCAAAAAAATGTACGAACAAGGTGATTTTATTGAGGAAGAAACTGAGCAATTATACGATGATGAAGCCACACAATTTTTAGCGGACAGATTTGTTATTGGAACCTGCCCCAAATGTGGTCACGAGGAAGCCTATGGCGACCAATGTGAAAATTGCGGGTCATCGCTCAATGCAACAGATTTGATTAACCCTAAATCAACCATAACAGGAACGGTCCCATCTTTAAAAAAGACCAAACATTGGTTTTTACCTTTGGACCGCTACGAAGGGTTCTTGAAAAAATGGATTCTGGAAGAGCATAAATCCGATTGGAAACCCAACGTGTACGGACAGTGCAAATCTTGGATTGATGAAGGATTGAAACCACGTGCCGTTACCCGCGACTTGGACTGGGGAATTCCCGTACCTGTTGCAGGTGGGGAAGGCAAAGTGCTATACGTTTGGTTTGATGCGCCTATTGGCTACATTTCTTCTACAAAAGAGTGGGCCAAACGTGAAGGCAAGGACTGGGAACCCTATTGGAAGGATGAAAGTACCAAATTGGTACATTTTATAGGCAAGGATAATATTGTGTTCCACTGTATTATCTTCCCAAGTATGTTAAAGGCCAATGGTGATTTTATTTTGCCTGACAATGTGCCAGCCAATGAGTTTCTGAATCTTGAAGGCAACAAACTTTCCACTTCTAAAAACTGGGCAGTTTGGCTGCACGAATACTTGGAAGAGTTCCCGGATATGCAGGATGTACTGCGATATACCTTAACCGCGAATGCTCCCGAGACCAAGGACAACGATTTTACTTGGAAAGATTTCCAGGCAAGAAACAATAATGAACTAGTAGCCATTTTTGGAAACTTCGTGAACCGTGTTACCGTTTTGACCCATAAATATTACGATGGGGTTGTTCCTACTCCAGCTGAATTTTCCGAGACGGATTTGGAGACTTTGAAAGCTTTAAAGGGTTACCCTGAAATATTGACAAATTCATTGGAACGTTACCGTTTCCGAGAAGGTAGTCAAGAATTGATGAACTTGGCCCGTTTAGGAAACAAATACCTGGCTGATGCTGAACCTTGGAAATTGATTAAGACGGATGAAGAACGCGTAAAAACCATCATGTACGTGGCACTTCAAATTGCAACGGGATTGGCAGTGCTCAGTGAACCATTTTTACCATTCACTTCAGAGAAATTAAAAGGAATTCTAAACCTTAATTCAAAAGAAGGTGAGAAATCTATCGAATGGGATGATGTCAGTTTAAAAGAGACTTTACTTCCCGCAGGACACACCATTAACAAAAGTGAACTGCTTTTCAGAAAAATAGAGGATAAGGAAATTCAACAACAACTGGACAAACTGGAAGCCACCAAAAAAGTCAATGCGCAAATGGACAAAGAAGTAGCACCACAAAAAGATACCATCACATTTGATGATTTCTCCAAATTGGATATGCGTGTGGGAACCATCATCGAAGCTGAAAAAATGCCAAAGGCCAACAAGCTTTTGGTATTGAAAGTGGATACCGGATTGGATACGCGAACCATTGTTTCAGGTATTGCCAATAGCTTTAAACCTGAGGACATTGTTGGCAAAAAAGTAACCGTTTTGGTCAACTTAGCTCCGAGAAAACTACGTGGTGTGGAAAGCGAAGGCATGATTTTGATGACAGAGGACAAGGATGGTAAACTTGTATTTGTCAACCCTGATGAGGAAAATGTAAGCAACGGGGAGACCATAAATTAATTCATATCCCAAGAAACTGTCAGGTCGAGCGTAGTCGAGACCCACATTAGAAACTTGGACGTAAAGACTTCTCGACTGCGCTCGAAGTGACAAATACTAAACAAACATCATGCAGCTTGTCCCCTATATCGTTCGCCATACCCTGCTTTCAGAAAAGAGTGTTGAGAACACTGTAGCCCTTTTAAACGAAGATTGCACCGTTCCCTTTATTTCGCGATACCGAAAGGAACGCACAGGCAATTTGGACGAGGTGCAAATCGGTTCCATTGTGGAGTACAAAGCGCAGTTCGAAGCACTGGAAAAAAGAAAGGTGGCCATCATAAAAGCTGTAAAGGAACAAGATGCGCTAACTTCCGAACTGGAGGCGAAATTTTTGAACTGTACCGACCTTACCAGTTTGGAAGACCTTTATCTTCCTTTCAAAAAAAGCAAAAAGACCAAAGCTGAAACCGCACGTAAAAATGGTTTGGAACCGTTGGCCAAAATTATTATGGCACAACGTAGCGATGAAATCGAGTTTATCGCATCCAAATATTTGAGCAAGGAAGTCATCAACGAAGATGATGCCCTCGAAGGTGCTCGACATATCATTTCGGAATGGATCAATGAGCGTACCGATATCCGAAATCAGCTTCGCGGTCAGTTGGAGCGCCACGCTTTGATCACTACCAAAGTCGTCAAAACCAAAAAAGAAGATGAGAAAGCGCAAAAGTTCCGCGACTATTTCGATTGGAGCGAACCTTTGAGCCGATGTCCATCACACCGTTTTTTGGCCATTATGCGGGCTGAAAAGGAAGGTTTTATACGAGTGAAAATCGAAATAGATGACGAAAGAGCTATCCAAAATATGGAACGGCGCTTGATCAAAACCAACAATGCATGTGCGGAACAAATAGAACTGGCCATTGCGGATGCCTACAAAAGACTCTTGTTGCCATCGTTGTCCAATGAGCTTTTAAAAACTGCCAAAGAAAAAGCAGATGCTTCGGCCATTCAGGTTTTCTCCAAAAATTTGAAACAACTATTGCTCGGTGCCCCGCTTGGCGAAAAACGCATTTTGGCCATTGACCCAGGTTTTAGAACAGGCTGCAAAGTGGTGTGTTTGGACGAGCAGGGCGATTTAAAGCACAACGAAACCATTTACCCCCATCCACCACAGCGCGATAGTTCTGGAGCCATCAAAAAAATAAGTTCTTTGGTAGATGCCTATAAAATTGAGGCCATTGCCATAGGCAACGGAACGGCATCCCGAGAAACCGAGCAGTTGGTAAAGCGCGTTCCGTTCAAAAAACCGATTGAAGTCTTTATCGTAAGCGAAGCCGGAGCTTCTATCTATTCTGCTTCCAAAATTGCGCGCGACGAATTCCCCAATTATGATGTTACGGTACGGGGAGCCGTTTCCATTGGTCGCCGTTTGGCCGATCCTTTGGCCGAATTGGTAAAAATTGACGCCAAATCCATCGGGGTTGGGCAATATCAGCACGATGTGGACCAAACGCAATTGAAAACCTCTTTGGATACCGTGGTGGAAAGCTGCGTAAATTCCGTTGGAGTCAACATCAACACGGCGAGTGTTCCGCTTTTGAGTTATGTATCTGGCATTGGACCCAAACTGGCCGAAAATATTGTTGCCCACCGAAATGAAAATGGCGCGTTCAAAAGCAGGGAACAGATTAAAAAAGTACCTCGATTGGGCGGTAAGGCCTTTGAACAAAGTGCGGGGTTCTTGCGTATCAAAAATGGCAACAATCCTTTGGATGATTCTGCCGTTCATCCAGAACGTTATGGTTTGGTTTCGAAAATGGCGAAAGACCAAGGTGTTTCCCTCGAAGAAATTGTAGGGAACAAATCGGCCCTGCAAGGCATCGACCTAAAATCGTATTGTACAGAAACCATTGGCATGCCCACCTTGGAAGATATTCTGAAAGAATTGGAAAAACCAGGATTGGACCTTCGTGAGAAAGCGAAAGTATTTACGTTCAATCAAAATATAAAGGAAATAACAGATTTGAGACAAGGTCAATTGTTGCCAGGTATTGTCAATAACATTACCAATTTTGGTTGCTTCGTCGATATTGGAATCAAAGAAAGTGGTCTTATTCATATCTCTAATCTATCCGATACTTTTGTGAAAGATGTCAACGAACACGTTAGTCTACATCAGCAAGTAGTGGTAAAAGTCTTGGATGTTGATGTGCCAAGAAAGCGGATTCAGTTAGCATTGCATAAACAAGGTGCTTAATATGGTCAAAATAGCCTATCATCCTATTTACAAACATCCTTTGCCCGAGGGGCATAGGTTTCCGATGATCAAATATGAATTGTTGCCCCAACAATTGCTTTATGAAGGAACTTGTTCCGAGGAAAACTTCTTTGAACCTTCATTACCGGAAGACCATCATATTTTGGCAGCACATGATGCGGAATATTACAATGATTTGGCAAGCCTGGACCTTTCTAAAAGTGCTGCTCGCAAGATTGGTTTTCCGCTAAGTGATGAACTTGTGAAGCGAGAACGCATTATTGCAGATGGAACCATAAAAGGATGCGAATTTGCGCTCGAATATGGTATCGCCATGAATATTGCGGGCGGAACACATCATGCTTATTCCGATAGAGGTGAAGCTTTTTGTATGTTGAACGATCAAGCCATTGGCGCACGGTATCTTTTAAACAGCAAACTAGCCACCAAGGTTTTAATAATAGATTTGGATGTGCACCAAGGCAATGGAACGGCAGAAATTTTTCAGACAGACTATTCTGTTTTTACCTTCTCGATGCATGGGAAAGGCAATTATCCCTTTAAAAAGGAAACATCAGACTTGGATATCCCATTAGAAAAAGATACCAAGGATGAGGAGTATCTTTCTATTCTAAAAAAGACCCTGCCCAAGTTGTTGAAGCAAGTACAACCAGATTTTATTTTCTACCTCTGTGGTGTGGACGTTTTGGAATCAGATAAATTGGGTACGCTGTCCATGACTTTGGATGGATGCAAGGAACGGGACCGTTTTGTGCTTCAAACGTGTTATGATTCAAAAATACCGGTGCAATGTAGTATGGGAGGCGGATACTCTCCCGATATTAAAGTAATTGTGGAAGCACATGCCAATACTTTTCGGACCGCTCATGAAATGTATGAATAATTTTGCCGACTAGTTTTGATAATACAACATCATGAGACTTATAAAATACTTCACCCTAGTTCTATTGACCACTACTATGACCGGTCAAGAACTTCACATCAAAAAAGAGAAAAACCTCTGGAACAATTTTACCTACGATGTAGGGAACATTTTTGGAGGTGTGGGTCATGCCTATTCCCGACCGTTCCATTGGAAAGGAAACGACTGGGCCAATTTTGGATATTTAAGCGGAGGTACATTGCTTCTATTTACTGTAGATGATGAGTTCATAGATTGGAAAAATGGTTTTGATCAAGACGTTCCAGACCTCATTAAGGACTATGGAAACAAATATGGCGCTCCCGAAAACAATTATATGCTTACCGGTGGAGTATATCTTGCAGGACTCTTTACCAAAAATGAAAAATTGAGACGTACGGGTGTGCTTTTGATTTCTTCCGCTACGGCTGGAGGGTTTTTACAACAGGTAAGCAAACGAATCATTGGTAGGGCACGGCCCAAAAGCGGAGCAATTTCCGCTACCTTCGACCCACTCCACTTGGACAGGGTATATGATTATGATTCTTTTCCTTCGGGCCATGCCATGCTGGCTTTTAGCAACGCCTATGCGATTGCCAAACAATTTAAAAGTCCATGGGTCAAGGGGGGGCTTTATACTGTGGGTATGATTCCAGGGCTTGTACGTGTTATAGATGATTTTCACTGGGTTTCCGATGTGGCTTTTAGTACAGTGTTGAGCATCTTCATTGTAGAGTCCATTGATAAATACCTGGACTCCAAGTATGATGAAAAGTACAACGACACAAATCCTAAGAACGTTAGCTGGAATCTTTCTTTTGGCCCAAACACTTTGGGTGTCTCCCTTCATTTTTAATGAATTGGAAATACAATTATGTTAAATTTTATTTAGATTGATTTAAAATAATTATTTTCGTACTCTATTTCGGTTCTAATAATGGGAAAGAAAAAGGACAAAAAGAAAATTAAAAAAACTAAACTTCGGGAATTACCACCAACTGGCAAGGTAAAATCCAAGTGTTGCAAAAAATACAAGAAAAGTGAGAGCAAGCGCTGTAAAAAATGCCCTTGCTTTGATCTTCTCAAAAAAGTTGCGTAACCCATTTATACAATCGTCACATTACTCCTATTCCTGACCAAAAGGTTTCTTTATTTGTTCTATTTTTAGTGCAAACTAGAAACCATGATCAAAAAAACCTCTCTTTTATTTACCCTTTTCCTTGTGTCCAGTTTTGCTTTGTTGGCACAGGACAAGGATGAAGTTATTGAAGCAATCATTCAAGAAGCAAACGAAAACTCACAATTGGAAAACCTCGGACACCAGCTTATGGATGGTATTGGGCCTCGATTGGTGGGTACTCCACAAATGAAAAACGCCCACGATTGGGCAGTCGCCAAATACGAAAGTTGGGGCATTCCTGCCCGTAACGAACAATGGGGCGAATGGAAAGGATGGGAACGCGGCATTAGCCATATTGATATGGTTCACCCACGAGTGCAAAGCTTAAGAGGAACACAGCTGGCCTGGAGCCCAAGCACACCCAAAAAAGGTGTTACGGCAGAATTAGTTGTATTGCCAACAGTATCCGATTCCTTGGAATTTGTCAGTTGGTTGCCCAAGGTTAAAGGTAAACTTGTTATGATTTCCATGCCACAACCCACAGGAAGACCCGACTATAATTGGGAAGAGTTTGCTACTGAAAAGTCCTTTGAGAAGATGAAAAAGGAGCGAGAAGAGCAAACTGAAGCTTGGAGAAAAAACATAGCGAATACAGGACTCGACAGACGTACTTTGCCAGTTGTCCTTGAAGAAGCAGGCGCAGTTGGGATTGTAGCCTCCTATTGGTCCCGTGGTTTTGGAGTAAACAAAATATTTGGAGCTTATACCAAAGAAATCCCAACAGTGGATCTCGAACTTGAAGACTACGGAATGCTGTATCGATTGGTGGAATCAGGACAGAAACCGCAGCTTCATATTGTGGCAGAATCCAAAGAATTGGGCAAAGTGCCCACATTCAACACCATCGCTGAAATTAAAGGTTCCGAAAAGCCTGATGAATACGTGATTCTGTCAGCCCATTTTGATTCTTGGGACGGGGGAACCGGTGCTACCGACAACGGAACAGGAACATTGGTAATGATGGAAGCCATGCGTATTTTGAAAAAAGCATATCCCAACCCAAAGCGCACTATTTTGGTGGGACATTGGGGCAGCGAGGAACAAGGCCTCAATGGTTCCAGGGCCTTTGTTGAAGACAATCCGGAAATTGTTGAAGGCGTACAAGCAGTTTTTAACCAAGATAATGGAACGGGTAGAGTAGTTCGAATTTCGGGGGGTGGATTTTTAAAGTCCTATGATTATTTAGGCAAATGGTTGCATGAGGTTCCAAAAGAAATTACCGATGAAATTGAGACAACCTTTCCTGGAACCCCGGCACGTGGCGGTTCTGACTATGCTTCTTTCCAAGCAGCAGGAGCCCCTGCATTTAGCCTAAGCTCTTTAAGCTGGTCGTATTGGAACTATACATGGCACACCAACAGGGATACCTATGATAAAATTATTTTTGATGATGTTCGCAACAATGCCATCCTCACCGCAATTCTTACTTACATGGCCAGTGAATATCCTGAGAAAACGGACCGGGAAAAAGCTGTTCTGCCAATTAGTACTACAACAGGAGAGCAATTGGAATGGCCAAAACCACGTTCACCCGAACGAAATGGTGGTCAGAATTAAATAAACGAATAACTTATAATGAAAAAAGCGCCCCATTTGAGGGCGCTTTTTTATATAACCAACTAAAATTCACGTTCAAAATATACGTGGAGAAGCTATTTGTACAACTGATTCAAGTGTTTCTTTGGATAAGAATTGATCATCAGTATAGGTAAAATATAATATTGCATGCTGGTAATAATCTTTACCGTGCCTACATTGTTCTCCACATGATTTGGAATGCTCAGCATAAACTGTTTTCTTTTCATTCATGTAGACATTATACGCATTGCCATCATGCTTTTTCAAATCCCTTTCAAAACGTGCTTGGTCTTTCCAATAATCTTCAACATCTTCGTTGCTTACCAACACTAAGGATTGTTCGTAGTGAAAATCTTTTCTGGCCTGTGCCTCATAAAAAGAATATTCGCTTTCTTGTGCAGATACCATAGCCGCCAAGCCCAATGCAAACAATACTGTAATTAGAGTGTTCAACCTCATCTTTCTGAGTTTTAATAAATACGTGGTTCATTTACTAAAGTTCTGGCGTTTGGTTATGTAACAACTCAAAATGTATTTACCCTACAGGAAAACAAAAAAAGGGGAGTTACCCCCTCTTAGTCGTCATTAAGCAACAACAATTACTTTCCCAACATCAATAGCTCATTACATTTAATTTCGGTAATGTATCTTTTCTCACCCTCGTTGGTCTCATAGGAGCGATTCGTGAGTTTACCTTCTATCATTACTTCTTTGCCCTTGGAGAGAAAATCCTCCGTTATTTCGGCCAACTTTCCCCATGCCACGATATTGTGCCATTGCGTATCCGTTATCTTTTCACCCTTTGCATTTTTGTAGGATTCATTCGTAGCGATTGAAAACTTAGCCAATTTATTACCATTTTCCAGCATAATAATTTCTGGATCATTTCCTAAGTTGCCAATCAATTGTACTTTGTTTCTAAGTGAATTCATAATAGTAAGATTTAAGTTTTAAATTATCCATCGAACTCTCATTGTCCGACGAGGCAAACTTAGAAGCACTTAAAAATCATATTCGGTTTGTAATCATTTGTTTTCGTTTGTAAACGTATGTAACCGATTACACTTAATTAAAAGTGACTTATTGGGTCTTCCGGTGTCCAATCAGATAACCAAAAAACTCTCAACCTAATGCACATTAGAAGCATCAATAAGTACAAGGTGATCAAAAGATTCAGTCTTTGTAAAAAAATGTACGATATATCGGAAACCATCTACATTCAAGAACAAGACCTTACACACGGTGAGCCTCAAAAAGTATTTAGCGACGAGAAAGAATACTTGACCGATATTTCTTCCGATGTATATGAATGTCTTCGCAAAGGTTTCATTATCAGTGATGATAGAGAGCTATCCACCCAAACCAATTTCCAATAAACATTAAATTGAGTTAAATACTTGATTTACTGATGTATACATACATATTATTAAAGGAATTAGAATTAGAATTGTTGATCTACATTATAACTGTTAGGGCATAAATCACACCAATTTACCCCCCAAAGGTCATCCAAAAACCTTTTGCATCAAGAATTACATCATTACAATCAATCCTCTCAGGTATTGACTTGTACTTTTATACTAAACAAATCAAAAACATATTATATGGAAGCTATTAAAGCAAAAAATAAAACTTTTAAAAAATTGGGATTCACTTATTTAGAAACCGCAGAAATCGTTGTTAGCCTAAATACATTATTGGCCAACTATCAGGTATTCTACAATAAGCTCAGAAACTTTCACTGGAACATTGAAGGACCAGATTTTTTCGAACTCCACGAAGAGTTTGAAAACGAATACAACACGGTTAAAGAAAACATTGACATTGTAGCAGAAAGAATTCGAGTGTTTGGTGTACAAAGCAATTTTACACTAAAGAGAACACTGGAACTTTCCAAAATCGAAGAGCAGGACAAAAATATTTCCGCTCTGGAAATGGTAAGAGAAGTGCTGCGAGACTACGAAATCCTGCACGATAGCATGTTGGATGCCGTAAATGCATCCCTTGAAACTGGCGATGTGGTCACAGAAAACATGTTGACCGAGTTTATGACCGAGTTGGAGAAAAGACACTGGATGTTTACTTCTTACTTAAAGTAAGAAATAGGCAATTCATCCAGAAAAAAACAGATTTATTAACCACAAAAAACAATACTATGAAAAAGCTGTTCACTATACTATCATTCGCAACTCTAACCGCATTTGCCGGATATGGGCAAAGTCAAAAGTCTGGGGTGATGAAAGCCACTACACAACTTAAAACCTTTACCGTGTCCGAAAATGGAAAAGAAAAAGAGTATAGCGTAAAAGTTATGGAACGCAGAAAATACGGCATGGAACTGGACAACAAAGACAGAGGCATGGTAAATCAAGATAGAAAACCCTCCTCTCCTTTTGTCACCAAGTTGGTTGCTATTGACAGCAATGCCGATGAAAACTACGACGATTATATGGTGCTGAAATACAAAGGTTCAGTGAACAATGATTTTGAAGTAGTGCAGACCGATAAAGGGTTTGATATTAAAGTTGATGACAAAACCATGCATTACAATGTTTTGGAAAACAATTATATCGTAAAAAAGAAGAGCAAAAACTTCTTTATTATTGAAGAATTTGAATCGAAATAGTTGATATAATTTCGTTTTTTGATTGATGATGAAGCCAAGGTAACCCCTTGGCTTTTTCTTTATTTAAATCGATGGATTAAAACTTATATTTGGACTTTAATTTGAACCTATGGATTCTTGGTTACACCCTATACAACTGGAAGGCGAATTGGTAAAACTTGTCCCCTTGCAAAAATCACAAAAAGTGGATTTGGCATTTGCCGCATCAGACGGAAAGCTTTGGGAACTTTGGTACACCTCTGTCCCCTCTCCCAAGACCATTGATTCCTATTTGGACATCGCCCTTTCGGAGCAAGAAAAGGGAAACGCTTTGCCCTTTGCGATTATCGATAAAAAAACCAACACCATTGTGGGGAGCACCCGCTTTTTAAATATTGATGCAAAAAACAAACGAGTAGAAATCGGAGCGACCTGGTATGCAAAAAAAAAACAGCGCACAGGAATCAACACCGAGTGCAAATACCTTTTGCTAAAATATGCCTTTGAAAATTTGAACTGCATCGCCGTGGAGTTCCGGACGCACTTCCACAACCATCCATCCAGAAATGCGATACTCCGTTTGGGGGCCAAACAAGATGGCGTTTTAAGAAACCACAGAGTGGATGAATTCGGAAATCTTAGGGATACCGTTGTGTTTTCCATTTTGAACAGCGAATGGAAGACAGTTAAAACCTCCTTGGAGTATAAGATGAATAAAAATTATTTGTGCTAGCTTCTACTCAACTTTACCAAATGGGCAAAATTATAACTGGCCAATTCTAGATTTTTCGCACTCCTCGCCTTGGCTTCATCTAAGTTGCCAACTTGATTGAGAATGGAAACCGCATAATCCAGTCCCATTTTTTGCATCTCTTCAATGGTGACATCAATGGAACCACAGAATGCTGCAATAGGTACATTTCTTTTTTTGGCAGATTGCACTACCCCGTTGATGGTTTTTCCAGAAAAAGTCTGTCCATCCAATTGTCCCTCTCCCGTAATAACCCAATCGGCTCCTTCCAAAACTTCATCAAAATTGGCGAGTTCCATCACCAAATCCACCCCAGAGGCCAATTCGGCATTCAAAAAAACCACAGCGCCCCCTCCTACGCCGCCTGCCGCACCGGCACCAGCTATATTTTGCACATCAATATCAAAAATGGATTGTAGCACCATGGCGAAACTTTCCAATCCCTTGTCCAAAAACTCAATATCTTCCATAGAAGCACCTTTTTGCGCTCCATAGATTTTGGCTGCTCCATTTTCACCATAAAAGGGATTGTTGACATCGCAGGCCACTTGGATTTTTGCTTCGGACAACTTCGGGTTCACATTATCTTGATTGATTTCTGATACATTTTCCAAGTTCTTCCCTATAGGTTCCAGTTCCTTACCATCTGCATCCAAAAAGGAATACCCCAAAGCCTGGGCCATGCCCATTCCCCCATCGTTGGTAGCACTGCCCCCTATGCCCAGCACAATACTTTTCGCTCCTTTTTCAAGGGCATCTGCAATCATTTCACCAGTACCTAAGGAAGTGGTGTTCATGCAGTTCATCTCGGATTTTTCAAGCAATTTATATCCGGATGCTTCGGACATTTCGATGAAAGCTGTTTGTTTGTCTTCAGAAAGTAGATACTGTGTAGTGATTTCTCTAAATAAAGGGTCCTTTACTTTTACAGAAACCTTTGAAGCATTAAGATAATCCGCGACCACATCGATGGTGCCGTCCCCTCCATCGGCCAAAGGCCTACTAATGATTTCCGCATTTGAAAAAACTTTTTTGATGCCAAGGGCAACGGTTTCACAAAATTCGCGTCCTGTTAAAGAGCCTTTATATTTATCGGGTGCCAAAATAAATTTCATACACACAATGTACTCAAGTTAATTAAGTTAATCCAGATATTTTTCTCAATTTATAGATGAAATGGAATGCGGCACAGGTTTTGAATGTAAGGGGGAAGTATTTACCTTTAATAAAATTACATCATGAAAAAAACAATCATCTCCATAGCAACCTTACTATTCGCTACCACAATTTTTGCCCAAACCAAAAACTTTTTGGACACGCCATACCTGGAAACTCAGGCCAGAGTAGATACTATGGTCACCCCAGATAAGATTTATCTAAACATTAGCATTCAAGAAAAAGATACCAAAGGTCGAGTATCAGTGGAGGAACAAGAAAACCAAATGGCACAACGCTTAAAAGCTTTAGGTATTGATTTAGACAAACAATTGGTAATAAAGGATGCAAGTAGCAATTTCAAAAAATACTTTCTGCGCCAAAAAGAAGTGCTCAAAAGCAAACAGTACTCTTTGCTTGTTTACTCAGGTAAAGAATTGGGAGATGTGATGATGACCCTCGAGCAATTGGACATCGCCAACACCAGTATTGAGAAAACAGAATACTCCAAAATGGACGAACTGGAATTGGAACTTAAAACAAGGGCCGTTAAAAAAGCCATGCAAAAAGCCGATGCACTTACAAAACCATTGGGGCAAAAAACAGGGATGGCTATCCACATTGCCGACAATTCGCAATATTACCAAAGGTACAATCAAGCTCCCATGATGGAGATGAAAGCCGTTTCTGCCGATATGGGCAATGCACAACCTTTGGACATCGACTTTGAAAAAATAAAGGTGGAAACCACCGTTAACGTAAAATTTGCCTTGTCTAATTAATGGACCGGTATTCATCAATCAAACCAAAACAATTATGAAATCAATCGCCATTATTTTAATGTTCAGCGCGGGAATTGTTTCCGGGCAACAAACTATGCAACTGCCCGAAGGCCAGTCATCACCCAAAGCCAATCTCAAGGAAGTCTCCTGGATCGAGGGCCATTGGACAGGGGAAGCTTTTGGCGGTATTGCCGAAGAAATTTGGAGCGCGCCTGTGGGCAATTCCATGATGTTCGTCTTCCGAATGGTGAACGATGGCAAAGTTTCCTTTTACGAATCTGGTCACATTCAACAGCTGGATGATTCTTTAATCCTTCAACTCAAACATTTTGATGGAAACATGAAAGGCTGGGAAGAAAAAGACCAGACCATCGATTTTAAATTGGTGAAAGTGCAGCCCAACAAAGTGTATTTCGAAGGACTTACCATGGAAAAAATTAGTGATGATCAAATGAACGTATGGGTTTTAATCGAAGAAGAAGGCCATACCGAAGAAATCCTTTTTGCCTACAAAAGAGTGAAGTGATTTAGTTTCATTGGAATACCTTGAATTAGTATCTTTAACGGACTAACTAATTCCAACACTCGTGAAACTAAGACCTCTACTTTTATGTGCCATGTTATTGGCATTGCATCCAATGGATGCACAAAGACGAAGCAAAAAATCCGACCAACCTTCCATTGTAGTTAACGATTCCCTTTTTCCTGGATTAAAATGGCGTAACATTGGCCCGTTCCGTGGCGGACGAAGTGTTACCTCTACTGGTGTTGTGGGCCAACCCCACACCTTCTACATGGGAAATACAGGCGGGGGGATCTGGAAAACCACCGATGATGGTGTAACATGGAAAAATATATCCGATGGATTCTTAAAAACTGGAACTGTTGGCGATATTGCCGTTTCCGAAAGCAATCCCAACATTGTAATAGCCGGAATGGGAGAACATGCAGCTCGTGGTGTTATGACCTCCATGGGCGATGGTGTTTACAAATCCACAGATGCTGGAAAAACTTGGAAACATATCGGGTTGGACCATACACGTCACATTTCCGATGTAATTATCCACCCTACCAATCCCGACATTATTTTTATTGCCGCCCAAGGTGCTCAATATGGTCCATCCGAAGACCGTGGCATTTACCGCTCCACTAACGGAGGGGTTACTTGGGAAAAAGTGCTTTATGTTGACAATATTACAGGAGCTTCATCCCTAAGTATGGATATGAACAACCCGCTTATTTTATATGCGGCCATGTGGCAACATGAAAGAACTCCTTGGACCATTACTTCTGGAGGAGCCTCTTCTGGATTCTATAAATCCACCGACGGGGGAACTACCTGGGACAAAATGGAAAAAGGTCTGCCCAAAGAATTTGGAAAATCGGGTATATCCGTTTCCAGGGCAAATTCCGATGTAGTTTATGCCGTACTCGAGGCCGAAGGTGAAAAAGGTGGCGTATACAAAAGTACAGATGCCGGAAAAACATGGAAACAGACCAATAAAAATCGTATCAACATCGCAAGATCTTGGTACTACATGGAGATTTTTGCGGATACACAAGATGAAAATATCGTTTACGTACTCAACGCCCCGGTGACCAAGTCCATTGATGGCGGAAAAACCTTTACACCTGTTCCAACACCTCATGGTGATAATCATGATCTTTGGATACATCCAGACAACAACCGAGTAATGATCAACTCCAACGATGGTGGTGCCAATGTTTCCAACAACGGAGGGATGAGCTGGAGTTCACAACAATACCAACCAACCTCACAGTTTTACCGAGTTATAACGGATAATTTAGTGCCTTACAATGTGTACGGAGGACAACAGGACAACTCTTCCGTGGCCATAGCAAGCCGCACACGGGATAGAGGTATCGATTGGAAAGATTGGTATGCCGTTGCTGGTTGTGAAAGTGCTTATTTGGCTTTTGACCCAGATAATCCTGAGGTTGTATACGGTGGTTGCTATCAAGGAATTATTGAAAAGTGGGTAAAGGCTTCCCGCGAAGCAAAACCTATTAAAGAATACCCTGAATTGGGTCTAGGTAATATTCCAAAGGATTTTAAGTTCCGCTACAATTGGAATGCTCCCATTATTAGCTCACCACACGACCGCAACACGATTTACCATGCGGGCAATGTGGTCTTCAGAACAAAAGACGGCGGATATAGCTGGGATGTGATAAGTCCTGACCTTACTAAGAATGAAATTGAAAAACAAGGACCGGGAAGCGGTCCGTACACCAACGAAGCTGCCGGTGGGGAAAACTATAACACCATCATGTACTTGGTGGAGTCCCAACATGAGGAAGGCGTACTTTATGCCGGTTCCGATGATGGATTGGTACATATTACCAAAAATGGAGGCGAAAGCTGGGAGAACATTACTCCTCCAAATATCAAAGAGGGCATCATCAACAGCATTGAAGTATCCCCTCACGACCCGGCCACTGCCTATATCACTTTAATGCGATACAAATCCATGGATTTAAACACGTACATTTTCAAAACCACGGATTATGGTCAGACTTGGACAAAAATCACCAACGGAATCGATGGGGAGCATACATTTGCACGTGTTGTTCGAGAAGATAAAAAGCAAAAAGGATTATTGTACGCCGGTACCGAGACTGGACTTTATATTTCTTTGGATGATGGACAACATTGGCAACCACTACAATTGAATTTGCCTGTTGTGCCGATCAATGACCTCATTATTCAAGATAATGATTTGGTAGCCGCAACTGCAGGAAGGGCATTCTGGATTTTGGACGATTTAGGTGCCATTCAAAATAGTTTGACACCTGCAAGCTCGCTTCAAATTGTGACCCCAAAACCATCATACAGAATTTTTAACGGTAGTTCGGATCAGTATGTGCCAGGGTTGGGCCAAAACCCAAAATCGGGGGTAACGTTCGATTATTATTTGCCTAAAAAATTGGATTCCACCGAACTGAAGCTGGAAGTATTATCTGGAGGTAAAGTGATCAGATCTTACACGAATCAAGCACCAAAAGATTTCAAGAGCTGGCCAGGCGGACCATCAAAACCAAAGATTTTGCCTACCGCCAAAGGATATAATCGATTCACTTGGGATTTTTACCGTGAATCTTCACCTGCCATTGAAAATGTTTTTGGTTTTGATGGTTACGGAAGTTCGAGAGTGGCCCCTGGCACATACACGCTTCGCCTTACTATGGGGGACGAGACGGTGGAGACCAATGCGACAGTATTGGCTGACCCATTAATCGATGCTTCACCTGCCGATTATGCAGAACAACAATCCTATTTAACCAGAATTGATGAAACCTTGGTGAACATGCACAAAGCGGTCAACCAAATGCGTACTGCCAAAAGTCAACTTAAAAAATATAAGGAGTTGCTTAAAGACAACGAAAGTGCAAAAGAGTTGCTTGAGAAGGGAGATACCCTTTTGGAACGAATCAATACGTGGGAAGAGAACTTGATTCAACCCAAGCAAAAAACCTTCCAAGATGTGGTTAATTTCAGTAGCAAATTGAATGCTGATTTTATGCATTTGAGAGGGTTTATCGACGTGGCCGAACCCAAAGTGACAGAAGGTGCCAAAGAGCTGTTTAGGGACAATATGGCCGAATGGAAAACTTTTGAAGATGAGAAAAATGCCATCGTGGGCAGTGGCATGGCAGCATATAACGAAATGTTCAAAGCATTGGACATCCCCGCCATTATTTTAACAGGAGAGTAATGACAGCGTCCTTTTGGTTAGATCAGGAGTTCACAAAACAGGATTATTCGCAAAATAAATTGCCCAAGGGCGATTACGAAAATTGCCGTTTTGTGGACTGCCTTTTCTCCAAGGGGCTTTTGGACAACCAGAATTTTGTGGAATGCACTTTTGAAGGATGTGATTTCACGAATGCCAATATTGCTCACACCATTTTTAACGATGTAACCTTTGAGGATTGCAAAATGGTAGGGCTTCAGTTTGAAACCTGTAACCAGTTATTGTTATCCCTAAAATTTATTAGGTGCAATCTATCCGTAGCATCATTTATCGGAATGAATCTGCCGGGCATCCAATTCCACGATTGTAAGCTCCATCAAACCGACTATACCGATGCGCACTTGAAACAGGCTAAGTTCCCAAATTGTGATTTTGAAAACGCGATATTTGAGAACACCCATCTTGAACTAGCTGATTTTACTTCAGCCATAAATTTCAACATAGATCCATCCATCAACCAAGTGAAGAAAACCCATTTTAGTAAGGGTGGATTAATTGGTTTATTAAAAAAGTATGATATTGTGGTGACCTAATCTTATCCTATGTCCGAAAGAAAATGCCTGGTATGCGGCGAAAAACTATTGGGCCGCATCGACCAAAAATACTGTTCCGACCATTGCAGGAATGCATATAACAATCTACTAAATAGAGACAGTAAGAACTTGGTGCGCAACATTAACAACAAGCTCCGCAAAAACTATAGAATACTTGATAGTTTTCCACTCAAAGATGGAAAAACAAAAACAACCAAAATGAGATTGTTGGACAAGGGATTCGATTTTGAATACATCACCAACCTATACACCACAAAAAAAGGTAGCAAATATTACTTTGTCTACGATTTAGGATACTTACCGCTCGACAATGATTATTACATGATCGTAAAAAGGGAATAAATTATTTCCAGCTATGGGAAGTTAGTTTTAGAGCCGCAATCACAACATCTTTTCTACTTATCTGCCCTACCAAAATATCGTTTTTCATTACGGGCAACCTGCGTCTGTTGTGTCTATCAAAAACACCGGCAACATCGAAAATTGACATATCGTGCGGAACAGTTTCCACGTTTTTGGTCATGAATCTTTCAACACTTTTATCTAAAATGGGTTGGTTAAAGTATCGACTCTCGGAAATCTGCTTCATACAATCTGCCTCTGAAACGATTCCGACCAAAAAACCATTGTTGTCCAAAACGGGTCCACCGGAGATGTGGTGCTTGGCAAAAGTCTCCATCACTTCCAAAATGGATTGGTCTGGAGAAAAGGTAATCAGTTTTTTGGTCATATAATCCTCCACCAAAATAGGGGCGTTGTATTTCTTCTTGTTCTCCTCCTTGCTTCGTACGCCTTGAAAACTCTTGATTGCCATATGGTTAGATTTTAAAGTTGAATAATAAATATAGCTTTTTTTAGCGAATAACCTAATTTTAACCATCAAAATATGAGAACCTTTCATAATTTCATACATTTAAGTTTCAACAATGCTGAACTATGAAATTTTCCCGAACCCTTGCCCTTATTCTGCTTTTTATTGCTGTGTATTGGAGTTTCAAATCTCTAATGCCTGTTTATAAAGCCAACAAAGATGTCTCAACGGTTTCCTTTTCTACCGATAGGGCATTGGAGCACGTTAAAGAATTATCCAAAGAACCACATGCCGTTGGTTTCCCCGGGCATGAAAGAGTCAAAAGCTATATTATTTCCGAACTGAAAAAAATGGGTTTGGAAACAACTACACAAGAAGGGTATACTGCAGGGGATTGGGGAAATCTTAGTAAAGCAACCAATATATTAGCCAGAATTAAGGGAACCAGCAACAGAAAAGCACTCCTTTTACTTTCCCATTACGACAGTAGTCCACACTCATCCTACGGAGCTAGTGATGCAGGCAGCGGTGTGGCGACTATTTTAGAAGGGGTTCGAGCATTTTTGAGTGCGAACAAGACTCCTAAAAATGATATTATTATCCTTATTACCGATGCTGAGGAGCTTGGACTCAACGGAGCTGACCTCTTTGTAAAAAACCATCCATGGGCCAAAGATGTAGGACTCGCCCTAAATTTTGAAGCCCGCGGCAGTGGAGGCCCAAGCTATATGCTCATTGAAACCAATAGAGGAAACGGCACTTTAATCAAAGAGTTTACCAAAGCCAGCCCGAAATATCCGGTGGCAAATTCGCTCGCTTATAGCATTTACAAGATGCTCCCTAACGATACCGACCTTACCGTTTTTAGAGAGGATGGGGATATCGAAGGTTTCAACTTTGCGTTTATCGACGACCATTATGATTATCATACCGCTTTGGACACATACGAACGACTGGACCGTAACACCTTGGCACATCAAGGGAGTTATTTAATGCCACTGCTCCGTTATTTTAGCGATGCTGACCTAAACAACCTAAAAAGCTTGAACGACTATGTGTATTTCAACATGCCATTCTTTAAGCTTGTCTCATACCCTTTTGAATGGATTTGGCCCATGTTCGGTATTGCCGTTTTAGCATTTGTACTGTTGCTGTTTACAGGGTTTAAGAAAGGAAAGCTTAATACAAAAGATATTTTCAAAGGTTTTGTACCGATCCTTATTACCTTAATCGTAAACGGAGTTGCAGGATATTTTTGTTGGAATATCATTACTTGGTGGTATCCCGGATTTAAAGATATACTACACGGATTTACGTACAACGGACACACCTACATTATCGTTTATGTAATGTTCTCTTTGTTTGTTTGTTTTTACACCTATAATAAATTTAGAAAAACCAACACACCCAACCTATTGGTCGCACCCATCTTTATTTGGTTGCTTATCTGCGGATTGGTAGCAGCATATTTAAAAGGAGCTGCCTTTTTTATTGTTCCATTATTTGGTTTGTTGGCCGCTTTTTTGGTGACCATCAATCAGGAAAAACCCAATCCTTTTCTGATGGTGTTTTTGGCATTGCCCGCCGTGCTTATCTATTCGCCATTTATTAACATGTTCCCTGTTGGCCTTGGCTTAAAAATGATGGTGGCCGCAACAGTCTTTACAACATTGCTTTTCTTCTTGGTGCTTCCCTTTTTTGGTCAGTTAAAAACTAAGGGGAGATTAGCATATTTATTTTTGTTCCTCTTCTTTGCATTCGGAATAACCAGCCATATCCAATCCGATTTTAATGAAGAAAGGCCAAAACCAAGCAGCTTATTATACATTTTTAATGCAGATACCGATTCCACGCATTGGGCTACCTACGATAACGTATTGATTGATTGGAACGACCAGTTTTTAGGGGATGAAAAAAGAAAACCCGAAACTGAGACCATTTCCAGCAAATACCGTACAAATTTGAACTACGTGGCCGATGCACCCAAAAAAGATATTCCATTACCCTACATTGATACCGTGCTGGATACCATCATCGGAGATAACAGGATGATTGAACTGTGCATAACTCCAAAAAGGGATGTGAACCGTCTTGAAGTGTTTACTAATCCTATTGATATGAAGTCCGCCAAGGTAAATCAGATTGAATTATCTTCCTACTTCCTCCAAAACCGAAGGAGCAAATTGGTAACTCACTATATCACCAACAATGATTTTACGGAGTTGCAACTGGAGTTTCCAAAAGATTCCGTTTTGGAGCTTACCCTATATGAAGCTTCCAATAACCTTTTGACCCATCCGGATTTTAGCATTCCAGAACGGCCAAAAAATAGTATTCCGATGCCTTTTGTGCTAAATGATGCTATATTGACCATAAAAACTCTACGATTTGACTAAAAGCATAGGAATACTGGGTTGTGGATGGTTAGGACTGCCCTTAGCCAAAAAACTGATTGAAAAAGGATACAGTGTTAAGGGAACAACAACATCTGCAAACAAATTGGATGTTTTGCAAAAGGAGGGAATCACTCCTTATCAAATAAGCCTGTCGGAAGATGGAATCCAAGGTAATATTGGAGAATTTCTATCCAATATCGAAATCTTGATCATCAATGTACCACCCAAACTTAGGGGCAAGCATACGGAGAGTTTTGTGGAAAAGATGAAATTCTTGGTTGCGGAAATCAAAAAAAGCACGGTCGCTTATGTCATTTTTGTAAGTAGTACAGCGGTTTAC
Organism: Allomuricauda sp. TMED12; assembly: GCA_002167435.2. Classification (GTDB taxonomy): domain Bacteria; phylum Bacteroidota; class Bacteroidia; order Flavobacteriales; family Flavobacteriaceae; genus Flagellimonas. The sequence goes on from NHBR02000147.1 coordinate 42,308, forward strand.
GGAAATACCGAGGGAGAAGTCTCGGAAGATTCTCCATTGGAACCTGCGACGGAATCGGGCAAACAATTGGTGGAATGCGAAAAGATCTTACGGAATGAAGAAAGCTTCAAAACTACCATAATCCGTTTTGGTGGTTTGATTGGTCCTGATAGACATCCTGTGACCACCCTGTCTGGCCGAGAGCATCTCAGCAATGGAAATCATCCCATCAACTTGATTCACCTCGATGACTGTATTCATATGATTCTAACCATTTTGGAGCAAAGCTATTGGGGAGAAATTTTCAACGGGGTATATCCTCATCACCCCAAAAAGCAGGTATATTATTTTGAAGAAGCGCAAAAAAGAGGATTACCCACCCCTTCGTACAAAACAGAATCCTCCCCAAAAAAGGGCAAGATAGTTTTGAGTAAAAATTTCTTGGATAAAAACCAGAGTTTTACCACACCTATAATTTCCTGAAACCCCAATGATTACTTATCGAATTCTTAACAGCTTGGTTGGGATTATTTTGTTAGATTTGGCGCACTAAATGGAAAATCAATGAAAAAGACTGTACTCTTATTGCTCCTGTTCGTGGGCTTTAGCGGTATTTCGCAAACCAACAATGAGCTTTTGAAACACTACAATGCTTATTATAAGGAAATGCGTTTACAAGGAGATGTAAACGGTGTGATAGGTGCTTTGACGCATTTGAACGTTTTGGCTCCATCTAAAGAAAGAAGGGACACCTTGGCTTTTGTTTACATGAACAATGGTCAGCACATGCAGGCACTAAACACCATAGGTGTAGAGAAAAACACAAATGACTCCGACCTTGCTGTGCAGATAAAGGCCTTTTCGTTAAAAGCATTGAACCAACCTAAAAGGGCATTGGAACATTTTGAAGAACTATATTCTCGAAATCCATCTCCTTACCTAGCTTACGAAATGGCTGATCTTAAAATTCAAACAGGAGATATGAATGGTGCCACCACCAACATTGAATATGGCATAGCGAATGCAACCGATGAAATGAAATATGCTTTTTATGAGAGGCAACAACCTTATGAGGTCTCCCTAAAAGCTGCTTTTTATCATTTAAAAGGTTTAGCGGATTTTAACATGGACAAAGAAAATATTGATGCTGCGATTGCTTCTATAGATGAAGCACTTAAAATTGCCCCAAATTTCAACTTGGCAAGCTTGAGCAAGCAGGCTTTGGAGTCTAGAAAAGAAACCGCAGAAGAAGATAAAAATTAAGTTATTGCTTATTCTTTTTTAGTTCCTGAAGCAATGCATTATCCTTTTCTTCCTTTATTTGGATAAGTTCGTCCACGTTTTCGTTGGGCACTGCAATTGATAATACATAATGGGCAATTTTCCATTGCCCATTTACTTTTTTCAAGACCCCCGAACCCCGACAAATCTTCATTTGGGTGTCCAGCAGTTCATCAAACCAAGCAAAGGTTCCTGATTCATTCAAATAGATGTTGCGCTGCACTGCAGTAAAGCTCCACGCCTTCCCTTTATCAAAATAAGGTTTGGAAAAAGATCTAAACTCGTCATTCTGCCAATTCTCCATGGCATCGGTTCCCAAAAACACCCCGTCTTTTGTCATTTTTTCAAAATAGGCTTCAAAATCCGCATTGGCCGCGGCCAAATGCCATCCGTCCAATACTTCATTGATTTTTTGTTTTTCCATGTTTTGGGCACAAATGACCATGGAAACCAAAAATAACCCCCATACTAGAATATTACGCTTCATCTAAAATCAATTTTTTATCCAATTGGCTGTTCATGATAACATTCAACTGCTTACGCATGTTGTTGTATGCTTCCAAGGCCTCCACAATGGGCTGGGTAGTTGGCTGATTCTCCTGAATACTTGCTTTCGCTTTATACAAAAACGTACGCAGAACTCTTTGCCTACTTTTTATCTGAAAAGTGTCGAACAATTCCGGATATATTCCATCGGCCATTTTTTTCTCTTTTTCAATAAGGTCATCAATGGCCAACGCTAAATCTTCGTTATTGGTTGCTTTGTAGAGCACATCTATACTGGCATTAAAATCTTTGAATTCTCGCCAGTCATCAACAATAGCTGCTGCATCCGGGTTTATCTCAATTCTATCCGGCATTTTCTGATAATTGAACTCCAAATTCTGATTTTCAACTACAGCAGTAGCTTTTTCAACTTTTTTACAAGCTCCCAAAATGGAGAGAGAAATAAGTATGCCTAACAATTTTTGCATAGGCGAATGTACAAATTTTAATAAAGGGTATCTTTGCCATCAAACTAAATTAACTTCGATTTTAATGCACAAACCAATTTTAATAATCGGCGCATGCGGGCAAATAGGAACCGAACTAACCTTTGAACTCAGAAATAAATACGGGGCTGAAAATGTAATAGCCAGTGACATTCGCGAAGGTGGAGAAGCATTGATGCAGTCTGGTCCGTTTGAACTTATGGATGCCACCGACTATTCAGCTGTAGAGGATGTAGTAATGCATTACGAAATTGATGAGGTTTATTTAATGGCAGCTATGCTGAGCGCCACGGCAGAGAAATTCCCTATGCGTGCATGGAATCTTAATATGAATTCACTTTTTAATGTGCTCAATTTGGCCAAGGAAAAGAAAATATCCAAAATTTTTTGGCCTTCAAGCATTGCTGTTTTTGGTCCCAACACCCCAAAAAAAGATACCCCTCAGAACACTATAATGGAACCTAGCACGGTTTACGGCATAAGTAAACAATCCGGGGAAAGGTGGTGTGAGTATTACCACAAAAAATACGGGGTCGATGTTAGAAGTGTTCGTTATCCTGGGTTGATAAGCTGGAAAACCATGCCCGGAGGAGGTACAACGGACTACGCAGTTGAAATTTACCATGCAGCACTAAAAAAAGGTTCCTATGAATGCTTTTTGGATAATAACACGGAACTTCCAATGATGTATATGGATGATGCCATTAGAGCCACCATTAACTTAATGGACAGTCCTTCAGAAAATATAAAGGTGAGGTCTTCATATAATTTGGCGGGTATGAATTTTACCCCGGAACAAATGGCTGAAAGCATTGCCAAACACATTCCCGACTTTAAAATAAGCTACGCACCAGATTTTAGGCAGGAAATTGCGGATTCCTGGCCGAGCAGTATCGATGATTCTGCCGCAAGAAAGGAATGGGGATGGAAACCTAGATTTGATTTGGACCAGACCACCAATGAAATGCTTGAAAATTTAAAGGAATAGGGGATCAGTCCTCGTCTTCCTCTTCGGGTTCAGAAAAGTCTTCGTCGTCCTCAGGGGTTTTTTCAAAATCTTCGGAGTCAAAATCATCTTCGTCATCTTCATCGAAGTCAGCCATGGTACGTTCCAGCTTAGAGCTGATTTTCACAAGGTATTTGGTATCCTCGGTGGAGACTTCCACAGCTTCTATGGATTCGCCTTTTAAGTTTTTGAAGTTGATTACATCATCATCTCCATATCCATCAGGATATTTCTCCACCAAAAGTTTAAGCACCTCTGAGGTCAATTTTTTGTAGTCAACAATTACGCGTTTGAGGTTATTCATGATGTTGTGGTTAACTCCTTGCTCCAACGAGAGCAAATGTGATTGTTTTGAAAATTTATAAAAAAAATCTTGGGTTGTCAAAATTGGGGCGATTTTATCGACCAAAAATGATGGAAATTTGAAGACATCCTTAAAAAAGTATAGGGAAGATTGAGAAAAAAGTAGCCTTGGCAAGAATCGAACTTTTCTCCCGAGCCCCATATTTATTGAGGTTTCTGCTTTTTGATTTGACTTTCGTCATATCAAATATTATCAAACAGACTTGAACCTTTGATTTTGAAATTAAAGCTTTTGGTATCAGTAAAGGAAATAACATGACAATCCTCATATAAACATTTAGGCAATTTGCTTTTGATTAACCCAAATTAATCTTTTCACAACACTCTTACCCTTTACATAATGCTTTTTGGAATTTCCTTAATCACAAGGGTTTATCCAGAATTCTATTTTAGCCTCCAAAGAATTTATATACAAACCATTATCAATCACAAACTGTATTGTCTCATGGGCAATCCATACAATTTTAATTATGACATTAATGCAACGATTGTATTCCTTGACTCCCGACTTGTACAAAAAAATGGGCAAGGTTATACTGCCATTCGGGATAGTGATATTTATGTATCCTGCAGTATCCCTAAAAGCACAAACTCCATCTGATGGATTAATGATGCCTTCCAAAAACATCTGTGTTCTATTTTCTTACGATATGGGCACTTTTGACCGCTATTGGGAAGGTTCATATCTCCGTTCCAACGAAACAATTGCTACGGTAGACCGAAATATGGTATTGCCCATGGCTGCCATTGGTATTCTGGACAACCTAAATTTTTATGTGAGTTTACCTTACGTCAGCACTGAATCCTCCGAACCCAACGGAGGGTATTTTACTGGTGCTAGAGGTTTTCAGGATATCGGTTTTGCCCTAAAATACCGACCTATTAGAACAGAATTGGGTCCTGGTCGAGTTTCCTTTCTCGGAACGGCAGGGTTTTCAACTCCATTGACCAATTATCTGTCCGATTACAGACCTTACAGTATCGGTGCGGGGGCACCAGAGTTTTCGCTAAGGGCTATTGGTCAGTATGAATTAAAAAATCAACTTTATTTCCGCGCCTCAGCGGCACATCTTTGGCGTGGTTATACCGAAGCGGAACGTGACTATTATTATAATGATGGTAGTTATTACACTGCATGGATGGATGTTCCCAATGCGTGGACCTTTGAAACCATTCTCGGAAAATGGTTGTTCGATACCTCTTTGAAACTGGAATTGAGCTACTCAAACCTTACATCAACAAGTGGCGATGACATTAGGGCCTATAACGCAGCCCAACCGACTAACAAAGTTGAAGTTGATCGAATCGGTTTTTCCGCACAGTACTATTTTAAATCTATTAAAGGATTAGGAGTGGTAGCCTACCACAATCGTGTCGTGAATGGACGAAACACGCCTAAAATGAGTAACACCGGCTTTGGACTGACCTATCAATTCAATGTAATCAAAAAACAAACTGATGAAGAAAATGCGCAATAATATAAATGTAATAATGCTTTTGGCTGCATTGGTCATTGGCCTAATATCATGTGAAAAAGATACCCCCCAATACCTCCCGTATGAAGGGTATGCCTATTCCGAACTCACCATTAATGGTGGGAATTGGACTCCAGTGCTCCAATCAGCTGGGGATGCCATAGCAATTGACACTCCATCATCCAGTGATTCACAGGAATACATCAATGAGCTTGAAGAGGTAAAAGAAGCCATGGCAAATATGAATTCCAATCAAAAGAAAGCGATTAAATATTGGACCAATAATCCTGCTGTTCGATGGAATGAAATTGCATTGGAACTCATTGCCAAATACAACTTGATCCCCGGCCCAAATGATGATGGCACCTATACATTGCCAAATTCTTCCAATCCTGATGGCCCACCTGCATTTCCATTTGCACACCCTCCATATGCCTGTAGGGCGCTGGCCTATATGTCCGTTGCTCAGTTTGATGGACTTATCTCGGCTTGGCACTACAAATATGAGTACAATAGGGCTGCTCCATTTCAACAGGATGAGGCTATTGAATTTGCGTATGAAGAAAATGATATTCCTTCTTTTCCATCCGATGGAGCTGTTGTTGCAAGGGTATCAAAAAATATATTGAGTGCCATGTTTCCTTTAGAAGTGGAATACCTAAAGCAAATGGAGGAAGAACATTTGGAAAGTCTAATGCTTTCTGGCGGAAATGTAATGAGTGACATCACTGCTGGATTGGAAATTGGTGATGCTGTATCCGAAACTGCATTAATCAGAGCTGCTGGCGACGGAATGAGAAATGCACAAGCACCCAAGGCAGTATCCGATTCCATTAAACAAGCGGCCTATGATCGCTTTGGATGGGCCTGGGACAACTTGGAAATCCCAGAACGCCCTGTGGGATTAACCCCATTATTTAGTCAAGTTACTATGTGGAGCATTGATGATGTAGAAAGTGTTCGTCCAATCCCACCTCCACAATTGGATTCACAAGAATTTTTGGATGATGTGGAGGTTTTAAAAGATTACGCCAAAAATATGACCGATGAAAAAAGAAGAATTGCCAACTTTTGGCAAGACGGGCTGGGCACTTATACGCCTCCGGGTCATTGGAACCGTATTGCCAACGAAATGATTGTGGAATACAAACTCAACCCGTTGCAGACAACTAGAACCTTAGCCTATATGAACATGGCCATAATGGACTCTGGAATCAGTTGTTGGGATGCAAAATACTATTACCATTACCCAAGACCAATCCAAATGATTGACGGTTTTGAGACTATAGCTGGGACACCCAATTTCCCAAGCTATACATCGGGGCATAGTGTATTTTCTGCGGCGGCTTCAGAGGTTTTGGCCTATATTTTTCCAGAAGAGGCTTCAACGGTAAGGGCTTGGGCCGAAGAAGCGGCCATCTCACGTGTTTATGGTGGTATACATTGGAGCTTTGATGCTACAGTTGGAACGGACCAAGGTCGTGAAGTGGCGCAATATACTATTGACAGAGCTAAAGCTGACGGTGCGGATAACTAGATGTTAAAGTAGAACATAAAATTAAAGTTGATTTTTGATTTCAGGCGGGGATTAAAAAATTAACCCTCGCCTGAAATCAGTTAATCAATAAAAACATTTTTAGCAATAGCTATTTCATGTTTACAATTAGCTTAAAAATTTCTATTCTTTTTGTTACTGCATACCTAATTGAATTATTATTTCTAAGAGATTAATTTAATTGTTGAATGAGAGTTTATTCAAGTTGGCATTTGCATAATTAAATACTCCTAAATATTTGAATTTAAATTAAGCTAATTCAAAGACCATTATAGAAAATTTAAATTCGATAAATAAATGACTAATAGGCGTTTTAAACTTGTATGTTACTTGAAACAAATTGATTTTTGAGGGAAATCAATGTACCATGACGTTCAAATACACCTTTTCAATTATTATTTTCTCATTGTTTGTGGGCAATATTATTAATGCTCAGCAAACCATAAGTGGGCGAGTTGTCGATCAATCAGAAAAACAACCATTAATGGGGGCGGTAGTAATACTAGAAAATATAGGTGAAAATGTGGTAACAGATGAACAAGGCTTTTTTAAGGTTGTTCTTAAATCAAATGTACATTCTTTGTTGATTAAATTCCTTGGATATGATGAAGTCAGGATTCAAATTAAACCAAATACTTTTGATTTGGGACCAATATATATGCAAAGAAATAATACAACATTGGACGAGGTTGTGGTAAGCGCATCGCCAAAAAATTTCAACGCTGAATTTAAAGGGAGTAATTTTCGAATCAACCCAGTAACCTTAAAAAATATCAATCCGTTGAGCACCGAAGAAGTGCTCAGAACCATTCCCGGAGTCAATATTGTAGGAGACATGGGATTATCCAATAGGCCAAATATCAGTATACGAGGTTCTTGGGGTAGAAGGTCCAAAAAAGTGTTGTTGTTGGAAGATGGAGCTCCAGCTGCTCCTGCTCCTTATATTGCTCCAGGAGCTTATTACAATCCAGTAAGTGACAGAATCACCTCAATTGAAGTGTATAAAGGGGCCGATTTGTTAAAGTATGGCCCCAACAATATGTACGGAGCGGTAAATTATATCACGGCACTGCCTCCACAGAAACCTACCTTAAGGTTAAAATTAACAGGAGGGCAACGTAATTATACTTCTGGATTGTTTTCCTATGGTGGTACGTGGAACGATATTGGTGGATTGGTCGAAGGGGTTTATAAAAAGTTTGATGGATTTACCGATAATTCCTCTGTTGAAATATTGAACCTAAATGCCAAAATTTTTGCCAAGCTTTCGGAACAACAATCCCTTTACTTTAAGGTTAGTGGTCAGTTCGAGGACAATCAGGCTTCCTTGAGTTCCCAAACTCCTTTTACATTTTATACCGACCCAACCCAAAATCCCTTAGATGCCGACCAATTTACCATGCGAAGGTATGGAGTGGACATTATTCACAAATGGCTGCCCAATGAGAAATTGAGCTTTACCACCAAGGTTTATGCTTCCGATTTTGAACGGGATTGGTGGCGACAGGTCACAACCAAGATTCGGGCCTCAGAAGCACAGAACTATTTAGGTGATGCTATTTTTAACAACAGGTATGGGTATTTGGCTGGGAAAACTTTTGATGACGAGGATTATGTAATTGTTGGAAAGGTAGAAAATGGGCTGGAAAGTACCACGGATAGTAGATGGATTTACAGGGTTTCAGGATTTAAAGAGACAGTGAATTTAGATTGGGAAGCCTTTAGGACAAAAAGTGAATTTGAAGGAGGACTCAATCTGCACAGAGAAACATTTAAAGATGTTTTTTTAGAGGCAGATAACTCAAGGTGGGCAAGGTATGGCACTGCAACCAAAGATTTGTGGTACCGCCTATGGTCGATAAACGGATACCTTCGAAACGAGTTCAATTTTGGTGCTGTCGGAGTAACACCGATATTGCGATTTGAGCATGTGGATATGTATCGTCAAGATCTATTGGCATTGTCTCAAGACCCCAATTTGCAAGGGACAGAAGAAGGTAAAGAACCCAATGTCTACAATCAATTTTTACCTGGAGTCACCGTCAATTATCAATTTAAAAATAGTGAAATCTATGGGAGTGTGTACCAAGGCATGATTGCCCCATCCAAGGTTTTTGGGTTTTTAGTGGAACAAGATGGTGTGGTGACGAATCCTTTGGAAGGCCAAAGTATCAATATTGATCCTGAATTAAGTTGGAACAAGGAAGTGGGTTGGAGAGGGAGTTTACCTAACAATGTGGCTCAAGGGCAATTCACTTATTTTCATAATGCGAGTAGAAACTTTTACGCAGGGGGACGCAATGAGATTTTCTCTCAACTGGGTGAAATCAATGTACAGGGACTGGAAATGGCCATAAATGTTTCTTTATTGAATACAAACGGGCATCAACTTCACTTTTTGGGAAATGCAACCCTTATGAAATCCAAAGTCATATCTGGTAAATTGGAAGATAAAGATTTGTTCTCTCAAGTGGTTCATGGCACCGCAACACAAAATGAATATATAGACAAAGTAAATTCCAATAGGGATGCTTTTGAAGTTTATGTGGATGATGGTAGTGGGGAAACATTATTGACAGATGAGACCTTGGATGCTTCCCAGTTTTCCAATATTACCAAAAGTATTATCATTTTTGGTGACGATGGGTTGTCCGATACCGAGGCACCCTACACCCCTCATATAAATATGAGTCTTGGATTCAACTACAATTGGAATCAATTTTCTGCTGGATTTAATGCACATCATGCGGGGAAACAATTTACTGAATTCCACAATTTCATGAACGAATCTCCCGATGGAGCCATTGGTGAACTTCCTGCGTACACAACTTTTGACGCATTTATAAATTATGACCTAACCATACTTAAAAATATAGATGCTACTATTTTTGTCAATGGAAAGAACATTACCAATGAAATTTATAGGGCTTCTAGATTAAATAGGGCTACCTCTGGGATTTTCGGAGGAGGTTTTCGACAAGTTATCCTGGGAGTTCACCTGAAAATATAATTAAAGATTCTGTTTTTGTTCATTGGTTCTCAGCTGAACATATCCATAAACATATTGTTTAAATACATATCTGAATGCCGACCGTTTATTTAGAATATGGAAATGAACTTTATTAATTGAGCTGACCCGAACAATGAAAGTTCAATAAAACAATGCCTTAAAAACCCTTGTCTTGAATTAGGAATCTATATAAAAGCGAACACAATGTAGTGGAGGGCTTCAAGCACCAAATCTTACACAAACTAATTCTTATGAACAATGAACTTTGTCTACTAAAGGAAGTCAAAAAGTAGCCCCGGCAAGAATCGAACTTGCATCTAAAGTTTAGGAAACTTCTATTCTATCCATTGAACTACGGGGCCATTTATAAAAATGGATTGCAAAAATATGGTTTTTTGGAAAACTATGCGCAGCCCAAGAATCAATTTAAGATAATTTTCAAGTGAAGAATCTAAAGAACTATCAAACAGTTCTTCTTCTCTCCTCTTCTTTCAGGATTTTCTCCAAATACGAACGCGACAAAGGTTTATCTACATAACCCGCAATTAATCGATGGCGCTTGGCAATGGTGCGGTCTGTCGCATTGGCAAAAGCCGAAAGTACATAAACACTGGGAAGTTCATGCCCTTTGAACAAATTCTGTAGGTTTTCCAAAAAATCCCATCCATTCATCCCATCCATTACAAGATCTAAAAAGATGATGTCAGGTAATCTATTGTGTTCTTCTATGTAATTAAAACAAGCTTGGATTCCCTCTTCGCCGCTGGAACAAGTAACAATATCAAAATCACCATGGGATTGTTGTATACAGTATCGGGTCGCAAACTGCGACACCAAGTCATCATCTATGATAAATGTGGTAAGCTTCATGTAGGGACTATTACGTAAGTTTTGGGACAACCAAAGCTATAAGCTTGTCGCCAACGAACCATTCATTTTCGTTGTTTTGCCCAAATAACCCGTTAAGCCAACCTTAGTGGGGTAATTTACCCCTTAAAACACCATACAGGAACGCCCCTACCGTGGCACCAAACAATACAATAAGGATTGGCCAATATCCCGCCCCGGTCAATATGTACATGGGTCCGGGACAAGCTCCGGCCAAGGCCCAACCCAAGCCAAAAAGAATACCGCCCAATAGATATCGTGTAAATGCCTTTTCCTTGTTCGGAATATTTATCGTCTCACCAAAAAAAGATTTCGTTTTGGAACGTTTGATCAATTGGACCAATACGACTCCGACAGCCAATGCAGAACCAATAATGCCATACATATGAAAAGAGTCGAACTGAAACATTTCATAAATACGGAACCAAGAAGCGGCCTCTGATTTGTATAATACAATACCTAAAAACGTTCCAATGATGATATATATAATACTTTTCATGATCCAAAAATTAGGGGAAACAATAGGTGATTCATAATCAAACCACCGATAAAAAATCCAATTACTGCTATAAGTGAAGGTCGTTGAAGATTACTTAGACCAGAAATGGCATGACCAGAGGTACAACCTCCCGCGTACCGTGTTCCAAACCCGACCAATACACCTGCGACCAATAAAATAATCCAGACCATTGGCTGTGAGAGCGCCTCCAAACTGAAAAGTTCTGTGGGCAAATAGGCTTTTCCTGCGCTTTCAAAGCCTAAACCCTGTAGTTTGGCAACGGTCTCGGCCGTTATATCCACAGCAGGATTGGGCGACAGTACATGTGCACCCAAAAACCCTCCAAAAACAGAACCCAATACGACCAAAAGGTTCCATCTTTTGGATTTTACATCGATTTTGAAATAATCAGTGAATTTTCCAGCACCCCCCACGGAGCAAAAAGTCTCCAAGTTGGAGGACATACCGAATTTTTTTCCAAGTAGGATCAAAACTGCCATTATTATGGCAATAAGCGGCCCTGATACATACCAGGGCCAAGGTTGATAAAGCATTTTCTATTTATTTTACTCCAAAATAATGAAAATACCTCTATTAAAAAACCTAAATTTTGCGTTAACAACAATTTTCGTTGGAATCCTTAATACCAAACTTTTTGAGGATGTCTTCAAGCAAGCACCACTTTGTAATTGATGATTGCAAAAGATTGGCTCCAACAAAGGCTGTAAACCATAGCCAGTTGATATTTACATAAATGGCCAAGGCCAAGCTTATCAATATAAAAGTTCCTGCTACTCCTCTTACTATTCTATTTTTCATTTTTGATTTTTAAACGGTTCTTTCAATGGGTATTTCTACTGCTCTAATGGGGTTGGTGGTTTCACTTTCCGTGTTGAATTGCTTTATCAACCCGAACAATTCGGTTACTTTTTTCTCTTCTGTGAAAGAAAAGAACATATTGGATGCCGCCCCTCCTTTTTCACTGGGAAACCAGCTACTGGTATACATTAAGGGCGCAGCACTTTTATACCCATCAATATCAGACTCACTAAAGCTTTCCACACCAGCTTTTTTAAATAACTTGAAGACTTCGCTCTTATATTCTTCAACCGTGGTTACAATGATCATTTTCATCTTAGTTGTAATTTTTGCGTTCAATCAAATAATAAACCAATGGTACCACCAACAGTGTCAAAACAGTTGACACTATGGTTCCACCCATAAGTGATATGGCCAATCCCTGGAAAATAGGGTCAAACAAAATCACAAAAGCTCCGATAACAACGGTTCCAGCAGTCAATAAGATAGGCGTGGTACGAACGGCACCTGCTTCTATTACGGCTTGCTTTAACGGAATGTCCTCTTTCAGCCTCAAATTGACAAAGTCGATCAGTAGTACCGAGTTCCGGACCATAATACCCGCTAGGGCTATCATACCAATAAAAGATGTTGCGGTAAAGAATGCTCCAAGCAACCAGTGACCAAGTACAATACCAATCAATGAAAGCGGTATGGCCACCATCATCACCATAGGTGCCTTAAAGTTTTGGAACCATCCCACAATCAACATGTAAATGATTACGATTACACCCATAAAAGCAATTCCCAGATCGCGGAATACTTCTAGGGTAATCTGCCATTCCCCATCCCATTTTACGGTGTAGTCATCTTCAAACTGAGGCTGTTCCATGTATAATTCGTTGATGGAATACCCTTGTGGAAGCTCTAACTGGTTCAGTTTATCCGTCATACCTAAAATGGCATATACCGGGCTTTCCAATTCTCCTGCCATATCGGACATTACATAAACCACGCGCTTTTGGTTTTTTCTGTAGATACTTTTGGCCTTGGTTCCTTCTTTTACCGAAACCAAGTCCCCCACAGAAACCATATTGCCTTGCTGCGATGCTATTTTTAATTGTTTGATTTCATCTAAAGATGATTTGTCCTTTTCACTAATGGAAAGTACAATACCGATTTGATCAAAGGCATCTTCGCGATAAATGTGAGATACTGGATTTTCCCTAAAGGCCATCGCCATCACCTGAACAATTTGCTGGGGAGTAACTCCATAAAGCATCGCTTTTTCCTTGTCCACTACAAAATCATATTCCACTTGATCATCCTCGACCATCCAATCCACATCCACAACATCGGTAGTATTGTTCAAAATGCCCTTCACTTTATCAGCAAGTTCCATTTGCTTGTCATAATCAGGACCATAAACTTCAGCCACAATGGTGGACAAAACAGGAGGTCCTGGTGGAACCTCAACAATTTTTATGTTTGCATGGTATTTTTTGCCTAATTCTTGAATCTTGGGCCTTAGCAATTTGGCAATATCGTGGCTCTGCTCGCTACGATCGTGCTTATCCACAAGGTTCACTTGAATATCGGCCATATTGCTGCCACCACGAAGATCGTAGTGCCTTACCAATCCATTAAATGTGATGGGGGCGGATGTCCCCACATAGGTCTGGTAGTTGACCACTTCCGGACGTGTGGACAGATATGCTCCAATTTCCTTGGTTACCGCCGCTGTTCGCTCCAAAGTGGTTCCTTCAGGAAGGTCTATTACCACTTGGAACTCGTTCTTATTATCGAAAGGAAGCATTTTTACTGCTACTGATTTAGTGAAGAACATAGCCACGGAAGCAATCAATAAGAAGAAAGTGATCCCCAAGAACATCCATCTTTTTTTCTTGCTCTCTATTAAAGGGCTTTCGAATCGTGCGTAAGCTTTATAAATGAAAGTGTCTTGGATTTCAACAGGTTCTTTCTCTTTTTTATTCTTTTTGTCTTTCTCTCTTAGAAAGATATATCCCAAATACGGAGTAATCGTCAATGCGACAAACAACGACAACAACATGGCAATGGATGCTCCAATGGGCATTGGGGACATGTAAGGTCCCATCAAACCAGATACAAATGCCATGGGCAATACAGATGCAATTACCGTAAAGGTGGCCAAAATGGTAGGGTTACCCACCTCGTTGATGGCGTAAATAGCTGCATCCTTGAACGGCAATCGCTTCATTTTAAAGTGACGGTGCATGTTCTCCGCGATAATAATGGAGTCATCCACTACAATACCCGTTACAAAAACCAAAGCAAACAAAGTGATTCGGTTCAAGGTGTAATCCAACATGTAGTAACTCAATAAAGTCAACGCAAAAGTGATGGGCACAGATAGGAACACTACCAATCCGCCTCTCCAACCCATGGCCAACATAACCACAAAGGTTACCGCAATAATGGCTCCAATCAAGTGCATCAACAATTCAGATACTTTTTGAGATGCGGTCTGCCCATAATTACGGGTCACCTCAACCTTAACTTCATCAGGAATCAGGGTTGTTTTTAGGTGATCTACCTTTTCCAACACCACATCGGCAATTTTCATGGCATCAGCCCCTTTTCTTTTGGCGATGGAAATGGTAACTGCTGGATATTCTGAATTATAGGTTTCCGCCTTTTCACTTGCCGCACCAAAACCAAGGGAAACATAGTTCTTTGGAAGTTCTGGGCCATCCAATACCGTAGCCACCTGTTTTAGGTAGATGGGTTGGCGTTGTTTGGTACCCACAATCAGATTTTCCAAGTCTTCCTTGGTTTCCAAAAAGTTTCCGGTACTGATGTGGAACTCGGTATCATTGGAAAGGAAATTACCAGCATCCATCTGTTGGTTGTTGGCCTTGATCATTTGGGCAATGGCCAACATATCAATACCTGATTCCGCCATTTTCGCCTTGTCCACAACCACTCGTAGCTGTGGACTACGTCCCCCTATTTTCTTGGTAATGGAAACGCCGTTCACTTTCTCGATCTCGTTGATAAGTTCCCCGGAAATCTGCCTTAACTGGTAATCATCGTACTCCTCGCTCCAAACAGTTAAAGCAAGCATGGGAACATCGTCAATGGCTCGGGTTTTCACCAAGGGCATGGTAACCCCTTCGGGCATCTGGTCCATGTGCTTGTTGATCTCATCGTACAACCGCACCAAAGACCTTTCTATATCCTCTCCAACGTAAAACTGTACAATGGCCATCCCCTGCTCTTGCATGGAAGTCGTATACACATATTCTACGCCTTTAATATTCGATATGATTTTTTCTAGTGGTTTTGTAATCCTGGATTCCACCTCTGTTGGGCTGGCCCCGGGATATCCCACAAATATGTCCGCCATAGGAACGTCTATCTGCGGCTCCTCTTCCCTTGGAATAAGGAAAGAACTGTATACTCCAATGACCATAAATACAATCATTAGGAGCACCGTAAGCTTGGAGCTTATAAACCCTTTGGCTATTTTTCCTGCAAGTCCGTCTTTCATTACTACCTTTTTTAGGTTATTGAATGGTTACTTTGACTCCGTTGTACAGCTTTCCTTCTGCCGAAACAATATATTGGTCTCCTTTGGACAAGCCGGACAGTACCTCTACCTCTTCTCCATAGTTTTCACCCAAACGCAACCAACGCAGAAGGGCTACATTGTCTTGGCCCAAGGTGTAAATACCTGTCAATTGGCCTTTATGAACCAAGGCCTCAGACGGAACGGTCACAACTGTTTTTCCATTGTTTTCTTGATCCGCCTCTAGCCTTACGGTTACATACATACCTGACAAAATCTTGGATGATGTTTTGTCCAATAGAACCTTCATCAAATATTGTCCTCCCGTATTTTGTGCGGAGGCACTCAATTCGGACACTTTACCAGTAATAGTGGTGTCCAAAGTCTTCACGAGAACATGGGCTTTAGTTCCCACTTCAATACTGGAAATATTATTTTCAGCCACTTTCGCCTCAACCTCAAATGCTCCGGGAGCTTCCACAGACACTAAGGGAACGCCAGGATTGGCCATATCACCTTCATCTATGTAGGTATTGGTAACAACGCCATTAAAAGGCGACCTTATGTTGGCATAAGCAAACTGTGAATTTACTTCGTTCTTCATTTGGTTTGCTGCTTCCAATCTGGCTTTGGCCATTTCGTATCGAGCCGTCATGTCGTCCAGTTCTTTTTGCGAAGCGCTGTTTTCATTAAAAAGGTTCTGAAACCTTTCGTAGTCCTTTTTTGCATTATTGAAAGCAACGGTAGCTTCTGTAATGGAAGCTTCCACTTGAGCCTTTTTGGCACGTAAGTCCACATTGTTTATGGAAATAAGAAGGTCTCCCTTGTTTACTTTCTGACCTATTTTTACGGGAAGCGATTCAACGTGGCCCATCATTCTCGTGCTTAAAGTGGCACTGTTCACAGCTTTTATTTGACCACTTCCCGCCAATATCGTCGAGCTATCGCCCATATCCACATCGGCCACAGTGACCGATACAGCTTCTGCAGTATCCACAGCTTGTTTTTCGTCACTTCCACATCCTGAAAGGGTCAATCCCAATGCAAGGATTAAAGTGAAACTTTTATATATCGTAGTGTTTTTCATTTTGCAATTATTCTTTAGTTAAAAATGTTAATAAGGATTGTGCTTGATTGTATTCGAAAATGGTTTGATAATAGGCCAATTGTTTTTCGGCATATGTAGCTTCAGCCATTAACAGATCGGTTGTTTTTTCCAAACCTTCCTTAAATCGATTGGTTCGAATCCTTAATGATTCTTCGGATTGCTCCATAGCCAATTTTGAGGTCTCGAGCCTGCTTTTCGCATCCTCGACCATCCGTTTGGTGCGTTGTAGCTCCATAGTACTTTTGGCAACGTACTGTTCGTATTCTTGCTTTGCTTTTTCATAACTTGTTTTACTCTTTCCTGCCTTGGCAAATCGTTGGGATCCTTTAAAAACATCCCAGCTCAAACTTGCTCCAATGATATATCCTTTGGCATCGGCCTGGAAAATCTGGTCATCGTACATTTCATAGCTGGCAAAGGCATTGAGCCTAGGTAAAAAGGTCATGTTGTCTGCCCGCATGTTTGCTTTATACGCTTCAGACACCAAATCCATGGCTTTCACATCCGCTCTATTTTCCAATGAAGTTTCCACCGTTCCACCAAGATTATCGGGCATTAATTCCTCTGATGGTTCGTAGACCACATCACCTTGTTCGTTCATTAAAAATGCCAAGTAGTCCGATGCATTTTTTACATTGCTTCTAGTGGTCTTCAATTGATCGGAAACTTCCGTAACCCTAACTTTAACCTCGAGCAAGTCTGCTTTTTGAAGCAATCCTTGATCGTAACTGTTCTGTGCCATATTCAGATTGGCGTTAGCGGCTTCATAAGCTTTTTGAAGTACTTCTACAGCTCTATGGGCCAGTTGTAGCTGACCATAGGCCTTTTGGGCTTCAAAATCGAGATAATCCCGAGTTCTCATGGCCTGAAGCTCTTTGGCTTCCATTGTAGTTTTGGCAGCCTTGCGCTGATAAAAGCCATCCAAATTGATCAATGGTTGTTCCACAGAAACTTTTGTGGCATAATTCTCAATCTGATCGGGATCATTCAACAAAGCAGGGTTGAAATCCGCTTGGGTCAAAATCTCTTGGTTAAGTTTGGAACCAAATGCCATCAACGGGTTCGTGGTTGCCATTCCTGTATGTGAAACAGAAATCTGTGGCAAGAAGATGGAATTGGAAAACCTATAGTCGTATTTGGCCATTTTGGCCTCCTGCTCCGACACTTTTATACTTGAATTGGATTCTTGCACCCGCATCAGGACATCCTGCAAGGATATCTTTACATGATCCTGGGCAAACAATTGTCCCTGTGCATAAAAGAATATTATTAAAACAAATAATCGTTTCATATACTTAATTAATTTCTGCCAAAAATAGATTTGTTAATATACCCGCACAGTAACTTGTGTTACTGAGAAAATTGCATAAAAGAATACCTCAATACAGCGAAATCTTTACAAAGTAAATTTGTATTGAGGTATTGAACAATGATGAAAATCAGGGGTTAAGCATTTATTTAATGCAACCCTTGAAACGGTAAAATAGACTTTGATTTTTGTACTATACCCTTAGGCTTAATTGCACTGCTCGTGCGAACCTTCCAAAATTGTTTCATATTCTGCTTGGGAAAGAAATTGTGGAGTATAGGTTTCCCCGAGGTTTTCGATGCTCTGGACAAAACTTCTTAAATGATTTCGGGATCCACATTGCAAACTTGAAAACACATCAGCAATGTCCGTATTGGAGGTGGCCTGGATTTGCTCTTCCAGGTCTACGATATCCAAATCCTCAATGGTAGCACCCACTGTTAGCGCCGCTAATTCATCAACTATTCCATCTTGTACAAATGTGTCGTACCATGTTTGGAGGTCTTCATTTTCGAACACCCCATCTTCCAATATTTCATATTCAATATCGTAGGCGACCAATAAGGTTTCAACGGCATCCATATGGGATTGTTCACTTTGCATAATGTTCCCAAATTGGACAATGCCCCAGTATTCATTCAAAAACTTATAGGTGTCCCTGGCCAGTTTCTCCTCTTCCAACATAAACAACAATGCTGCTTCATCTTCATCAACTATTGAAGACCCATCATTTACTTCATCGTCATTAATATCATCATTGACATCATCATCGATACTGTTTTCAATTTGTGAATCAATAGGGTCGTCATTGGAATCTGAACAACTGAGAACAATGGCTGATACAAACAACGACATTATTAACACCGGGCCAATTCTTTTAAAAAGTAGTTTCATAGCTTTTTTTTCTAAAAGTCATTATTACACCAATGAACATCAGTAACATTAGTTACCGTATCCCTCACTTTAAACAAAACATTAACTAAAAAGACCCTACATATGCAGGGTCTTTCCTTTAAGTTATTCTGTTGAATTCATAAGGTGACAAACAAAATGGATTTAACACAAAAACAAACTATCCTTATGTTAAACCCATTTTTTAAATATGTGGTTAGTATTTACTTTTTACCACTGTTCATCATGGCCAGAACTGCCACAATCAAAATTATGACCACAAGGGCAAACAGTCCTATCATCCAGATACCGTTCTCCCAAGCTACCAAAGGAATATTCAGTGTTTTCAAAATGTATTGGTTTTTGTTTGAATCAAATTTAATTGGAAAAACTCCATCAAAACATGATATTCCTCAGGTATCCAGTTTTCCAATTAGTTCATCCTAAACGTTTTTACCTTTCATCATTTTGTTCCAGTACAAATACGGGAGTCCATACTTTTTCAACATCCATAGTCTCCAGTGTTCTTTTGCACTATTAAAAACCAGCATGCGCTTGAGTTTTGGATCAGGAATAAAGTTATTGTTGTAATCAAACTCCGCCAAGGTCATTTTGCCATATCCCGTTACCAGCGGACATGAGGAATACCCATTGTACGAGTGGTTTTCAACAACCTTTCCTCCAAGCAAACTCATGATGTTATCCACTACAATGGGAACTTGTTTACGAACCGCAGCTCCGGTTTTTGCGGTGGGCAAGGCCGCCACATCACCAAGGCCGAATACATTCGAATACTTATTATGTTGCATGGAAAAATGATCCACATCCAACCAACCTGCTTCGTTTGCCAATACCGATTCACGGACAAATTTTGGTGCTGCTTGTGGAGGGGCGATATGCAACATATCAAAAGGCACTTGGATATCGACATCTCCAATCATTTTTTCACCAAGTTCATTATCCTCATTGATAACACATCTGTTCTCTTCGGGAGCAGTGTGGCTAAAGTGTACAATCCTGTTTTCGATATCAATCTCTTTGGGAGCATAAAAAGGCTTAAAATGTATGCCATAACGGTCGATAACCTTGTTCAGGGTTTCCCGAATTTCCTTTACGCCAAATATTACAGAACCTGGTGTAGCAAAAATTACATTCGCACTGTCCTTAAGTCCCTGTTTTCCAAAATAGTCAGCAGCCAAGTAAGCAATTTTCTGAGGAGCGCCACCACATTTAATAGGTGTAGTTGGCTGCGTAAAGAGGGCATTTCCTTTTTTAAAGTTTCGTATTACTTCCCATGTATGCTCAGGGTCAATATAATTACTACAAGCCACCCCTTTTTCCAAAGCTTCGGGAAGTCCTTTGATCATGCTTGGCTCCATCACCAACCCAGTAGCTACCACCAAATAATCATAGGTAATATCTCCACTACTTTCTGTAGAGACCTTGTTTTTTTCCGGTTCAAAACCAGCAGCCTTGTCCTTAATCCAATCCACACCACTTGGCATTACCTCTACCATGGGCTTTTTGGTTTTATTAAAATCATAGGTGCCCGCCCCCACAAGGGTCCATGCAGGTTGGTAGTAATGTGTTTCCGAGGGTTCCAATATAGCTATATCCAGCTTTCTATTTTTCCGCAATAACTGGCCAGCGGTCATAATACCAGCAGTTCCTCCACCAATTATTAAAATTTGATAATGTGACTTCATGTTTGTTTAGTTAAATTCAATTCTTGGTAAAATATTAAGGAATGTGTTAAAAAAATGTAACCATAGTTACACAAATGACAATTTTTGACATAAAAAATGAATTTTATCATTTTTTAACTCTAAGATTTAGCATGGAGACAAAAAAAGCCGCTCTTAATAGAGCGGCTTCCTTTATCAACCAACCAAAAAACTTAATTCTTGACCTTGCATGTATTAATCCCAAAAAGGGTGTACAAAGGACAAAAACTAACAAAGCTCGTTAAGACAAAAATTACTGCCAAAGCTAGCAGTACATATGCCAGAGTTCCTGTAATCACATTAAAGTAGTACAATGCTCCAACACCAAGTGCCAAGATAATTCGAATTGTACGGTCTGCACCGCCCATGTTTTTTTTCATAATTGATAGTTTATGATTCGTAACATCCAAGTTACCAAAAAGAAACTGATTGTCAGCATCTTATCCATTACGGTTTCTTAAAGAGCATACATCAAAAGTAGCTTTTGGCCATACAATACATGGTAACCTTAGTTACACTGCCCTCTTTATTTTTAAACTATATTTAATTTTGATGTATTCTAAAAAGTCTTTGCTATTTAGCGGTAAGTTTCAATGGAATGCACGACTTAAGATTTAATGTTTATGACTGAATATATTGATGCTCTGACCAATGGTTTTTTGGGAACAGTACGATGGACATGGAAATCCATTTTGTTCGAGGTTCCCTGGTATTCCAATTATTTTTGGGGACTCATCATTATCTCCCTAATTGTTTGGGGACTGGAAATACTTTTCCCTTGGCGCAAAGAACAATCCATTTTTAGAAAGGACTTTTGGTTGGACGCATTTTATATGTTCTTCAACTTTTTCATTTTTTCCATTGTAATAAGTGGTGTTTACAAATTGCTCGGAGTCCTTTTTAAGGATATAGGAATCACCGCAACAACATTGACCATTGTAGACATTGCGCATTGGCCAAAGTGGCTTCAACTGCTCGTCTTTTTTGTGATACTTGATTTTGTGCAGTGGTTTACCCATGTGCTTTTGCACAAATATCCGGTGCTTTGGCAGTTCCATAAAGTGCATCACAGTGTCAAAGAAATGGGATTTGCCGCTCATTTAAGGTTCCATTGGATGGAAAACATTCTCTATAAACCTTTAAAAACTTTGGGAGTGATGGTTCTGGGAGGGTTTGAGCCAGAGCAGGCCTATATTGTACATTTTGCTGCCATTGCCATTGGGCATTTTAACCATTCCAATATTAAATTGACCTATGGTCCTCTAAAATACATTTTGAACAACCCCGTAATGCATTTGTACCATCATGCCTACACTATTCCCGAAGGCTCTTATGGTGTTAATTTTGGCATCAGTCTAAGTATATGGGATTATATTTTCAAGACAAATTACATTCCCGAAAGTGATGGCAAAATTAAATTGGGATTCCCTGGTGATGAAAAACTACCGAAAGGGTTTTGGGGGCAATTGGTATATGGCTTTAAAAAGCCTAAAACCTAAAAAAGTATCTAATTTCCGCTATTTGGAGCATCAAAAACAATACTCCAAATACCTCTAACCTCATCAGGACCATAGCCTGTGGCCTTATCGTCCGGGTAAAGTCGCGATAAATGGGTCAATACTTCTGGAGCAACATCTTTCTCCCGAGTTCCATGACAGTTTAAGCACATGGTATTGGTAACAATGGGATAATAGAAATAGAATTTTCCGTTCTCTTCCTTTAAAATAGGATCAAAGGATTCTCCGGCCGCAACTTTGTCCTTAAAAGTTTCAATATGCACCAATTCAGTGGCATTTGCCCTATTATCAGGGTTTCTAGGTTTGTCGGAAACCCTTTTTATTCGGGCATTGAAATTTGTAGCCATGCTGTCCGTTAGCGGATAGGCCCTTTCATTACAGAAAACAACCGCCTCCTCAACTCGTTTATTTTGAAGGGTCCCCATGAGATTTTTACCAAGTAATTTTTGGGTTTCTAAAGCATACTTCATTCCCAATTCCTTGGGACTTTGTTTTGAGGACGAAACCGTCAGCTTTTTTCCTTTATTGTACAAGGAATCACCTCGTCGGTCCATCCAATGCGATTTGAACCAATCGGGTTCTTCAATTTGATAATCGTAAATATACTCGGCTATCTTACGGATTTCATCTTCAGCAAATTGTTGGGACGGCATCAATCCGAATCGGCGTACGGCACCTCGCATCATGGTGTTTTCTTCCGAAGGGGATTTTACAAATTCCATAACACCAGCTACAAAAGACTCTCTATCCTTGTAAACATCCAAATAATGCGCTTTTACGGCCACCATAGGAGGGCCAATACGTTGCCCGTTTTCCGGAGCGGAAGGATTATGGCAAAGGTAACATTTGCTTTCCATCAACTTTTTGCCTTCTACAGTAGCGGTAGAAGATAGTTGAGTCGTCTGGTCGGGGTCACCATCAGAAGTTTTGGGTCCCTGCTTGCAGGACAGCATCAACAATACAAACAATATGGATATGGAAAGGTTTTTCATCATCGCGCCATTTTGCCACTAGCGCAGCTTACGTACGATTTTGCTTTATCTACAATACTATTTTCATCATCGATAGTGGGGTAACCCAGATTCCTGAGGGTTTCTTTAACTAAGGAAGCGTCATCGGCGCTTTGATGATCAAAGCTAACCGATGAGCTATCCTTCTCCACAATCACATCTTTAATTTCTTTTATTCCCGAAAGCTTATTGGAAATCGTGTTGGCACATCCACCACATTTAAGGTTTTGTACTTGAAATGTTGTTTTCATTTTGCTCTATTTCCAATTAGTAGCTCCATGTTCTATATCCTCCCCGAAGATCATAAACTTTGGTAAATCCCATTTTTACGAGCTTCCTCGCTGCCTTTTGACTTCGGTTTCCTGATTGACAGTATAGGTATACCGGTTTGTCTTTCTTCAATTTTGAAAATGCGGACTCAAAAGCAGATCCTTGAAAAAAATCTATATTCTTGGCTCCTTTGATATGGCCAGCCATAAATTCCCTTTTGGTCCTCACATCCACTATCTGAACCTTTCCTTTGGCAATGGCCTTTTTATAATCCTCTCTATCTAAGATTTCGACTTCATCGGGCAGTGTTTGCCCTTTGAACAAAAAGCTTAATAACGACATATGTTGTTTTAATATTTATACAGGGCAAAATACCCAGGATAAAAAGTCTGGTCAGTAACGATGGTTACACAAGAAAAAAATAATACGAAAACCCTATTGGTTTCTTACCCAATCCATGTATCCTCCCGAATAATCGAAAATTTTGGTGAAACCTTCGCGCTCAAGAATTTTGGCAGCGTAGGCACTACGCGACCCAACGGCACAATAGAGGTAAACGGGTTTATCCTTGTCCAGCGTGTTTATCTGTTCCAGAAAAGATTTCTGACGGCTCAAATCAAAATTGACGGCATCGTCAATGTGACCGGAATTATATTCCTCTGGGGTTCTAACATCCACCAGCTGTACATTTTTACCGATTACATCTTGCTTTATGGTCGCATTATCAACCTTTGTGATTGTAGCGCTTTCTTGTGATTGACAGGAAGAAACTCCCATGAAGAGCACCAAGCTAAAGACCATCCAAATATTTCTCATACCGACCTTATTTTAAGGTACTTGGACACACATAATCGGTTACGGGTGTCCCAACTTTTTTAATGTCTTCAAACCCACCGGAAACATCGACTAAATTGTGTATTCCCCTACTCTTAAGAATGGATGCCGCAACCATACTTCTATAACCACTTCTACAATGGATATAGAATGTTTCCTCTTCTGGGAACTCAGCGATATGGTCATTCAGGTAATCCAAGGGGGTCAAATGAGCATCTACAACATGTTCTGCTTTAAATTCGGATTCTTTTCTTACATCGAACACTGGAACTCCTTCATCAACCTTTTGCTTGAATTGTTCGGCATTTACATTGACAACAGTATCTATTTCCTTACCTGCTTCTTTCCAAGCATCAACGCCACCTTTCAAATATCCCAAGGTTTTGTCAAAACCAACCCTGGAAAGTCGGGTAACGGTTTCCTCTTCCCTTCCTTTGGGCGTAACCAATAAGATAGGTTGTGACACATCGGCAATAAGTGCTCCCACCCAAGGTGCAAAGCTTCCGTCCAATCCTATGAAAATAGATCTTGGCACATGTCCTTTTGCAAAATCGTCCTGATGACGAACATCAAGGATAATGGCTCCAGTCTCATTGGCTGCAACTTCAAAAGCATCCGGGCTCAACGCTTGGGTTCCTCTTTCCAAAACGGTATCGATATCCTCGTAGCCTTCCTTGTTCAATTTCACGTTCAATGGGAAATATTGAGGAGGTGGCAAAAGGCCTTCGGTGACTTCTTCAATGAATTCTTTTCTGGTCATATCCGCCCTAAGGGCATAGTTCATCTTTTTCTGATTGCCCAAGGTGTCCACAGTTTCTTTCATCATGTTTTTTCCGCAAGCGGAACCGGCGCCGTGTGCAGGATAAACGATAACATCGTCTGCAAGGGGCATAATTTTGTTACGAAGACTATCGAACAGGGTTCCTGCCAATTCTTCTTGTGTCATATGGGCTGCTTTTTGAGCCAAATCCGGACGGCCAACATCTCCAAGGAACAAAGTGTCCCCACTGAAAATGGCATGGTCTTTCCCGTTTTCATCTCTCAACAAATAGGTTGAACTTTCCATAGTGTGCCCTGGCGTGTGCAGCACTTTTATGGTAATTTTACCTAATTTGAACTCTTGTCCATCTTCTGCAATAATAGCATCAAAAGAAGGTTTTGCAGTCGGACCATACACAATGGCCGCCCCTGTTTCTTTGGATAGGGTTACGTGTCCACTCACAAAATCAGCATGGAAATGTGTTTCAAAAATGTATTTGATCTTGGCTCCATCTTCCTCGGCTTTTTTAATATAGGGCTTCACTTCCCTTAATGGGTCAATAATCGCCGCTTCCCCTTCACTCTCTATATAATATGCCCCTTGGGCCAAGCATCCTGTATAAATCTGTTCAATTTTCATGTGATATGGTTTTTACCAAATATAATCTTGTGTTTCCTAATCTTCTGTGACTTAAGTTACAAACTCTTTTTCTGTGATTGCAAAGACACCTTTTTTTGAATCGTGCTTCGTTCTTGATGATTCGTACAACATTCAACCGCATCAATGGTTTGTACAAATAGGTTTTCCTCTCCTAAAATATTGATTATTCCGCTTGAATAAAGGATGTCCCTTGTAGGGCCAATGGCCCCAGCTATCAAAAACTGAATGTTCTTTTCCCGTAGTTCCAAAATTATCCTTTCCAACAATACTGTGGCACTACTATCAATATAATTTATGGCTTCGGCATTTAGAATCACAAATTTTAGCTTGGGACCTTTTTTATGAACTTCTTGATAAAGCTGCTTTTTAAAATAGTCTTTGTTACCAAAATACAGCTGTGCATCGAAACGAAGAATCAAAGTGTCCTCATAAACCTCCACATCTTCAGAAAAACGGGTGATGTTCTTAAAATAGTCCGTTCCTTTTATTCTGCCCAAAATGGCGACATGAGGTTTGGAAATACGATATACCAACAATAACAATGAAATCAACACCCCTAAAATAATACCCTCGATCAACCCGATGGAAAGTGTCATTACAAAGGTTGCTATCAACAACAGGAACTCATCCTTTCTATTTTTCCATAAAAACAATGGGTATTTTATGTCGATCAACCCAAAAACGGATACGATAATGATTCCGCCCAGAGCCAAGGTTGGGAGATTATGGAACAAAGGGGTAAGGAACAACAGGATAGCTGCTATGACCAACGTACTGAAAACAAGCGACATACTTGTTTTTGCACCGGACTCATCGTTTACGGCACTCCTTGAAAACCCTCCTGAAACCGAGAACGATTGAAAAAATGATCCCAAAATATTGGACAATCCCAAAGCTCTTAGTTCTTGATTGGCATCTAGTTCGTATTCCGGATGTTTTTCTTCCAACGTTTTGGCAATGGAGATGGATTCCATAAATCCGAAAAGGGCAACTGTAAGTGCAATGGGCAAAAATTTACCTATACTATCCCAATGTCCAACAGGCAATTCAAATTTCGGAAGTCCTTGTGGAATCTCCCCAACGACATGAATACCCTTGCCCTCCAAACCAAACAACACTACACCTAAGATTCCCAAAACCACTATAAAAAGGGGGGTGGGCAATTTTTTACTGACTTTTTTTAAACCGATGATGAGCAGAATCACAAAAATCCCAAGTACAAATGTCAAAAGATGGACATGACTCAAATTTTTAAAAATGCTTCCTAGCAACACATAAATTTTTCCAGATTGGGGCAATTCAATCCCAAGTATATGTTTTAATTGTCCCAGTCCAATTAATATAGCCGCTGCTGAAGTAAATCCGTTGATTACCGGCTTGGACAAAAAGTTTACAAAGGCTCCCATTTTCAGGAATCCAAAGAGTAATTGAACCAAGCCTATAAGTAAGGTTAGGAATATTACCGCTGAGATATAGGCTCCCTCTCCCGATAATTGCATAGCTCCAATTCCTGCCGCCACCAACAAGGAATCCATGGCAACGGGGCCAACCGCCAATTGTCTTGATGTTCCTGTGATAGCATAAACAAATTGGGGAACCAGGGCAGCATACAGTCCATAAATGGGAGGCACGCCCGCAATCATCGCATAGGCCATGCCTTGTGGAACCAACATAATTCCCACAGTAATTCCCGCAATTAAATCGCCATAGAGCAATGAGCGATTATAGGTTCTTATCCACGTTAAAAAAGGAAAAATCCTTTTGAGCATGCGATTGGTTTTATGCAAAAATAGGTTGCCTAAAGACAAACAACAGTAACAAAGGGTACAAATTTAAAGATCTACGACATGAATATAATTTCTATGGAGCACAAGCTTTTTCATTTTTTCCAGCTTTTTGAGTAATCTGGAAACCACCACTCTTGAAGTATGCAAATCATAGGCAATCTCTTGATGTGTACTTTTTATGCGATTATCCTTGGTTACCTCAACCTTCTTTTTGAGATAATCCATAAGTCGTTGATCCAAATTTTTGAAGGCAATACTATCCACAGTCTGGAGCAGTTCGTTTAAGCGGTTCTGATAACTATCAAAAACATAATTACGCCACCCTTTGTACTTGGCCATCCATTCTTCCATTTTCTGAACAGGGACCATAATAAGTTTGGTCTCCGTCTCAGTAATGGCTCTAATTTCACTTTTTGTATGCCCCATGCAGCATGCCATGGTCACGGAACAGGTTTCACCTTGTTCCAAATAGTACAAGAGCAACTCATCCCCCTCATCATCTTCCCGAAGTACTTTTATGGCCCCGGACAACATCAACGGTATGCTCCGAATGTATTGTCCAATGTCCATTATGGTTTCGCCCGCAGGGACTTCCATTAATTTACCCTCTTCAAGTATCTCATCGATAAGGGGTTGTTCAAAATAATTGCTGAATGTTCCTAAAAGCTCTTCTTCCATATTGTTTAAATACACTGCCCTAAGGTAACTATTTTGGTAAAAACAGCGGCTATTGTTCAGTTGGCTAAAAAGAAAGACCCGCACACTTCGTACGGGTCCTTGGCATTAACTTAAACTAATAAACTGAATCAAACCTACTTAAACTTATAGTTTTATGGGTTCCCCCTTAATTTCTTTCTTAATAGGAATTCCCAATACTTTTAGAATAGTGGGTGCAAATTGGTTGGAATACAATTGTTCTTGTTGATGAACCTCGCCCAAAGGTTTTACATTCTTCCCAAAAGCTACCATCCACACGGCACCAGCTCCTTTTATGTCACTTCCATGGCTTTTCCAAGTATCCAGTGGCTGTGTGCCCCTACCATGATCAGTTGTAATGATAAAAACGGTTTGACCCTTATAAAAATCATCCTGCTGGGTAAATTCCCAAATCTCTTTGATGAGAGAATCGGTATTATGAGCTGATTTCAAATAGGCTTGATAGTCCCCATCATGGGCAAAATCATCGGTTTCTCCGTATGAGATATAAACAAGCTTCGGATGCTCTTTTTTCATATGCTCCAAAGCATAATGATGCGTAAACGCATCCAACCGAACGGAACCCCAAGGACTCGGTATTTGTTCCTGAAGCTGGTTCAAGAACTTTTCCCTTTCGTTCAAATTTTCCGATGCGGCTTCAAAACCTGCATTTACAGGGACTCCTGAACGTTCTTCATTGATGATGGACGGAAACACATCCCAACTTCCAAAGGCAGCTACTTTGCCTTTTCCTTTAGGAGAATTGTTGTAGCGTTCCAAAATGGTAGTGTTGGGGTTTGGTATTTTATCATTACTTGTGATACGCTCGTCATCCGCGGTTCCTGTCAAAATTTCATTGTAGCCTGGATACGAAAACCACATGGAGTTGGTCAAGTTTACTTTACTGCCCAATTTTCGGTTTCCATGAATTTGACCCATCTTTTCCACTTGACCCCAAAAAAATGGCAATAAAGCTACTCTTCTTTTTTCTGGTGTTTCTCTCCAGAAAGCCTTTTTCAACATAGCGGCGTTGTGGACATAATCCTTGTTACCAATTAAAAGAGAATCTGCTCCCGTGAACAATTCCTGCCAGCGAAAACCATCCAACGTAATCAAAATTACCTTGGTGTCTTCTGCATTTTGTGCATTAATATTAAGAATGGCTGCAACCGCAGCTATCAAAAACAAAATTCTATTTTTCATTTGCTTGTTGTGTTTTAAATGTTGCTGTTTCGGACCAATCGCTCCAATTGAGGTTTTGGTCACGGTACCGAACCCTCCAATAATAGGTAGTTCCCGGCTTTAATCTTTTTGTGCTCTCATCGGTCAAATCGTCCTCTTTTTGACGATCCTCCTTGTAATACCAATTTTCAAATTGTTTCCAACTGTCCAAAGCCAACTTTTCAAAATCCTGTGTTTCGGAAACCTGCCAATGGGCTGCAGCATGAAATGCTCCATTAAGCGAACTTGAAAACTCACCTGCCTTCAGCACTGCAAATTCTTCATTCACTATTTCATTGCTATTTGGAGAAACCACTTTGGGGGCATTAGGCTTTTTATCCAATCGCCAAATGGTAATACTATCGCGAAGCTCATTTTCTCTTGACTTAATATTATTACCTCGACTGATTCTCTTAATAGTAAATTTAGGGTCAATTCGGTTCCCGTCCACTTCCACCATTACAAATCCATACTCGTCTTGAGTAACGGTGAACTCATCGTAATCACGCCCTTCGAACTCACCCCAATTGTCTATGGCGCCACCTGCGGAGGCCACATTGATCCACAAGTGTTTGTGATCTCTGGATTGTCCTCGGGAATAACCGTGTGTATGTCCAAAAAAGTGAATGCTCGGCTTTCCTGTCTTGGTAGAGAACGCTTCCAACATCTTAACCACTTTCCCCGTTGATTCTTCTTCACCGGGAATCCAAAGTTCCGATTTGTGTGGGTGGTGCAATTGAGCAAACACAAAATCGATGTTGTCATCTTTCTCGGTATCGGCCAATACTTTTTCCAGCCATTGATATTGTTCCCCCAGGTCACGATATCCATCATTGGAATTCAACCCGATAATTCGAGTGTTACCGTAATCTTTGTACCACCAATGCTCGGCGTAAGCTGGGGTTCCATTTTCGGGAAGACTGAAATATTTGAAGTAGAAAACGGAATTCCGCTCATGGTTTCCCAAAACAGGATAAACGGGCACCTCAGCAAATAATTTTTGCGCTGGATCAAAGAAATGTTCCTTCCATTGGTAATATTTGCTTCCACTCTGAACCAAATCACCAGGTATCATCACCATTGCCAGATTGTCGGGCAATTTACCTCCGTGTTCTTTTTCGAGATATTGAAGCACTCCTTGATTCACAATTTCCGAAAACTTGTTCGGATGCTGGCTATCGTATTGCATATCGCTCATCGCAACTATGTTGAAGGATTCCTCATCACTAGAAAATGGAGGTGTCTTAAACTGGAAAATATCCGACTTAGCCTTGCCCGTTTTTACTCGGTAATAGTATTCCGTAAAGCGTTTTAGATTTTCTAATTTTACAGTGTGTACTCTAGAATCGGAGAAATTGATATCCTCGGCTTTTCCAGATGCTTTTTTGCCCAATTTCTCGGTAGTTCCCCATTCTACAATACTTTCTTCGCCGCTAGTGGTTTCCCACATAATCACAATGGAATTGGGTTCGGCATCCTGAAGATAAGGCTGTACCAAAATTTGGGGTTCGGTTTGTGCAGTTACTTGCATCAAACCCATACAAAACACAATAAGGAGTTGCTTGATTTTTTTCATTAGGCTATGGCATTGGTTTTTAGAAAAGCCTCGTTTAAAATTTCCACGGCTTTTTCAAGTTCTTCTCTGGTTATAGTTAATGGGGGTGATAGTTGGAGTACATTTCCTTTGGAAACTTTAAAACTCAACCCCTGTTTTAAGCATTCGTACATGATTTCCTCGGCTTCGGCTGTAGCTTTTTTCTTGGTGGTTCTATCGGTTACCAATTCGATTCCCCATAAAAGCCCAACTCCGCGCACATCTCCGATCAAAGAATATTTTCGGTGCATTTTGTAAAGGGCTTTCTTCATGAATTTTTGATCTTCCTTTACTTTTTGCAAGAGGTTTTCTTCTTCCAAAACTTCCAAAAGGGTCAATCCTGCTATAGATCCCAATGGACTTTTCTCGTGGGTGTAATGCCCAAGGGAAATATGCCCAAATTTGTTATACTCTTCTCTAGTTACAATGGCAGCTTGCGGAATAATACCACCACCAAGTCCTTTGCCCAAACAAAGAATATCGGGTTCAATGCCAAACAGTTCGTAAGCGAACATGGTACCGGTTCTTCCAAAAGCGATTGGGATTTCATCTAAAATAAGTAAGACACCATATTTGTTACAGAGTTCCCGTGCTCCTTTCCAGAACTTTTCCGAGGGAATCTGCACATCGGTATTTCGGATGGTCTCAGCTAAAAAAGCACCAATTTGTTGGTCTTTTTCCAAAACATACTCTAAATATTCAAGGGCTTTGTCCTCATTCCCTTCAAAAATACCACGATAGGTAATTGGAGGTGGAATTCGTTCCACTCCAGGCATCAAAGGCCCCATATGTTCTTGAAAAACCGATTCCCCGCCCACGCTAATCGCATCCAAAGAGGCTCCATGAAACGAATCCCAAAAGGAGACTACCTTGTGCTTTCCTGTTACCGCCCTGGCCAATTTTAAGGCAATGCCGATTGCTGAGCTTCCATTTGGTGTTAATAGAATTCGATTGAGACCTTCGGGGGTATAGGAAGTTAATTTCTCTGCAAATTGAACCGCCGTTTCATTGGCATATCTTCTGGTGGAAAAAGTTAAGTTTTGAAGTTGCTCCGTTAATCTTGAAATCAATTTTGGATGGGAAAACCCGATTTGATGGACATTGTTTCCGTGAAAATCGAGATACTTCTTCCCAGATATACTTTCAATGTAAGACCCTTCACAATTTTGGAGTACATCCAAACAAGGAGTGGACAAGGATTGATGCATAAAATACTTGGCATCCTTTTCCAGTAGCTCCCTGGCTTCTTCGCTCACTTCGTTCTGCAACCATTCCCCCCGAGCAGGAGTTAGATTGATATCGCCTTCCACAACAGATTCTGCGTTGTGCTTATCGCGCTTTGTATGGTCCATGCTTACTTATTATTTCTCGCTCTTCGGAGGTATCGTCCAACACATAAACATCGTATGTATCGCCGTTATCGTACACCCGAACAACAATATGTCCTTTTTGACTTTTATATTGGTCCAACCTACCACCAATCACATCTTTGGTGCCTTGCAACATAATGGTTGAAAAAATATCCCGGTCGCTGGGGTAAAGCTTTTTTGATGTTATTCTTCTCAGCACCTCTTCCCCTGGATGGTCTGCCGTCCAGTTTTGCTGAATCCATACTTTAGGACGAATTGTCCGCACATAAAATGGATTCTGTGAATCCCGATTGCCATGATGATTCAAAGTTGCTACATCCACCGGACCAATAACTGGGGCTACGTGGGATTCCAAGGCATCAATATCGGTCTGTCCAAGCCCATTAATGCCTGCAATATCTCCTCCCGTGTAATAGTTGAACTTTCCAAAATCAATTCGGATGACATTGCTCAAAGGGTTTTCTCCCAGATACTCCCCTTCTTTAAAAAGTGGGTAAAACGAATTGTCATAACCCGTCCAAATATTCCCGTTGGAGGCTATATTTTGAACAGAAAACTCAGGATAATCCTTTGGATGATGTTTTAATGCAATCTGATTGTTGCTTCCCACCAGCAAAGCTTCGTTTACCAATCCTACTTTTTCTGATTGATATGCGATAAAATTCCAATACTCCTTCAAAGTAGGAATCATTCCGTAGGAATCCTTCGAAAATCGTTCTTGGGATTGTACTTCAGCATCTTTTAAGTTGATTGGAAAATTAAATCCTCGATCAATCAATATTTTAATGGGAATCAAAGTACCAACCTCCATAA
Organism: Allomuricauda sp. TMED12; assembly: GCA_002167435.2. Classification (GTDB taxonomy): domain Bacteria; phylum Bacteroidota; class Bacteroidia; order Flavobacteriales; family Flavobacteriaceae; genus Flagellimonas. The sequence continues at coordinate 75,268 of NHBR02000147.1, forward strand.
TCCCAGTCAGTTGATACCCTCCAGGCGCAATTTTTCGCAAAGAATCGATTTCACCAAAATGGTCGTCGTGGTAATGGGTGATCAGGGCATAATCCAACCTTCGCTCTTGCTGTTTCGGCAAGAATTGATCTATATAATCCACTATCCATTCCGGTGCTGTTTTAGACCTGTCCGGAACCAGTTTTGCATTTCTGCTCGAAGTGGTTCGCGGATGTGTTTCGGACATATCACCGGCATCCACCAACAAGGTTGTTCCATCGGGAAAAACCATAAAAGCGGCATCTCCTCTACCTGTGTTGATATGATGAATATCCAAATAACCGGGTTGCCATGCAGGCAATTGTTGGGATTGCCCCTTCGGAACAAACGCCATCAAAAAGATGATGACCAGTAGACCAATTTTTTTGAGGTTGAATCGCATACTTATTTTTCTCTATATAAATGGTTTGCTGGAACGATTTGTTTTGGGGTATTCGGGCCTTTGTATTTTACATCCAAATGATAGCCTCCGCCACCATTAAAAAACTCCACTCGGACTAAATGTTTACCTTTGGCAAGCTCCAAAGAACCGCTGCGTTCCATTACACCGTGGTCGCCGTCGTTATCTACAATTTGAATACCGTTCACATATAGTTTGCTACCATCATCACTATTGGTGAAAAAAGTATATTTCCCTGCTTCCTGCGCTTCCAAATAACTTTCAAAGACAACAGCAACTTGTTCTTGTGGTATCCCTTCTGATAATACCTGCTTATGTGAAAATTCAGTTACAAAACCTTCAAGAATGGGATTGAAATCAGCGAAATCGGGTAACTTTTCTATCCCGTTCACCTGATATACTTGAAACGTAACTGGATCTTGTTTTCCTTTTGATAAAATTCTGAAGCTTCCTTCGGCAATGGTACTTACCAATTGATCATTCTGAAAGACCCCTGCCTTAATAATGTCCGTCTGCTTTAAGTAAAACGTATCCCGATAGACTTCACTGTTCTCCAAAGACGGTACCGCAGCGCCTAATGTGTATCGAATCTCACCAGCATTATTTGGGTTTTGAATGACAACGGCTACAGAGTCTGCTTTAAAAACTCCCCCTGCTGGCTCAAAATAGCCAGCATCCGGAAGAATTTTTGGTTGGGTTATTTGCTCTTTTCGCTTGTAGATAAGTTTTGGGGCTTCATTTCCTATAAATGCACCTTTAACGGGTCTGCCTATCCAAGCCTGCGGTGTTTGCAAGCCCATAGCATAGGCCACCGTGGGTGCATTATCGTACTGATAAACAGTTTCTTCTATATAATAGCCCTTTTTGATGCCTGCTCCATACAAAATGAAGGGGATTTCCATTTCGGCCAAGCTTTCCCCGCCATGACCAAAGCCTAATCCGCCGTGATCAGCAGATACAATGAACATGGTTTTTTCAAAGATTCCTGCTTGTTTGGTGGCATCTATAATTTCTGCAATAAGGGAATCGGCTTTTTCCACCGATTGGAAATAATCTGGGGTACCGTGACCTTTAGCATGACCTGCATGATCCACGTGGTCCAGGTGCACAAAAGTGAATTTTGGCGTGTGTTCTTTAATATAATTTACTGCTTCTTGAGTGGTTTTGTCCTCATGGTCCCCATCAATATCAAAATCCACATCTGACTTTTCGAATAAGCGACCAAATCCATCCCAATCGTAAATGGCTCCGACCTGGGCTTCGGGTTGTTGGTCTTTAAAAAGTGTAAAAATGGTTGGAAAGGTTCCATTTTCGGTAACCACAACGGGCGGCAATTGATGGTCGAACTTTTCCCAGCCGTTGGAGGTTACACCGTGTTGTTCCGTATCGGCTCCCATAATCATACTGGCCCAGTTGGGACTGGAACTTGATGGAAGTACCGACCTTGCGTGCATAGTGGCTGCTCCATTTTGGATCATGGAATCCAATGTAGGTGTATTTGCTTTTTGAATTCCATTGGGACTCATCCCGTCTATTCCAATAACAATGATATGTTCAATTCCTTCTGGAGTTGCTTCAATATTAGAAGAACAAGACCACAGGAACAAAGTTCCCATGGTCATGATCAATACTTTATTAAGTTTCTTTTTAAACATCGGCAAACCTTAGTTTTCCCACCAAACTTTGGTAGTTATTTGGTCACCACCAATTCTATTGGCAGCTTCGGTATAGTTCGCATTGTTCAATGATTCCTCGTTGCTAGGGTACTCGAACCTACTTGGGTACACATCGTAGAAAGCATCGGGTCCTGGCTCAATTGTGGCAGGGAAACCGGTTCTTTTGTATTCGATAAAACCTTGGTAGTCGGTATAGAACAGGTTAATGTACTTTTGGGTCATGATAGTCTCTAAACTATTATCAAAAGCAACGCCAGTCCTTGTGAGGTAATCAGCTGGCAGATCCACCCCCCAATATTCAAAATTGGAAGTAACACCTTCTTCGTAAAACGTTTGGGCATTGCCGGTTATCCAACCTCTTTGTGCTGCTTCTGCCAAAATAAACTGTACCTCGGAGTAAAGCATTAATCTTGCTTGGTTGGCATTTGACTGAAAATAGAAGTAATCAATATTGAATTTTGAAAGGAATGCATCCCCTCCTTGGTAGGTATAAGCAGGTCCATCTACCACTCCATTCAACATGCCTACAATTTCAGGTGTTCCCACTTCCACAGAGTTTGCTGTAGGATCAGCAAAAAATTCCAATCGCGGATCGTTCAATCCTTCCAACATGGTCACAAAGTGTTCCGAAATTCTGTACTCATTGTAAGAACCAACTCGATATACAGATTCTTCGGTAACTGGGTGAGCATCTGGATTTGCCGACAAGAATGTAAGAGCGGCATTGTCATCATTCGATTCCATTACTGGATTTTGCCCTGGATCCCCATAGATTTCAGCTATTACACTAGAAGCTGTGGATGGAGATACTTCGCTTAACCTAAGCGCCAAACGCAGTCTAAGTGAGTTGGCAAACTTTCTCCACATATCCAAATCACCATCAAACAATAGATCTCCTTTGATTTGGGTAAGATCAGCTCCCGCCAAAATGGAATTTGCGGATGCCAGTTCTGCAAGCATGGAAGTATAAATTGCTTCTTGCTCATCGTACATGGGTGTATAGTTTTCCTCACTGGCCTGGTTTACCTCAGAATAAGGAATGTCTCCCCACATATCGGTCAATATACTGTAAGCCCAAGTCTGCATAATTTTGGAAACAGACACATAACTTTTCAGTTCGTTTTCGTTGGCCAAAGTTTCCAATTCCTTAGCATCCCTAATGGCGTAGTAGTAATTGTTCCATGCTCCACCTTGGTCTCCCCAGTCGAACAAATCGAAAGAGGTAAATACAATTCGGGCACCATATTGTCCCATTAGGTTTCCTTCACTCCAAGAACCACCTACGGCCTCCCTAATAGATCTTCTTTGAAGGTTGGTCAGGAGAAGTTCCGGATTTTGGTTGATGCTCAAGGCAACATCCGGATTATCGTTGCTCACGTCAAACTTGTCACAAGACCAAAGGGCCGTAGCAAGTACTGTCGCTATAAAAAATATCTTTTTCATGTTGTTGTTATTAACCTGATTAAAATTCTACGTTGATTGCAAATCCTAAGCTACGAGTAGTAGGTACTGTGGCATTTTCCACCCCTGGCACATAACTTCCACCTCCGAAAGACAATAGTTCTGGATCACCATGGTTAAAGTCTTTGGCCCACAACCAAAGATTGGTTCCAATCACAGAAAAGCTTAAGTTTTTAATGTCGTCACCCTTGAACAATTTTGTAGGGAAATCATAGGTCAATCTTGCTTCTCTTAGTTTTATAAAGGTGGCATCGTAAATACCTTCTGTTTCGTTATTTCTTCTATATCTGTTGTTATGGTATGCATTGGCAGGTACAATAACATCATTGGGCACATATTCTCCATCTTGCAATTTCACACCATCACCAATTATCCCATCTGTTTGGGTCACACCATCACCATTTACATAGGAAAGCCCTGAATCCGCAATACCTGGATGAGGACCTCCGTATTCTGGCGAACGTCCCCAAAGAGTTTCCACAACGTTACCAGAAGTTGCAGCAATCAAACGTGTCCTGGACAAGAGTTCCCCACCTTGTCTCCAATCGAGCAAAAAGTTGAGTGAAAGATTTTTATAGGTAATTGTATTGTTCCAGCCCAATGTGAAATCTGGATTAAAGTTTCCGAGTTTTCTCAAAGTATTGTCCTGTTGAACAAGGCCTTCATTAAAGATTACGTCACCATAGTATGGGCTATTTTCATCTTCCACTTTTACCAATCCAGTTCCCCACATATCGCCAAGGGAGCCTCCTTCTTCAGCGACAAGAGAAATGCCATTTCCTCCATATTGATATCTTTCAACACCATCGGCCAATTCCAAGACCTTGTTTCTGTTCAATCCAAAATTGAAAGAGGTGTTCCAGTTAAAACTCTGATTGGAAACTGGGTTGGCGCTTAACATGATCTCCAAACCTTGGTTTCTTATTTTACCTGCATTAATGGTCCTTGCTGTTTTACCCGATGTAATGGGCAAATCAATGTCCAAAATCTGGTTTCTGGATACCGAGTTATAATAAGTGGCATCCAAGGATAGTTTATTATTGAAAAATCTCAAATCGGTTCCAAACTCGTAGGAAGTCTGAATTTCCGGTTTCAAATCAAAGTTTGGCAATGTATTGGAAGGACTCGCCGTAGGATTATCACCAACAGGGGTTCCCAACGCATAATAATCCGAAAGTCTGTAGGCATCGGTATCACTACCAACTTGTGCCCAACCTCCTCTTAGTTTCGCAAAGCTTAGCACATCCTGACCGCTAAAATCAAATAGATCGGATAACACCACACTTAAGGAAGCGGATGGATAGAAATAGGAGTTGTTTTGCTCTGGCAATGTAGAAGACCAGTCGTTACGGGCAGTTAGGTCCAAGTAAATACTGCTGTTCCATCCCAATTGTGCAAATGCGTACAAAGAATTGATTTGCTTCTCTGGTCGGCTTGTGCGCTGCACCAAGGCTCCATCCACATTGGAGAAAGAATAAATGCCAGGAATCAACAGCTTGTTGGCCATCAAGGAGTTGAAATGGTTCTTTTGCACCATTCTGTTACCACCGAAATTGGCATTTACCTTGAACTTATCGGTAACATCCTTGTCATAGGTCAACAAGAAATCCAAGTTGGTTTCCTGGAAATTGATTTTATCTTCCCTGAACTGTCCATTGGGAAAACGTTGCGTGGAATAGGCTCTTTTTATGGTTCTATATTCAGAGAAGAAATCACGCCCTCCCCTTACCATAAATTTGAAATCATCACTGATATCATAGGTTGCAGAAAGGTTCCCTATGATTCTATCCTTTGCCAAACCATTGGTATTCTCATACATGGTGAAGTAAGGGTTATCGTGATAGTTATAATTATAGTTGTACTGTTGGAATCCTTCCAGACCATCTTGCCAGTAGTTTCTTAAACTATTGACATTGACTTGTTGACCCCACCAAATGAACAGATACATTACAGATTCAGTACCATATCCATTTACATGACGGTTATCGGAGTCTGACCGTATATAATTGATTTTGGAAGACACTTTTAATCTATCTGTAATCTGATAATCTCCAGAAGCAGAAATGGTGTTTCTTTTTATGTCGGTATTGGGAACAATACCCTTGTTGTCCAAGTTGGTATAGCTCACCCTGTAATTTCCATTGTCGTTGGAACCAAAAAATGAAACCGTGTTGATCAAAGTTCTACCGGTTTCCATGAATTCTTCGGCCGGATTTCCACCATATACAAATGGTGTAGGTGTTATGGTACCTCTTCTGTCCAAATCAACACCGGAAGATCCCAATATATAATCCAATCCGTGAACATCACCACCACGAAGTCCATTTGATGTTGGGGAATCATGCTGAGCGCGCAAAGTTCCATCCAATAATGGACCCCAGGATTCATCTACACCATCATAAGTTCCGCTTCCATAACCATCCACAAATTGAAAATCAAAGTTTTTACCTTGACCATATACTCCTTGATATTCCGGAGCTTTTAGAACACTTTCAAAAGTAGTTTTGGAGCTAAAGCTAATTCCTCCTTTACGCCCTTTACCTGACTTCGTTGTTATAATGACCGCCCCGTTGGCAGCTCTGGAGCCATAAAGTGCTGTTGCGTTCGCACCTTTTAATACAGAGATGGATTCTACATCATCCGGATTGATTTCAGCTGCACCGTTACCATAGTCCAAATTCATATTGGAAGCACCACCCAACGTATTGGTCCTGGTATCGGTATTGTTATTAATCGGAATACCATCCACTATAAATAGTGGTTGGTTGTCTCCCTGCATAGAGGAATATCCCCTGATTACCACAGAAGATGATTGACCGGGTCCGGTTCCGTTTGTTACTACTTGAACCCCTGCTGTTCTACCTGATAAAGTACTTACCGTGTTGGTACTGGTTGATTGTGAAATTTCTTCACCCCCCACTTTTTGAACAGAATAACCCAAGGATTCCTCATCCCTAGTAATGTTCAGGGCAGTTACCACAACCTCTTCCAATTGTTGTGAATCCGGCTGTAACATGATTGTTATGGTACTTTTTCCGGACGTGTCCAAATCTTGTGGTATGTACCCTATATAGGAAATCACCAAAATCTCCCCACCTTGCGGAAGTTCAATTTCGAAATTTCCATCAAAGTCTGTGGCCACTCCAGTGGACCCTCCTTTAACAACTACCGATGCACCAGGCAACGGCACGCTGTTCTCGTCCACTACCTTTCCTGAAAAGGTAACTTGCGAATAGCTAATTATACTTACGGTAAAAGCAAGTAAAAATGCTACAATCGATTTTTTCATTTGTTGAGTATTTGTAAAACTTGGTTAATTATTTATCAACAAATATCCAACACATGAGTTAAGACATCCCTTCAAATAGATTAAAAAAATGATATGGAAAGGTTAAAAGAAATAGCCTAATGTTAGGTAAACATTATTTACAAATACTCAATTTTTATAAAACCTTGTCAACCTTGATTTTAATAAGATATCCTAGTGTTTCGGTGGATTAATGGATTTTTTTATTAATCTTGAAGCTTCGGAAAATATTATAAATACTAAAATTCACCAACCTCAATAAAAATGGAAGATTACCTCATCGGTATTGGAAAAAGAATCAAGGAAATCCGTAAGAACAATAAAAAGACCATAAACGATGTAGCTATCAGTGCCGGGGTAACTGCAGGGCTTATTTCCCGAATTGAAAACGGCCGAACCATTCCTTCTTTGCCCGTTTTTTTGAAAATAGTTGGGGCCTTGGAAACGGAAATGACAGATTTCTTCGATGGTATCCCAAAGGCCAATGGCCATAATTTTTTGGTTACTCGTAAAGATGAGCAATCCATCATAGAAAAAGAGGACGAAGCTATTGGGTTCTCATACAACTACATTTTTGGAAAACAATTGAACTCCGTAGGTTTTGAAAGTGTGCTTTTGGAAGTGCAGCCCAACTCGGAACGCGATAAGGTAGTAACCGATGCTTTTGAGTTCAAATATATTCTAACCGGAGAATGCTATTATGAGATAGGTGACCAAGAAGTTTTATTAAAAGAAGGGGATTCCATTTTTTTTGATGGTAGAATCCCCCATGTACCTATCAACAGAGGGAAAGTTGCCTCTAAAATGTTAGTGGTCTATTTCTTTATATAATCAAGGAAATAATGTATCTGCCAAATTCGCCAGTGAATCCAATATTAAGGTGGGTTCTGCGGTAGCCAATTGTTGGCGGGTCTGAGCTCCTGTCAATACACCTACTGTCCATCCGCAGTTGGCATTTTTACCCTCTTCAATATCAATAACCGAGTCACCTGCCTTCAAAACATTTTCTGAGTCTGTAATTTTGAACATCTCCATGGCCTTGTCAATCATTTCAGAAGATGGTCTTCCTTTTACCACATCGTCGGCTGTGATCAATGCATCTATTTGTTCACCAGGCACCCAACCCAACTTATTTAGTAGGGATTGAGCTGTTTTTTGGTCGTAACCGGTATTTAGAACAACTTTTACCCCTTTGGATTTCAATATTTTAAAAAGTTCCTCCACACCATCATAAGTTGTGACATTTAAATTCGCATATGCCTCTTCCAACATTTTTTTAAATTCTTGAAAAACAGCATTGGGATCAACATTCTCGGTTCTTGTCTCTTTCAAAATGTCGGCAATTGCTTTGAATTTTTCCTTGCCCGCACCAAATTCCAAAACAGTATTTAAGGAAACCTCGACCCCATACTTGGCCAAAGCGGCCCTAACTGTTTTGTACACCACATTATCTTCGTTCACCGTGGTGCCGGCCATATCAAAAACTGCCAGTTGTATTTTTTTCATAAATTGATTTTCTGTCTTTTAAAAATTGTCGCAATATTTTTTTTAGCAAAGCCAGCACTGCCTGTCATTCCTTTTCCACCAATCCCTGTTACTATATGAATGTTGTCGTCAATGGTTCTTTGGAATATATCGCTGTTCTTACATTGTGAATACATGCCATACCATCGCCTTTGAATTTGATAGTTGGGCAAGTTGAATATTTTTTGGGCCTCCTCAATCATAAAATTATCGATATCCATATTAAGGTCATAGCCTAAATCTTCAATTTTATCGGCATCGGCATATTGATGGGAATCTCCCAATATAATGGAACCATCCATAGCCTGTTTAAACAGGATGTGTACTCCCCATTTTTTTTGAAGGCTATCTTTCGGCTCATTTTCCTTGATATTTGAAAATGATGGGCATTCGTGAAATGCTTCATATCGTCTAATGGACCATCCTGTAAGAATTGAACCTTTCAATTCATAATTCTCTTGTGGTTTGGTCTGCATCATCTGCAATTTGGCAACCTCAAGGTCGCTGGATGCAAAAGTCTCTGGATATAAACTTTTAAAATCACTTCCATTGCAAACAATCACTTTTCTACCAAGTACCTCTTCGTTTTTGGTGTTCCGAACTGCCACCCACTCCCCATTTGATTCACAGGAAACCGCGGGGAAATCAAACTTGATATCAAGTCCTTTTTGGGCAACTAAATATTCTTGAAGCCTATGAATCATAGTTCTAGGTTCCACGGTAACTTCCTGGGGGAAAAACAGCCCTGCCACCACATAATCCTTTTGTAGCCCAGGATATTTTTCCAAACACTCTTGCTTAGTTAGCATTTTGGATGCGTAGTCGTTTCCACTATTTATAGCCCTAAGTTCTACCAATAGTTGCTCCTCTTCCTCGTTGGAAGCCAAGTACACCGTTCCATTCTGACGGATGCTGATATCAAACTGTGACTGAATCTCTTTATACATTCTAAGACTCTCACGACCATATTTTTGCCATTTGGTGTTCATGCCCGAAGGCACTACCTGTCCAAAATTTTGGGTGGTTGCCCCTTTGGGATAGGCATCTTTTTCCACCAAACATACTTTCAAGCCCAATTCCAATGCGTGGTAGGCATGAAAAGTCCCCAAAATGCCACCACCAATTATGACGGCATCATATTTTTTGTCCATATTCCAATTGGTTGTTTAGTTGTTCCGCTTTGCGACGTGCCGCAAAGTGTAGAAATAATATTACCGTGCTACAAATCCCGATAAAGGCTACAGCATAGGTCCCATATACAAAGAAGTTGAGCCAAGATAAGTTGGCCTGTCCAAAGTTTTTATACAACAAGACCAGAACACTGCCCACATAGCCAAAGGCATCGGCGATATAAATAAGAAAGCCCGAATTTCCTTTTACCTTAAAACTGGCAATAAAACGATCAAAAAAGAGGCAATTGAATGGAACATAACAAATGTAAAGTCCAAAACCTGTGGATACCATCCATATGAATGGGTCTAAAATTCCCATTTGAAACATAGCTGTACTTGCGGCCAAAACCAGTGTCCCCAACAAAAGCAGCACATGATACGTTAAAAGGGCTTTAAAGTTGTCCTTAATATAGAAAATGGCACCAATAATCAACAGCACCACAATAGCGATAATTATTTCAGAAGTTGAAAAAACAGAAGCATCACCTTGGTAACCGATACTGTCCCAAAGTTCACGGGCAAAATTGTCCCTGAAATCCCTAAAGGCAGTCAAAAAAGTATAGAATACCACAATTAAAAGTAAAGGGAAAAAGAACTTCTTTACCAAGTTTTTTCTATCCATGGCAGTCATGGGAATCCGTTCTGTTCGATTGGCAATATCTTCGGGTGTTGGCGGAGGTACTTTTTGCAAGAGGTAAGAGCAAAGCAAAAGAGGTATAAAAAATAGGGCCCCGGTTACGGAGGGCATCCAAAATTCACTCACCCCCCAGGAATTCATCACATAAAGCCCCACCGATTTTACCACCCCACTCGAAACAATGAAACTCGCGGAAAGCACTACCCCTAAAATATCAGTGAACCGTCTTCCTTCGATATAGGAAAACACAATTCCCCAAATCATCCCTAATGGAAAACCGTTGAGGAACATAAACGGAATATTGTATGGTGCCGGCACCCAAGCAAAGAGCAAAAGGGACATCTCAGCAAGTACAATCAACGAAATTAAATAGAGTAACCTACGGTTTGGTTTTAATTCTGATATAACTTTTATCCCAACAAATTTGGAAAGCGCATAGCCCAAAACCTGAGCAATGACCAGTAGAATTTTGTAATCCATCCCCATAAAAGCCAAACCCTCAAAAGTAGCTACGGAGAAAGGCTTTCTAAAAGCGTACATACAAAAGTAAGTGCCGAAAGCAGCAAGAGAAGCATGTAGAACAAATAGTAGACCCGGTCGCTTTTGAACCTCGCTTTTATCAATCAATGTTTACAAATAATAAAATTATGTTTCAAATTACTCAAATTTATAAGAAAGTAGCCGCAACTTTTAGTTTAAATTATTGTTAGCAAACGATTATTGATTTATCTGTTGAATATTTAAAACAATGAGATGAACTTCATAATAATTACCTATTTTCATTTCGATTTTAACATCTATATATGTATTGGATTGGTTTTGATATTGGAAGTTCCTCAATTAAAGCGGCTTTAATAAGCGCTGATGACGGGAGTTTTGTTAGCATGGCCCAATATCCCGAGAAAGAAATGGACATTACCTCCACTAAACCAGGCTGGGCCGAACAAGACCCAGAGGTTTGGTGGCAAAATCTTTGTATTGCATCCAAAAAATTAATTTCAGAAAACAACATTGATAAAAAAGACATTAAAGGAATTGGTATTTCCTACCAAATGCATGGTTTGGTTGTTGTGGGCAAAGACCTAAAACCGCTCAGACCTTCCATTATTTGGTGCGATAGTAGAGCAATCGAAATAGGTGATCAACTTTTTAAAACCGCCGGTGCCGAAAAATGTGTAGAGCATTTATTGAATTCTCCAGGCAATTTTACCCTTTCCAAATTAATTTGGATCAAAGAAAATGAGCCTGAAATTTATAATCGCATTTATAAATTTATGCTCCCCGGTGATTTTATAGCTTTAAAATTATCTGGTGAATGTGTCACTACCCCTTCCGGGCTTTCTGAAGGAATTATGTGGGACTTTAAAAAAAACGATTTGGCCGATTGGCTTTTGGAAGATGCGGGAATAGATCCATCCTTGGTGCCAGAGATTCGTCCCTCTTTTTCGGAACAGGGAATTGTAAACAAACAGGGGGCTGTGGAAAGTGGATTACCGGAAAGCATTCCCATTATGTATCGGGCAGGTGACCAACCCAACAATGCATTATCCCTCAATGTAATGGAACCTGGACAAATTGCTGCCACGGGAGGAACATCTGGGGTAGTTTATGCCATTTCTGGTCAAAAAAACACCAACGAACATACAAGAATCAACAGTTTTGCGCACACCAATTATAGTTCGGAACATCCGCGAATAGGGAAATTGCTATGTATCAATGGTACCGGAATCCAGTACAGCTGGATAAAAAACGAACTTAGCAACGGAATTTCCTATAATCAAATGAACCAAGAAGCTGGAACAGTTCCCATTGGGTCCAATGGACTCCAGATTCTCCCTTTTGGAAATGGCGCAGAACGAATGTTGGAGAATTACAACAAAGGATCTCGGATACTAAACCTTAACTTTAATGTGCACAAGGCCGCCCATATATACAGGGCCGCTTTGGAGGGCATTGCTTTCTCTTTTGTATATGGTATGGAAATCTTAAAAAACGAAGGGGTCAATATTTCCTCAATAAAGGCTGGAAATGACAATCTTTTTAGAGCCGAAATTTTTTCTAAGACCATAGCCACACTCACCAATAGTCAAATCAACATTGTTGAGACCACAGGTGCTGTTGGTGCAGCAAGAGCCGCGGCATATGCCTTCGGGGCTTTTAAGAATATGGGGGAAGCTACTGCTACCGACAAGGTGGAGTTGACCCACGAACCTGAAATTTCGGCTGAAGTATATCGAGAAGCCTATTTGAAATGGAAAAAATCCTTGAATGAGTATTTAAACAACTGAACAAACAAAAAATTATGATTACAACGGGAGATAAGGAATTTTTTAAAGGAATTGATAAGATTCAATTTGAAGGGAAGGAATCGGACAACCCTTTCGCCTTTAAGTATTATGATGAAACAAAAATGATAGGCGGCAAGACCATGAAAGAACATTTTAGGTTTGCTATTGCCTATTGGCACACTTTTACAGGAATTGGCGGAGACCCTTTTGGTGCACCTACAATGGAATTTCCATGGTTGACAAGTGCTGACCCTATACAACAAGCCAAGGACAAAATGGATGCTGCCTTTGAGTTTATTACAAAAATTGGCGCTCCGTATTTTTGCTTCCATGATTTTGATTTGATCAGTGAAGGAAACACTTTGGCCGAATCCGAAAAAAGATTGGAAATAATCACCGATTATGCCAAAGAAAAAATGGCTGCATCTGGGGTGAAACTTTTGTGGGGAACCGCAAACTGTTTCAGTAATCCAAGATACATGAACGGAGCAGCAACCAACCCCGACTTTGATGTAGTCGCCTTTGCCGGAGCCCAAGTGAAAAATGCACTTGATGCAACCATCAAACTAGGAGGTGAAAACTATGTTTTCTGGGGAGGTAGAGAAGGATATATGTCACTATTGAACACTGATATGGGGCGGGAATTGGATCATATGGCCCGTTTTCTGCACATGGCAAAAGACTATGCCAGAAAACAAGGTTTTAAGGGAAACTTCTTTATTGAACCAAAACCCATGGAACCCACAAAACATCAATACGATTTTGATTCGGCTACGGTTTTGGGCTTCCTAAGCAAATACGATTTATTGGAGGATTTCAAACTTAATATTGAAGTGAACCACGCCACTTTGGCCCAGCATACTTTTGAGCATGAACTTCAAGTAGCAGCAGACAATAATTTATTGGGAAGTATCGACGCGAACAGAGGTGATTATCAAAATGGCTGGGATACGGACCAATTTCCCGTTAATGTATATGAGCTTGCCAAAGCCATGTTGGTGATACTTGAAGCTGGTGGATTCCAGGGAGGAGGAATCAACTTTGATGCTAAAATAAGAAGGAACTCTACAGATTTGGAGGATATTTTCCATGCTCATATCGGTGGAATGGACACTTTTGCCAGAGCATTGTTAGCGGCAAATGCCATTTTAGAAAATTCCAATTATATTAGCATGCGCAGTGATCGCTATGCATCTTTTGATACTGGTTCTGGAAAAGCATTCGAAACAGGCAAACTTTCTTTGGAAGACCTTTATGCACATGCCACTTCAAATCAAGATATCAAAAAGAGGAGTGGTCAGCAAGAGCTGTTCGAAAATATCATTAATCAATATATTTGATTCACAACCAACTAAACAAACTGTTTTGGCTCAAAGTCAAAACATCAAACTTTAATTTATGGCACTTATTTCCTTTTTGGGATTCACACTTTTAGTAGGAATAATATCCTGGTGGTCCGTTAGAAAAACAGACGAAACATCATCCGATGGTTATTTTTTGGGCGGTAGAAGCCTTACCGCAGGGGTTATTGCGGGCTCGTTGCTCTTAACAAACCTTTCTACCGAACAAATAGTTGGGCTAAATGGAAGCGCCTACAAAGATGGGCTTTCTGTAATGGCATGGGAAACCCTAGCTGCACTGGCCATTGTGGTTACAGCGCTGTTTTTACTCCCACGTTACTTAAAGGGTGGGTTAACCACTGTACCACAGTTTTTGGCCAAGCGGTTCGATGTTACCACAAAGACGATAACGTCAGGATTGTTTCTTACAGGTTATGTGGTGGTGCTTCTTCCTGTAATTTTATATTCCGGTTCTGTTGCCATTAGTGGCATGTTCAATGTCCCGGAACTACTTGGTGTTTCAGATTCCACTGCCTTGGTTATCTGCATCTGGGGAATTGGGATTATAGGATCTATCTACGCCGTTTTCGGAGGACTTAAGGCGGTAGCCGTTTCAGACAGTATAAATGCAGTTGGACTCATCATCGGAGGTATCCTTATACCGGTTTTTGGTTTAATGGCCATTGGTGACGGTAGTGTTTTTGGAGGTCTGGAAACTTTGATGGCCGCGAATCCGGAGCGCTTTGATTCAACAGGAAACCAAGGACAAGAAGTTCCTTTTTCCACAATTTTTACGGGAATGATGTTGGTACAACTTTTTTATTGGGGAACCAATCAACAGATCATTCAAAGAGGACTTGGTGCAAAAAACCTTGCAGAAGGTCAAAAAGGACTTTTGTTAGCAGCTTTTTTAAAGATTTTGGGACCTATCATTTTAGTATTGCCCGGAATGATTGCCTACTATTATTTTGAGGGAGGGTTAGCAAGCAGCGACCTTGCTTATCCAGAGTTGGTAAGGGCCGTACTTCCCAAACCTTTGATGGGCTTCTTTGCTGCGGTATTGTTCGGTGCTATTCTGAGTTCTTTTAATAGTGTACTCAATAGTTCTGTAACCTTATTTGGAATTGATATCTACAAACAGCATATCAATAAAAATGCTCCGGAAATGACCGTAGTAAAATACGGTAAGGTCTTTGGTGTGTGTTTGGCGCTAGCGGCAATGTTTATTGCTCCGCTAATTGCCAATGCAGGAAGTTTGTTCAATTATCTACAGGAAATCAACGGCATATACAGTATCCCGATCTTTACAATTATAGTCGTAGGTTATCTTACCAAAAGGGTACCGGCGATTGCAGCCAAAATAGGTATCCTTTCGGGATCTATACTGTATATCATCAGTCAATTTATGATAGGGCCTAAAATGGTCGCCAATGCGCTTGCAGAAGCAAAGGCCAATGGGATTACAGACCCGATGGAATTAAATCTGGTCGAAGCAGGGGCATATCCGCATTACTTGCATGTAATGGCCATATTGTTCGTTTCCAATATCGTCATCATGTTGGTTATAGGAAAGTTTTACCCTCGCAAAGAGCCTTTCCAATTGGAATACACCAAACAGGTATCCATTGAGCCTTGGAAACACGTAAAAATAGCAAGCGGCTTTATCACGATTGTTGTAATTGCGATATACATCTACTTTGCAAAATAAAGCTGCATTCATACAATGTAAAAAAAGGCCCGGAAATTTGTCCTGGGCCTTTTTATTACAATATACTTTTTAGAAAATTATCCTTGTAGGCCCTTCCAATGGGTATTTTGGTGCCATTGGTCAATTGTACCAGATTTCCCGAGATCCTATCGATTTTTCTGGTGTTGATAATATGGGATTTGTGTATCTGAAAA
The DNA here is from genome assembly GCA_002167435.2 of Allomuricauda sp. TMED12. Classification (GTDB taxonomy): domain Bacteria; phylum Bacteroidota; class Bacteroidia; order Flavobacteriales; family Flavobacteriaceae; genus Flagellimonas. The sequence continues at coordinate 91,014 of NHBR02000147.1, forward strand.
AAGTGATTTCCCCCCAGAACCTCCACCCAATGTCGCAGGGATTCGTTAGATAGGATTTTTTTGTCGTTCAAATGGATTTCGGTATAGTCGGAATCCGATGTAATGGTGTAAATATCCTCTACTAAAACCTTAATATGCTCATGGCTTGATTTTACATATATTTCTGTTAGATGAACGCCATTACTTTTGGGGGTTAGTTGTTCGTACTTAGCATTTACCTTATTTACGGCCTGTAAAAATCTTTGGAAAGAAAAAGGCTTCAAGAGGTAATCCACAACATTTAGGTCGTATCCCTCCAAGGCATATTCGGAAAATGCAGTGGTCAATATTACATGTGGTGGGTCTGGAATGCTTTTTAAGAAATCCAACCCATTAATTTTTGGTAAGTGGATATCCAAGAACATTAGATCCACTGAATCCTTGTTCAAGAACTCCATGGTACTCAATCCATCGGAAAACACCTCCACCAATTCCAAGGTGGGAACGTCCTGAATGAATTTCCTTAAGATTCGCTGCGCCGGCGGTTGATCCTCAACAATAATACACCTCATCATCTTAAACTTTTTCCAATTCCAGCTTCAAGTATACTTTGTAACTATTATCGGCTTCCTCAATCTGCAAAATATGCTTTTTCGGATAAAGAAGTTCCAATCGTTTCTTTACGTTCTTTAGACCTATTCCCTTGGCAACACTATCTAGACTAAAACCTGACTCGTAGTTGTTCTCGCAAATAAACTCCAAGGTAGTATTTTTCAATTTTACGGATATATCGATTTTTATATCCGAGGATTGACCAGATTGACTGTGCTTGAACGCGTTTTCAATAAAAACAATCAAAATTAAAGGGGCAATCTTAAAATCGCCATCAATCTTTTCCACATCAAAATGAACCTCGCCCCTATCTTCTATCTGAAGTTTATACAATCGGATAAAGTTTCCGAGTTGTTCAAGCTCCTTTTTTAATGGTACGAACTGCTCTTTGGATTCGTAGAGCATATACCTGAGAACACCGCTCATCTCCAGTATAATTTCTGGAGTCTTTGGTGATTCTTGCAATGCGTAGGAATACAGATTGTTAAGATTGTTGAATAAGAAGTGAGGATTTATCTGACTACGTAAAAATTGTAGTTCGCTTTCTTGTATCGTTGTCTCCAATTCATCAATCTGCGCCTGTTTTTGTAGAGCGTCCCAACCAAACTTACAGCCCGAAAGAATAAACATGACCGGTAAAATTCCCAACAAGGATATATAAACACCTGGAAAAGTATCTCCCCTCCTAGTTCCGGGGAATATGATAGGTTCCAAAACCAACTCTTCTATGGTTATTATAACAACCACCAACAAAGCAGTACCCAGGAAGAATTGCCAATACTTTTTCTTGTACAGATATTTTGGCATCAGATAGTATGTAATGCCCAAAGTGGCAATACTGTAGAATAATAAGAAAATAGCCCTGTGCAATACTATGCTACCTGTATTTCTATTAAAGGAAAAAAACAGGAGCACCAGCACATGGAGCACTATTTGGAAAAGAAGTTCTTTTTTAGAAATCAAAACTATCCTATTAGAATAATCAAAACTATAGATAAAACTCCTTTAAAAGAAAAGCAGCATTATCAACAACCAAATTTACCCTGTAAACGACATTATATTTGGAAAACCTACATAATCAATTGGTTGATTGGGTATTAACCTATGTCGTTCGCGGAAAAAATTTATAGATTAAATCCTGAATGATCATATTTGATTTTCAACAACCAAATAAAGGTTGGTCAAAAACACTACAGAAAACACTTAAAAACAACACAATCATGAAAAAAACCTTGTTTACATTAGCTTTCATCACCTCTTTGGCGATCACAGCACAATCTACATGGAAATCTGACGGAGCACACTCCAAGGTCGGCTTTGCCATTACGCATTTAATGATCTCGGAAGTAGAGGGTCATTTTGGTGAATTTGATATTTCGGCAACAGCGACCGATACTTTTGATAATGCCGAATTTTCCGTGGAGATAAAAACCGCTAGTATAGATACCGATAACGACAGACGTGATGGTCACTTAAAAAGCCCGGATTTTTTTGATGCCGAAAAATATCCGACAATCAGTTTTAAAAGCAACAGTTATGAAAAAACGGGAGACAATACGTTTACGCTTACTGGCGACCTAACAATGCACGGTGTTACCAAACCCGTTTCCTTGGAAGGAAAAGTGAATGGTATAATCACTGACCAGCGGAGTCAAAAATTAAAGGCGGGGCTTAAACTTACCGGCACCGTTAACCGATTGGATTTTGGTGTGGGTGGTGAAACCGCAACCCTGGGCGACGACGTGGAAATGACCATTAATCTTGAAATGGCCCAGCAATAAAAATATTAATACATTTACCAAGAAGAAAGGCATGGTGCCTTTCTTCTTTATTTTATACAATCTAAACCATGGGAAGAAAATCAGAAAACACCTTTAGGGAATTCCACCGTTACCTTGGATTCTTTTTAGCGGGAATTATGGCCGTTTATGCCATTAGTGGCATTGTACTTACATTTAGAACAACGGATTTTATGAAAAGTGAGTACGAGGTAAATACCACATTGGAACCTAATTTAAATGAAGAGGCCTTGGGCGCCGCATTAAGAAAACGTGGATTTACCGTGGACAAAACCGAAGGTGACCTCCTATATTTTTCTGGAGGAACATACAATATAAAAACCGGTGAGGCATCCTACACGGAAAAGCGATTGCCAGCGGTTTTGGAAAGTATGAACAAACTTCATAAAATGCATACCGGCAATCCTTTGTTTTGGTTGGGTATTTTCTTTGGCATCGCCTTGTTGTTCTTTGCCGTTTCGGCCTTTTTTATGTTCAGGCCAAGTGCACCCATTTACAAAAAAGGGCTGTATTTTGCCGCAGCTGGTTTTCTATTGACCATAGTACTTTTGTTGGTATAGCCAAAACGATATATAATAAAGTTGAAAAGCCACCGAAATCGGTGGCTTTTGTTTTTCTGCTCCCCCTAATTTTACTAAACAGTTTTTGGAAGATGCTCTTAAATCCTATGAATTAAATGAGTTCATACAATTAGATCAATAAAGATCTTTACGGCAGAACCATAAACAGATAGACCAGATATAATTGAAAAGGTGGTGTATGATGGAGTATGTTTCAACCTTTCAAATGAATATCTATAGTTAGTTACTACATTCATCACCTAATATTTGTTCCTTAGAAGGATTATATCCATTACTTGATCCTACCGTATAGTTTCCTGTATAACCATTTTCAAATATTGTTTTCAATCCACAAAAATCAGTAAGTAACTTATTTGAAGTCACGGTTAAATCTCCTCCCAAAGTATTAAGGTTAATAAATCCATTTACATTTTTTAGACCATCCGTAAAGTTGTCATTTAAAGCAGAAGCATTGTTATCAACTATCAAATCACCTTGAATTGTTGATAAATTCGATAAACCATCAACGTTATCCAAGATTACATTTGTTCTCAAAATAAGACTCCCGCCAATATTTGTCAAGGAGGAAAAACCGTTCATATCGCTAATGGATGAAGTAAGAATGTCCAAATCACCGCCAATAGAACTTAGCGAAGTAAAGCCGGAAAAATCCATCACGGATATCAGTGATTGAAACCTCAGTAACCCAGAAATTGAATTTAATTGGCCAAAACCACTTATAGTTTCCAAGCCATCCATACTTATAAGTTCCAAATCCCCATTTATGGAAACCACATTTTTGAAACCACTAATTTCAATAACACTTGGGTTGGATGAAATTACCACATCAGAATTGATCTCAGTAATTTCATTTAAAAAATCAATTTCGGCAAGCAAAGGGTTTCCTTGTATATTTATACTTCCCCCAACCTTTTTAAGGTTGGATAGCGCATCCAAATTTTCAACAGTTGTCGATAGAATGGAAAGGTCGGTCCCGACTTCGGTAAGTTGTTTTATACCGTCTAGATTACTTATATATTCTGGGTTTACTTGATTTATGAGATTAGCAACGACTGCAAAAGACCCCGTAACAATTGTGTAGCCATTCATTCCAAACTCATCAACCTCGGCTTGGCTTGTCAGCTCCACATCGCCTTCATAAACTACAACGGGATTCTCATCTGTTGTAAAACTCAATTCTTCGCCATAGCCTACTCCAATTTCATTGATTGCATAGGCACGAACAAAATAAGTCGTATTGCCATCCAATTCATCCAAAAAACTAGTGAAATCTTCAGTGCTTCCGCCTTCTTCTGTAAAATTATCATCTAAATCAGGTGAAGATACCTTACTCCAACATATTCCCTTTTGAGTTATGTTACTACCTCCATCGTTTATATTGGTCCCTCCACCAGTTGCTGTGTTATTTGTAATCTCTGTTATCTGGGTGGTACTAACAACAGGTACAGTAATTACTTCTTCCTCTTGATTTTCTTCTATTTGTTCTGGTTCATCCGAATCAGCATCACTGCTCGTACAAGAAAAAACAATTAAAAGAAATCCCAGGAATATCCAGCCAAAATTTTTCATCTATTTTTTGTTTTAGTTAGTTTCATGAGCCCTAACGGTAAGAAAAATCCTATATTGTTAGCGTTGATACATTTAACATATTTTGATTCAAAATCAATTTATTTTTATACTGAAATGATAAGAATAACCCAGTAATTCATTCACTATTTCCATAGGAACATAGTTATAAAAAAAGAGCTGTTGATGTATAAATTTGCTGCTTTTTATTTTTCATAGTGTTGGTTTTGTTGAGAAACAAAAATAGAATTAACATGTTTTATTGGGCATTTTTTATGGTTTTTTCTTATCCATGTATTTATAAACCAATAGTACAGCCTCTCTTTTCCATTGAGGTCCTTAAACTAAAAACATAGGTAATAGCAGTTATAAACTTAATGGGCACCTATGTACCATAAGGCACCAAAGTCTTTACAAGAAGGATTCTTAGAAAAAAAGAAAGGATTCATCAGATTTGTTTTGTAACATTTAATCTGTTCTTAAAAAACAAGCTTTTATGCGTAGGTTAAATTTTCTACCTCTTCAATATTTAAATAGAAGTGGACACCCCGCCCCGCAAAAGGCCATCAATATCAGTGGTTATTGCTTTAGTGTTCTCCTATGATTCAAAATTACAGGCTCCGTTTATTCAATAGTACTTATGTTGATTCCTACTTAGATAATAGAGCAGCAGCTTAGTTCTTCTTCACCTCTTCAGCTACATTATCGTAATTTTCCTGGGAAAGAACTTCGGTCCAAATTGTTTCTCCACTATAAATTGCCAAATAAGTAACGTCATTTTCTTTGGTAGATGAATGCCAATGTTCAATATCTTGATCGCACTTAAGTACATCTCCAACCTTGAGAATTAAAGGCTCCTTTCCTTTTTCTTGATAGTAACCTTCCCCTTTAACAATGATGATGACCTGAGGTGAAGTATGTTTATGCCAATCTAAAGTTGAGTTTGCTCTAAAAGTAGCTTTTGTTATGTTGTAATTAAGGTTTTCATCGGCGCGCAACAATCCATTTAACCATGCCTCGCCTATGTAATGGGTGTTTGGCGCCTTTACTCCTTCATCCAAATAAGAGTTTAGGTTGTACTCAGAATTTTGAGCATTAATGAATAGCGGTAATAATACGAATAAAATGTTTGTATATTTTTTCATTTATGATTCATTTTATGTTTAGTGTGAACAGGCCGTTTAATCAAATAGCAGTTCCAAATAGTTTTTTAAATGTTGTAATTGTTTGGCCGTTATATCGGAATCGTTGAGAGCCTTGGAAACCACAAAAGCCCCTTCAAAAATTACGACAAACTGGTCGGACAAGGATTGCACATCAATATCCTTTTTTGGTGTATTCTCAGCCAGTACGTTATTGAGAAGTTCTGTGAAGGTATTCCGCCATTCCAGAATGGAATCCGAAACAATATCCAAGGTTTCCTGGTCAAATTGATTTGACTCATACGAATATGAAGCATATAAACAACTGGGCGGTTCTTTTAGGCTTATCATCATATCTATAAACAGCTGAACAAACTGCAAAAGCCTTTTTAAAGGGGTTGTTTTTAACGATTCGGTTTCCTGTAAAGCCGATTCCAAATGCGACATATCTTCTTTAGCATATGTCTCTATCAAAGCTTTTGCCAATGCATTTTTAGTCTTAAAATGATAGAAGAATGCACCTTTGGTTATTCCAGTTTTATCAAGTATTTGATCAATACTTGTGCCAGAAAATCCATTACAAAATACCAAATTCTTCGTTTCGGTTAGGATCTTGTCCCGAGTCGGTTTTCCATCTCTTGCCATAAAACAAATATATCAAATATTCATAAATTATAACAGACTAGTTGGTATAATTAAAATTAATTTTATATTTGTACCAACTAGTCTGTTTAGTAATTAAGAAATATAAAAGACCATGCAAAATTTATTTACACAATTGCCATCACCAATAGAGGTGTTACTTGATCCACTTTCAATAACCGTACTTGGATTTTATGTGTTTTTGATGGTATGGGAATCTCTATTCCCCGCCAGAGCACTGCCCAAGATCAAACACTGGAAATTAAGGGGGCTTACCTTTTTTATGATCTTCTTTTTCGTAGCCACCTATCTTCCCTTATTGACCGACCCATACTTAATTGAATACCAGTTGTTCGACTTAAGTCAACTTGGGGCAATTCCAGGCGCAATCATCGGATTAATGGTGTACGAATTGGGACTTTATGCGTATCATCGAACGATGCACAAGTTTGATTTTCTTTGGCGGACATTTCATCAAATGCATCACAGTGCAGAGCGTCTGGACACCTATGGCGCCCTATTTCACAGCCCATTGGATGCGATTGGTTTCACCTTGATGGGAAGCTTATGTTTAGCTTTATTTGTAGGAATATCTCCACCATCCATTACGATTGTTTTACTAGCGGTCAACTTTTTGGCCTTTTTTCAACATGCCAATATAAAAACCCCGCAATGGTTGGGATATATTGTCCAACGACCAGAAAGCCACTCCATTCATCATGGAAAGAACATACACAGAAACAATTATGCGGATATCCCATTGATAGATATACTATTTGGAACCTTTGAGAACCCCAAAGATTATCAAAAAGAAACAGGCTTTTACGAGGGCGCTTCAAGTAGGATAAAAGAAATGCTTTTGTTCAAGGATGTTTCAAGTCCCAAAAGGAGTGATTCAAACCCTTGAACAAGGACCATCAATCATTTTATACCATGAAAAAAACGTATTTACTTTTCATCTCATTATTTATTTTCTACAGTATTGCCAAAGCCCAATCAGATATTGACCAAACAAAGAGCAAACCAACCATTGCGCTACTGGGAACATTTCATTTTGCAGGCTCAACAGACGCCATGTCTTTGAATCCGGATGACCTTGACTCTCCAAAACGGCAAAAAGAAATAGTAGCATTGGTACAGGCACTATCAGATTACAAGCCCACTAAAGTCATTCTGGAATACCCCTATGGTGCTAAGGGTATCGATTCGACCTATCAACTTTATTTGAGTGGCTCCCATACACTGACCAAAAATGAAAGACAGCAAATTGGTTTTCGATTGGCCGCTAAAATGGGACATACAAATGTGTATCCCGCAGATTATCGATTAGATCTCCCATTTGATAGCCTGATGATCTTTCTCAACAAGACCAATCAAACTAAACTGTTTGAAAACCTAATGTCCGACATGAAAGTTCAAGTGATGGATGTTTGGCAAAATGCCTATAACAAATTGACCCTTAAAGAATTTTTCGTGTTTCTAAATAGCAATAAATATGATGCCCTGAATAGAAATGTTTATTTGGAATACATCAACAAAATGGGAACAAAAGACAACTATGAGGGTTCCAAGGTGGTGGCTAAATGGTGGGAACGAAACTTTAAAATTATGTACCATATCGATTCCATTATGGAGCCGGGAGATCGGGTCTTGGTACTGTTCGGGCAAGGTCATACTGCTATTTTGAAAGATTTTTACAAAAACCGAAGTGATATAATCTATGCCGATATTCTTCAATACTTAAAAAAATAGAGACATATGAACGCAATTGGAAACACCCCACTTATTAAACTGAACAAGCTATCCGATGAGAACAGTGCAGACATATATGTAAAGTTTGAGGGAGCAAACCCTACGGGTAGTATGAAAGATCGAATGGCCCTTGCCATGATCGAGGGTGCCGAAAAAAGAGGTGAACTAAAAAAAGGATACAAAGTGGTCGAATATACCGGCGGAAGTACTGGGAGTTCTTTGGCCATGATCTGTGCCAATAAAGGATATAAGGCCCATTTTGTTTCTTCTGATGGTTTTGCTGAAGAGAAAATCCAAACCATGAGAGCATTTGGTGCTACCGTGGAAATCATTCCTGCCAAAAATGGAAAATTGACCGCTGAAATAATCAATAAAATGATAAGCAGGGCCAAAGAGTTGATCGATGAACCAAATACATTTTGGACGGACCAAATCAACAATCCCGATAATAAAAAAGGCTATTACGGAATGGCCAACGAGATTATCTCAGCATTGGGAACCCATATCGACGAGTTTGTAATGGCCGTTGGAGGTGGAGGTTGCATTTCGGGCAACTCCGAAATATTAAAAGAAAAGATACCCAATCTAAAAACCATTGCTGTGGAACCTCTGTATGTCAGGAACATATCGGGCGGGGACACCAGTGGCACACATAAGTTGGAAGGTATTGGGCTTTCGTTTACCCCATCAATTTTAAGAAAAGATTTAATAGACGACATTATTGCCGTATCGGACGAAGACGCTTATAGAACAGCCAGAGAACTTGCCCAAAAAGAAGGCATTTTTGGAGGAGCTACTTCCGGGGCAAATGTATGGGCCGCAATGCAACGGGCAAAAATTCTTGGACCAGGAAAAAAAATAGTGACCGTTATATGCGACTCTGGACTCAAATACCTACAGGGCGACCTTTATAAAAACAGCAACAATCTTTAAAATGAGTACAGCATTTAAAAACAACATTATTCTTGGCCCAATCAATTCCTGGATGTTCAAGATGCTCTCGGGCTATATGGACCATTTGTTCGGAAATTCAAAAAGGGCACTTTTTAAAAACCACCCTCAAACGGTCGTTGAAATAGGTCCCGGGGCAGGCGCCAATATGCGTTATTTTAAAAAAGGAACACATTTAATAGCGATAGAACCCAATGTGCACATGCACAAAAACCTAAAAAAAAGCGCTGATAAATATGGTATCGAATTGGAAATTAAAACCTTGGTAGGGGAATCCATAGATCTTCCATCGGATTCTTATGATTTTGTGGTATGTACCTTGGTGCTTTGCTCCGTTACTGACCCCAGTCAATGTATCGACCAAATTAAGCGTATACTAAAACCATCGGGGAAATTTGTTTTTATTGAACATGTGAAAGCTAATGAAAACAGTCTATTGGCACATATCCAAAACCTGATTCATAAACCTTGGCACTGGTTTTTTGAGGGCTGTAATACAAATCGAGATACTAAGGTTTTGTTAGAACGTGCAGGATTCAATTCCCTTCATATTGAATCCTACCATCTTTATTCGCCATTTATACCGATTACCCCCCAAATTAAAGGGGAGGCAATCAAATAAACATGGGCGGATTTTACTTGAGAATGCCCCAAGCATCAATAAAAATGGACAAGGGAACGATTACTATATTAGAAAAATTCCAATCGTTGGAGCAATAGTTGATCTAGAGATAAACCGTATATTGTTACGGTCATTAACAATGTCCATGAAAAGTATATTGGGTACTTCACGCATGGTAACCAAGTTGATGTTCGGTTATATGTAAAGCTATAAGTAACTTCAGAAATGAATTTCGATAATTATTCTTTAAGGATCCTTAAAGCATCAGATCTTGATGCTTTTTTTCATTTAATGAAAAACAACCAAAGTAGGCTAGAGAATTTTTTTGCCGGTATTGTGGCCAAGACCCAAACCATTGAAGCCACCAAAAGGTTTCTTGACGATGTGGAACAAAAAATCAAGAACAAAGCCTACTTCCCCTATATAATCATTGATGTAGATTCCGATACCATTGCAGGCTTCATTGATCTAAAAAATATAGATTGGAACATCCCAAAAACAGAAATGGGACTATTTATAGATGTACAACATGAGGGCAAAGGAATTGCTGCCAAATCTTTTTATCTTGTTTGCCAATACTGTTTTGAACAGCATGGTTTTCATAAGCTCTTTTTAAGGACACATCCAACAAATACTTCGGCAATCGCCATTGCCGAAAAAACCGGGTTTAAAAAAGAAGGATTATTAAGGGATGATTACAGAACAACCTCAGGGAATTTAGTCGATTTACTGTATTACGGACTATTGCAAACAGATTTTATATAGTGTACTTAGAGGATTGGTTCTATATTGTTCGGCGAAGTAGCTAAAGTGTGAACCCCAAACTTTGTCCTAAAATTAAGAATACCTTATAAATGAAGGCATCCAGTTTTTCACTTTTGAAAATATGGATTGTTGTGAACAAATTTTGCCGTAATAAAAAATCCAACACTATTTCTAGTATTGGATTTCTATTTCTGCTCCCCCTCTTGGACTCGAACCAAGGACCCTCTGATTAACAGTCAGATGCTCTAACCAACTGAGCTAAGGAGGAATATTTTACCTTAAGCGGGTGCAAATATAATGGATTCTTTTTTACACTACAAACAAAAAAATTGCTTTTCTATTTAAAAATCCATTTATACAAATCGTTCCCATTGGCAAACAGCAATAGAGCTATTAGTATAAAGAAACCTATCATTTGGGCATACTCCAAAAATTTGTCACTGGGTTTGCGTCCGGTTACCATTTCATACAACAAAAAGGCCACATGCCCACCGTCCAACGCTGGAATGGGCAAAATGTTCATAAAGGCCAAAATAATGGATATAAACGCCGTTGTAGCCCAAAATGCAGGCCAATTCCATGTGTCTGGGAACATACCGCCAATAGCTGCAAATCCACCTACTTCTTTATAGGCTCCGGTATCGGGGTTGAATATTTTCTTCATCCCTTTTATGTAATCCGTTAGCGTCTTAACCCCTTTGTTCCAACCAGCGGGGATAGATTCTAAAAACGAGTATTTCAAAGTCTTTTGCTCAAGGTAACCTGCTTCTTTATATTCTTCGGGTGTCATCCCCAAAGCAACTCCCAAGGCGGCCTTTTCGGACACATTTAAGGTTAAATCGACGAATTCCCCATTACGTTTTACCTTTACATCCACCGTACCACCTTTATTGGCTTCTAGAATTGGAATCACCTGGTCTTTATATTCCACTGGCCTACCTGCCATTTCAACCACGGCGTCACCTTCCTGAAGTCCGCTATCGACATTTGGTGATTTTTTTGGAACACCACTAATCACGAAAGGAACCCTGTAATAAATAAAGCGAGCCTTCTCCTTGTCCTCCGACAAAGTCTCGATAAAATCGACCGGAATTTCCTTTTCAATAACCTGTCCGTCTCTTTCAATCGTATACCTTTCCCCATATACCATTTCCGGAAGTACTTGTTGCAAAGCTTCTATCTTCTTACCATCTACGGATAAAATTTTATCACCTGTTTGGATTCCCAATTCATCGCCTAAACTTTTCTCCGTAACCCAGATACCATCCTTAAGGCTATCATTCGCTATGTACTGTTCACCATAGGTAAAAACCAACCCTATAAAAATAACAACGGCCAAAATAAAGTTGACGGTAACCCCGCCAAGCATGATGATCAATCGTTGCCAAGCTGGTTTGCTTCGAAACTCCCAAGGTTTTGGTTCTTCTTTCATCTGCTCCTTGTCCATGCTCTCATCGATCATCCCGGATATCTTTACATATCCGCCCAAGGGCAACCAACCGATACCATAAACAGTCTCACCTATCTTCTTTTTGAAAAGGGAAAATTTCACATCAAAAAACAGATAAAACTTCTCAACCCTGGTCTTAAAAAGCTTTGCAGGGATAAAGTGTCCCAGCTCATGCAGCACAATTAGCAAGGATAGGCTTAAAAAGAATTGTATGGTCTTTATAACTATAGGGGTCATTCGTCTTATTTTCTTAAAACGAACAAAAGTAACCTTTTAGGTATTGATAAAAAAACCTCTGTTTTAATCCTACTTAGTATTTAAGAAACATTTAGCAACAAAACATGGCTTTCTCCTTGATGAATAGCCATTTGGGCCGTAATTTTGTGACCATGGGATCATTTTTCGCAAAGTACAGGTTGTTCGGAATCGTAATGTTGGCACTTTCTGCGGTAATAGTCTACCTTTTTTACAATGCTTTGCAACCTAAAAAAATGCTTCCGGTCTATCAGCCTTCTATGGTGGACAAATCATTAGTGGACAGTACTTTACACTACACCAAAAAGTACCATAAAGTAGCCGATTTTTCTTTGGTCAACCAAAATGGGGACACGATTACACAAGAAAACTATAAAGGTAAAATATATGTGGCCGATTTCTTTTTTACCACATGCCTTACCATTTGTCCCATTATGACAAAGAACATGGCTGAAATTCAGGAAGCTGTAAAGGATGATTCAAATATTATGCTGCTCTCGCACTCCGTAACTCCACAAATAGATACTGTTGCACAACTAAAAAGATATGCATTGGAAAAAGGTGTTATTGATAGTAAATGGAATTTGGTCACCGGTGACAAAAAACAGATTTATGAGTTGGCCAGAAAGTCGTACCTAGCAGTTAAAAATGATGGGGACGGTGGTCCGTTTGATATGATTCATACCGAAAATTTTATTCTGGTGGACAGGGAAAAAAGAATTCGCGGGTTTTATGACGGCACCAATCGGGAAGATATTAAAAGGCTTCTTGAGGACATCAAAATACTTGAGGCCAGTTACCTAGAATAGTCTGGGATACCTTTATCATTAAATACAAGGTAAAGTTTCCCTTTTTTATTTATTTTTGCTCTTAATTAAATTTATTCTAAATAAATACAGTGGCAACCGTAGCAGATTTACGATATGGACAAAAGGGTATAATTAAGGATTTTACCGAACATACCCTACCTATTAAATTAATGGAATTGGGTTGCCTTCCGGGTAACAGCGTGGAACTCTTACAAATTGCCCCATTGAACGACCCCATCTACATCAACCTTAGCGGCAGTCATTTGGCAATAAGAAGATCCTTGGCGCAACTCATTGAGCTGGATATTATTGAAGAAACTCAAATCCCATGAGCAAAAACATTAATGTAGCCCTTATTGGCAACCCCAATACAGGGAAAACCTCAGTTTTTAATCAGCTTACCGGGCTCAAACAAAAAGTAGGGAACTATCCTGGAATTACCGTAGAGAAAAAAGAAGGGATCTGTAAACTTCCCAGAGGAGTCAAGGCACATATACTCGACCTTCCTGGCACCTATAGCTTAAACACTACTTCGTTAGATGAAAGCTTGGTTGTTGAACTTTTGCTCAATAAAAACGATAAGGACTATCCAGATGTCGCTGTGGTCATCAGCGATGTAGAAAACCTAAAAAGAAACCTACTTCTTTTCACCCAAATAAAGGACCTTAAGATTCCCACCATATTGGTCATAAACATGGCAGATCGGATGTCCCGAAAAGGGATTTCGCTGGATATTGAGGCCATGGAAAAAAAGTTGGACACCAAAATCGCATTGGTAAGTACAAGAAAGCGCACGGGAATCGAACGTGTCAAAGAACTTATTGCCGACTACAAGAGTATTTCTTCCAAATCTGTTTTAGACCCGACCAGAATTTCTCCTGAATATTTTGACCGTCTTAAAAAAACATTCCCACAGGAAGACCTTTACAAATTATGGCTGGTCATCACACAGGATGTGAACTTTATGCCGATTGAAAAAAAACGGATTCAGGATGCTACAGATTTCTCCACTAAATCGAAAGATGAACTAAAAAAATTACAGCATAAGGAAACCGTTCTTCGATACCAGTTGATCAACAACATATTGAAAGAAACATATAAGGTCGACTTTATGGCCGCAAAAGGTTTGCGCGCTTCAATGGACAAGATTCTTACGCACAAAGTATTTGGCTACCTCATATTCTTTGTAATTCTGCTAACCATTTTCCAGGCCATTTTCGATTGGAGTGGTTACCCCATGGATTTTATCGATGAGCAATTTGCCATGGCAAGTGAATGGGTAAAGAACACATTGCCCTCAGGCCTATTTACAGATTTATTGGCCGAAGGTATTATTGCAGGTATTGGTGGAATCGTCATCTTTATTCCGCAAATAGCCTTTTTATTCCTTTTCATCTCCCTTTTGGAAGAGTCGGGATATATGAGCCGCGTAGTTTTTTTAATGGATCGTTTAATGCGTCCATTTGGATTGAGCGGAAAAAGTGTAGTTCCATTAATTTCGGGTAATGCATGTGCCATTCCCGCCATTATGGCCACACGTACCATAGAAAACTGGAAGGAAAGGCTTATTACCATTTTGGTAACACCTTTCACTACTTGCTCCGCAAGATTACCTGTTTACTTGATCTTAATAGCCCTAGTGATTCCAGAGGGCAAGTTTATGGGTCTTAGCTACCAAGCATTGACCTTGATGCTACTGTACATGATCGGGTTTGGAATGGCTCTACTTTCTGCCATGGCGCTGAACAAAATTCTGAAAATAAAAAGCAGGTCGGTTTTTATGATAGAGATGCCGACCTATAGATTACCCTTACTGAAAAATGTAGTTTACACTGTAATCGAAAAGACAAAGAGCTTTGTGCTGGGTGCAGGTAAGATCATCTTGGCCATATCCATTGTGCTATGGTTCTTGGGTTCCAATGGGTATTCCGACGATTTTGAAAATGCAGAAAGCATTGTGACTGAACGTATACAAAACGAGGGATTGAGCACCTACAGTAAAAATTATATCCAGAACAACGTAGCATCGTATCGAGAATCTGTTGAGGCAGAAAATCTGGCACCAAGTGTACTAAATGATTCCGTTAAGGTCTTTACCGAAAAGCTTTCGGAAAGGGCCATCGCCCAGGAAATAGCCAGTTACAAATTGGAGCATTCCTATATCGGTCAAGCAGGAAAAGCCTTTGAACCCATCGTAAAACCTTTAGGTTACGATTGGAAGATAGGAATAGCGGTTTTGACCTCCTTTGCCGCTCGTGAAGTGTTCGTAGGAACTTTGGCTACAATTTACAGTGTGGGAAGCGATGAAGAAGAAACCATCAAAAACCGTATGGCCGCTGAATTGGACGAATCTGGCAAGCCATTGTTCAATTTGGCCTCTGGTATTTCTTTGATGCTGTTTTATGCATTTGCCATGCAATGTATGAGTACCCTCGCCATTGTAAAAAGAGAGACCAACTCTTGGAAATGGCCTATGCTTCAATTGGGCTTTATGAGTGTTTTTGCTTATATTATTGCACTGATAGCCTATCAAATTCTAATTTAATCCAAAGATGATTCAACAAATATTGGCTTACGGAACTCTAATTATGGCAGCAGGCTATTTGGTCTGGAAATTTTTGCTTCCCAAGTCATTCTTAAAAAAAGGGAACAGCAATTCTAATTCATGTGGGCAAGATAACTGTGGGTGCAGTTAATTTCCAAGCTGCTTTTACACTTCTTTTTAATCAAAAATCGGTAAATTGTAAGACAATTTTTTCCTGATGAAAAACCTTGCATTTATTTTCTCACTAACATTTGTTTTGATATTGGGAAGTTGCTCTTCAAACAAGACTACCGCTTACAATAAGAATCTTTCCAAAGAAATAACCGAAAAGAACAACAAAACCATTCCGTTACTGGACAGAGTACGGCGTTTACCCGGAATTACTCTTAGAGGCGGAATACCTTATTTTATGAAGTCGGCAAACCAAATTTCTGGAACGGCGACCGAGCCATTATATGTCTTAAACGGTTTTATTATGGGCAATTCGTTTAAATCTCTTAATCAATTAGTGGATAGTGCCACTATTAAAAGCATAGATGCGTTATCCGGTTCAGAAGCCGCTTCTTATGGTTCAAGGGCCGCTAGTGGAGTTATTAAAATAACAACCTATCAATAGCTTACAAGCCCTCTTTCTTTCCCTAAAAATATAAAAAGACACGTTTTTTTACATGTTCGTGTAACCTTTCTTAATTTCCTGACTATATAAGATAAACGCCAACTAAAAAACAGCATTTGGAAACACTTTCAGATGAAATGATCATGCAAAAAGTATCCGAGGGCAACTTAGATCTGCTCAAGTACCTTTTTGACCGACACCATAAACACGTGTACAATTTTCTGTACAAAATGTCGGGGGATCGTATGTTGGCCGAAGATCTTACACAAGATGTTTTTTATAAACTGATCAAGTATCGGAACTCATACAAAAATGGGTCTTTCTTGTCTTGGATGTTCACGATAGCAAGGAACAGTCTAAAAACGCATTACACAAGAAACCAAAGACCACATGATGATATTGAGGTTTTAGCCTATAAAGCAGTGGAAGAGGAAAATGATATTTCCGAAAACAATGCCCACTTGCAATATGCCTTGGGCCAGCTTGATCCTTACGATAGAGAACTTGTGATTTTGAACCGCTACAAGGAAATCAAATACGATGACCTAGCAGAAATAATGGGCAGCACTCCGGGAGCCGTAAAAACCAGAGTGTTCAGGATTTTAAAAAAGTTGAAGAATATTTATTTAGAAAGTATATAGCCATGGAAAAGCAACATGTTTTCGATCAAATACCAGATTATCTGGATGGCAAATTGAACAAGCCCGAACAGTTAAAGTTCGAGAAGCACATAACGCAATGTGCTGATTGTAAAAGGGAATTGCAGGAAATGGAAGCCTTTTTCAATGTTTTTGAAGAAGAAACTCCAACACCCACAAATAGACTTAAAACCAAATTTGAAGCGGCCCTGGAACAAGAAAAGAACGATCAAGGCAAGGTGGTTTACATGGAATCAAAACCTGCTACCAATTGGATTAGCAATGTGCTGAAAATTGCAGCCAGTATTGCGCTACTAGTGGCCTCTTTCCAAATGGGAAGTGTGTTTCAACAAAGAAAAGTGAACGAAGATATTGCCCAATTGCAAGATGAAACAAATCAGATGAAACAAACGGCTATGCTATCGCTCATGGAGAATCAATCCGCAAGCAAGCGAATTCAAGGAGTCAATTATATCGAGGAATTTGAAAAGCCCGATGCGGCTATCATCAAAGCATTGAGCAACCGGTTGCTCTACGACGATAACGATAATGTTCGTATGACCGCCTTCGAAGCATTGGTCCAGTTCACCTCCTCCGAAACTGTAAAAAGCACCTTTATTGAAACTTTGGAAAAAGAGAAAAACCCAAGTATTCAGGTGGCCATCATTCAGGCATTGGTTAAGATTCAGGAGAAAAAAGCGGCCGAACCCATGAAAAAATTATTGGAAAAAGAAGACACACAACCCTTTATAAAAGAACAAATCAAGGCAGTATTGCCAAGTATATCATAAACATCAAAAAGCGAAAATCATGAGAAAATTCACATTTATTTTAATGGCCCTTTTCGTGGGCACCATTGCCAAAGCGCAATCCGATTACACTAAATCCCTGAATGGCATTCAATGGGTAAAAATCGAATCCAAAACGGACATCACAGTAAAAACACATAGTTCCAATGAGCTGTTGATTAAATCCGGGCCCAAAATTAAAACGCCGGATAGGGCAAAAGGTCTAAAATTGGTGGGCGAAGGCGGCACGGACAATACCGACGTCGGTTTTTCCGTGGTGCAAGACGGTAACACGCTAATCGTTTACAACTTAAGAAAGAGCAAAGGCGCTGAAATCTATTTACCCGCTTCACAAAATATTGCCGTTAAAAGTACTTGGAATGGTGATATAGAAATCGATGGTTTTTCTGGCGAGATTGAGGCAAATGCCCAGTTGAACGGCAGTGTAAAAATATGGAACGTAAACGGACCTGTTACAGCCAATTCTTTAAATGGCCAACTGGAAGTAGTTTTTGGAAAAGTAACACAAGACTCTCCCATTTCTCTTTATTCCACCAATGGAGCGGTAGATGTAAGTCTTCCTTCCAGCACGCCGGCCAACTTGGCCCTGAGCACCCTTAACGGGAACGTTTACACCGATTTTGACGTAAAGGCCGAGGACAAGAACGGACTAAAATCAGTTTTGGGACGAGACATTAAGGCATCAATCAACGGTGGTGGTGTAAAAATTTCCATGAAATCCACCAACGGAAACATGTATCTAAGAAAAAACTAAACTGAAGTGTCACATCGAGCGCAGTCGAGATGTTTTCATCTTTCGACTGCGCTCAAGATGACAAAACATCAATTACATATTAAAATCAAAAAACGAACAGTCATGAAAAAATTTATCATCACCGCATTTGTGGGATTGGCAACCCTATCCTTAAGTGCACAAAAAATTATCGAAAAAAACTTCAACTACTCAGGGCAATCCATCGATTTGGATGTAAAATTTGCCAATAACATCGAGGTAAAAACCTGGGATAAATCCACAGTTTATTTTAAGGCGGATATCACTATTGAAGACGGGAAATATTTGGATAAATATAAACTCGATATTGATGAAAGTTCCAGCTCCCTAAATATTGCTTCCAATGTTGAGGATGTTTTTGATGCTTTTAAGGAGGAATGGGACAAAACCAGACCTAATAAAAAGGGGTACTATTTTTCGGATGACACCTACGAGTTCAATTATGTGCTTTATGTTCCCAAAGGAGCAACATTTAAAGTAAGTAGCATTAATGGCGACCTTACATCGGACATCATCGAAGGAGATTTTACCGCGGAACTGATCAATGGCAACATCGATATCAAAAAATACAATGGCGATATGGACCTACAGACCATCAATGGTGAAATAGATTTGGTATTGAAGAATTCGAGACTGGTTGCGGAAACCTTGAACGGTAATATTTATGCCGATGAGAATATGAACCTGACCGTATCCGACCGTTATGTGGGACAAAAAGTAGAAGGTCGATTTGATAGTGCCACCCACCGCCTAAAATTGAACACCATTAACGGAAACCTGTACTTGAGGCTCTAAATCAAATTGGAAACAAAGGAGTAGAGCAATAAGGCCCAGCCTGCAAGCAAAAACAAACCTCCAATTGGAGTAACAGGTCCTAAAAAACGTGGTTTATTACCTTTTGCAGCACCCAAACAAAGGGCATAAATACTAAAGGAGAACAGCAGGGTTCCAAAAATAAAACTATTGACAATCCAGGAATCCAATGGTTTATCAAAACCTAAGTTAAAGCCCAAGACCAAAAGCACAATGGCGTGATACATTTGATATTTGACCCCTGTCTCAAAACTTTGAAGCAGTTCAGGGGTCAATTTCTTTTTTAGGGCATGGGCACCAAAAGCACCAAATATTACCGATAAAAGTCCGAACAGCGCTCCCATGAGTTGGGCCATAAAAATAGTTCCCATATTTAACTTTTAAAGTTCAACGTTGATTTCGTAATCCGAATGCACCCTGAAAGAACACTCTTTGTATTTGGGTGGCCCGAAGGTTTTCATTTTTCCTTTGGAAAAGGCTACTTTTTCTTTGGGTATACCCAACCAGTTGGTGTCCAGTTTACCATTTCCGTTCTCATCATGGAAAACTGCCAATGCGTATTCTCCAGAAGGTAAATCTTCAATCAGTAATTGTACAATTCCTTCATGAGCGATTTCTGTCCGAGCTTTAAACACTCCATCAAAAGACAAAAAAGTAGCATCCGAATTATAGACGGCAACATTTATATGTCCCTTATTGGATGGTACATTGTGCACGTGAATTGAAATAGTATTTTGTGAAAACATGGACAAAGGCGCAAAAATCAGGGCAAGAAGAAATATTCTCATGGTAATTCAGGACTATTTTGGGATTTAATTGGATTGCTCGGTTTCACCCGACAAATTGCTTTGCAAAATAGCATATAATTTTTGGGTTTCTAAACTGTCCTTGAGGTTCAAATACATTTTTAAGGAGTCGTGGTGTACCACTTTTATTTTTTGTTGATATAGGTCATCCACAAAAACGTAGATCTTGGTTTGGGTAATGGAATCCATAAAAACCCCTTTTTCCTTTTCCATCCAAGAAAACCCACTGGAGCGTTCCATTTCGGGCAACTTATCCACCAGCAGCACACTATCCAATTCCGTTAACGGTATTTTTTGATAGTAGAGCCCCGAAAATATTTTAAAGTTCCCCTCTTCTATCTTGTACCAGTTCTTATAATGTTCCACAAAGGCAAGAACACAAAGTACCAAGGTCAGTACAATCAAAATGTTCCATAACCAATGTCTTTTTTTAGTTCCCATAGTATTTCTCGAAAAATCTTGTGCCCGAACAAATAATTCGTCACAAAGAAAAGTAATTAATAGAACAACATTGGAATCTGTACAATATTGCATCCTAACTTGTTATCTTTAAACAAACCACTAGCCATGCCAACCTTGTTCAGAAAAATCAGAAAAGTGCTGCTTTCCCAAAACAGATTTACAAAATACCTTTTTTATGCCATTGGTGAAATAGTTTTGGTAGTTATTGGGATATTGCTGGCCTTACAGATAAACACATGGAACCAAGAGAAAAACAATAAAAAAGAAGAGCGGTTTTATCTAAAAAAATTACAAGTAAATCTAGTCCAGGATACGGTCCATTTGAGTGCTAGAACCCGACAATTAAATTATACCTTGGACAGCCTTAATAGTTTAGAGGCCCAATTACTAGATCAAAACTTAAAGGAATTCAAGAATGAGTATATGTTCGCCGGACTCATCACCCTCTTTAGGATTCAACCCCAAACGTCCACTTTTGATAATTTGATTTCTACGGGAAAACTGGAATTGATCTCAAATCAATCCATAATAGATTCCCTGTTCAATTATTACAACGACATAAACAATTACACCAACCAACAGTTGGCCGCAGATGAGACCTATACGCGACAAACCATCGGTCCCAGACTATTGGGAATTAAAGGAGGGATGTTCAATGGTTTAAAAAGTAGTTTAAGTAAAGAAGATGAAATATTTATATTGAATGCGATTGAATTAAGAAAATTGTTGATTAACGGCATATACCAAAGTTACCTAACATCACTAAATAGAAACAGAAATATTTATAAGATGATTGCATCGGAAATTGAGCCTAATATAGATTAAGTTTTCAGAATTGTGATTTAAGGTTGACCTTTGTAAAAAACCAACTATAATGGATTTCACCAACAAATATGTACTGGTCACAGGTGCTTCCCGAGGTATCGGAAAAGCAACCGCTATGGCTTTTGCCAAAAAAGGAGCCAAAGTGGGCATCAATTACCGAAGTAATGATGAAGTGGCACAACAAACTTTGGCAGAATTAGCTGGCGATGGGCACAAGCTTTTTAAAAAGGATATTTCTCAAAAAGAAGAGACCGAAGCCTTGATCAACGATTTTGTAAAAGAGTTTGGACGTCTTGATGTGTTGGTGAACAATGCCGGCATTTCCATTTTTCATGAAATAGAAAAGGTCGATTTTGACCATTGGACCAATGCTTGGGAAAAAACCTTTGAAACCAATCTTTTTGCGGTGGCGAATTTATGCTATTGGGGAGCCAAGGCCATGATGAAAACCGGAGGCGGACATATTGTAAGTGTATCTTCTCGAGGTGCATTTAGAGGGGAACCTACCAAACCAGCCTACGGCGCAAGCAAAGCCGCATTGAATTCCATGAGCCAATCCTTGGCCAAAAAATTGGCGCCGCACAACATTTACGTAGGAGTGGTCGCGCCTGGGTTCACCGAAACCGAAATGGCCAAAGAAACCCTTACCCCTGCCGAACGCGAAAATCTACTCCGAGAATCCCCGTTCAAGCGAATGGCACAACCCGAAGAAGTGGCACATGCGATATTGTTCCTGGCATCACCAGAAGCAGCCTATTCGTCGGGCACCATCATCGACGTAAACGGAGCTTCATATTTAAGATAGTACCATATGAAAGCAGCTACCGTAGCACAGCTCAAAAAAGAACTCCAGTTCAAGTCGCAAGAAGAGATAATGGAACTTTGCCTGCGATTGGCCCGATTCAAAAAAGAGAACAAGGAATTGCTTACCTATTTGTTGTTTGAATCCGACAGCGAAGAAGGCTACATCGAAACCGTAAAAGAAGAAGTCGATGACATGTTCGCCGACATCAACATCAACAGTTATTTCTACATCAAAAAAAGCGTTCGAAAAATACTTCGGACGATCAAAAAATACATACGCTATTCGGGCAACAAGACCACCGAAGTGGAACTATTGCTTTACTTCTGTGAAAAATTGAAATCGTTTCGACCCTCCATCAACAAAAACACCACACTGAAGAATTTGTATAACCGACAACTGGAATACATCAAAAAGAAAATCCCTTTGCTCCATGAAGACCTGCAACATGATTATGGGATGATTCTTGAGGAACTCTATTATTGATTGCCCAACAAAACGTAGCAAATTCTTTAGAACGTCTCAAAATATTCAAGGATTTGGATGATTTAGTTAAATTTTCTCATCGATATTGAGTAAATTGTGTCTTAATTCTAACTACTCATAACCAACCTTGACATCATGAGAATGCCAACGACTTCTATGAAAACATGGACACTACTTTCCATGCTTTTATCAACCTTATTTTTTTACGCTCAGAATACATCTCCCATTACCATTGACACTAGTTTTTATAGTGGTTTTGAATGGAGGAACATTGGCCCTGACCGAGGCGGACGTTCTTTGGGTGCATCCGGAAGCCCCTCTAGACCCAACGAATATTATTTTGGGGCCACTGGCGGTGGTCTGTGGAAAACCATTGATGGAGGAAATACGTGGAAATCCGTTACCGATGGCCAGATTACAAGTTCTTCCGTAGGAGCAGTGGCCGTAGCAGAAACCAACCCGGATGTAGTTTACATTGGAATGGGAGAGACCCAACTACGAGGAAGCATCACACAAGGTGATGGTGTTTATAAAACAACGGATGGCGGTAAAACCTGGACCCATTTAGGCCTGGAAGAAACCCAAGCCATTTCTAGAGTTCGTGTAGACCCAACCAATGAAGATATTGTTTATGTAGCCGCTTTGGGCCACCCATATGGCGAAAACGAAGAACGCGGTGTTTTTAAATCCGTTGACGGAGGAAAANCATGGAAAAAAGTACTTTATGTAAGNGATAAAGCCGGTGCTGCCGACCTGATTATAGATCGAAACAACCCTAATGTNCTTTATGCCAGNACNTGGCAAGTNTACCGTAAAGCNTGGAAAATGTGGGGCGGTGGTCCAGATAGTAAACTTTGGAAATCCANCGATGGTGGNGAAACNTGGACNNACCTCACCGAAAACCCAGGGATGCCCGAAGGCCCTATTGGAAAAATAGGCGTTACCGTTTCCCCTGCAGACTCTAATCGTGTTTGGGCCATTGTAGAAGCCAACGAAGGTGGGGTTTTCCGTTCCGATGATGGTGGAAAAACATGGGAGATGACCAACAACGAACGTAAACTAAGACAACGCGCCTTTTACTACTCCAGAATTTATGCCGACCCCAAGGACAAAGATGTGGTATATGGTTTAAATGTGGGATTCTTTAAATCTACCGATGGTGGAAAAACATTTGATGAGAGAATAACAACGCCACATGGCGATAACCACGATCTGTGGATAGACCCCAATAACCCCGATAGAATGATCAATTCCAATGACGGAGGTGGTGTGGTAAGCATCAACGGAGGTAAAACTTGGACCGAACAGGACTATCCTACGTCACAGTTTTATCATGTAATGGCCACTAGCGATGTCCCTTATCACGTAGTAGGTGCTCAGCAAGACAATTCCACGTTGGCCATGCCAAGTGATGGATGGGATTTTAAGCAAGCTCGCGGACCCAACCACGGATGGTACTACGCCGTAGGTGGTGGAGAAAGCGGTTGGATTACGCAAAGCCCAACCAACCCAGATATATTTTATGCGGGAAGCCAAGGAGCACTTTTAACCCGTTATGATCGAAGCAACGGTCAAATCAGGGATATCCAGGTGTATCCACGATTTTTCTCCGGGGAACCTGCCAGTGCATTACCGGAACGTTGGCAATGGACCTTCCCCATTATGTTTGCGCCCAAAGACCCAAATGTAATGTACACTTGCTCGCAACACGTTTGGAAAACCACCAATGATGGACAGACATGGGAAAAGATAAGTCCTGACCTTACTTACGCAGATCCAGAAACTTTGGGTAAAACAGGAGGTATTTTAACTATGGACATGAACGGGCCCGAGATCTATGCTACGGTATTTGCTTTGGCTCCGTCCAATCACGATATCAATACCATTTGGGCTGGTTCCGACGATGGGAAGATCCATATTACCAGAGATGGTGGCGAAAACTGGGAGGATATTACTCCTGAAGACTTACCAAAATATTCAAGAGTAAGCATTATAGAGGAATCCATCCACAATCCTGGAACTTTATACGTGGCGGCCAACAGATACCAAGTAGACGACAGGGCACCCTATGTTTTCAAAACACACGACTATGGAAAAACCTGGACCAAAATCATTACGGGGATAAAGGATGGCC
Source organism: Allomuricauda sp. TMED12 (assembly GCA_002167435.2). Taxonomy (GTDB): domain Bacteria; phylum Bacteroidota; class Bacteroidia; order Flavobacteriales; family Flavobacteriaceae; genus Flagellimonas. The sequence continues at coordinate 115,647 of NHBR02000147.1, forward strand.
ATTTTGCAAGAGCGATTCGCGAAGACCATAAAAGGGAAGGTCTTTTGTTCCTTGCTACAGAACATGGAGTTTATTTTTCCATTAATGATGGTGCCGAATGGCAATCCCTTCAATTGAACTTGCCCGATACCCCGATCAGGGATTTGGTGATCAAGGATAACGATGTTGTTCTGGGTTCCCATGGTAGAGGGTTTTGGATTTTGGACGACATTCAACCATTCAGGGAATATTCGGAAGACCTAAAAAGTCAGAAAAACGTGCTTTTTAAGCCTACCGATGCCATTAGAGGTGTTTACAACGCCAATTTCCAGTACTATTTGGAAAAAGAGGTGGATACGGTGACCTTTTCCATTTTTGACGCCAACAATAACCTCATCGAATCTTTTGGAGGTAACAAGCCAAAATATGAAGATGATGGAGATTCATCTTGGTGGAGCAGATTCAGCAGTACAAAACCCACCACAGCAAAAGGCATCAACACCTTTACTTGGAATTTAAGATACCCCGGTCCTACCACATTCGACGGTATTATAATCTGGGGAGCCTCGGCCACAACGGGACCAAAAGCACCACTTGGCACTTATACCGTGCAAATGAAAGTGGGCCCTGAAGTCATCAAGAGTTATCCGTTTAAAATTGAAATGGACCCTAACTTGAAAGGAATTACAGCTGAAGACCTTCAAAAACAGTTTGAATTGGCTTCAAAAATCACGGAAAAAGCCACCATTGCCAATGAAGCTGTCATCCAAATACGAAGCATCCGTAAACAAATTGATAGTTTGGGCAAAGGTGTTTCCAGTAGGAAGTTTACCAAACTCGCTGATAGCTTTATGGAAACCCTGACAGAAATAGAAGAAGACCTCTATCAGACCAAAAACCAATCGGGACAAGATCCTTTGAACTTCCCCATAAAATTGAACAATAGATTCAATGCCTTGCAAAGAAGCATTGAAAACGGGGATGCCAGACCTACGGATGCCGCCTATGTGGTGTATGATGAGCTTACGGCCGAATTGGACGGTCATATGGCCAAACTGGACAGTGCATTGGAAAAGGAGCTTCCTAAAGTAAATGCTATTTTAAAGGATAATGGAGTTTCAACCATCAGTTTGGATTAGTTCCTAACCTGATCATAGCAATAGAGAGCAAATCGTTACCTTTAAGGATATCTGTACATAAATTAACTGTTATGAACCGTTCCTTGATAAAAGTGATGATTTGCTCTTTCTTTTTGATTGCTCTTGCATGTAAGGAGGAATCAAAAGATAAAAGTAATCCGCCCGTTGAAAATGCCAAGTGGTGGAAAGAAGCCATTGTCTACCAAATCTATCCCCGAAGCTTTAAAGACTCGGATGGTGATGGGGTCGGTGACCTAAAGGGCATTATTCAAAAATTGGATTACATCAAAAGTTTGGGCGTTACAGCTGTTTGGCTGAATCCCATCTACACGTCCCCTAATGCCGACAACGGTTACGATGTGAGCGACTATCGCGACATCATGGAAGAGTTCGGTACCATGGCGGATTTTGATAGTTTACTGGCCGGAATGCACCAAAGGGACATAAAATTGGTGATGGACATTGTGGTGAACCACAGTAGTGATGAGCACGAGTGGTTTAAACAGTCCAGAAGTTCACGGGACAATCCTTATCGTGATTATTACCATTGGTGGCCCGCCGAAAAAGGCGAACCTCCATATCGTTACAGTTTGTTCGATGCCAAAGGGGATGCCTGGCAATATGATTCAATAACCGACGCTTACTATCTACATTACTTCGCCAAGCAACAGCCGGATCTCAACTGGTCCAACCCCAAAGTGCGGCAGGAAGTTTACGACATAATGAAGTTTTGGGCCGAAAAGGGTGTGGACGGATTCCGTTTGGATGCTTTTCAGTTTGCTGCAAAGGATACCACCTACCCCAAGTTTCCCGATGGATTCGAAAAGGATTTCATTCAATATTACGCCATGCAAGATGGGTTACATGACTATTTGAAAGAAATGAACGAAGAAGTGTTCAGCAAATATGATGTGATGAGCGTTGCCGAAGGAGCCGGAAGAAATTTTGAAGATGCCCATAAATTAGTAGACCAAGACCGCAACGAATTGAATATGGCCTATGCCTTTGAAGGTGTGGACGTTCCCAAATATGAAGGATACGACCTCAAGACCATGAAAGACGTATTCACCAAGTGGGACCAAGAATTTGCTCAGGATGGTTGGCTCTCCATATTCTTATCCAATCACGACCAAGCTCGAATGGTGAGCCGATGGGGGAGCGACAGCGAAGCGTTTAGAAGTGCCTCTACAAAACTTTTGAATACGTTTATTCTTAGTATGCGAGGTACACCCTATTGCTATTATGGAGATGAACTGGGCATGACCAATATCGATTTTGACTCCATATCACAGTATCAGGATATTGCCGCTATCAATGGGTATCAAAAAGCACTTTCCGAAGGAGAGAATATGGAACTTTTTATGAAGAAGCTTAATTTCTCCTCTAGGGACAATGGAAGAACTCCGATGCAGTGGGACAATTCCGAACACGCAGGCTTTACCAATGGAAAACCGTGGCTTCCTGTGAATGACAATTATGTCGACATCAATGTGGAAGAGGAAAACACCGATCCCAGTTCCGTACTGAACCATTTTAGGAGAATGACGGAGTTGCGAAAGGAAAATCCCGTACTTGTATATGGTGCATATGAACTTGTGGCACCAGAACATCCTACTATTTATGCCTACACCAGAAATTTGGATGATAAAAAGGTATTGGTGTTGTTAAACTTTTCTAAAGAATCCTCCCAAATAAAACTTAAAGAAGAGTGGGTTGATCCTTCGATGTTGATCAATAATTATTCCGACCTTGATTTTATTGATGATTCTATAAAATTAAAGCCATATCAAGCAGTAATTTTATACATGGTACAACAAAGCCATTAAAATCAGATTAATTCTAAATTAGCCACAGTCAGCTATCTTACAGCGTATTATTCTTAATTTTACGTTGTCAGGATGAATAAAATTGTAACCATAGGGATTTCCTTGCTCATTTTGCTCCAAGGAGCCAATGTCCATTTTAAGGATTTGGTGGAATTAGGGGAACTAATGGAGCATTACCAATTTCACAATGAGGAATATGGTGATAACTTCATTGTTTTTTTCTCCAAACACTATGGAGAACTCAAAGCTTCTCACAGCGAAAAACACCAAGAAGAGCAAAAAGAGCATGAGAAACTACCCTTTCAGCACCAAACTCAATGCGCGCAGCCTTTGGTCTTTGTTTTGGGATCAGATAGTTTGATTAATTCCTATTCTGAAATTCCTTTAGCTTCCAAAGGAAATTTTTACTACCAAATATCCTACTCTCACATTTGGGGCGATAACCCTTTTCAGCCCCCAAAACACGCATAGTTCATAGTTTTCAGCTTTGCTGAACACTTTTTAGCAAGCCTTATTCCATATTAATAATGCTAATCATTTCTATGAATCATGTTTTCAAAAATTATCAACTTTAGCATAAGGAACAAGTTTATTGTCCTTCTATTTACAACGTTTATAGCCCTGGTTGGGTTATACTCACTATCACAAATACCCATCGGAGCCGTTCCCGATGTAACCAACAACCAAGTTCAGGTAATCACTACCTCGAGAAGTCTGTCCACCCAGGATATGGAAAAGTTTGTTACCTATCCAGTAGAACTGGAAATGGCAAACCTTCCAGGGGTAAAGGAAATCCGTTCGGTATCCAAGTTCGGGCTATCGGTGGTTACCATCGTTTTTGAGGACGATTTGGGCACCTATTTACCTAGGCAGCTCATCGCCGAAAAAATAAAATCAGCATCCAGTCGAATCCCCGAAGGATTTGGAAGTCCCGAAATGGGACCCATAACCACAGGATTGGGCGAAATCTACCAATACATTCTTGATGTTGACCCCAAATACAAAGACCAGTATTCCTCTACAGAGCTGCGTACCATCCAAGATTGGATCGTAAAACGTCAGCTTTCAGGTATCCCAGGTGTGGTCGAGGTAAATACCTGGGGAGGACACCTTAAACAGTATGAGGTGGCCATCCAAACCCAAAAACTGAATGCGTTCAATATAACTGCAAGAGAGGTGTTCACCGCACTGGAAAAAAACAACAGTGTAACCGGTGGTGGTTATATCGAAAAAGTGAACCAAGCCTATTTTATCCGTGGTGAAGGTTTGGTGAGCAATCTTAAAGACATTGAAAATATAGTCGTCACCAATAGAAATGGTATTCCCATCTATATTAGGGATGTGGCCAAGGTTGGTTTCGGAAGTGCACCTCGATTTGGTGCGATTACAGGAAACGGTGAGGGCGAAAAAGTGCTCGGCCAGATCATGATGCTCAAGGATGCCGATTCCAAGAGAGTAATCGAGGCCGTCAAGGAACGAGTGGCCGCCATCTCTAAATCGCTTCCAGAAGGCGTTTATATCAACCCTTTTCTCGACCGTAGCGAACTTATTGGAAGAACAACGTTCACCGTTACCGAGAACTTGGTCTTGGGCTGCTTAATTGTGGTCTTTGTAGTAGTACTGTTGCTAGGTAATTGGCGTTCTGGGCTTGTAGTGGCCTCGGTAATTCCCCTTTGTTTGCTTTTCGCACTTACCTTAATGAACATTTTTGGGGTAGATGCCAACTTGTTGAGCCTTGGTGCCATCGACTTCGGAATCATTATAGACGGAGCGGTGATCATTGTGGAATACATTGCATTCCAAATAACCCGAAAAAAAGCGGAATTGGCCAATTTGGGAAAAGCTGAAACACAATCCATCAAGGATAGTATCACCTTACAAGGTGCGACCAAAATGATGAACTCCGCCGTATTTGGACAACTCATTATCCTTATTGTTTTTATCCCCATCCTATCGCTTAGCGGTGTGGAAGGCAAAATGTTCAAACCCATGGCACTGACTTTCAGTTTTGCCTTGTTGGGTGCTGTTCTTTTATGTTTCACTTATGTACCCGTAGCATCGGCACTCTTCCTGAAACCATCGAAAGAATCAGAAAAAAGTATATCGACCCGATTAGTCAACTGGATCAATAAACAGTATGAGCCTGTTATCGAGTGGGCCATGAAAAGCAAAAAACTGGTACTCTCCATTGCTGCTGCACTGTTGATTGGAGCTGTCTTGTTGTTCTCGTCCATGGGAGGGGAATTTGTACCTACTTTGGATGAAGGGGATTTTGTGATTCAGCCCGTGCTTAAAACCGGAACATCCTTGGCCAAGACCGTGGAAACGACCACTAAAATCGAACAGATTTTAATAGATCAGTTCCCAGAGGTAAAACAAGTGGTGAGCCGTATCGGTGCTGCTGAAGTGCCCACGGATCCCATGTCCATGGAGGAAAGTGACGTGATTATTTCCTTAAAGCCCAAAGATGAATGGGTCTCAGCCGAATCTAAGGATGAATTGGCCGATAAGTTCAAAGAAGCCTTGGCCGTTATTCCTGGAATGGAAGTTGAGTTTACCCAACCCATAGAAATGCGTTTCAATGAATTGATTACAGGTGTTAGAGCGGACATTGCCATCAAAATTTTTGGGGAGAACCTGGAAACATTGAACCGAAAAGCAAACGAGATCAAAGACCTTATTCAAAATGTAGAAGGAGCATCCGATATTATCGTTGAAAAAGTGGAAGGTCTCCCACAGATGAACGTATCCTTTGACCGTGCCAAAATTGCCCGTCACGGACTCAACATTGCCGACCTCAATGAAATGATTTCAATGGGTTTTGCAGGCAAAGTCGTAGGAAGTGTGTTCGAAGGCGAAAGACAGTTTGATCTTGCCGTTCGATTGGATTCCAAGCATCGTCAGGATATTTCGAACTTAAGAAACCTTTATGTGGACATCCCCAACGGAGGGAAAATTCCGATGAGCGAATTGGCGGAAATCACCTACCAAAAAGGAGCCGCCAAAATTTCACGTGATGATACGAAAAGACGTATCGTTGTGGGTATCAATGTAAGGAACCGAGACCTTCAGTCCGTTGTGGACGATGTGCAGCTTTTAATTGATGATAACATCACTTTGCCTCCAGGATATATTATCACCTACGGCGGTCAGTTCGAAAATCTCCAGAATGCAAAAGCAAGATTGATGATAGCAGTGCCCATTGCTTTGTTACTCATCTTTATCATGCTATACTTTGCTTTTGGATCGGTGAAAGAAGCTTTGCTTATTTTCTCTGCCATTCCACTTTCCGCAGTGGGCGGTGTACTCCTACTCTGGTTGCGGGATATGCCCTTTAGTATCTCCGCTGGTGTTGGATTTATAGCTCTTTTTGGTATTGCAGTTTTAAACGGAATTGTATTGATAGAGCATTTTAAAGAACTCAAAGGAAAAGACTTTGATTCCATGGAAGACCTTATCAAACAAGGCACCAAGGACAGGCTGCGTGCGGTATTGCTGACAGCTTCCGCTGCTGCTTTAGGTTTCTTGCCCATGGCAGTGTCCACCAATGCCGGCGCCGAGGTACAACGACCACTTGCAACCGTAGTGATTGGTGGATTGGTTACTGCTACCATGCTTACCTTGGTTGTATTGCCCGTTTTATATGCCTATACCCATAACATTAAATTCCGTGGCATGAGAAAAAGAAGAAAAGAACGAAGAATGAGAAAACGGAACGCACTGACAATTATACTGCTATTGGTTTCTCTTTCCGGGTTTTCACAAACCAAATTGAACCTAGAGGATTTGATGGCCCTTTCATTGGAAAACAATAAGGGCATCCAAGTTGGTTCCTTAATGGTAGATCAGGCAGAGACCCTCAAGGGTACTGCCTTTGAATTTGACAAAATGGATATTTACTATCAATACGACGAGAACAACCTGGCATTGAACGGAGAACCCCTTAAGGTTTTTGGGGCGCAACAACAGTTCGAGTTCCCTACGGTATATGGTGCCAAGAACAGGCTTCAAAAATCGAATTATGAACTTCAGAAATCATCGTTTGAGATACAGAAGAAGCAATTGTACCAATCGCTGAGCAATGCGTACTATCAATACCAGACCTTGAACCAAAAGGCAAAGTTGTATAGCACGCTCGATAGTATTTACAGCAAATTCGCCCATGCCGCCAATAGGCGCTTTGAACTGGGTGAGACCAATTATCTGGAAAAGGTGACCGCAACGGCCAAGCAACGCCAGATTACCAATACCTACTCGAAGATAAAGCAGCAAATGTTGACCACTTACGGTCAGATTGTGAGTTTGGTGCAAAGCGAGGATACTTTGGAAATCGTTGATGAAAAACCAGAAAAGTTGACAGTACTGAATTCCCAAGGGATGTTACAAACGGAAACTTCATTTTTGGACAACCGCCAAGAGCTGAGCAACGCCCAAAAGAGTTTGGAGGAAAATAGATTGTTGCCCGACCTCAACTTGGAATATTTTCAAGGGACCAATAGTGGGCTTGGAACATCGTTATACGGCATTCAATTGGGTGTTCGCATCCCGATTTTCTTCTTTGGACACAGTAGTAAAGTAAAGTCGTCCAAAATCCAGACCAAGATAACGGAGATGGAGAACACCGAAATCACCGTGGCCATGAACCAGCGCTATAAAACATTGTTGGGACAATTGGAGCAACAGACCAAGGAACTCTCTTACTACGAGGACGAAGGCGGTCTACTTTCCGACCAAATTTTGAAAGCGGCCTCCGGCAACTTTCAAAACGGGGAAATCGACTTTTTTCAATACATACAAAGTTTGGAAAACGCCTACGACATCCAACTCAATTATTTGGATGTACTTAACCAATACAATCAAACCGTAATCGCCATTAATTACTTGACAATAACATTATAACAATGAAACATATAATTAAAATAGCCGCTGTATTCCTTCTGTTGATAGGCTGCGGCGATAAGAACAGTGAAGCATCCGCTACCCAAGAACAAGGAGAAGAATCGGGAATCGTGGTTACACAAGATCAATTTGATACCAACGATCTTATAATCGGTAAAATGGAAAAGAGAACCTTTCCCAAAATGGTGGAGACATCCGGAATGATTGACGTTCCACCAGAAAACCGAGCCAGCGTAACTGCGTTTATGGGCGGTTTTGTGAAACAGACCTCATTGCTTGTCGGGGATCAGGTAAAAAAAGGTCAATTATTAGTGATCTTGGAAAACCAAGAGTTTGTGAAAATGCAGCAAGATTACCTTGAGGTATTCAATCAGTTGGATTACCTAAAGGCTGAGTTTGAAAGAAACCAAACCCTTTTTGATGAGAAAATAGCCTCTCAAAAGAACTTTCTTCAAGCGAAGAGCAATTACGAAACGGCCAAGGCACGTTACCAAGGTTTGAAAGAGCAATTGCAAATGCTCAATATTTCACCCAGTAAGGTGGAACAGGGAAATATCACATCTCAGGCAGCGATTTATGCCCCGATTAATGGAAGCATCACAAAAATGAACGTGGCCAAGGGAAGTTATGTCTCCCCTGCTACCGAAATTTTGGAAATCATCGACAATGACCATGTCCATTTGGAACTCACCGTATTCGAAAAAGATATTCTAAAGGTAAAGAAGGGCCAAAAAATTCAGTTTAGGATTCCAGAAGCATCCGAAGAAGCCTTTAATGCAGAGGTGCATTTAGTGGGAACATCCATTGACGAAGCCAAAAGAAGCATAAAGGTACATGGACACTTGGAGCATGAAGAGGGCAACTTTTTACCGGGAATGTTCGTGGATGCGATAATCATGACGGATACTACCAAAACATTGTCATTGCCAGAGGAAGCCGTTATTGAATCGGAAGGCAACTATTATGTGCTTAAATTGATCGAGCAAAAAGAAGGTGGCTACACCTTTGAGAGAGTAGCCATAAAACAGGGCGGCACCTTTGATGGGTATACCGAGATCATATCAACCGGCCTTAACGAAACAGATCAGTTTTTGACCAAGGGTGTCTTTGATTTGATCGGGGGATAAATCATTTTATCCCAGACCCACATCCAAGGTCATCATAATTATAAATCCACCGATAAAGCCCATAGTGGCGATATCGGTGTATTTATCTTGTTGCGTTTCGGGAATTACTTCTTCGACCACCACAAAGATCATGGCACCAGCAGCAAAGGCAAGTGCGTAGGGCAATATGGGCTCAAAGGTCAACACCGCCCATGCCCCCAATACACCAGCAATGGGTTCTACCAAGGCAGATGCCTGACCGTATAAAAAGCTTTTCCGTCTACTTAAACCCTGTCTTCTCAAGGGCATGGCCACCGCAAACCCCTCCGGAAAATTTTGAAGTCCGATTCCCAAAGCCAATGCCACAGCACCGCCAATAGTGGCTCCTTCAAATCCAGCTGCAACCCCTCCGAACAGAACACCTACGGCCAATCCTTCGGGAATGTTGTGCAACGTAATGGCTAAAGTGAGCAAAGTGGTTCTATGCCATGGTGTTTTAACCCCTTCGGCCTCGCTCATTTTAAAATTGATGTGCAAGTGGGGCAAAATCTTATCCAATCCAAAAATAAAAGCGGCCCCTAACAAGAAACCCACTGCTGCCGGAATTACTTTAACAAAACCATCGCCCGGGCTCATTTCAATTCCTGGTGCCAGCAGACTCCAGAAACTGGCTGCGACCATTACACCACCGGTAAATCCCAACATTCCATCCAAAAGAGCTCGGTTCATTCCCTTAAAAAAGAATACCAAAGCTGCTCCTGCAGCCGTTAAACCCCAAGTAAAAAGCGTTGCATACAAAGCCGCCAATACGGGGTCTATTTCTTGAAAATATTGAATTACTTGTTCCATCAGTTGTTCTTTTTTACATAAAGGTTAGCTGCAATTTGATGTGATATCCGCATTTCTTTTCCTTCCATCTGAATACGGAGGGAATTATCAAAATCTTCTTTGTCCAATACTTTGATAGTGTTCCCCAAAGCGATTTTATTCTTGTCCAAGAACTTTAGAAAGGGCACCGAAGAATCTTTAACCCCAACACATACCCCTTGAGAGTTAATGGGGATTTCACTGAGCAATTTTTCATCACGCTCCTGAAACTTTCCATCTTTTGTGGGAATGGGGTCTCCATGCGGGTCGTATTTGGGAAAATCAAGAAGCTCATCGATCTTATCGATCAACTTCTCACTTTTGATGTGTTCCAATTGTTCAGCCACCTCGTGTACCTCATCCCAAGTAAAGTCAAGCTTTTTTACCAAAAAAACTTCCCACAAACGGTGTTTTCTAATAATGGACAAAGCAGTTTTCACCCCAGCATCGGTCAACGATACACCTTGATACCGCACATAATCCACCAATCCTTTTTCCGATAATTTCTTGGCCATGTCAGTTACCGAAGAAGGTTTTGTTTCCATCTGCTCCGCAATGGCATTGGTGGTAATGGACTTTGCATCTCCACCTCCCAAATGAAAAATCGTCTTTAAATAATTCTCCTCTGATCGGGTCATCAAAAACATTTTTTCAAAAATACATTTTTATTTGACAAAATCTATTTTTAGATTTGTCTAAATTTAATTTTATACTCATTGAAATCAATTTGTAAATATCTCGCCCTCTTATGGATAACCTTGGCAAGCCATTATTGTATTGCCCAATCGGCATCGTTGAACGGTAAGGTGACGGATAATGGACAACCTTTGCCCTTAGCAAATGTGCTATTGAAAGGAACCGAAATGGGTACCGCTACGGATATTGATGGTGTATTTGAGTTGACTGGCATTCAGCCGGGGGATTATGTAATATTGGTGACTTCATTGGGGTATCAACCGTATCAGAGCAAAATCAGTTTTAGAGCGGGTACCAACAAAAACATCAACATACAACTGGAACCTTCTGCACAAAGTTTGGATGAAACCGTGGTTACGGGTACCCTAAAACCTGTAAGCCGCTTGGAAAGTCCGGTTCCTGTAGAGGTCTACTCCCCTACTTTTTTGAAAAAGAATCCTACAGCCAGTGTTTTTGATGCACTGCAGAATGTAAACGGCGTTCGTCCGCAGATCAATTGTAATGTGTGCAATACGGGCGACATCCATATCAATGGACTGGAAGGTCCCTACACGCTGGTTCTTATCGATGGGATGCCCATTGTAAGTGGTTTGGGTACGGTGTACGGCCTTACTGGGATTCCAAATTCCCTAATCGAGCAGATTGAAATCGTAAAAGGTCCGGCTTCATCGCTTTATGGAAGCGAAGCAGTAGGCGGATTGATCAACATCATCACTAAAAATGCTATCAGTGCTCCTGAATTTTTTGCGGATGGCTTTGCCACTGGTTGGGGCGAATACAATTTGGATGTGGGCAGTAAAATATCCATAGGTGATAAAACAAACCTGCTTTTGGGCCTTAACTATTTCAATTATGATGTTCCCGTGGACAATAACGGTGATAATTTTACCGATCTGACCCTTCAAGACCGTGTTTCCATATTTCAAAAATGGAATTTTGAACGAAAGGATAACCGTTTGTTCTCTTTGGCGGGGCGCTTTTTTTACGAGGACCGATGGGGCGGTGAAATGCAATGGACTCCGGAATACCGTGGTGGAGATGAAATCTACGGGGAAAGCATTTATACCCGACGATGGGAAGTACTTGGAAAGTATCAGTTGCCCTTCAAGGAAAAATTCCTCCTCTCTTTCTCCTATAACGATCACAACCAGAACTCAGTGTATGGCGACACAGAGTATTTGGCGGACCAACGCATTGGTTTTGCGCAATTGACGTGGGACAGAACTGCAGGAAATCACGATTTGCTTTTCGGAAGTGCGGTTCGTTATAATTATTACGATGACAACACACCTGCAACCACCGAGGCCGACAATATTTGGATCCCAAGCGTATTTGTGCAGGATGAATACACCTTTGCTCCAAAACATTCTTTCTTGGCCGGGCTACGATACGATTATGACCAACGGCACGGTAATATTCTAACCCCTCGCGCCGCTTATAAATGGAAGATTTCCGACAACGACATTTTCCGGGTGAACGCAGGAACTGGATTTCGCGTGGTCAACTTGTTTACAGAGGATCACGCAGCGCTTACAGGATCCCGAGATGTTGTGATTGCAGAAGAGTTGAAACCAGAACGGTCTGTCAATTTCAATATCAATTATTTGAAGAAAATCTATAGCGACAATGGCACCTTTATCGGGTTGGATGCCTCTGCATTTTACACGCAATTTTCCAATGTGATACTGCCCGACTATGAAACCAATCCCAATCAGATTATTTATGATAATTTGGATGGAAAATCAGTTTCTCAAGGAGTAAGCGCCAATTTGGACATTGCATTTCCGAGCAGTTTTAAGATTATGGTCGGGGCCACTTGGCAAGATGTAAGCAGCACCGAAAATGGAGTAACCCAACAACAAATCCTTACCGAAAGCATTACCGCTAAGTGGAACTTATCGTACACTTTTCATGCTTTGAAACTTACAGCAGATTATACAGGGAATTTGTATGGTCCGATGCGTTTGCCACTATTGGGCGATTTAGATCCTAGAAGTGAATATTCACCCACTTGGAGCATCCAGAATATCCAGTTTACCTACAAAGGACTGAACAATATTGAAGTGTACGGAGGCATTAAAAACCTTTTGGATTGGACACCGAATCGAGGCAACCCTTTTATCATTGCACGGGCAAACGATCCTTTTGATAGGGAAGTGACATTTGATAGCAATGGCAATGCCGTGGCTACAGCGAACAATCCATACGCCCTCACTTTTGACCCAAGTTATGTGTACGGACCCAACCAAGGGATTCGGGGATTCTTTGGATTGCGGTACACCGTTTTTTAGGGAAAAGAAGAATAGCTATCTTGATAAGGTATAAACCTGAACGATGACCCAACCAAAATTCTATTTTTTTGCCTCACTGATCATTTTTATCATTGTTGCTATTCTCCTAATAACAGGTTCCTTTGTTTTGACGGAACCATTATATAATGGCAGTACAATCCCAATGGGGACACCATTGACTTGGATTGGTATAATGTCCCTACCCTTAGCGATTTATTTTGGTATCGAACGATTTAGAAATCCTACCGATATTTATACGTTACTATCCCGAACACTAAAATTCTCATTGACCCTAGCCGTACTTTGGGTCCCCATCTGTTATTTGCTTGCGGGAAATTTATCCTTTTCATTTTCTGAAAAATCCGGGTTTCGAGGAGGACAAACGGCCATGAAATTGTTTTGGGGCTATAGTTACGGCGTAGTCATTTTACCACTATTATTATTAATTATTCATTTGGTTTTGACTTTGGTAAGAAGAATTAAAAGAAAATAAACTTATCGAAGTTCACCTTAAGATTTTGGTATATTGCCCATTTAGATTTCCACTATTTTATTTCCACAGTAAAACTTCAAGCTTCCCTTCCCTATCTTTGACACTATGCCCAAGTACGATTACATCATTATAGGAGCTGGCGCAGCTGGACTATTGTTGGCCGATGCTTTGGGCAAGGATAAATACTTTGCCTCCAAATCCATTTTGGTGTTGGACAAAGACGATAAAACCCAGAACGATCGTACCTGGTGTTTTTGGGAACGTGGTAAAGGTCAATTTGATGACCTCATATACAAAACATGGGATACCATTTATTTTGGTGGACAGCAACTTCAAAAATCAACTCCCATTGCGCCCTACACCTACAAAATGCTACGCGGCATTGACTTTTACAACCACTTTTTACCAAAGATAAAAGCCTACCCTAACATAACTTGGGTTCAGGAAGAAGTAGAACATATCGAAGAGCAGGAAAAAGAGGTTTTGGTGACCACATCCTCCCAAAAATTCAAAGGACAAACGGTATTTTCCAGCCTCTATGACCCTTCCACCCCTTTAAAACAGGGCAAATACCCGGTTTTGCAACAGCACTTTGTTGGATGGTTAATAAAAACCGAACAGTCGGTTTTTAAATCAACAGAGGCTACTTTTATGGACTTCTCCGTGCCCCAAAAAGGCAATACGCGCTTTATGTATGTGCTTCCCTTTTCAGATAATGAAGCTTTGGTGGAATACACTTTGTTCTCGGAGCACCTCTTGGAAAAAAGTGAATATGAGGAGGCCATCAAAACATATATTTTGGAAAACTACGGTGATATAAAATACTCCATTGAAGAAACCGAATACGGCAGCATTCCTATGACCTGCTATCCGTTTCATCAACATAATACCGATCAGGTTTTTCATATCGGAATTGCAGGTGGATGGGCAAAACCAAGCACAGGTTATACATTCTACAACACAAGTCGGCAAGTGCCCATACTGGTAGAACATTTAAAAACTGGCAAACCGTTGACCAAACTTCACCAAAGGACCAGGTTCCTGTTTTACGATATGCTTTTGTTGGATATTCTGTACGAGAACAATCACTTGGGACACGAAATATTTGAGTCGATGTTCAAAAGAAGAAAGGCTTCGTTAATCTTAAAGTTTCTTGAAAATGAAACCAATTTATGGGAGGAACTCAAAATTGTTACAGCGCCCAAACCCATGCCTTTTATCAAAGCCCTTTTTAAACGAATTTTTTAAACGGTACGCTCCATCAAACTCTTACCAAATTGCTTTAACAAAGCTTTGTTTTTTTCTGGCAGTCCAGTTTCGGACAATGCGTCAAATGCCTTTTGGGTAAAGTTTTTAATTGCTTTTTTGGTTTCCTCCACTGCTGCACTTTCTTTAAAAATGGTCTTCACCGCCTCCACTTTCGCTGTGGAGTCTTCTGGCTTTATAGAGTACAAGTGCAACAAGCCATCTTGATCATCTTTGGATGCATTCTCCAACGATTTTAAGTACAAATAGGTCTTTTTGTTTTCCATAATGTCCCCCCCAACCTGCTTACCAAAGGTTTTTGGGTCTCCAAAGGCATCCAAATAATCATCTTGCAATTGGAAGGCAATACCCAGGTTACGACCGAATTCATATATCGCATCTGCATCTTTTGGGGAGGCTTTGGCCACAATGGCCCCCATCTTCATAGCGGCAGCCACCAGAACAGAGGTCTTGTACTCAATCATTTTTAGGTATTCGGGAATCGTTACATCATCACGGGTCTCAAAATCCACATCGTATTGTTGCCCTTCACATACCTCAAGGGCTGTTTTACTGAACAATTTAGTCAGTTCAACATAAGTTTCCGCAGGATAGCTTTCAAAAAACTGATAGGACAAAATCAACATGGCATCGCCTGACAGGATTCCAGTATTCACATCCCACTTTTCGTGTACCGTGGTTTTTCCCCTTCGCAAAGGGGCATCGTCCATAATATCGTCGTGGACCAACGAAAAGTTGTGAAACATTTCCACCGCTAAGGCTGCATCCATGGCGTCTTTGGCTTTACCACCAAAAACTTCAGCAGTCATTAAAGTGAGAATCGGGCGTAGGCGCTTACCTCCCAATCCCAAAATATATTGAACGGGTTCAAAGAGGTTTTTTGGCTCTCCCAATTGGATTCTCCCTTTAAGATGCGTAACAAACTGCTCCCTATACTGACTAATGATATCGATATCTGACATGGAGCCAAAAATACATTCAAATATTGAATTTGAGGTGAGCACATCGGCTTAAAACATGAATACAAAGTATCCAAATCCAAAAAACAACATCTCTTCAAAAAAAATAAACAAAAACTGCAATAGAATAATTTTTCTTCGTCTCTATAAGTGAAAAGCAACCTGATCCAACTGAATGGCAGCCAAAACCGATAACCGAAATAATCTGACCAACTTCTTTAATGAGGAGTATGGCTCGTTGCGCTCGTATGTGCAGTCGAGAATCCAGGACACATCGGAACGGGATGCAGAGGATATTGTGCAGGATGTAGCGCTACGGATGTTTTCCCGGGCGGATGATGCCCTACCGATAACCAACGTGGGCGGGTTTGTTTACAATGCCATCAGGAACAGGATCATAGACATTATGCGCGGCAAAAAAGAGAAGAAACTGCCGAGTGAGGATATTGACCAACGATGGCGAGAGTTTGCAGAGTTCTTTTATGGTGATGCGGACAACCGTTACTCCCAGGAAATGGAACAAGCGCTCAAAAATGCAGTAGAAGATCTAAAACCAGCTTATCGGGATATCATTATCGCCATAGATTTTGAAGGATACAATTACAAACAAATAACAGAAAGAACAGGAATACCACAAGGCACCTTAATGTCCAGAAGACACCGGGCCATGTCGGAATTATCAAAAACATTGGAGAATATTAAAGAACTGAGTTATGGAACATAAAAGAGAGTTTGAGAAAGTTGTAGAGAAAAAGGTAGAGAACACCGTGAAAAAAGTGGTCAAGGTTATTGCCATGGTTATATTGGGCGTCCTGATATTTCTATTGGCCAATTATCTATTGATGCGACTATGGAACTGGCTTATGCCCGATTTATTTGGTGTGGGAACGGTTACCTACTGGCAAGCATTGGGCGTCTTTGTTTTGGCGAAGCTTTTATTTGGCTTTGGAGGAGGTAGTGGAAGTAAAAGCAACAGTAGTCACAAAAAGAAGCTTAAATCGTCCAATAATTGTAGACCATGGCGAAGGGATTTTGATGAGTGGAAACACTATGACCAATTTTGGCAAGAAGAAGGTGAGGAAGCATTTAAAGCATATGTAGAAAAAATCAAAAACGACAATCATGATACATCAGAAGAAAACTAAAAAGAAATACCTACTCCAGTTCAGTCCATTTTTTTGGCGATTGGGAACCTTAGAAACGGGTTCTGCAAATAAAGATGCAAAACTTCGACCCGTGTTTGTGGAAGGCAAGGAATCAAGTTGAATCAAATCATCAATCCTTCGTTAAAAAATTGTAAAACCATGGAAACTTTTTTTGTTTTTAAAGTTTCCATAACTACATTTGCCGCTCGTTATGAAGGAAAATATTATACAGAAAGCAACGGAAATGTTCTTGAATCTCGGATTTAAGAGCGTTACCATGGATGATTTGGCGCAGGAGATGGGGATATCCAAAAAAACGATCTACTCCCATTTTAAGAACAAAACGGAACTGGTGCAACAAACCGCAATGACCATGTCCGATATTATCACTTGTGGTATTGACGATATTGTGGGTTTACGTAAAAACCCCATCGAAGAGCTTTATGAAATCAAGAGGTTCATCATGGTTCACTTAAAAGATGAAAAATCTTCCCCCTTGTACCAGTTGCAGAAATATTATCCAAAAATTCATTCTTCGCTCAAAAAAATTCAATTCGAGTGCACCCATAGGTGCGTTGCGGAAAACGTAAAACGAGGTATGGAATTAGGGATCTATCGAGACAACTTAAATGTGGAATTTGTTTCCCGAATATATTTCACCGGTGTAACAAGTATCAAGGATAACAGTTTGTTTCCAACCGAAATATTCAGCAAACCCCAACTTTTGGATTACTACCTAGAGTATCATCTCAGAGGTATAGTTACACCAAAAGGAAGAAAAATACTCAACTCAATCATCAATTCAAATCAAGAATAAATGCGAAAAACGTTAATCAGTCTACTACTCATATTGCCCTGGTTGGCATCTGCTCAAGATACCATACCGAGCTTTAGCTTGAACCAGGCCATCACCTATGCACTAGAGCATAACTATAGCGCCATAAATGCAGAACGAGACATTATAGATGCTCAAAAACAAAAATGGGAGACCATTGCCACAGGTCTTCCGCAAATTAGCGGTGCGGTGAGTTACCAAAACCAATTGAAACAGCCTGTATCCCAAATTCCGGCAGAATTTTTTGGCGGAGAACCAGGAACTTATCAAGAAGTTATATTTGGACAAGCGCAATCCATGTCGGCAACGGCCACCTTGCGACAACAGATTTTTGATGGGTCATATATTGTAGGCGTACAAGCGACCAAAACCTTTTTGGAATACAGCCAAAACAACAAGGAAAAAACAGAATTGGATGTTCGCAAGTCGGTTGTGGAAGCTTATGGCAATGTCCTTTTGGCCCAAGAAAGTGTTTTTATTTCTGAAAGAAACAAGGCTACGCTAGAAGAAAACCTATACGAGACCAAACGTATCTATGAAAATGGCCTTGGGGATGAAGAAAGCGTGGACCAATTGCAGATTACTTTATCTACGGTGGACAATCAACTCAAAAATGCCCGACGTATGGAGGAAATCACCCTGCAAATGTTGAATCTGGTTTTAGGACTTCCCATTGATTCACCAACCGAATTGACCGAGAACTTGGACGACCTTACCCAAAGTAAAATTGACATGGGATTGATTGATTCCGAATTCAACATAGAAAACAATGTGGACTATAAAATGGCGATAAACCTCAACGAACAGCGTTTTTTGGAGTTAAAATTGGCCAAAAGTCGTGCCTTGCCCACGCTGAATGCATTTGTAAACTACGGAGGAAACTCTTTCAGCAATAACTTCAACTTTTTGAATAGCGGTCAGCAATGGTTCGGCTCCTCCATTTTAGGAGTTGACCTCAACATTCCTATTTTTAGTTCTTTGGGAAGAAGTGCCAGTACCCAGCGGGCCAAGATTGCGTTGGAAAAGGCTAAAACCCAGTTTACCGAAGCGCAGGCACAGATTCGTCTTCAATTGAAAAGTGCCAAGAGTGATTATATCCTCGCCATAGAACAGTATGGTACCTCCAAGGATAATTTGGAGCTGGCGGAACGTATCGAGAAGAAAAATCAAATTAAATATTCCGAAGGTTTGGCTACCAGTTTCGAATTGAGACAGGCCCAGACACAGTTGTACACGAGTCAACAAGAATATTTACAATCCATGGTCAATGTCATCAACAAGAAGACCGAACTGGAAAATATTTTAAATCAATAACAAAAGAGAAACCATTCCATCATGAGAAAAGCAATATATATAACACTAAGCGCTGCAGTCCTGGCATCATGTGGGGGCAATAGCGGTAAATCATTGGAAAAAGTAATGGCCAGTAAAGATGTAGAGGCCATTCGTGCAAAGCACGCAGAAATTTCCAGCGAAAAGAAAGCATTGGAAGTGCAATTAAAATCCTTAGACTCTGCAATCGCATTGTTGGATGATACGGCCAAGCTTCCCCTAGTGACCACCATAGAGGTTCATCCAAAAAAGTTTAACCACTACTTGGAACTTCAGGGGGATGTAATGACCAAGCAGAATGTGCTTATTTATCCTGAAATGTCAGGAACCCTAAATAGAGTCCATGTAAAAGAAGGACAAAAGGTTTCCAAAGGACAATTATTGGCCACAATTGATGATGGCGGGCTATCCAGTCAGTTAGCACAGCTTAGAACACAAGCGGAATTGAGCAAGACCACTTTTGAACGCCAAAAAAGACTTTGGGAACAAAATATTGGTTCCGAAATACAGTACCTACAAGCTAAAACCAATTACGAAGCGCAGCAAAGTGCCGTAAAACAAATGGAAAGTCAAGTTGGTAAATCCAGTATTCGCGCTCCATTTACAGGAATCATCGATGATGTCATCAAAGATGAAGGAACTGTTGTTAGTCCCGGTCCCGGTTCCGAGGTATTCCGGATTGTGAACCTTTCCAACATGTACATTGAAGTGGAAGTACCCGAGAGTCATTTACCTAATGTAACCCCTGGAAAAGATGTGAAAATTTACTTTCCAGTGCTCGGGGACAGTGTTTCTACCAAAATCAGACAGACTGGTAATTTCATAAATCCGAGCAACCGATCTTTCACTGCAGAGATTCCAGTGCCGAGCCATGATGGGAAAATAAAGCCCAACCTTACTGCTCGTGTTATGATCAACGATTACACCAGCGATAGCGCCATCCTGATTCCACAAAGTATACTATCGGAAAATGCCAATGGAGAGCAATATGTGTTTTTGGTTGATGCGGACTCTATTCAAAATGATCCCGTGGCCAAAAAAGTGGTTATAAAAACTGGGAAAACACAAGGCGATTACGTAGAAGTGCTTTCAGGAATAAATGAGGGGGATGCCATTATAGATGAAGGCGCCAGAAGTGTAAAAGAAGGACAAAAGGTCAATATTAAGAATATCTAGACAGCCAAAGCAAGAATAAATTATGAGCAAACAAAAGAAAAGTGTAGATAAGGAGTTTCGGCTGTCCTCATGGGCCATCGATAACCAAACCACCATGTATGTCCTGATTTTGGTCATCCTTATTCTTGGTGGCATGGCCTATTTCAGCATGCCCAGGGAAAGCTTCCCAGAGGTAAAGGAAACCAAAATATATATAAGTTCCATTTATCCCGGGAATACTGCCGAGGATATTGAAAAGTTGATCACGGACCCCTTGGAGGATGAACTCAAGACCGTGAGCAACCTGATAGAGATTACTTCCACATCTCAGGAAGATTATTCCATGATCATTGCTGAGTTTGATGAGAATATATCTGTTGAGGCGGCCTTACAAAAAGTAAAGGACGAAGTAGACTCCAAAACCGCGGGCGAAGATTGGCCCACCTTTAACGGAGCCAAAGTGGAGCCCAATGTGTTCGACCTAAGTCTTTCGGAAGAAATGCCCATACTAAACATTAACATTTCTGGGGATTACCCCATTGAAAAACTAAAAGAGTATGGCGAATATCTCGAAGATGAAATAGAAGGGCTTTCAGAAATCAAACAGGTAGATATCCGGGGAGCACAAGAAAAAGAGGTAGAGGTGGCCGTGGATATTTACCAGATGATGGCGGCCAAAGTTAGCTTTAACGATATTATAAGTAGTATCAGCAACGAAAACTTGACAACCTCGGCCGGAAACCTTGTTGCCAGTGGGCAACGCAGGACCATCAGAATTGTTGGGGAAATAGATGAACCCCAAGAACTTGAAAACTTTGTGGTAAAATCGGAAAACGGTAATCCCATTTACCTTAAAGATATTGCCAAGGTTTCTTTCAAGGAAGAAGATAAGACAACATACGCTCGCGAGTTTGGTGAGCCCGTAGTAATGTTGGACGTCAAAAAACGTTCTGGTAAAAACATGGTGGCCGCCGTAGATCAAATCAAGGTAATTGTGGAGGATGCTATCGAAAATGAGTTTCCGCAGGACCTAAAGATCACAATAGCCAATGATCAGTCTTCCAAGACCATTGGTCAAGTGGATGATTTGGTGAACAACATCATCTTCGGAATTATATTAGTGGTAACGGTATTGATGTTCTTTTTAGGATTTAAAAATGCCCTTTTTGTTGGTTTTGCGATTCCAATGTCCATGTTTATGTCACTCATGATTTTGAACGCCATGGGATACACGATGAACACTATGATCCTTTTTGGATTGATCATGGGTCTGGGAATGTTGGTGGACAATGGTATTGTGGTTGTGGAGAACATTTACCGCCTTATGGATGAGGAAAACATGCCGCGAATCGAAGCTGCCAAAAAAGGTATTGGTGAAATCGCTTTCCCGATTATTATTTCTACCCTTACCACTGTGGCTGCATTTGTACCGTTAGGCCTTTGGCCCGGTATAATGGGGCAGTTTATGAAATATTTCCCCATAACGCTTTCCGTGGTTTTGGGCTCATCCCTCTTTGTGGCCATTTTTTTTAACTCTGTTTTGGTATCACGGTACATGACCACAGAGGATAAGGAAATGCCCTTGAAACAAATTGTCCGCATTACTTCGATTATCTCGGCAATTGGTATTCTCATCATCATTTTTGGTGGGGATTATAGCGCATTGGGAACACTAATGGTAATAACAGCCATCTTATTGTGGATCTATCGACTGTTTCTCAGAAACTGGGCAAGTATTTTTCAAAAAAGAATATTGCCCCAATGGGAAAGCTTATACGAGAAAACATTACGGTATGCTTTGGCCGGGCGTAAACCTATTTTTATAGCTATCACCACTTTTGTTTTACTATTGATTGCCTTTGTAGGGTTTGGTGCCTCCGTGGGAAGTCAAAGAACCAAAGTGGAATTTTTCCCGGACAACAAGCCCAATCAGAT
Source organism: Allomuricauda sp. TMED12 (assembly GCA_002167435.2). Classification (GTDB taxonomy): domain Bacteria; phylum Bacteroidota; class Bacteroidia; order Flavobacteriales; family Flavobacteriaceae; genus Flagellimonas. The sequence continues at coordinate 137,570 of NHBR02000147.1, forward strand.
TATCGTCTATATAGAATACCCAGAGGGCACCGACATTGAAAAAACCAACAAAATCACCAAGGACATTGAGGGCAGGGTCTATGAAATTATCAACTCCGAAGCATATCTGCACGGAGATTACAATTTTATGACGGAGAGTGCCGTATCCCAAGTTGGTGAAGGTGCAGGTAACCCCCAAACCGATGGTGGTTCGAGTGCCGAAATGCCAAACAGGGGTAAAATTACCGCTACACTTCGTGAGTTTAAATATCGAGAAGGTGTAGATAGTCAGGAGCTTTTAAGAAAGGTTCAAGAAGCCTTGAAAGATGTATATCCAGGCGTTGCCATCTCCGTGGAGAAGGATGCCGTTGGCCCTCCTGTGGGTTACCCTATCAACATTGAATTGGAAGGAGAAGACTATACCGAGTTGATCAACACGGCCGAAAGGATGCGAAACTTTATCAACTCCCGAAATATTCCAGGTATTGATGAGCTCAAAATAGATGTAAACAAATCCAAACCATCCCTCTTGGTTCAAGTAGACCGCAAAAAAGCTGGTGAGCTTGGAGTTGCTACTGGTCAAGTTGGTCAACAGCTGCGAAGTTCCATTTTTGGTTCTAAAGCGGGCATTTACAAAGAAGGTGGTGAAGATTATGATATTTATGTGCGATTCAATGAAGCTGACCGATACAACACAAGTGCTTTGTTCAACCAGCGTATTACGTTCAGGGATCCTTCTAGTGGCCAGATTAAGGAAGTCCCAATTTCTGCGGTTACCAAGCAAACAAGTAGCACAGGTTTTAGCGCTATAAAACACCGTGATGTTAAGCGTGTGGTAACAGTTTACTCTGCTTTGGCATCGGGCTATACGGATGCCGGGGCCATTGTAGGGAAGATTCAGGAAGAGATGAATGACTTTGAAAATCTTCCGGATAACATAAAAATAGATTACACTGGACAGATTGAGGAGCAGAACAAGCAAATGGCCTTCTTAATGGGCGCCTTTTTTACAGGACTTGGACTTATTTTTTTCATACTCATATTCCAATTCAATTCCATCAGTAAACCAGGGATTATAATGCTTGCCATTTTCTTGAGTTTGATTGGGGTTTTCGGTGGAATTGTGGCCACAGGAAGTGCGTTCGTGATCATGATGACCATGATGGGAATTATATCCCTGGCAGGGATTGTGGTGAACAATGGAGTAGTGCTTTTAGACTATACCCAACTTTTGATAGATAGGAAAAAAGTGAGCCTAGACTTGGAAGAGGACGAACTATTGGAACCGAATGACTTTATGGAAGCTGTGGTAAAAGGTGGTAAAGCCAGACTACGTCCTGTATTGCTTACAGCAATTACAACCATCTTAGGTTTGATTCCTTTGGCGACAGGATTCAACATCAACTTCTTTACCCTGATGAGCGACTTTAACCCCAACATTTATTTTGGAGGTGACAACGTAATATTCTGGGGACCCTTGGCATGGACAGTAATCTACGGTTTGTTGGTAGCCACCTTCTTGACATTGGTAGTTGTTCCCATTCTGTTCAGTTTGGTGTATAAGCTTAAATTAAGAATTAGAAAAAGAAAATTAAAAAGGGAAGAGCAAAAACAAGAACGGATTGAAACCGTTACGGTATAGCACTGGTAAAAGACCCAACAAAAAAGCCCCGACCATTTGGTCGGGGCTTTTTTAAACACTGATTTTATCTTATTGGTTCACCGTAACAGCATCGCCATGGCTCCAATTTTTTACTTGTGCAACACGGTTGTCCGTATAGTCCACTTCACTCAATTCATCTTTTTGCCAAAAAAACCATTTACCGGTTTTTTGTCCATTTTGATATTGGCCAGTGGCAATTTTTTTACCTTCTACATTGAACATTACCCAATCACCGTGTAACTTTCCGTTCAACATATAACCGGTTTGGGCAATTTCACCATTGTCATGAAAATATGTGGCTTTCACCATTTTTCCCATTTTTTCAAAGGTCGGTTTAATATCTTGAGCAGATATACTAACCGCAAACATCACCGCCAAAAATAATACTGCTTTTTTCATACTATATGGGATTTTACTATTCATTATTACTTAATGATAACGTAACAAAGTTACTTAAATTTTACATTGTTTGCACATTTAAATAACAATTAATTTACATTAAGTTAACTTTAAAACTATAATATGCTGTATTTCAATGAGTTAATTTATCTATAAATATTTATTTTTTGTCTATTTAGCGATGAATTTCACCCTTTATCCACCGACACTTCACCAAAACACTGTTCCAATGTTAATTTAATGTTATGTAGTAGCTGTTTTAGTAGTCATCAATTAAAAATCAAGAAGCGTATCCAACAGAAAATACAGATAACCACTTTAAAATACCCGTATTACTATTAAATTTGCGCTCTCATAACAAATATCATGTACAGAAGCAATACTTGTGGTGCATTAAGGGCATCGGATATAGGTTCAGAAGTTATTTTAAGTGGATGGGTACACAAGGTCCGTGACAAAGGTTTTGTGGCATGGATTGACCTACGTGACCGTTATGGCATTACCCAATTGGTATTTGATCAAGAACGCACTTCCAAGAAACTTTTGGATCAAGCTCGAGAATTGGGACGTGAAACCGTTATCCAAGCCAAGGGCGAAGTAATCGAACGGGCTTCCAAAAACCCAAATATTCCCACCGGGGAAATCGAAGTGCTTGTTACAGAGCTTACCATATTGAACAATTCCCTGCTTCCCCCTTTCACTATTGAAGATGAGACCGATGGCGGAGAAGATATCCGGATGAAGTTCCGATATCTGGACATCCGTAGAAATCCAGTAAAGAACAAACTCATTTTTAGACATAAAGTGAGTATGGAGGTTAGAAAATATCTATCTGACCAAGGTTTTATCGATATTGAGACACCATATTTGATCAAATCCACTCCCGAAGGTGCTAGGGACTTTTTGGTGCCTAGCCGAATGAACGAAGGCCAGTTTTATGCCCTACCCCAATCTCCCCAGACCTTTAAGCAATTGCTAATGGTCGGAGGAATGGACAAATATTTCCAAATCGTGAAATGTTTTAGGGATGAAGATTTACGCGCTGACCGTCAACCTGAGTTTACGCAGATTGACTGTGAAATGGCCTTTGTGGAACAAGAAGATATCTTGAACACCTTTGAAGGCTTGACCAAACATCTTTTGAAAGAAATCAAAGGAGTGGACATCGAAGAATTCCCAAGAATGACCTATGATGATGCCATGCGACTGTATGGTAACGACAAACCCGACATCCGTTTTGGAATGCAGTTTGGCGAGCTTAACGCAGTGGCGCAGCATAAAGATTTCAACGTATTCAATTCCGCAGAATTGGTAGTAGGAATTGCGGTTCCTGGAGCAGCTTCATATACCAGAAAAGAAATTGACAAATTGGTGGACTGGGTAAAACGTCCTCAAGTGGGTGCCAAGGGTATGGTCTACGTTAAATGTAACGAAGACGGCACCTATAAATCTTCCGTAGACAAGTTCTATGACCAAGAGGATTTGGCCAAATGGGCAGATGTAACGGGAGCCAAGGCGGGCGACCTTATCTGTGTGCTCTCTGGAAACACCAACGAAACCCGTGCACAATTAAGCGCTTTGCGTATGGAATTAGCTACTCGTTTGGGACTAAGAAAGCCTGATGAATTTGCCCCATTGTGGGTTGTGGACTTCCCGCTATTGGAACTGGATGAGGAAACAGGTGCTTACCACGCGATGCACCACCCATTCACCTCACCAAAACCAGGTCAGCTGGAGTTGCTGAAAACAAAACCAGGCGAAGTAAAAGCAAATGCTTATGATTTGGTGTTGAACGGAAACGAAATTGGTGGTGGTTCCATAAGGATTTATGATAAAGAAACCCAAGCAACCATGTTCAAACATTTAGGCTTTACTCCAGAAGAGGCCAAAGCGCAGTTTGGCTTTTTAATGGATGCTTTCCAATACGGGGCGCCTCCTCATGGTGGAATTGCATTTGGTTTGGATAGATTGGTAGCTATTTTGGGAGGACAAGAAACCATTCGCGACTTTATCGCCTTTCCTAAAAACAATAGTGGACGCGATGTTATGATAGATGCTCCCGCCAACATTGACGAAGAGCAACTGAACGAATTGCATTTGAAGCTCGACCTTTAAATCATTTTTTTCCATATCATTGTGTTATGATTGGAAGGTTTACATTCTTATCAACCTCAATACTAGCCGTTTTATTCATTTTTTTTGGTTGTAATCGGCGTCAAAAAGCCAACACCTATATTGTGGATGGGAACAAGTACACACATAAAGTTGGATACATAGACCCTGCCAAAGCCCTGCTGAACCATGGTTTTAAGGTTTGTGATGAAAACAAAATTTACCAATACTACAATCCCAAAGCTGCTACGTTCAGCAAAGGCAAAAATGGTCTCAGGAAAATTATAACGCAACATTATCAAAATAGTGGTTATACCGATTCAGGCTATCTAACCATTCGTTTTGTGATTAATTGTGAAGGGGAAGCCGGGAGGTACATAATCCATGAAAATGATTTGGATCTAAATCCAACAAAGTTGGACCCCCAAATGGTGGAACATCTCTTTGAACTGACATCCCAATTAAAAAAATGGAATCCTAATATTATAAAAGGAGAGCCTAAGGATTCCTACATGTTTATAACCTATCGAATTGAAAATGGTAAGATTGTGGAAATATTACCTTAGTGTTTTGGTATTACTGTTTTCCTGTAAAACCAAAGAGGCCGATTCTTTGGCTGCTCAAAGAAGGGCTTTGGCTGAGCAGGTATTTGAAGAAGCCGTTCAATATGGTCAAGGCTCCCCCGAATGCATGCAGCTCTTGGAAAAAGCTACACTTATTGACTCCACCTATGCCGAAGCCATTCGTGAGCTTTCGGTTGCCTATTTAAAAAGAGGATATCCCCACAAATGGAAACCATTATTTGATCGAGCTGTTCGTCACGACCCAAAATCGTGGCTGATCGCAAGAGGCAACATCTATCTTGTTTCCTACCGGGATTACAAAAAAGCTTTAGCGGATTTTGATGCCGCCGACGCACTCACTCCAGACTTTGTGGACTATACCGGGGGTCACAGCATAAACTTTTGGCGGGGTATGGCCTATCTGGGATTAAAGGATTATGAAAATTGTATCGCCTTTTACGATAAGCACATCAAAAAAGAAACAGAGGAAACAGGGGAAGATTGGGTTGAGATAGAAGCGTTTCTATACAGGGGCATAGCCAAATATGAACTGGGAAATATTTCTGGTGCCAAAAAAGATTTTGAGAAAATTTTGCGTTATACTCAAAAATCAGCAGATGCCAAATATTATCTTTCCAAAGTTTTAAAGCAACAAGGAGTCATCGATTCCGCTAAAACATATATTGAACGAGCTAAAGAAGATTTTCAGGAAGGGTACTATAATCAAAGGGCATATGTGGAAGCCCTTCGACAAATCTATTGGGAAGATTTAATAGCACAGCAAAAATCAGTGGATACAAGTTTAAGCTTATAATTCGAAAACAACCTCATGCCGTACAGGTATAAAAAGCTTTTTACACGTTTTCTAAAATGGCGATATAGAAATATCTCCAACAGGACCTTTATTCAAATAATGAGTCTGATTGTGGGTTTTTTGGCCGGAATAGTCGCTGTTACCGTAAAAAACTCCACTTATTTTATAGAATCCCTTCTAAAAAAGGGTATCGTATTTTCAGAGAATCAATTGTATTTTATTCTTCCTACCATAGGACTCACTTTGGTTTATCTCTATGTGAAATTCATACATAAAGAACCTTTGCAACATGCGGTTTCATCCATAATATTCTCCCTATCCAAAAAAAGAGGATTGCTCAAACTCAAGGATATTTATACCCCTTTGATCACCGCTCCACTCACAGTAGGGTTTGGTGGTTCTGTAGGTTTGTTGGGACCAGCAGTGAAATCGGGTTCTGCGGTAAGTTCCAATATTAGCCGATTGTTCCATATCGATGCCAAGACCAGAACACTTTTAGTAGCCTGTGCTTCGGCAGGTGCCATTGCCTCTATTTTTCAATCCCCCATTGCCGCAATCATATTTGCTGTGGAAATTTTCACCTTGGATTTGA
>NHBR02000148.1 GCA_002167435.2 Allomuricauda sp. TMED12
ATAGTCTTCGGCCTCATTCGAAAAACCGTCCTCGTCACCATGAGCACTTAAGTAGATTAAATCATATTTTTTGTCAGTTTGTAACACTTCTTTTAGCCTATCTCCATTTTCAATGTTGCTCATATCAACATTAAAATCATACAACTGAAGCTGCTCAAAAATATTTTGAGTCTCGCTTGTTTCATCTTTAGTCAGAAGAAATTTTAAAATCAATGCGTTTTGTTCTGGCATAAATAAAAGTTGCATTTAAAATTACCAAATATTGGGGACAGTAATGATCTTGTTACCCTCCAAAAAAATCGGAATGGCAGGAATTAGAAAAAATAATTTTAGTAATTGACAATCATTTATCTTTCGAGGTTCAAAGTGAAAATACCTACTCATCCTCCTCATTTTGATTAGCCCCGGGTAATTCCAAGGCTTTTACTGATTGAATTGCATTACCAGCAATTCCCTTTATCGACCCATACATATCGATGGTATTAGTTATAACCTTATCAATTTGCTTTTCACGTTGCTTCCATATTCGTTGCATAGACCGTTTTTCACTCTCCAAATCTGATTTCATTTGGGAAAACCCTTCCACAATGGCCTCGATTTGCATACGAAAAGTAGTGCTAGTAAGGAAATCGTAAAGCATGCCCATTTTATCTCCTTTATTTTCCTGAATGGTCATAGCAAGGCTCAGTTGAATAATAGACTCACGCAATACAGCAGAAAGCCCTTTGAATTCTTCATAAGAACACACCCAAACGCCTTCCAATAATCCCATTCTATCCAAGCCAGAAGGCATTACCTCAGTAACTAGTATCCCAATGTCAGCATCTTTATCCCTCATATCAGCTTTAAACTTCTCAATCCAACTAGCATGAAAATCTTTAGTTCGTTTACTCTCATAGTATATTTTCCCACAATTTTGACGAGTTCTAGTATTAACAACCTGAATGCAATCGGCTCCACGTGCTCCCTTTTTGACCTCATCAATACTGTCTAAAGGAAATTTAGCGGCCAACCATTCCTCAATAGCTAATTCCTGTATCTCACCTTGTAGCTGCATAGAACCTTGCTCTTGCTTTCGCTTCATTTCCTCAGTCAACTTCTTTTGATCTTCAAGCTGCTTTTGAAGCTCTCGAAACTTTAGTTCGTTCTTTTCTTCTTCCGATTTTCGAATTTTATCTCGCTCACCAGCCAATACTTCATTTAATTTCTTTTGAGCCTCGGCTTCGGTAGCCTCCTTTAATTCGGATTTTTCACGTTTTAGTTTCTCAATTTCTGCTTTGGAACGGTTCAACTCCTTTACCTGTTCAGACTTCTCATTTAACTCTTTCTGCAATTCTATAAATTGTTCGGCCTGTTCTTCGGTAAGTTTAGCCTTGAGTTTTTCTTCGATAGCTCTTTTTTCTTCCTTTAATTGTTTTTCCAAACGCTCTTGAAATAACTCGTTTTCTATTTTTTTCTTTTCCTCAAACTCATGCTTAGCCTTGTCAAGTTTTACCTGTTCAGCTTCATATTTTCTCTTCTCATTAGCTAACTGAGTTTGATATTTTTGTTTAATCTCGTCTTCTAACTGGTGAGTAAGAATATCTTGAACATCGATGAAAGTTCCACAGTTAGGACATTTTATTTGGGTTGATTCTTTCTTCATATTAATCACTTTTACAGCTATTCATAATTTAAGCCCATTCTAGTAAAATACATGAGATTTTTCGGGAATTTAAACCATAACAAATTGATTGTTTATGGCTAAAGCCCACCATTATTAAGTCCAAAATAATTTTTCCAAATCATGCCGTCTGTATTCGGCACCGCAACCCACAAAAGCCTTTTAGGTCTGGAACAGGCCACATATACTAAGCGCATCTCTTCTTTGTCTTTTCGCTTTTTAGACTCATCCAATTCGCAGTATTCTGGCGCTAAAAGAGTTGTGTAATTTTTTGTTGCCTTTTTCTTTAGAAATAATAGTACTGCATCAAAAGTTTGACCTTTTACTGAATGAATCGTACCCATATTAAAAGGCCATTCAGAACTCTCTTGTCGATGAAATAAGCCTTTTATAAAAACATTGGCTTTACCGGTATTAACCTCCAATTTTTTATAGCCACTTTGCTCAAGAATAGGGTTTGTCTCATTAATCCATTCAAGTAAATTTTTGTTGTCTGTGACTGGTAGTAAATTAATAAAGTCAAACAACTCTGAACGGTATAATCGATAACCCTTGTCATTTAATTGTTTTCTTAAAAAAGATCTCGATATAAATGTCAAATCTTGGTTTTGTAACTTGTAATACCCTTTTTCTAGAAGTAGGAAAGACTCTTTGAATACACCTTTTTCCATCAAATACTTCCCATATACTAAATCTCGAACATAGTAATGATTATCCTTCCAAGGATGATTCTGTGAATTATTTGAAGCCAGTTCAAAGTGTTCTTCTCCAAAACTTCTTCCTCTGAATAGAATTGCTGAATTATTGAGTTCTATTCCTAATTTGCCACATTTTTCAATAAAACTATCCTTTATTGTTTGTATATCTTCCGCAGATTCGTATTCTTTGACTTCAGGGATACAAGGGTCAGTTTTTACATCAGCAATAGAAACAGATTCAACAGAACCAATTTGATTGAGTAATGAACAGATATTATCTGAACTTCTGCGATTTTCTTTCAATCCAATTTTAGTGTAATTTTCATTTTCATATTTTTTATTAAAAAGATTAGTAAAAAGCAAAAATAAGCAAAACGATTAAACCCGTTGCTATACAATGCTTTATAAAACAGTAGTCTTAGTTTGGAACTCGGTGTCTGATAGGTTTTGGGCTTGAAAACACAAGGTTAGGTTACTAATTCGTTACCGATTGATAAAGGTAACTACATAGCTTAACTGTTTATATTTCAGTCTTTTGCACCCTTTTTTACATTCCCTTGTAACTCAATGTAATTTAATTTTAAACATTAAACATTTGAGTTATGGAACAGACAAAAAAGTCCACGTTCAAACTGCTTTTCTACCTGAAAAAGAACGAACTGAAAAAGAACGGTAATGCACCGATTATGGCACGTATTACCATTGATGGAACAGCTAAAACTTTGGGAACAAAGTTAGAAATTAACCCGAAAAATTGGGATTTAAAATACGGAAGAGTTGAGGGCAAGAGTGCCACCGCTTTGAACATTAACCAAAAGCTGGATAACGTACGGGGTCGTATCGACAAGATTTACGAAGATATGCTGAAGCACGAGGGTTTTGCGACCGCACAGAAAGTAAAGCTCTCGTTTTTGGGTGTTGGTGTAATGGACGATGCCGTACTAAAAGTCTTTAAAGACCAAAATGAAGACTTTGAAAAAATGGTCGCTAAGGGAAAACGCTCTCAAAGCACGTATAGCAAATACAACACTGTTTACAACCATCTTAGCGAATTTATAAGGGAGCGTTACCATCGGGACGATATGGCTTTCCGGGAACTCACTTCTGATTTTATTCGTGAGTTTGATTTCTTTCTTCGCATTGATAAGGAATGTACCCATAATACGGTTTGGGTTTACACAATGCCAGTTATTGCTTTGGCAGAATTGGCTATTAAAAAAGGCTTGATACGGGATAATCCTTTTGAGGATTATGAAATCAGTATGGAAGAAACCGACCGCAGCTACCTTTTAAAAGAGGATGTAGAAACCTTAATGCTCCTGAAACCATCTAAGCCTCGATATGAACTTGTAAAAGACCTTTTTATTTTCAGTTGCTTCACAGGGCTTTCTTACATAGACATTAAGAAACTGAAATGGAGCAATATCCAGTCTTTCTTTGATGGACACCAATGGATAATCAGCAGGAGAAAGAAATCAGATGTTGCCTCCAACGTCCGTCTTTTGGAAATCCCCAAACGCATCATTGAGAAATATCGTGGAGCTACAAGAAATGATTTTGTATTCCCAATGCCATCCAATGCGACTTGCAACACGCATATAGGTAAACTTATTGAGGAAGCGGGTATTGTTACAGAACAGAAAGTTACATTCCACACCGCCCGTCATACATTCGCCACAATGTTTTTGACCGAGGGTGTTCCGCTTGAAAGCCTTAGCAAAATGATGGGTCATAAGAATATTTCCACTACACAGATTTATGCTAAGATTACCAGCCAAAAAATCAGTAAGGATATGGATTTGGTTTCGCCTAAATTTAAGGCAATGGAAGATGCGTTTATTATTAAAATGGAACGGGAAGAAATAGCATTATTGAATGAACATACAAACGCAGATAAAATTTACAATACCGAAGAAATTATGGTTTAAAAATTAGTGCATTCTTTACTTATCAGATTGAAGCAGGATTTAACTATCCTGCTTTTTTTATGCCCTTACTTTTCGATTATTCCAACCTCTATTTCAGGCTCTCATAGCCTGGTCATTTATTCCATAAAAATTAGAACAGAATATTTCCACAATCAACCGGTAAAAAGGCAGCTAAGTTATAGCGGGCAGCCACCGCACACACCCACCAATAAAAAAAATGAATGAACGGTTTCCCCCTAAAGGAACCCCCATTAAATCATTTTTTTTCTTGGTTTTCGCTATTGCCCGCTTGGATTATCTGCTTTCTTTTTTCCGGTTTTTCTTTTGGAAAAAATTATGCGAAGCGAAGCGGAGCAAACCACAACAGGAAGCAGGAAACGAGAAAAGCGAACGTAACAAAATGTAAAACTTTTAAAACAGGACGATTATGAACATTATCGGAAGACTGACAAAAAATGCGGAAGTACGCACATTGTCGAACGAAAAACAGGTAGTAAACTTTTCAGTAGCGACCAATGAAAGCTACAAAAACAAGCAAGGTGAACGAATAGAGCAAACAACCTATTTCGATTGTGCCTATTGGATTTCTGCAAACGTGGCAAGCCTACTCACAAAAGGCACTTTGGTAGAACTCACAGGCAGAATAAGCACAAGGGCGTGGATAGGCAAAAACGGCGAAGCACATTCGGGGCTGAACTTTCATACCTCTCAAATCAAACTGCACGGAGGTAGTAAGAGAGCCGAAACCATACAGGCTACTGCACAAGCCGAGAACAACAGCTTTACTGCACAGGGAGCAGATGACGACCTCCCATTCTAACAACGAGTATTCAATCATTTTTTAAACATCAAATTTTAAGCATTATGGCACATAATATCAATTTCAACGAGAGAACAGGACGTTATTCATTTTTTAGCGTACAACAAAAAGCGTGGCACGGTTTAGGTCAAATCGTAGAACAATACCCGACAAGTGAGGAAGCAATCAAATACGCAGGGTTAGATTACGAAGTCGTAAAATCCCCACTATTTACCAAAGGTTCGGGCATTATCGAAACCACCAACGGCATAGAGATAGGCAGTAGCGAATTAGAAGTACCTAACTATTTCGCCAACATACGCACCGATAACAATGCAGTATTGGGCGTAGTCGGTAAGGATTACCATATCGTACAAAACCGTGAAGCCTTTAATTTCTTTGATGCCATTGTAGGCGGTGGCGAGGGCATTCTGTACGAAACCGCAGGAGCGTTAGGCAACGGAGAACGTGTTTTTATCACAGCCAAATTGCCCGACTATATCCGTGTAGGCAATGGCGATGATGTTACGGAAAAGTACATTTTCCTAACCACTTCGCACGATGGTAGCGGAAGTATCACAGCCGCATTTACGCCTATCCGTATTGTATGCCAAAACACGCTGAATGCTTCGTTACGCAGTATGACCAATGTAGTCCGTATCAAGCACACTTCGGGAGCAAAACAACGTATCGAGAACGCTCACAAGATTATGGGACTTGCCAACACATTGAGCAACCAATTAGAGGGCATTTTCAACGAATGGGCAAAAGTAAAGGTAACAGACCGAGAAGTAAGAAAGCTAATACAGTTGGCACTTTGCCCAAATAAGGAAACGCTTGACCTAATCAAAAAAGGTGCGGAAGATGAAATTTCCACCGTGTTCAAAAATGTCGTTGAGGATGCTTTTGCGTATGCTATGATAAGCGACACCCAACAAATGGACACTACCAAAGGTACGTTGTTCGGAGCGTACAATTCTGTGACAGGCTACTATCAGAATGTAAGGAGTTACAAGAATGACGAAGCCAAGTTGCAGAGCATTGTATTGGGTGGTACTGCCCAACTCAAATCGCAGAAAGCATTTGAACTATGTACTGCATTTGCTCTGGACGGTGCGGAAATCCTAAACCTTAATTAGATAACCACAGGCTACCGCCTTAATCGGTGGTAGCCTATTATAAACAACAGCTATGACAATGGAAACCTATAAAGCAACGCTGAAACACGACACAGGCAAAGTAACGCTGACAGTAGTATCACTTAGCGGAAAGCAGAGAGCAATACAGCAGATAACAGCCGTAGAGGGTTGTCCCGAATGTGCCATTGTGGATATAGTAAAGATTGATAACGATACAAAACAGCAGAATATGAAAGCAAAAACCATAGACGAAGCCAAAAGTATGGCTAAAGAAAAAAGCCTTGAAACGCAATACAGGGATGAAGCTATATACATCATCTATTGCAACAGAACAGAGTATTTCTATGTAGATATCGACAGCCTAATACGGCTTTGGGAACGGCTTATAGGCTACTATGAAAATGGAAAATACACCGATGCTGAAACTAATTCATAACACTTAAAGCAGATACAATGGAAACGACAGCAATAGCCACAAAGTTTGTACGCTACGATGTTCCCGAATTGGAAACCCTGCAAAATGCAAAGGTTTACCTACTAAGGGAAAAACTGAACAAAAGCGACAAGTTGAGCCGAGCAGAAAAAAATTGGCTTGCGGAAGCAGTAAACCGAAATGCCTACTTCAAAAGAGCCGTACCCCTTATGGGTTATCGCTTCGGGTTTGAGGATATTTTGAAAACCTATGTAGTGAAGCAGTACGGCAGTTGGGCAGAATACAACGCCCCCGACAAAACAAGCCTTAGAAGTATTGTTTACGGCAGGATTGACCAAATAGCGGAAATCACTAAATAAGAATTAGAACAGGTATGAAAATAACGGATTTGAACGGTTACGAAATTGAAGTAACCGACCTAAAAGAAGCTATCTGTATTGCCAAACGAAATACAGGGTATAGCCACGAGGACAAAAGTTTTTCAGACTTCGATAAAAGGCAAAATGCCTATTGGATGGACATATACGAGAAACTAAAAGCAATCAAAAAACGGTTAAACAACAATTAAAATCAAAGAACGATGAACACAAATTTTTTCAATCAGATACAGCAGTTGGACTTTACAGGAGTATTGCAACTGAACATTTCAAAAGGAATAGAAAGCAACCTAATCGTAACAGTATTGCTCAATAACGAACAATGCGGAGATAGTGCCAAAAACCTTATTCCCCCATTGACATTTAACGCCACACCCCAAGAGTTTGACGAGGGATTTTTTGAACAGATTACCACACCTATACAAAAGGTATCGGGCTTAATGGTGGATATGGAAAAATTCTTAAAGCAATTGGAAGAAGTTAAAAAGCAATCGGCAATCGAGAAAGAAAAAGCAGAAAAGGAGAAAAAGGAAAAAGAAGCCAAAGACAAGAAATTTAAAGATGCTATGGTAAAGGCTGACGAGTTGGAGAAAGAGGGCAAGTTCCGCGAAGCGTGGATGAAAGTACCCGATATAACGGAGTTTCCCGAAAAAGCGGACGAGATACGCAAACGCAAAACTTCATTGTCCGACAAGTTCGCAACACCGAGCCTTTTCGGAGCAATGGAAGAAGCTACACCCGAACCGCCAAAGGTGGAAGAAGTTACTGCCGATTATCCTATTGATGAAGCGGACGAGGAAGAATAAAAGTGTTAACCCCAAAATTAGAAAGTTATGTTATTAGCAACGCAATTAGAACGAGTTTTCATACTCAAAGACAAAGGACAGGACATCAGACTGACCGACCCAGAGCCACGTTGGAGCGTGGAAGCCGTAATGAATTTTTACGCCAATATGTACCCGATTTTGACAACGGCAAAAGCATCTGCACCACAGATAAAAGACGATGCGGTAGAGTACAAATTTGAGAGCGTAATGGGTACGAAAGGTTAAACCAAAATTTTAAAACGATGAATTATGCAACGCAACATCATATCGGGAACAATCAATATACCCGAACAGAAACGACAACAGCAGTTACACCGACAGTTGGGCGAGTTCGCAAATTGGCTACAAAGACCAAAGGACGCAAACCAAGTGCAGAAAGACAAGCAGAAATCCGTACCGATAGCAATGCTACCAATGGTATTCTAAAGTGTACGTTTCTGCCTAAACTGAAAACAGCACAATCCGTACAGGCTTGTCAGAAAACGGAGAGGGATTTTTACAAGTCCCTTTCCCGACTTGCCGAGCATTACAGCATTGAACCGATGCAAACCCATGATTTTGAGTTTCCATACAATGTAGTATTATCTATGTGGGATATGGAAACCAAAGTAAAACGTACCAACATAAATTGGGACAGTTTCAAATTGGTACAGGATAGTAAGAAAACCTTTTTTGTAAGTGAGGAAAGGTATAATGTAGGTACAACCTTGTATTATATTCCTATTGCACCACTCTTTAAAATGCTCAAAGACCCGAAGCGTAAAAAGACCGCACAGCTACTTGTATCGGTATGCAGTTATCTGTACCATATTGCCGATGTGCCGTATTACAGGCAGGAAGACAGCTATTTGTATTGGTTGTATGAAACGCATAAAGATTGGGTAGAACAGGACGAGGAAACGGACGAAACAGAAACATATAGAAGTGAGTTGAGAAATGCCGAATATATTGGCGACAGGATAGAACAAAAGTTATTTAACCGAAGCAATCTAAAGATATTTGAACAGCGTTTGAACCGATTTAAAAGCCTTGACACGTTCGACAGGGAATGTTGGCAGGTAGCGTGTAATGCGTTTGCCCTTTGTACTGAATATCCGAAAGCAACTTTTTTTAGAAACGCACCATTGCCCGAAGAAGACCCTTATGACGATGATTACGAAACCGAAGCAATCGGAATGGAAAAGTACATTTCATTTATCGCAGATACCAAAGGTTGGCTATATGAAAGCCTTTCCGAAAGCATCAACAATGAGTTCAACGAATACGGAAAAATGGAAGAGCCGACCATTTGCAAAGCATTTGACGGCAGTAAAATAACACAAGGCAACCTTGATTTTGAAAATCGCCTGTTTGAATTGTTGGATGACCTTTCTTACTTATTATATAACTATAAAACAACAGAAAAATGAACACCGTAAACGACATAACCAAAGATTTCGGCACATTATACTATCCAAAATCCGCTTTGGTTTTCTATGAAACCAAAGGAACAGATACAGCAATGTACGTGGAGCATTTCGATATGGATAGCAACGGAACGCCTATCAATGCCCACCCATTGACCGTAAAAGAAGCCAACGTATTGGCAAAGGCGTTACAGACCGATGAAGAAAAGAACACAGCCTTTTTAAAGTCAAAGGGAATATTGCCTACAAACATTCTGCATATCAATCCAAATGCTGAAAAAGGTATAGTATTATGGTACACCAAAGCACAGCAAAGACAACTGTATTTTGTGGATAGTTTGGGCATATCCAACGGAATGGCACAAGTACCGCCAATGCTTTGGTTAGCGAGCAAAAGCAGTCTTACTGTATTTGCTTTGGCAAGCGACAGAAGACCCACCGAGAAAACGCCATTGCATTACGCACCTTTCTTCAATATCTACGAAAAGGGCAATGTATGTATGGGTACTGTTAGTATTGATATTAAAAATTCGGCTTCGGTTGAGGAATTTACACAGGCGTGGGAACATTATTTTTTTAATTCCTATTTCAGCCATTCATTATGCGAGAACCTCACGAAAAAAAACATTGTAAACCTTTGGAAAGACCTTATTGGCACAGATAAACCCTTTCCGAAAGAAGCATTAAAAAAGAATAACAAAACCCTTAAAAATCTATTGTGATGAATACAGCAAAAACAGCAATCCATTTTACGGACAATTATCTGCTCAATCCGACAAACCCAATTTCGGTAAACCTTATCGGGGCAGGTGGCACAGGATCAAAAGTATTGACCGCTTTAATGGAAATAAACGAGAGCTTGATAGCGTTGGGACACGCAGGGTTGCAAGTCCGCCTTTGGGATGATGATGTTATCACGAGTGCCAATTTAGGCAGACAGCGTTTTTTTGAAAGTGAAACAGGATTGTACAAATCGGTTGCATTGATAAACCGTATCAATCGTTGCATCGGTACAAATTGGAAAGCCGAAACGGTAAAATTTGAAAAGGACAAGTTTGGCAGAATACCCGAAAAAGCAAGGGCAATCATTACTATTACTTGTGTGGACAATGTACAGGCGAGGTTTGGCGTTGCTGAAATTCTTAAAGAAATAAGTTACCGCAGACACTACCAAGATGAGCCGAAATATTGGTTGGATTTTGGCAACAGCCAAGATACAGGACAAGTGCTACTATCTACTATCGGAGAGATAAAGCAACCCAATTCAGAGAAATACCAAACGGTGGCAAGCCTGCCATTTGTTACCGATGAATTTGGCGAATTGCTGAAGCAATCCGAACAAGAGGATAACACGCCAAGTTGCTCACTTGCCGAAGCGTTGGAACACCAGGACTTGTTTATCAATTCCTCATTAACCCAAATGGGTTGTTCTTTGCTGTGGAACTTATTTCGCAGGGGAATGACTGAATACAAAGGATTTTTTCACAATCTGAAAGATTTCCGCACCCACCCGATAAAAGTCGCCTGACCCGAAAAGTCGGGCGGCAAAAAGACAGATCCTCCCGATGGTCGGGACAGTCTTTTTGCATCAAATCGGTGCAACCCCTTTGTCAAAATGCACCGCTACACAATTTCCTTTCTCTACCTTTTACCAAACAGGTTGCGACATTATTGTGTGGGATATTCATTATCCCAATGATTAGGTATGCAATGACTTCTTTTCTTTTCACATAAGCGACCAAAGAAAAGAAGCAAAAGAACGCCGCTTGATTAGAACAGATATTTTATACTATTATAATCGGAACGTAACTTATTACTGAAATATTCCTGTGCAATTTCCGCTACTCCCACACTAAAATATCTACCGCCATTGGTAACAACATCAATAGCTTTTTTAAAATCGTCCGTATCGCTACCAATGAGCAAATAACCTGTAAAACCAATTTCCAAAAGAGGTTTTACGGCTTTTTCTGCATCAATATCATTATGTGCAATCAGGTTAATGGTTGGATATTGTGTTCTCAATTCTTGAAGCTGTGCCAGCACATTCTTATTGTAAAAATCAAGGTCAATAATACAAATGTTGGGAAGTGTTTTTAATGCTGGTAATTGAGATAGTCCGTCTTCAATGTTTTCAGAACGGAACAATACTTCAATTCCTGAAGCAACGAGGTCGTTGCAGGTCAAATCCAAAATCGGGCTTTTATCATTGATAAAGGCGAGGGCAATTTTTTGTTGTGCTGTACCAGTTTCCATATCATTACTTTTTTGAGTTGATGTAGCCCTGCACAAAAAAAAGAAGCGCAGGCAACCACACTTACCGATACTGAGGCACTGGTACGCCTTAATCCCCGAATAAGCGAGCGCCCACGCCTATGACGTGAGCGTTCTTACTTATTGTCTTGGGGATACAAAAAATTACCAGTTTTCAGTACCAAGACCTAAAGCAAAAACACTTTAAGTATTGTTATATTTTACATAGCAAATATACTAAAGTCCTTCCGTTGAAACATAGTCAGAACCAAATTAATTAGAAGCAATGTCTGTCATTGGTTATATAGTTCTGTTCTAAGACGGTCAGAATATCCGTTTCCTTATAAATAATCTTACCCCCAATTTGTATATACGGCAGGATATTATCGTCACGGTATTGCTGTAAAGTCCGTTTACTGATATGTAACAGCCTACACACATCTTCGCCCGACAAGTATATTTCTCCGTTCATTACAGGACGGTAATTTTTTAATATTTCTTCAATACGGTTTCTCAACTGCATTATCATTTCCTGATGGGCGATGATTTCTTCCGTTTCATTCGTCAGTAAATCCATTGTCGTTGGTATTGTACGGCTGTCCGGCTTCGAGTAAAGCCTGTACGTCCGAGCGTTTATAATAATTCTTGCGGTTCAGTTTGGAATATGGTAATAAGCCTTTGTCCTTGTAGGTCTGCAAAGTCCGTTTGGTAATGTTCATCATCAAACACACTTCCTGGTTATCGAGCCATTGCTCCTCTTTGAAAATCGGGGTATATTTTCGTGTGGCATTTTCGGTCATTTCCAAAAGTTCCCTTAGGTCATTCTTCATTCCGTCCAATGCGGTTTTTTGTATTGCAATAACTTCCATTGTTTGCTCATTTTTTCTGTGGAAGTCGAATTTATAAAGGCTTATTGCAGGATTGGGAAAGGTTGCATTGATTGGCGTTGAAAGGCAGTGTTTGGCTTTTTACTTTTGCCATAAACGAAAAATCGGATAACCTTTTGAGCTATCCGATTTTTTTTATTTAAGCCCCGTTTTATAAGTGTTATCAAGTTTGTTGTGAATAATTGTTGCTACAACCAAAACTTCTGTCATTTGTGAAAGTTGGGTATCTTCCAATATTTTGGGGTTGTGTGCTTTTGGATTTCTGTACATAGAAAAAAATCCTTTGCAGAAATTTCCAAAACCTTTGTGTTCACTTTCTTCGCTTTGATTTTTCAGAGTATTGAAAGCAAGCATAGGTCTTTTGTCCTTTCCCAACGCAAAACAATCATCAACTAAATCTGCTCCGTCTGAAGTATAGCCACTTTTTTGCCTAAGCCTCTCTGCTACACTTTTCGTAATTTCAAGTATAGCGTGAAAATAATTTTCCTTTAACCATTCAGCTTCACAATAAGGCAAAATTTCTGAATGAACTCCAATTCCGTGTACTTTTTCTTTGATTTTTAGTGACCTGCTTTTTGCTTCCGAAATAGTTTTCGCCTTATCAACTTGTCGGGGCTGTCCACTTTTATCAATTTCTATCCCTTCATAAACAAGTTTCTCATTGATAGTTGTTCTATCTTTTTCAAATTCATCTTCGGAATTATATCTTTTAGGATTTAATAATCTAACAACAAATGCCAATACATTATTTCCACATCTGTCTTGTGCTTGTCTTTCTTTTAAAGCATAAAACAATCTGTCTGTTTTATTTGTGCCATATTGAGATTGAGAAATACCAGCACCTGATAAATGTTCTGTAATTTTCGTATGTGTCAGTATATTTGATATAATATCAGATATATTTCGTAGGGTTATGTCATCAAAGGATTTTGTCATTTTATAATTTTCCTCTTTATTATGAATACTAAATCATATAATCTAAATTTCCATAAAAATACTTATTTCGAGTTAGGTATCTCCACTTGTTGCTTCTCTTTGTCCTTTTTCATTTGGCTATAAGTCCATATACAGACAATACCGAGAATTATCAAAGCGTATGCAATCCATTTGCCGACACGTTCTATAAAACGGGTAAATACAGATGCTTCAAAACTCGAAAATCCCTCTGCACCCATACCATTACGCCTATAAAATTTCCTGCGGTTTATCCAATAAATAAGCACTATCGCAATAACGATAACAATAATACCAAACACCAATTGAGCCGTAACTGTATCCATACCCGTTAAGATTATAATTCAAGTAAATTTAAACAAAAAACAACGTACACCGAAAGCTGAAAAGCAATAAACCGACCTGTAACAGTCGGTTTTGCTTTTATATAAGTAGCATTAATCACTACTGTTGAACTGAAAGCTCAACTGCTTTTCGTTACCGAAGTTATCGGAAATCCAAACCTCAAAGGATTGTGATACGGTAGATGCCGAAGTGTAATACAACCGGAACTGCTCCGTTGGCAACGAATACAAATCGTTTGGCAAATACGGTGGTTCGTCATAATACCGCAATGTGCCTTGACCGTCAAATTGAAAGTAGCGGAGAAAATATTGCGTGTTGCTGTAATTGCCTGTTCGCTGTATGGTAATCCGTATCTCTACGGTCTGCCCACTGGCAATATCTTTGGGTACAGGCATTACTTTGACCTCAAAAGGGAAATCGTTCTGTATTTCGAGTTCATCGTCTTTGCTACAAGATACCAACGTAACCGAAGCCGTGAGGATTGCCAAGAGTATATATATTGAGCTTAATCCTATCCTGAATTTATTGAATATTGCTATCATCATTTTACATTTTAAAAATTAAACCTTAATCCCACGCCTGCGGACGGTCGGAATTGTTCCAAGTCTGTACCCCACAAAACCTTTGTACGCCCTTGCAGGACTAACACAAAACGGTCGGACAGGTACGTTTCAAATGTGAGCCGTCCGCCTGCTCCGTAAACAAAATTGTCTTCGCTCAGTATCTTCGCTCCGTCATACAACATTGCTTCGCCACGGTTGATGCTTTCGTAACCGACTACGCCTGTTATTCCAAAGTTCAGCGTGATGTTCTTACGAACATCGCCCAACAGGAAGAAACTGTAACCGCCCTCTGCGGTATAAGTTTCCTGCGGTATGCGCAGGTCTTTATAATCGTGGTATTGATGCGTGTATTCCAACGCCCAAAGCTGGTAGTTACCATTTTTGCCGTTTACGGTCATTGCTACATTGATGTAATAATCGTTACCGATTTTATCATCGGACAGCACACCCGTACTCACTTCCAATCCTTTCTGTTTAGGTAACATTCTTTGTGCCTGTGTGACCGTGATGGCCATAAAGATGAGCATCACGGTATAGATATACTTTTTCATATTATTTACTTTAAAAGGTTATTAAAATTTCAGGTGCATATCGTTAATCAAACGAGCTTTGATTAAGTCGGAATTTTCTATCTGGAGTGTCTGATGCCTGCCACCGTTTTTCTCGAAAATCTCAATAAGTAGTACCTTGTCATCGGCAATGGTAAATTGGTCTAACAGGAACACGTTTTGCTCGGTCGTTTTTCCGCCAATCTCATCCAATGGTTTGTAAGTCCTAAGCGGTATCATCGGGCGTTCCTGCACTACGGTACGTTTGGCTACCTTTTTATCCACCACTTTGAAATTCACAAAATCAATCTGAAACGGCACATTGGTACGGTTTCTCAATTCCGTATGGAAATAGTATTTGCCGTTGTGTATGTAGATACCTTTGAGGATAAACTGAATACCGAAACTCTTAGCCCCGATATGCTTTACAATACGTTTGTCCTTTTTGTAAATGGTTTCCAAAAGCAAGCCTGCCAATGATGGCGAATTGTTGCCCAATTCTTCAAAAAGCACATCGTTTCCGTTGGCTTTATCAACCGCCTTTTGCATTGTCAAGAGGTCATAGCTCAACGCTTCGGGATAGGGACTGTAATACACATTGAAACTGTAAAAACGCCCGTCATTTGTGATAACTGAAAAATTGGTTTCCGCTTCAAATTCCCTTACCGATGCTTTTACACGCAATACATTTTCCGCATCTTCCGCTTTTCCAGCAATCAGGTATTCGCTTCCCAAATCCACATAACGGATGGCGGTCGGAAAAATAAGATGTGAAGTTTTATCGTAGGTAACTTCCATTCTATACGGTTCTATCTTGCCTAATGCAAGCGGAGTTTTTGCACTATCCTGTGCGTAAGATTGTACGGCAAAGCCGAGTATCAGGGCAAATGCCCAAAAGGTTTTTAAATGATTTTTCATTGTTTAAATTATTTGAGTTCAACATTATTTTTTAGATACAAGGAAGACCTGATGCCCTGCTTTTAGCGTAACCTTTGGGGTTCTTACCTTTTTGGCGAAATAGCCCGAAACACCCTGTACCACGCCACGGCTTAAATCAGCAGCAACCTGTTGTCCTGCATTCTGCGTGAGCATTATGCTTGTTCCCGAAGTCTGGCTCATATTGCCCGCCATTTCGGTAAGGGCGTTCATTTCGGGCGAATACGGAACGTACAAGCCTTGCTGTCCGTCCAAATCGTAAATAGTAATATCAACCGGAATGATGTTGCCCTCTAATTCTACGGAGGTAATCTTTAGCTGCAATCGACCTCCCTGAAATTTGGCATTAGCTGTTACAATCGTTCCTTTCGGAATGGTACGTTGAGGCGTTTGGGCTGGCTCTAACAATCGCAATCGTACCCCTGTTTCGCCAATAACCGTTTGCGCATCGTGTACACAGGCTTTGATACTGTTTTTCGGTTGTGCCGTTTGCTCAATAGAACCTGCGGTATAAAAGCCCCGGTTTCTTGTTTCGCTCCAATCGGCTAAAAAGGCACTGTCCGTAGGCTCACGATACAAAGCGGAAACGGTGTTCTTTCTTGTAGGTGTGAATGCCACAAAATGCTCCTTTTGAGTTGAACCTGCGGTAGCCGTACCTGCATCCTTAGCAGGTGGGGCTTCTGTCGAATTTGTACCTGTTGGCAGATACTTTGCCGCCATCTGGTAGGATTTCTCCATTATGGCAAGCTGGTCATCAACGGTTACAGATTTAGGTACATCTTTCTCGGCTAATTGTTCTTTTAGTTCGTCCAATTGCCTGCGGAGTTCTGTTGTTTCAGAGTTGTTATCCTGATAAAATGAACCCAATGTGCTTTGTGCATTGCGGTAACTGCTCAATGCAGGATTGCCGTTTCTTCCCGAACCTCTGCCAACGCCATAGCTGCTGTTTTCGTCTTCTTCGGGAAATTCATCATTAGGCTCTTTTTTGTCTTCAGTATTCCAATAGTCAGAAAGCGTGGTAAGTGCATTGCGTTTTTCTTGCTCTTTGCGTTCCAGCATTTCCAACTCGTAAGCCTTGCCTTTGTCGGCAGGCATTCCTGCTCCGGTAGCCTCCGGTACTGCATCGTTCAGCCCGATGTTCTCAATTTCCTTTTTGTCTGCGGATGGTTTAAATATGAGGTACATACAACCTACGAAGACAATTCCCATTAAGCCAAATATGAGTGGCTTTTTGAGCTTTTCGGCTTTGTTCTGTGTACCGTCTTGCAGTACATCAGTGGTTGCTGCCTGGTTCCCTTCCGTTACCCGAACAACCGACTTTTTGTTCTCATTTTCTTTCATAAATCTTGTTTTTTAGAATTGTTGATAATGTGTCCTGCAATCTTGCAGGACTTTCACTTTTTTTGAGGACAGGGTTTTCGATATGCTCAATGACCATATCGTTACCCGACTTTGAGGTATCGTACCATACTTTGCAAATGACACCTGCCGTAAGCAGTAGATACCCCACAAAAAAGTAAAGTGTGTATTGGTGCTGTTTCCGCAAGGGCAATGCCCGCCAGCGTTCGTCCAGCTTGTCAAAGTACCTGTCCATATTTGCTCTTAGTTTTTTCATAACCTTACTATTTCTGTTGTTATAGCTTGAAACGCTTAGGACTTTGACCTGCCTTTTGCTTCGGTTCTTCATTGACCAAAGCGACTGCCTCAACCGCTTTGGGTGCGGATATGACTGACAGGTTTGTCAGTTCCGATTTTTTCAGCAGTTGCCCAAATTGGTCTTTCCTTGCAACCTCCATTCTGTTAAGCGAGAATTTGCCGTTCAGGTATTTTACCCACATACTGCATTCTACACTTGGCTTGTCTTCGCCCGACCATTGCAGGTAGCCCGTCAGCAACAAGTCCTGTTTAGGCAAACTATCTGTACCTTTTTGGCAGTTTTCGAGGTATTCGCCGATACTTTCCTTCAACTTTCCAGCATACGCTCCCTGCGTATGGAAATAGCCGTTATATCCTTTATCGGTAAGGATTTTTGCAAACGTGCTTAAATCTGATAATGCTTCCATAAGATTGTTTTTTTAGCGTTCGATAACTTCTATATCCCTGTTTTCTATCACTGCAAACTTTTCGATGTTGAAGCCTTGCGGGTTGTTGTCCGAACGGACAGAGTTCACGAGATAACAGGAAGTAATCAGGTTACGCCTGGTCACGTTGCTCGAACGGATAATGAATTGTTTGGCGTAGGTACGCACCGCATAAGGATAGGTGTCGAAATTGCACACGACACTATCCACCTCAATGCGTTGCTGTACATTCCCCGAAATAATCCTGCTGTAATAGCCCTTTTCCGACAGGTCTTTGTAATAATCAAAAGCTGATTTATCGGCAAGGTTGAATGCCCTGCTCATATTGCTTTCGATAGCGTTCTTGTCGGGAGCAAGCGTAAAAAAGAGTTCGTGAAAACGCCTGACGTGTTCCCTTGCTTCCACAGGTCGGTTGATACTTGCATCTTGCGATAAGGCAAGCATCAACGATTTTCCATTATCCAGCACATAGATTTTTTGGCGTTGTTCGTCTGCAAAGCTGTAAGATTTCCAAAGTGAAAATCCTACCACGCTTAGGCAGAGAACGGCAAATACAATGGCATACAGCCGTATTTGCCTAAAACTGTTTTCGATATTTCTTAATGTTTTAAATTCCATTTTTAAATGATTTGATTGTTTTTATTTCCCCATTAACTTGCCACCGATATTTCCAACTGCCGAACCTGTTCCTGCTCCGGCGATATTTCCGGTTTTCATTGCGGCTTGGTTTACGTTACGGGTAAAGTTCCCTGCACCGCCTGCCTGAATAATCCAGCCTGTTACCGTTGGGATAGTGAAGTAGCCCACGATACCGATTATCATAAAGATGATGTACACGGTATTTGAGGTATCAGGAATGTAAGTCGGGTCGGCAAGCATTGCTATATCCTTTTCGATAATGAGGGATTGTATTTTGGCAAGCATAGAGCTGAACAGGTCTGCCACAGGCAACCACAGGTAAACGCTGACGTATCGGGTCAGCCATTGCGTGAGCGTGGACTGAAAACCGTCCCACACGCTTATCGCAAAGGCTATCGGCCCGAGTATGGACAGGACAATGAGAAAGAACGTCCTTATGGTATCAATAACCAAAGCTGCCGCCTGAAACAGTACCTCTAACAGATTGCGAAACCAATTCTTAATAGCTTGTTCGGTTTGGTAGGCAAACCTATCCATATACATTCCCGACATCGTAATCAAATCGCCGGGCGACCAGCCCAATTCTTCGAGCTTTTTATCAAATTCCTCATTTGATACGAGATAGGCTGTTTCAGGATTTCGTAGCATAGCTTCCCGTTCGAGCAGGTCTTTTTTCGCCTGCAAATTGTTGAGGTCAAGCACCTGATTTTCGAGGATTGTGTGAGTACCCTGTACCACCGGACTTAACACGGCATTGATTGTTCCCAATACGATAGTTGGGAAAAACATAATGCAAAGCCCCAAAGCGAAAGGACGAAGCAAAGGGTACATATCAATGGGTTCAGCCCTGCTCAAAGCCTGCCATACTTTTATGGCAACATAGAACAAAGCCCCCAATCCGGCTATCCCTTTAGCCACTGCCGCCATATCGGCGGACAGTGGGAGCATCTCATCATATAATGAGCGTAGGACTTCGTGAAGATTTTGAAATTCCATAACTACCAGTATTTTTGGTTAGGAGTTCCATAGAGGTCAAGCACTCTTTTGGTATTGTTCTGCTTTTTTGCTCTTAGAATACTTACAGAGATATTCTTATTGGTATAGTAGCGTACCAAGCTGTGGTATTCCTTTACTTCTTTGTACACTCTATCAATAATATCCATACGCTCTTTGTCGTTCAGCGAAAGGCTTGATGAGGTTACAATCTGTTTGAGTTCTTTCAGCAGTTCGGTACTTTCATTCAGCAATGCCGAATAACCATTGCTGATAGCTGCCAATTCCTGTGCAGAAAAATTCGGGTCGTTCATCATCTTACCGAAGTTGGTAACATACATTTCGGATACGTCACCGACAAGCAATACAGTCTGCTGTACCTTACGTGCATCTTTTACAAGATTATTTACAGCTTGTAGCTTGTCGTAATACTCCTTACCCTGTTTATACACCTTTTCCACTTCCTTGAAATTTTTAATTACATTGGATACCGTGGAAGAAGTCTGTACGATTTCATTCGCACTGTTGAGAATACCCGATGCCAGATTTGTGGGGTCGGTTACTACCCATTGTGCTTTTGCGGACGGTGCTACGGCGAGCATTAGTGCCGTACACACCATAAAAAGGAACTTTTTCATTTTTATGAATTTTAAAATGTTAATGACTATTGATTTGCTTTGTCACGCCTTTGCATTGCGATATGCTTAATGGCGAGTTCTACGTTACCGTCCAATTCGGAAGCTAATTGCATTACCTCCATTTTTTCGGTTTCTTCGGTGGTGTATGCGAGGTATTCCTCCAAACTAACTTCGGTGGCATAGACTGCCGAGTTCGTACCACCTAAGCCAATCCAAACCTCTTTGTACAGTCGGCTTGCATCGTTGTTCATATTGATAGAAAGTACCTGACCTTTTTCCTTATCTGTAAGCCCCAACATTGCCTGTATGTCATCGAATTTATTCATATACTTACGCTGGTCTAAGAGGATTTTACAGTCGGAATTGTTGATGATACTTTCTTTTACAATGGGCGACTGGATAATATCATCTACCTCTTGCGTAACGACAATCGCCTCTCCGAAGAATTTGCGGACGGTTTTAAATAAATATTTTATATATTCCGCCATTCCTTCTTTGGCAATCGCTTTCCACGCTTCTTCAATCAGGATGAGTTTTCGGATACCTTTCAGCCTCCGCATCTTGTTGATAAAAACTTCCATAATGATAATTGTGACTATGGGAAAGAGGATTTTGTGGTCTTTAATCGCATCAATTTCAAACACGATAAAGCGTTTGGAAAGCAGGTCTAACTGCTTGTCGGAGTTCAACAGATAATCGTATTCGCCACCCTTGTAGTAGGGTTCGAGGACGTTCAGGAAATTTGCAATGTCAAAGTCTTTTTCCCTTACCTGTTTTTCTTCGAGTACCTTGCGGTAATCACCTTTGACATACTCGTAGAAACCGTTGAATGATGGGTAAACATCATCTGTTTTGATACGTTCAATATAACCTGATACGGCATTGGATAATGCCACTTCTTCCGAACGGGTTGGCGGTTCATCATCACGTTTCCATAGTGTCAATATTAAGGTCTTAACACTTTCTCTCTTTTCGATGTCGAAAACCCCATCATCCGTGTAAAATGGATTGAATGCAATCGGGTTGCCTTCGGTGTACGTAAAATAAACACCGTCTTCACCTTTGGTCTTTCCTTTGATGAGTTCGCATAAGCCCTGATAAGAATTACCCGTATCTACCAACAATACGTGTGCGCCCTGTTCGTAGTATTGCCTTACCATATGGTTTGTGAAGAACGATTTTCCCGAACCTGACGGACCAAGTATAAACTTGTTCCGGTTCGTGATAATGCCACACTTCATAGGCAGGTCGGAAATATCCAAATGGATAGGTTTTCCTGTAAGCCTGTCAGCCATCTTGATACCGAACGGCGAGGGCGAATTGTGATAGTTGGTTTCTTCTGTGAAGAAGCACAAGGCAGGTTCGATAAAAGTGTAAAAACTTTCCTCACTCGGAAAATCGCCTGCATTGCCGGGCATTCCAGCCCAAAACAAAGTGGCTACGTCCGTAGTGTTGTGGCGAGGCTTACACTCCATCAATGCCAATGCACTACCGCAATCGTTCTTTAACTGTTTCAGCTCCGCAGGGTCTTCCGACCACGCCATAATGTTGAAGTGTGCCCTGATAGACGACAGACCGAAGCTGTGGGCTTCGTTCAGGTATTTTTCTATCCACTCTTTGTTGATTTGGTTTGCCCTGCTATACCTTGCCAAAGAGTGCATATTGCGGGCGGACTTTTCAAACTTTTGCAGGTTGTCTTCGCTGTTATCCAAAAACAAATATTGGTTGTAGATATGGTTACAGCTAAGGAGTAATCCCACGGGAGCAGCGAACGACAAACGGCAGTCGCTCCGGTCGGTGGATAGCTTTTCAAAACGGGTATCAGCCGATACCGTTCCGGGCAAATCGTCTGTATCGGACAAGGTGTGCAGGCTCAACCTTTTGTTTCCGATACGGACTTCTTCCGTTCCGAGTGCGATGTCCTGCATCGGTGTTCCGCTTTCCCTTGACAGGGTTAGGTACTGTTCCAACAATCCCTGCTTTTCGTCCGTTCCGATGATTTCATCTTCGGTAAGGCGTTGCAGGGTTATGAAACCGCTATCGTTCACGATACGCTCAAACTGTGCCACCGCTTCCATAAAGCGGTGTATCGTTTCCTTGTTCCTGATTTCCTTTGGTATGAGCGTACCTTTGCAAAGCGAACTGAAGTTGCTTTGCATACGCATTCTTTCCTTAGTGGTCTTGGTCAGGAACAGGTAACAATAATGGTTCAGAAATGGTCGCTCATTAAAATGGCGTTGGTAGGATTTAGCCAAAAAACTTTGGTCTTCCTTTGCCAAATCGGGAGCATAGCTTTCTTTGATGTACCAATCCTGTTTGTGGATGACCGTAAAATCCGGCAAGGTCTTGATAGCCTTATGCCAGGCGGAGTGAATAGCTTCGTATTCCGCCGATGCTACCGTAAACAGTTCCGGCAAACGAACCTCAAAGCAGGCGGTAATGTCCGCATCTTTGGAAAGGATGCAGTTGTTTTCTACTGCCAACAAAGGAAATTTGTTTTCCAGCGTTGTTGTCTTTGCAACGTTTCTCATAGGGCATTCGATTTAGGAGTGAATTTCAGATAGCGGTGTACAGGCTTGCGACAAATGATGTATCGGGGATGTCTTTTTCCTGCTCCGATTTTCATTAGCCCGTGTTCGCCGTACTTCCTGTTTAGTGAAAAGGTCTGCCACACAATGAGCGAAGCACCGCCTGCTCCGAGGAACAGGCAGATGTAAGAGTTTACGCCTGCCATATACAGTATCATCACGAGGATGAGCGTACCGAGCAGTCCGCCAGCGAAAATGAACAGGTATTGTGCTTTCAGTCCCTTAAATTCCACTGTCCTGCCAATGCCTTTGTTTATGTTGTAATTGTTCATAAAGCAAAGGATTAAAGGAAGAATGAACGCAGGATGGTAGCCGCTACGATTAAGAAGATACACGCACCGAACCAGCTTGCCGCAGTCTTCGATGTGTCGGGGTCGCCCGAACTGAACTTATTGTAAACTTTAACGCCCCCTATCAAGCCCACGACCGCACCGATGGCGTAGATTAATTGGGTTGCGGGGTCGAAATAGGAAGTTACCATTTGGGTAGCCTCGTTGATACCTGCCGAGCCGTTTCCCTGTGCGAACGCACCAATTCCTGACAGCATAGCCACGGCTGCCAGCAAAACTTTTTTTCTCTGTTTTTCCATAATTGAAACACATTAATTTGTTATTGTTATCCCGCACCTTGCGGACTTTCGGAACAAAGGTGTTTCAGAAATCAGGGCGTTATAATAAAGTGGCAGTCAAAGGAATGATTTGGCAGTGAGTGGCTTTATAGAAAGTCTAAATCCGTATTTATTAAACTATTTTGCTTAAATTTGACATATTTAGACAAGTCTTAAAAAAGCAAAATGGCATTTGGAAAACACATAAAAAGACTAAGAGAAAGTAAAGGATTGTTCCTACGGGAAGTTGGGGCTGCATTGGAACTGGATAGTGCTTTTATCAGTAAAGTCGAAAATGAAGAAAGACCATTGCCAAGAAAACACATCGAAAAGCTTGCAGAATTTTTGAATACCCCAATTGATGAGCTATTGGTTTTATGGTTTTCAGATAAAATAAAGGGACTTATTGACGATAAAGAAATAGGAAAGCAGGCTTTAAAAATTGTTTTAAAAGAATTAAATGCAATCAAGAATAATGCAGATTAGGTTTTTAACAACTCTTCTTTGGCAATAAAAAGGTTAACAAATAAAATATGCGAATATGAAATACATTTTACTCAACAATAACAGTTCTGTTGCTTATGATGATAGTGATGCTACTGATATAAAAGTATATATCGACGGCAAACTTCACGATTTCAAAGAAAGTACCGAAAATAGAATTGATTATGCAATTGCAACAAATAGGAATAAATACTCCCAAACTCTAAATAATCAATTTGAGAATTTATTACTTCTAACTGGTGCAGGGTCATCTATTGGTTGGGGAAAAGATGGGAAGTTGGGTAAGTCGATGGCAAATTTATGGGATGATGCGGAAGCTCTTTTAACAGCCGATGTTTTTGGAAAGTTACTTGAAACTATTGGCTACGATGAAAAATGGGATGATGGCTCTATAGTAAAGAATTTAGAAAAGGTTCTTTCTATGGCAACACCTGCTATACCATATATACCCAAAGAGGATATAGATATTGAGGATTGTGTAAACAAAATTAAAGATTTTATCAAAGAAGCCTGTCAATTGAGTTTGCCAGATAATTCGCCACATACGCTCTTATTAAATAAAATAACGAAACGCAAAGTTACTTTACCAAGATTTAAGCTGTTTACATTGAATTATGACCTAATGTTTGAACAATCAGCTTGTGAAAGCAATTTTGTTGTTATAGACGGGTTTTCATTTTCTCAACCAAGAATATTTAGTGGGCGTAATTATGATTACGATATTGTTTCCCGCAATCAAAGTAGAGTAAAAGAAGAAGACAATTTTATTCAAAAAGTTTTCCATTTGTACAAATTACACGGTTCTGTAAATTGGGAAAAGCAAGACAACAAGATTATACAAAAAGAAGAACCTGACGAACCATTGATGATATATCCACATCAATCAAAATATGAAAGCTCTTATGAACAGCCGTATTTTGAAATGATGTCGAGGTTCCAGTCCAATTTGAGAAAGGAGAATGTTTTCCTTATTACAATAGGCTTTAGTTTCGGGGATAAACATATCGTAACCGCAATCATCGAAGCCTTGGAACAAAATCCAGGCTTTCAATTGATGATTGTAAATAAAGGGATAGATGAAACCAACGAAAATATGAAACCCTTTATTGATGCTGCAAACAAATATTCCAATATATCTATTGTTTCAGAAACCTTTGAGGATTTCGCTAAGAATTATCCTGACTTAAAATCTTACAATCAGGAAGATACACGACAAATAGTAATTAATATCCCTAATAGTTAGATATGAGCAATAGCCCCTTTAATCACAGTCATTTTCTTGGGTATGTAAATTTTGTATCCCCTGCATTTGTGAAAGTGCATTTCCCGTCTTCTGTTTTGATGAAAACATTTGTTCACCACGCAGAAGTGTTGAGAGGTGGACTTGTAGGAAACTATATTGTTGTTGAGGGAGAGGAAAAAGGTTTTCTGGGAAAAATGTTGGAAATATCGTTACCTGAAAAAGAACGGTTGGAATTAAGTGAAAGAACTTTTTCAACTAAAGCATTTCATCCAGTAGGAAGAATAGAAATTCTTTTATCATTTGATTTGTTTGACCCGAGTAGAATAGAAAAAGGGATAAATAGCCTCCCACTCATTGGTTCTAAGGTATTCATTTGTTCGTCGGAATTTCTTTCTACACATTTCAAAACCTTTGGCATAAAACCCGAAAATATCGAACATTCTCCTACTTTTAGAATGGGGAATTTGATATACGATAAAAATGTTCCCGTAGATATTTCTTTGCAAGCGATATTTAGTCGTCATTGTGCGGTTGTTGGTACAACAGGAGGAGGGAAAAGTTATACCATCAGCAAATTTATTGAGGGAGTTATAGAAACCGGAGCAAAAGCTATAATCTTAGACCCAACGGGAGAATACTCTACATTTGATGCTCATCCAAAAGTTGACCATTCAACACTGATTTCAGAAAGCTATTTTCCATATCAGAATTTAACCATTAATGATTTATTCGTTCTGTTCAGACCATCAGGACAAGTACAGCAACCCGTTTTATTGGAAGCTATTAAGTCGTTAAAAGTTGCACATTGCTTATTAGGGAATATTCCTAATAATGGACATAATAATGATGGAACTAACGATACTTTTACATTCAGGGGTCAGCAAGTAGTTATAAATAATGGATTAGTTGTAAAACAAAATAATATTACTGCGGCATATAATAATGCCTACTTTACTTATAAATCTATTATAGAAGATTTCACAATAAATAATTTCAGTATAAATCTACTCCACAGGCAAATAGGGAATGAATGTTTTCAAATATTCAACGACCGTTGGGCAAACAATAGAGATGAAAGAAATTATGGAAATGCAACGAGTTTAATAATGCGTGTTAACAATGTAATATCGGACAATGATTATTCCGGTATGTTTGGATTTAATGCTCCAACCACAAATAACCTAATAACCAAGATAGACGAGTTTTTGAATAATCCAGAATTAAATATTTTAAGAATTGGTTTTGAAAATGTACCTTATAATTTTCAGGCAAGAGAAATCTTGGCAAATTCATTGGGAAGATACTTATTGAATAAAGCTCGAACTAATATTTTCAGAGAAAATCCTCTAATTCTCTTTGTAGATGAAGCCCATCAGTTTTTAAACAAGAAAATTAAGGATGAATATTTTGAAAGCACAGAATTAAATGCTTTTGATAACATTGCTAAAGAAAGTCGTAAATATGGATTATTTCTATGTTTATCAACACAAATGCCAAGAGATATTCCTGTTGGTACGCTAAGTCAAATGGGAACATTCATTACTCATAGGCTGATAAATTATCAAGATAAGGAAGCAATCGCGAGTGCTTGCTCGACTGCCAATAAAGAAACTCTTTCTTTTTTACCATCTTTAGGGTCAGGAGAAGCAATTATTATGGGAGTTGATTTTCCAATGCCAATATCAGTCAAAGTAGATATGCCAACAATTACACCGAAGTTCGATACTCCAAAATTTGTAAAAATAGCGGGCACTTAGTTTTATAGCGTTTGAACAATTTTTAATTTGTGTCTAACATACAAAAGGGAGCTTGCCTAAACAAACTCCTCAATGTCAAAATCACTCAAATCACTTTTCCGCAAAGTGGAAGAACTGTCTTCCGTTTCAGATGAAAGGGTGCTATCCAAAAGCTCGGCTATTCTTCGGGAAGCATCTTCCATAGAATTCTCCAATAGGCTGAATAATTCGGTTCCCTGTATTTTTTGAACTATGGCTATCGCTGTTTCCTTTTGGGCTGGTTCCAATTCTTCTTTTTGGAGCAACACCCCCACGGAGCTTAGTTCTTCAAAGGTAACCCCTTGGGCAAAACCGTCATCGCCACCGGATATTCCGTACCTGTTCCAATCTTCTTCCTCTTCCTCCAAATCAGGTATATTACTGAAAACTTCGTCCAGCTCTTCCTTGCGGATTTGAATGCCGACGTTTTCATTTTCGTCGTATTCAATGTCTAAATTAGCGGGGTTTATCTCCGGTTCCTCAATTTGGCGTTCATTGGCAGCGTTTGGCATTGAAAGGCGTTCTACGGATTTTGGCTGCCCCATAATATCGGGCAGGTTCGGATTGACTTTCTTCTGCGGAGGTACTTGTTTTGTCCTTTTCTTAATGACAATCTTATCCTGTAAAAGCAGGACAATGACTATCAGCAGGCATATCACAATTACTATTTCCATAACGTAGGTTTTTTAAAACAAGCCTTTGTACTTTTCGTTGAACTCTTTTGTAATCATATCTTCAAATACTTTAAAATGATGTTCAAGAATATTATTGAGATAGGCAAACAAGGGTATTTTATCATCGCCTATAATCTGGACTATGCGGGTTAAACGCTCGTGATGTTCAGGACTTAGGTATATGCTTTTATTGCCTCTTTTCTGCATTTTATTCATTTGCATAAATGCGTTTTCATAGGTTGTTTTAGCTGTATTGCTAACTGTATCGGAGTTGCTGCCGGCTGCAACAGTATTCCTGTTCTTTTTATCTTTCTTCATTATAGAATGGGTTTAAAATGTTCATTGAAATAATCGGTAATATCGTCCCCGTACTCCCTGAAATGATGTTCAAGAATATTGTCAATGTAAGAGTAGAGCGTTGTTCTTTCTTCCCTTGTCAGTTGAACGATGCGGAGCAATCTTTCGTGGTATTCAGGGCGTATGTAAACGACCTTGCCATTACGCCCCGATGGAAAACGATTGACCAAAAACGTTTCCTCGTAGTCCGCTTTCTTTGATGAACTGTTACGGGCTTTTTCCCTGGGCTTGTTTTCCTTTGGTACATCCTGCTTTTTGTTAATGGTCGGTGGAGCAACAGGCTCATCGCCGCTTATGACGTTCATAAGGTATTCCTCATCAACATTGGGCTTTTCAAAATCGTTGTTTTTGTTATCTGAAGCCATACTTTACTATTTTTATAGATGAGTGATTTTTAAAAATTCCTCGACAAACAAATCCATTTTAGTTGCTTTCATTAACTGTGGTTCGGCAGGCAGCAAACTTGACCTGAATACATAACTGGCTGTGTCGTCTGTTTCCTTTCGGAAACGCTTGCTGTCCATTATCCTTGTTTCCATTATGGGCAGGTTGAGTTCTTTGATGACACTTTGATACGCATCATACAAACCTGTTTTTTCCCTGCCATCCACTTGGTTCCAGAACAGCCACATCTCTTGTTCGGGATTGCCCTCGTCCGTTTGGGGAAGTCCGAGAAAGGCTTTGGTAAAGCCCAATGTACTTTCCACTACCAAACGGTCGGCAGTAATGGGCGAAAAGATGAAGTCCATTTTTTTTAAGGTTGTCAGTACACCTTTGGTATTGGCTGTTCCCGGCAGGTCGAAGAAAATAACATCCGGCACAACCGCCGACTGGCTTCTGTATTCCGATGCTTTCTCCAGAGCTGTTTCAGCCTTGCATTTGATAATCGGGTACGCTTTTTTGTTGATGGCTTGAAACTGCTTCATTGCCGCCTTTTTATGGTAGTCGTTCTGCATTATGGTTCTCTTATCCCGTTCACGCATATTGGTCAGGCTGTGTTGCGGAAAGTCGCAGTC
Source organism: Allomuricauda sp. TMED12 (assembly GCA_002167435.2). Taxonomy (GTDB): domain Bacteria; phylum Bacteroidota; class Bacteroidia; order Flavobacteriales; family Flavobacteriaceae; genus Flagellimonas. The sequence continues at coordinate 28,872 of NHBR02000148.1, forward strand.
CATCACCAGCACATTAAAACCTAAACGGTAGTGAAGCACACTTGCCAGCAAGGTGGTCATTGTAGATTTTCCCACACCGCCTTTTTGGGTGGAGAAGCTGATTTTTAAAGTTTTCTTTGTTGTTTCCATTATTTAAAAATTTATTGTTACACACTTTATTTGTTTTGCAGGATTGAATATTGGTTTATCTGATTATTACCTCATTCCTATATTCCTGCATTCCCTTTTGCGTACTTTCCTGCACAGGTATTTGCTTTCATTTTTGCCTTGTCAGGCACATTCTTTAGCAAGTGGCAAACCTTACAATAGGTAAATTGCTTTACCGCTTTTATGCTTTTACACTTTTATTGTTTTATGCTTTTAAAACCTTATGCTTTTATTCCAAACTGCCTGTTTGCAAACCTGATTTTCTTCTTTGTCGAAATACATTTTTTACTACCTGCACTAAAATTATACGGCAAATAAAGCGATTGATTTATCCGCTGATTGAGGTGTGGCAGTGTTTGGCACTCAAAGGCAGTCTTTGTCCGGGTATCGCATTGCAATACTCTTACAGGTAGGGCTTTACTTTGTACAATGATTATTATTAACGGATTTATGCAAAAGTCTTTTGACAAAATGGAGGGTAACGGGAACGGCATCGAGCCGTTTTCCCTGTTACATTTAATCCGTCCCGAAGGGCGGATTTTTGTGTTCAACGGAACACGGCAAGTTGTGTTTTGAGCATCTCGGAATGATTTCCGATGCTCAAAACAACTTGCCCTTTGCAGGGGGCAGAAAACACCTTCCGAAGTCAGGGTTTTGTATGGATTTTAAAATGGATTAGTGATGAACGATAACAACAAAAAGCAATTGAAAAAGACCGGACGCCGCCCAAAAGAAGACCCGGCGACCATCCGCTATACGATTTCCTTTAACGAGCAGGAACACGCCCGTTTTCTTACCCTGTTTGATAAATCAGGTATGCAGGTAAAGGCGCATTTCATAACGTCCTGCATCTTTGACAAGACCATAAAGACCATTCAGATTGACAAAGGAACGGTTGATTTTTATATGCGGCTAACCTCTTTTCACAGCCAGTTCCGTTCCATAGGTGTAAATTATAACCAGATTGTAAAGCTGTTGTACAAGCATTTTTCCGAGAAAAAAGCGGCAGCGTTCCTCTACAAATTGGAAAAACAGACGGCTGAAATGGCGATGCTATGCCAAAAAATTATTCAGCTAACCGAGGAATTTGAAGCAAAGTACCTGAAAAAACAGCCTTAGAAATGATAGCGAAAATCGGTAGAAGCGGAAATTTATACGGAGCATTGGCGTACAATCAGCTCAAAGTGGAGAATGAAAACGGACAGATTTTGTTTGCCAATAAGATGATTGAAACCGCTAACGGGCATTATTCCGTTGCACAATTAGCCCAGTCTTTTGCGCCTTACCTGATAGCCAACCGCAATACCGAAAAACATACGTTGCATATTTCGCTCAATCCTGACCCGAATGATAAAGTAAGCGATGATAAGTTTAGGGAGATGGCAGAACAGTATATGCGGGAAATGGGTTACGGAGAACAGCCTTTTGTGGTGTTCAAACACACGGATATTGACCGCAGCCATATACACATTGTATCGGTTTGCGTGGACGAAGAGGGTAAAAAGATTTCGGACAAGTTCGAGAAAATGCGGTCTATGAATGTGTGCCGTGAGTTGGAAAGAAAACACGGATTGATACCCGCAACTGATAAGGAGCATCGGCAGAACGACAAGGTTTTCCGCCCGGTAAACTACAAAGCTGGAGATGTGAAAAGTCAAATCGCTTCAGTAGTTCGCCACTTACCAAATTACTATAAGTTTCAGACTTTGGGCGAATACAATGCCTTGCTTTCCCTGTTCAATATTACCACCGAAAAAGTAGAGGGCGAATTGCAGGGGCAGCTACGGCAGGGTTTATTATACATTCCTTTAAACGAGAAAGGCGAAAGAGCCGGGCATCCGTTCAAGGCTTCTTTGTTTGGTAAAGATGCAGGGCTTCCGGCTTTGGAACTGTATTTTGCGAAATGCAAAACGGATTTAAAAGATAGTCCAACCAAGCAGACCTTACAATCAGCCGTTACCATTGCCTTGAAATCAACAACTGATGAAATGGGCTTTAAGAAGCAATTAGCCGAGCAGGGAATTAACGTAGTGGTGCGGAGGAATGATACAGGGCGTATTTACGGAATGACATTTATAGACCACAATTCTAAAGCGGTTTGGAACGGTTCACGTTTGAGCAAGGAACTTTCTGCCAATGCCTTTAATGATTATTGGAACAATAATATCAAACCGGAGATTAAAGAGCCAGTTGAATTACAACCGAAAATATCTACATCAAATGATGCGGATCTTCCTGCGGAAGAACCACACCATTTGTTCGACTTCTTAACTACTGGTAAACACGAAGATGGTTTGATTGAAGCACTGGGAGGCTTATTGCCCGAAGCCCAGGGCGAAGATTACGAGGAACAGGATTTTGCCAATAAAATGAAGAAGAAAAAGAAGAAAGGTAGTAGGTTGTAAAAAATATCTATTGATTGAAATATATGTTTCATTTTTAAGGTTGTACAGCTTCAGTCTTCACACCACATATAACGAAGCTCATTTTTTTATTTTGTAATTTTGTTACAACAAATCAGCATTGGATTAATGAACATAGACCTTTTACTTGAGAATATATATCCGCTTCCAGATACTTCAAAAGAATTGCTCAAGAAATCAATTACAGAGGTTAAATATAAAAAAGGGCATATTCTTTTGAGAGCTGATAAAATTGAAAAGAACATCTACTTTATAAAGAAAGGTGTAGCAAGAGCATATTCATATAAAGATAATGATGAAATCACTTTTTGGTTTGGCAAAGAGGGCGATACTATTATTTCAATGAAAAGCTATATAGCCAATCAGAAAGGATATGAAAATGTAGAGTTGTTGGAAGATTGCGAATTATATAAACTGAAAACAACAGTCTTACAAAGACTTTTTGAGAATGATATACATATTGCAAATTGGGGGCGAAGATTTGCCGAAAAAGAACTTATAAAAACAGAAGAAAGGCTTATTTCTCGACAAGTCCGAACAGCTACCGAACGATATAAGGAACTTTTGAAAAACAGTCCCGATATAGTCCAGCGAGTGCAATTAGGACACATTGCTTCTTATTTAGGTATAACACAAGTCAGTTTGAGCAGAATTAGGGCAGAAATAAAGTGAACGGCTCATTTTTTATCATTTGTAAAATTTCACCTCAATTCCGTTTCCGACCTTTGCAGATAAAGAACAAAGGAAATGAATTGGATAATTTTAGTTGTAGCAGGGTTGTTTGAAGTGGCTTTTGCATTCTGTTTGGGAAAAGCAAAAGAAACAACAGGAAATGAAATGTATTTGTGGTATGCAGGTTTTCTCGTTACCCTTACTATGAGTATGGGACTTTTGATTAAAGCAACCCAAACTTTGCCCATCGGAACGGCTTATGCCGTATGGACAGGTATCGGAGCAGTCGGAACAGTTTTAGTCGGTATTCTTGTATTTAAAGAGCCTGCAACATTTCTGCGAATACTTTTTCTTATCACTTTAATAGGCTCGATTGTCGGGCTGAAAGCCGTATCAGCTCATTAAATAATGTTTTAAAAAAATGAATATAACAATAAGAAAAGCCGAAGAAAAGGACAGCGAGAAAGTTTGGCATTTAATGAAAGAATTGGCTGTTTTTGAAAAATACATTGACAGTTTTGCCATTACACCCGAAATTGTCAGAAACAGCGGATTTAAGAAAAACCCACCCGATTTTTATTGCCTTGTGGCAGAAGATAATGATAAAATCGCAGGAATGTTGGTTTATTATTTTCTTCCTTATACAGCCCAAAACCGTCCTGCTATTTATATGAAAGAGCTCTATGTGGACGAAAATTATCGTGGTCAGAAAATTGGCGAACAACTAATGAATGCGTTAAAAACTGAAGCAGAACAAAATAATTGCAGTCAAATAAAATGGACGGTTGCACCGTGGAATAAAGTAGGAGTGAAATTTTATGAACGATTAGGAGCAAGAGAAAATACCGAATGGCTTAACTACGAATGGAATTTAAAATAGATGGAACCAATGGAAATAAGAAAAGTAACATTAAACGATATTGAACAACTGCAACAGATAGGCAGACAAACATTTTCAGAAACATTTTCTTCGAGTAATACAGAAGAGAATATGACAACATATTTAGAGGAGGGATTTTCCAATGAAAAGCTAATAGAAGAATTGAACAATGAAAGTTCCGAGTTTTATTTTGCCTTATCTGAAAACGAATTAGTTGGTTATTTGAAAATCAATTTCGGGCAATCGCAAACAGAATTGCAAGACGACACAGCACTTGAAATTGAACGCATTTATGTTTTAAAGGAATTTCACGGTAAAAAAGTCGGACAAGTGCTTTATGAAAAAGCTATTGAAATTGCCAAACAGAAAAATGCACACTACGTTTGGTTAGGTGTTTGGGAAGAAAATCCTCGGGCAATCAGCTTTTATAAGAAAAATGGTTTTGTTGAATTTGACAAGCATATTTTCAAATTAGGCGATGATGAACAAACCGATATAATGATGAAATTAAAATTAGAAGAGAGGATTTTGTAAATTAAATTGAGCCTCACAAGGGGCGAGATGGACGAAGCCGTTACTTTTGAGAAAGAATAAGGACAAAATCAATTTTACAATAAGGTTGAAAAGGTAGCGATTTGCTACCTTTTTCATTTTATACTAATCTGCCAAATACTGCCACACAACGCCACTTACTGCCATATTTTAAGAGCCGACAGCAACAGCCTTTAAATTCACGCCCGAACATTAAAACTTAAAATAATGCAGGGAGAAGACGATTTAAGAGGGCTTGCCAAAATAATGGCTTTTATGCGGGCAGTCAGTATTCTTTTGGTGCTGATGCACCTTTATTGGTTCTGCTACGGTTTCTTTTTAGAACGTGGCTGGACGTTGGAAGTAATCAACAAGATGTTAGGCAATTTCGACCGTACGGCGGGCTTGTTTTCACATACCCTTTATACAAAAGCATTCGCTTTGGTTTTACTGGCTTTGAGTTGCTTAGGGACAAAGGGTGTAAAGAATGAGAAGATAACCTGGTCTAAAATTTATGTGGCGTTGGGCATTGGCTTTGCGCTGTTCTTCCTGAACACACCATTGCTAAAGCTATCCCCCGCAACAAGCACATTTCTGTATATTCTTACTATCTCGTTAGGTTATATCGCCTTGCTGATGGCAGGCGTATGGATGAGCCGATTGCTCCGTACCAACCTAATGGACGATGTTTTCAATAACGAAAACGAGAGCTTTCAACAGGAAACCAAGCTGATGGAAAACGAGTATTCCGTCAACCTGCCCACCAAATTTTACTACAAAGGCAAATGGAACAACGGTTGGATAAACATTGTAAATCCTTTCAGGGCATCAATCGTGTTGGGTACTCCGGGTTCCGGTAAATCTTATGCCATCGTAAACAACTACATCAAGCAGCAGATAGAAAAAGGCTTTAGTATGTACATCTACGATTTCAAGTTTGACGACCTTTCGACTATCGCCTACAATCATTTACTAAAGCACCGGGATAAATACAAGGTACAGCCGAAATTTTACGTGATAAATTTCGACGACCCACGCAAGAGCCACCGTTGTAATCCACTCAATCCCGATTTTATGACCGACATTTCTGATGCTTACGAAGCGGCTTATACCATAATGCTAAACCTCAACAGGTCGTGGATACAGAAGCAAGGCGATTTTTTCGTGGAAAGCCCAATTATTCTTTTAGCTGCTATTATTTGGTATCTGAAAATCTATGAGGATGGCAAGTATTGTACGTTCCCACACGCCATTGAATTGCTGAACAAAAAGTATTCGGACGTATTCACGATTTTAACCTCATACCCCGATTTGGAAAACTATTTGTCGCCCTTTATGGATGCGTGGCAAGGTGGCGCACAAGACCAGTTACAAGGGCAGATAGCATCGGCAAAAATACCTTTGTCAAGAATGATTAGCCCGCAGTTGTACTGGGTAATGACCGGGGATGATTTTACACTCGACATCAATAACCCGAACGAGCCGAAGATTTTGTGCGTGGGTAACAATCCCGACCGCCAAAATATTTATTCAGCAGCATTAGGGTTGTACAATTCCCGAATTGTCAAGCTCATCAACAAAAAAGGACAATTAAAGAGTTCGGTTATCATAGATGAGTTACCCACGATTTACTTCAGAGGACTGGATAATCTTATTGCAACTGCGAGAAGTAATAAGGTGGCAGTATGTTTGGGCTTCCAGGATTTTTCGCAATTAACGAGGGATTACGGCGACAAGGAAAGCAAGGTAATACAGAATACGGTAGGTAATATATTCAGTGGTCAGGTGGTTGGAGAAACGGCAAAAAGTCTTTCGGAGCGTTTCGGTAAAGTATTACAGAAACGTCAGAGTATGACCATTAACCGCAATGATAAATCCACCTCTATTTCCACACAGTTAGACAGCCTTATTCCGGCTTCCAAAATTTCAACGCTTACACAGGGTATGTTTGTCGGTTCTGTATCGGATAACTTTGATGAACGTATCGAGCAAAAGATATTTCACGCCGAAATCGTGGTAGATAATGAAAAGGTAGCCGCCGAAACCAAAGCCTACCAAAAGATACCCCAAATCTTATCTTTTGTAAATGAGCAGGGCGAGGATAAAATGAAGCAGGAAATTGAAAGCAATTACAAACAGATAAAAAAAGACATCCTGAATATTGTTGTTAGCGAAATGGAGCGTATCAAGAATGACCCGAACTTGCAGCATTTGGTACAGGACGGATAATTTAAAAGGGAGGCTTAAATGACCTCCCTTTTTTATTGCCTGCCCGTTCAGGTTTTACAATACGCCACGAGGCAAATGAATACCTTTTGTCCGTATAATGCTTTCCTGAACCTTTGGAGCTTCTTTCTGCTTTTCTGCCTGCTCCGGAGCATCTTGTTTGGTTTCTGGTGTAATAGATAGCTGTATCTTTCTTTCTACGGCAGCCAGTTCCGTTTTGAGTTCGCCCAGTTTACTTTCTTTCGACCAAGTACCGTTAACCACTTCCTGAAGAATGGGCAGGTCTTTTTGTATCTCCGTAATTTTCTTGTGCTCCTGCTCGATATAGCCGGGCAATTTCTCCAGTGCATTAAGGAAGTTCGTAGCAGCCAGCTTTTCATCTTTAGCAATCACACCGTTGTTGTAGGTATATTTGATATTGCCCTCGCCCTGTACCAAAAAACGGTTTACCCTTATATCCACACCCTCTTTTTCGGACATTTCCGTTTTTACCAAAAGCGTAAATCCGTATAACGTACCGATTTCTTCATACTGACCTCCGGTTCGGGCTTTGTCCGCAATCTGGTTGAGTTTTGCACCGATTTGTTTAATATCGGCATTGGGCGGTAAGCCATCCAACTGTACAGGATTTACGATTGTACCGTCTGACCGTTTTTGGATACGCTCTTGCAGATTATTCCAATCAAGGCTCATACGGTTTAAACGAGATTGAGTGCTTTGCAACATTTCCGTATAATCTTCCAATTTGTACTTCGCACTATACTTTGAACGGTTGAACGCCTGTTTTTCGCTTTCCAACCCGGCAATCTGTTTTTCCAATTTGGCTTTATCCAACAGGTCTGTATTTCCTGATAGGATAGCCACGTATTCCGAAAAATTCATTCCCGATTTTTCGTCCATACTGCCCTCGTCAATAGTACGTTTGCCGAGGTTATTGTTTTTTAATTGGTCTATAAAAAGTTGCTTATTGTACAACAGATTGAACTTGTAACTATCCAATGATTTTTCTACGGCATAGATAATCACATCTACTTTGTTATCGGCAAAGAATTTGGCAATCTCATTACCTTTTCGAACGGCTCTGCCGTCCCTTTGAGCAAGGTCGCTTGGTCGCCACGGCGTATCGAGATGATGAACGGCAACGGCTCTTTTCTGTGCGTTCACGCCAGTTCCGAGCATACTTGTGGAACCGAACAACACACGGATTTTGCCCTCGTTCATTCCTTTGATAAGTTCCTTACGTTGCTTATCATTTTTGCCTTCCTGTATAAAACGGATTTCGTTTGCAGGTATGCCGTGGTCTTCCACGAGCTTGCGTTTGATTTCGGAGTACACATTCCATTCGCCCGGCTTGTAGGTTCCCAAATCGGAGAAAACGAACTGTGTTCCTTTCTGTGCGTTGTATTGGTTGTAATACTTGGTAATGTTTGCCGCACAATGCGAAGCCTTGTTATCGGGGTGGTCATCATACGCACCGCTTACCATCCGCATATCCAAAGACATTTTACGGGCGTAGTCCGTTGCGATGAGCATCTTTGCTTTTTCTTCCGATGGAGATAAAGGTGCTCTTCCGAGTAGTTCTCCTTTTCCTGTTTTTGCAAATTCCATCAGACTTTGGATAAATTCTTCCTGGTCGGGAGTAGGCGGTATATTGTACAACACCTCGTTCTTATTGGGGCGGTCAATTCCTATATCTTTTGCCGTTCGGTAATCCGTAATTTCGGAGTAGAATTGTGCCAGTTCCGGCACTTTGATAAAGTATCGGAAACGTTCTTTAGCTACAATGTTGTTAGCAACAGAAAATTCATAATCGGTCGTTTTCCTTGCATAGATAGCTGCCCACGCATCAAAAGAATGAATGCCCTGTTTTTCCAATGCCCGTGGTCGCAGGTATTTGAACAGCAGATATAGTTCCGTTAATGAGTTGCTGATGGTAGTTCCTGAAAGAAAGGTTGCTCCCATATCCGCATTGGTACGCTCCTGAATAGTACGGATAGCAAAGAGCAGGTTCAATGCTTTTTGGCTTCCGTCCACATTGCCCAATCCGGCAACCCTTGTATGCCTTGTGTTGAACATCAGGTTTTTGAATTGGTGGCTTTCATCAACGAACAAGTGGTCAATGCCCATCATCTTAAAATCCACCACATCATCTTTTCGGTTTTCAATATCGTGTTGCAGGGTTTTGAGCTTGACTTCGAGGTTTTCTTTCCGCTTGATTACTCCGGCAAGCATCCCTCTGGTAACTTCCTTGCCTTGCGATTGCAGGGCATCGAGGTTACGCTCTACGCTGTCTAATTCTATTTGGAGTATTTCTTTTTGAATTTCGGGCGATTGCGGTATCATTCCGAATTGGTCGTGTGTCAGTATCACACAATCCCAATCGTTGTTTTTAATGTCGCCAAAAATCCGCAGGCGTTTTTGGGGCGTAAAATCTTCCTTGCCAGGAAACAGAATTTTTGCGTGTGGGTAAGCCGTGCGGTAGGCTTCGGCAATTTCGTGAACATTGCTTTTCAGCCCGATAATCATAGGCTTATGGGCTAACCCCAAACGCTTCATTTCCTGTGCAGCCGTACACATTACCAACGTTTTTCCTGCACCTACTTCGTGGTCGCAAATTGCCCCGTTGTTGAGCTTTATCATCCAAACGGCATCCTTTTGGCTCGAATACAGGTCATTAATGCCTAAGCCCTTGCAGTCTAATCCCGGAAACTCCTGATGTGTGCCGTCGTAGTTAGGGCGGACGAAACAGTTAAACGTATCATTATATTGGTCGGTCAGCCTTGTTTTGAACTCATCGTTTTGGGCGTGAAGCCAATCGGTAAAGGCGTTGCGGATTTCATCAATCTTAGTATTCGCCATTTGTATGGCTTCCATATCCCGCACTTTGACATCTTTGCCTTCAACCGTTATTGTTTTTGAAATATCGGGCGTGGTATTGACAAGGGCGTGTTTGAGCAGGGCAATCCCATCATACGTCCGGCTTTGGGCTTTGACGGCGTATTTCTCCCAAATGTGTACGTTCTTCTGTTTGCAGGTTACGGAAAAGTCATCGGCACTGTCGGAATAATGGACACGGACTTCTGCATCGAACAGGTGCGATGCAAACCGGGCATAAATACCTGTGGGTATCCAGCGTTCGCCCAGATTAAAATCGAGTTCTTCAAATTCAATTCGTATTGGTCTTGCTTCCTCTAATACGGTAAGGCTTTCTTTGGCTTGTGTATCATCGGGATTGCTTTCGAGATAGGCTCTGACTTTCTCCGCTTTTTCCACTACGTTCCCTGCAATCCAGCGTTCGGCTATTTCATATTCCTTTTGAAGTGGATTGTAGTAGATACGACCGTGTAAGGCTTCTTTCAAAGCATCGTCAGGCATACCGCTGATTTCGGACATAAAGTCCAAATCCACGCTTCCGTACTTGTTCAACGAAGCTGATAACGCTTCTTCGGGATTATCCGTTGCTATGGTTATAGTAGAAAAACTAACAGGTCTGCTGAATATATCGGCTTTGTGTACCACGCCACCAATAACACGTTCCAAATAAGGGATTTCCTTACCGGAACTATCCGTTTTGATGAGCTTGATATTATCGGCACTGTTGAGGTTGCCGTACCTTTTAATAAAGGCATCGTAAAGGCGATTAAGGTTTTCCCTTTCTTCTTTGTATTCGGTCTGATGCTGTGCCTCTTTTGTGTAAAGCTGTTGGTAAACATCACGCACCCCGATATACGCTTCGGCTCTTGCTTTCTGTAAGGTCGGTAACTGTAAAGGGTGGAATACAGCCGTACCGTCTGCTATATCTACATCTTGCAGATGACCGACCCAACCATTATCCACCACAAGGCAATCGTTGCGATGGAACGATTGCAGTTTGCCACTGTACGGAGCAGGTTCGGGAATGGTATCGGGAATAGCTGGCTTATCAGCTTGGCCATTCTCATTGATACTTGAAAACAGGTCGCCGATAACTTCCTGTTTTTTGCCGTTGGCTGATGTATTTCCATTGGTAGGTCTATTAGTAACAGGAGGCGTATAAGGTTGTTGCATCGCACTGAACAGGTCGGTTTGGCGACCTATTGCACGGCGGTTTGTTTTAGTGCTTTGCCTTTTGGCTTGCGTGGTTCTTTTGGGCGGAGCAGCAACCATTACAGGTTCGTCCGCATTTTCAAACAGGTCGAAGATGCTTAGTTGCTTTAATTCCTGTGGGCTTTCCCGATGGGTTACAGGCGTGGGTACAGGTTGCGGTTTTGGCTGAATGATTACAGGCTCAATAACCGGAGGTGTAACCGTTGGTTCAATCGGAATTTGTATTATAGGTTCATCGTTCCGTTCGCCTTTGTACAAACCTATATTCAGGTGCTTGCCAAAATCTTCGGAAAGCATTTGTTTTAAATCTTTGGCAATTCCCTCAACGCCGTCTTTATGCGTATAGATTAATGCAGGTTGTCCGTATGGGTCGGTATCTAATTTACGTTCGGTATGCACAATCCTTGTGTTGTCCTGAAAGAGTGCATTACCAGGTGTATTGTATTCTGTTTGCCTGCTTTGGCAAAACAGATCTTCCCTTTCGGTCAGATTTTGTTTTGCCGTATTCTTTTGCAGGATAATCAGGTCGCTTCCGACTTCTGTACCTGCATATTCTGTAAAAAGATTGTTGGGTAAGCGAACAACCGAAACCAGATTATTATCCTGCATTAACGCCTTGCGTATGGGTTCGTTCTTAGGGCTGTTCAGAATGCCCTGTGAAGTAATGTAAACCAACAAACCGCCCTCACGGAGCATATCAGCACCTTTCAGAAAAAAGTAATTGTGTATGCTTCGGGCTGCCTGTACTTTTGCACTGTCCCTGCTACGGGAATAGGAAAGGTCGAAAACGGAAGTATCGCCAAATGGTATATTGCTGGCAATTACATCATAGCTGTTTTGTTCCTTTTCGAGAATTTCTTCAAAACCACTTACACGGATATTGCTTTCGGGGTAAAGCTGTTTTAAAATCTTGCCTGTGAGCAAGTCTTTTTCATAAGCGGTAATACTTTGTTGGTTTTCCGAAAAGGACTGTACGAATGAGCCGATACCTGCGGACGGTTCAAGGAATTTATCAATGTTCAGACCTCTTTCACGCAAGGTTGCGGAAATCGCATCTATTACCTGTGGCGGTGTATAAAAAGCTGTCAGTACGGAACTTTTCATACTGTCCACATACCTGCGGTATTGCTTATCGTCTTCGGAATTTTCTTTGAGCAGTTGGTGGAGTTCCTGCGTAATAGGGAAAAGGTCGTGTTCGGTTTTTCTCCAATGATTGATGTCTATTTCGTTGGCTATGGGGTTCAGCACGAATTTAAGACCGCCAAATCCGCTGTATTGCATCATTAGCAGTCTTTCGCCTACGGTGGCTTGCCGTTTCTCCTTTTCCAGTTTAAAAGCAATTCGCAGGGCATCAATATTCTGTTGGAGATGTTGCTTCTTACTGAAGCCCATTTTCCTCTATCCATATTGCGATGGTTCCAGTCAGTTCGGTATAGAGTAAATCAAACTCATAACCGTAGGCGAAATCATCGGTTAATTCATATCCTGCGAGAACAGCCTCACAGACAGGGAACATTTTAAGGGCAAACGGTCGCAGTTCCTCATCTGCCATTACGGTATCAAACTCATTGCATACCACCTGAAAAACAGTGTCGAATTTGGAGAAGTGTAAGCCCTCAAAAAGTATGTAGTTGGCTATTTCATTGCATTGCTCAATGGGGTTTCCCGCCCTGAAAGCACCCTCATAAGCATTGGAAGCCCACGAAGAACGCTGGTCGATAAATTTTTGGTCGTGTGCCTTTTCGGGGAAGCTACTGTTTAACAGTTCTTGCAGTCGTAATCTGAAATACGATAGGTCTTTTTGCTGTACATCCATACTATATTTTGTTTTAGAATTTTACTTAAATCCTAAAATTAGAAGCAGGAGCAAATGCCTATGAGAATGTTGCAGGGTTTGGCTTTGAAAGGCAGGATTTGGCGTAATAGGCAACAAAAAACCTCCGATAATTCGGAGGTTCATTTTTATGGCTTATTCAAGATTTGAAGCATCCTGCCGACTTCAATATCCATTCTTGAAAAGGCAAACCATTTTTTGCCCAGGTCTTTGAGTGATGCCCCGATGTGGTAGAGTTCTGTATGGTCAATAATCAAGAAACGGTCGTGGGCATCGGAGAAAAGCTCAATATCTACCGGAGGATATTGGCTATTGTAGCGTTGTAAATCCAACCGTAATTGATTACTGATATTTTTAGTAAGGATTGTGGCTGTTACATTGTCTTTGCGTTTCCCCAATAACGTAAGCACGGTATCATCCACATAATTATCAAGCAGGATAATGGAACTTGTGGCATTGCGGATAATATCGGAAACAAAGGCATAGGCATCAAAAACCTGCCCGTTATAGAAAATGCCTTTTTCGCTGTGCAGCTTATCACTTTCCAAAGCCTTAAAAATCTCTTCAAATTTTTGGTCGGCTTCCAGTTGCTTTAACTCGATATTATCCAAACGATGAAACAAAGAAGCATTGCTAATAAGCATACGCCGCATTTCTACAAAGGCTTCCATTATTTCAACACTCATTTTAACGGCTATGTCTGAACGGAGTATGGCAGATGCCATTGCAACGCCTTGTTCGGTAAAAACATAGGGTAAATAACGTCTGCCGCCGTAGCTCAAACTTGAGGTTCCAATTTGGAACCTCAAGTTTTCAACTTCCTCTTCGGTCAGTTGAAAGCAGAATGATACAGGAAATCGCTCAATATTTCTTTTAACGGCTTTGTTCAGGTTCTTTGTTTCTACCTGATATAAGGCAGCGAGGTCACTATCCAACATTACCTGTTTGCCCCGGATAGTATAAATCAGGTTCCTGATTTCTTTGGGTACGATTGACGGTTTATTTTCCATTGCGTTTACTGCTTTTGTTTTTCTCAAACTCAAAAGAGGTACTACAATCGGCATTCAACACGATATACGCATCGAATTTCTTACCTGCTTTGCTTGTCATTCCTTTGATTAAAGAGGTTTTGCCTTTATTGACAAGGCTTGTTACATTTTCGATACTGATTTGCACACCGCAGACGATACGGAACTGTACCCAACTACAAACCTCATCGGGACACTTCACAATTTTATCACGGATAATGAGTTGCTGGCTTTTGCATTTAGGGCAAACCAACTTCGGTAGGTTGTTTTGAGCAATAGAAGTTTGCAGCAATTCATCGGTAATGGATTTGGCATAGGTTTCCATTTCCTTTTGAAATGTTCCGGCATCCGCTTCGTTGTTCTCGATTTTCTGCAATGCCAATTCCCATTCGGCGGTCATTGCCACATCCGCAATTTTTCGGTCTTTGACAAGCCCGTACACCTGCAATCCTTTTTCCGTAGGGATTAATGAACGTTTATCCCTTTGGATATAATTGCGGGTAAACAGGGTTTCGATAATGGCGGCTCTTGTAGCCGGAGTACCGATACCGATATTTTTGAGGGCTTTGCGCTCTTCCTCGTTCTCGATTTCTTTCCCTGCGGTTTCCATAGCCGACAAAAGCCCGGCTTCGGTGTAAAGCACTGGCGGTTTGGTCTGCTTTTCCAAAACGGCGGCTTCCTTTATTTTGAGTTCATCGCCTTTATTCAGTTCAGGTAGTTCCTGTACCGGCTCTTCGCCATCATCGGTAAAACTTCCTTTGATGGAACGCCAACCCGCTTCCTGAATTTTACAGCCTTTTGCCGTAAAGTCGTAATGCAATACCTGTAATGATACATCGGTTATTTCTTTGACACAGGCTTGTGATATGGCTTCGAGCAACCGAAGCGCAATCATATTGTAAATCTTGTTTTCGTCTGCATTGAGTACGGACGGCACTTTATCCGTAATCAACAAACCGTGATGGTCCGTTACACGGAGGTCATTCACGATACGTTTGTTGAACCGTCCCCATTTGATTTTGGTAAGGGCTTGCTTGCAATCTTCACGGTTCTGCAATGCCCGCACAAGGTTTGGAATTTCAGCCCACATATCTTCAGGAATGTATTTGCTTCCGGTACGTGGGTACGTGATAAATTTCTTTTCGTACAGGCTTTGTGCGATATTAAGCGTTGCTTCAGCAGATAATTTCAGTCTTTTGTTAGCTTCCTTTTGTAAGCCTGTCAAATCAAAAAGCAAGGGCGGTTGTTCTGTAACGCTTTTGGTTTCTACCGAGGTAACAGTTGCCGTTGTGCCACGCTGAATAGCTCTAAGGGTATCATCGGCAAGTTGCTTTTCTTCCCATTTGGTAGCGGAAATACTTTTGAAATCAACCTGCGTTTTGTTGTGCATCAACTGTATCTGCCAGTATTTCTTTACCGTGAAATTCTTATTGTCAAGGTAGCGTTTGCATATCAAAGCCAGTGTGGGTGTTTGCACTCTTCCGAGCGAATAGATACCGTTACCTGCGGCTATACTCAATGCCTGTGTAGCATTGATGCCTACAAGCCAGTCGGCACGGCTTCTGCCTTGCGCAGCCTGGTACAATCCGTCAAATGCTGCCCCGTCTTTCAGGTTGTCAAAACCCTGCTTTATTGCCTTTTCGGTAAGTGAACTTATCCAAAGGCGTTCAAAAGGCTTGTTGCATTTCAGGTACTCATAAATGTACCTGAAAATGAGTTCGCCCTCACGACCTGCATCGGTAGCAACGATGATGCTGTTGCTTTGCTTAAAAAGTTGCTCAATGACTTTCAATTGCTTTAATGCGCCAGTATCGGCGGTGTACCCTTTATCTTTTTTGACCTTGCGGACGGTCAATAAAAACGGGTTGGGCAATATCGGCAGGGATGCTTTATCAAATCCCGAAATGCCATAATCTTCGGGCATTCCCAGTCCTATTAAATGACCGAATGCCCACGTAACAAAATAGCCGTTACCTGTCAGGTAGCCGTCCTTTTTATCGGATGCTCCCACAAGTCCGGCTATTTCCCTTGCTACGCTTGGTTTTTCTGCAATAATTGTTTTCATATCGTACTACATTTTTCTGCCTTTGGATTTTGCAGGGGTTTCGGGCTTTTCCTGTTGTTCCTGCTGCTGCTTGTTTTTTGGACTTTGCTGCCCGGACTTTAAAGGCTCTTGGACGTTTTTGGTCGCTTCGTTGGTTTTGCCCTCCGAATTGACGGCAGTCTGCGTTTTGTGGGCTTCGGTGGGTTTTACTCTTTCCTTATACTGATTGGGAAACTCGAACCCGGTTTTTCCTGTATCCTTATTGAAAGTGATATAGCCCTGATAAGGTTGCCCTTTTTTATCTTTTAATCCATCAATGTAGATGGTTTGACCTGCTTTGAAATCCTTATGTTGCTCATCGGTCAGCTCTTTGCCCCTAAATGTTTTTGGAGCTTCCTGCGGTTGGCTTTGCTGATTATTTTGTCCTTTGCTTTGGGCTTGACCGTTGCTTTGGGTTTGCCTGTTGGAATTATTGCGGTCAAACAGGAACTCCACATAACGCTTGTCTGCATTGAACTGTACTGTTGCCGAGAACTCCGTTCCTTTGGTGGAAATCATACCCTCTAACTTTAGCGGTTTACCCTCCATTAAAGTTTGCTTTTGTTCCTCATTCAGCTTTACGCCCTTAATTTCATCGGGAATTTTTATGAACTCTGTCCGTAATGCAATTACATCGTTTGTCAGCCTGTCAATACTGATAATAGACGGCATCAATTCGCCTGTTTTGGAATTTACCAAATTAACGACACGCCCCATATTGCCCGTTTCGAGCAGGTTTTTCTTGTCTTCATCGGTAAACTTGTGACCAAAAAACTCGAAGTGGAGGTTAGGCTCTTTTTTGATACCGTGTATTGCTACGATAACATTTCCATCTTCGGCTTGCTGTAAAGACAGGCGGGCATCTGTGCGAAGAACAGAACCTCCGAAATTAACGCCAATCGGTAAAAGTTCATTGGTTTTGTAACCTCGTAGCAAAGGGTCAAGCAGGTTTCTTTTTTCAAGATATTCCTTGCTTAACCCGAGATTTTTCATTGTGTCCCAATCAATCTGTTCCGGCTTGTAGCGATATTCGCTTACTTCCGGTGTTGTTTGTGCTGTTGCCATATTATTTTGATTTTCTTGTTTTTTATCCTGCTGTGGTTCTGTCTTCACTTCGTATTCTTTCATCACTTTTTCGCCCTCGGGAGTAGGCTTATCTACCTGCTTTTGCAACTCCTGTGCTTTATCAATAGCAAGAGGTGCAGGCACTTTGAAGAATGAAAAATTGGTAGGGTTCTTTAACTGACTGAAAAAATTGGAAAAGAAGTTGGAAAAGAAATCACCGCTTTTGTCCACACGCATAAACTGGTTTTGGTTCTTCTTTGTGGGTTCTACGGTTTCCATTTTCCCGTTTTCGTCAATACTCTTTACGGCTTGGATTTTCATTTTCTCTTTATCCAGCACCAGTAATATGTCCGATAGCTGTTCAGGCATATCCTGTTTATTAGTTGTTTCTTCGCTCATAATCTGAAAATTTTAAAAATTCACTGTCGAATGTAAAGGAAGCCTTCACTGATTTGCATTATGTGGCAGTCAAAGGCAGTGTTTGTCACTTATTGGCATCCAGTTTGGGCAAGGGAGGGTTAAAACTTTCCCTGATGAACTGATGCACATCGGACAGCTTGTAATACAGTTTTCCGCTAATGGTATAATAAGGGAGCTTGCCGATGGAGCGATACCGTTGCAGGGAACGGTTACTTATTTTCAACATTTGCAATAAATCCTGATTATCCAGTAATTCCTCGCCGTCTATGCTGTTGCGCTTCTTTTGTAAATCGTCTATGTGGTTGCCGAGAATGTCAAGCCTATCCATTATGCGTTCCATCCACGCCACAAATTCCATTTTGTCGATATTCATACGAGTACGCCTTTAATTATTACCTGATTTCAGCTTTCTGCCTTTTTCGATATAGCTTTTGCCTTTCGCCATAAGCTCTTCTACATATTCATTGGTGGTCTGCACAGCGTTTGCGTTGAGCATTTCCTTGATAGCACCAATCGTATAGTAATACTGTCCATACATTTTTGAAAAAGCAATCTGCCCGTTGGTACGCATACGCCACAATGTTTTTTCGCTGATGTGGAGATACTGGCAGACTTCGTGATTGTTGAGCCATAAGCTATCGTAACTTGTATCTTCAAGTTTGAGGATATATTCGCTTATGGCTTTCAACCGTTCATTGAGGTGCTTCCACACTTCTTCGTCAACTGTTATAATGTTCATAGCACTGCTGTTTAATGTTCACAGGACAAAATTCAGAACTGTGGCAGTGTTTGTCTGCCAATGCTTGCCAATTGAAAAAGCGTTTTTTTGAAAATTTTACAATTTGTCGTAAACCCTTATTAAATAAGAGTTTCGGTAGATTTTCCCATTTTTCGGTTATGGAAATAAGTCCATTTGCCAATTGGCATATATGGGTAAGTGCAGGCACAAAAAAAAGCAATACGGAATGTGTATTGCTTTCAAACCCTTTACGGACGGACTATTTATAAATCCTTATCCATATATTCTTCAAGAGCCTGTTTCAACTGGTCTAAAAATAATGTCCGTGAGCCTGCACGGGTTTTCATTCTATGGAATGCGTGATGCACATCGGTCAGTGAAATTCGGAATAAGACCTGCGAAATGGCAGTGAGCTTTCGGATGCCGATTTTACCACCTGAAATAGCGCCCGATGCGTACAGGGCATACATCAGCTCAACCAGTGCGTTTTTGCTGTCCGTCCAAGAAAGTTCTTTGATACCTTCTGCGTTCTGAAAATATACATCGAGATTATCTTCGGGGTTGATTTTGGTTAAGAGGTAGGCGTATAATAGGTCATTAGCGATGATGCGGGCTACTTTGTAATCGTAATAGGTAGAGAATTGCGGGTCGATTTCAAAGACGTAACTGTTAAGCCCATCGAGGTAATTTATCTGCCCTCGCTTAAAGTATTCGTTATCCTTATCCACCCTGCCCGAACGGTAGTACCTATAAAAATGGGAGTTGCAGATATGTTCCCTAAATTCAATCTTTAACTCCTGTAAATGGTTAGCGAAATAAGTATGATACATTTTCCCGTTATTAACCGGGCAAGCGGTTTCTATCCGGTAGAGCTTATTGTAGTAGATGAGTTTGCCCAGGATTTGGGGTTTAACCATTTTGAAAAACTCAATCTCTTTTGCCTCATTGACAAAGCCCGAATTTAAAACACATTCTTTTGACGAAACCAGTAGCTCCTGAAGATAAACCGTCATTTGAAAAGCCTCTTCAATCAGCCCCGAGCACGTAAGTGATAGTTTCCGTTCCTTCTCCTGAATTTCGCTAACAATATTGCCTAATGATTTTCTCATAGTAGGGAGGATTTTGTTACTGATACTTTGTTACTGATACAGTGTACCTGCACAAATGTTATTAATAAACAGGGATTTAACTGCCAATATGCCCCTACAATGGGGAAGATTTTGAACCATTTATGCCTGTTTTCTCCTGTAAAAAACCTTACCCGTATCACTTAGTCGCTCACAATCAATAAATACTTAAATTTTAATCCTAAATTTGTCTTTGCGTATTTATGCAATAATATGAACAGTGATTTAGGGAAATATGAGCAAATTATTTATCAAAAATATGGTCTGCAACCGTTGTATTCTCGTAGTTCAAAACGAACTCGACAAGCTCGGTATAGAGGCTAACAATATAAAGTTGGGCGAAATAACCCTTAAAAAAGATTTAACCACAAAAGAGCGTGAAGCATTGGAAAATGTTTTAGACCCTTTGGGCTTTCAGGTCATTGACGACAAAAAGAGCCGGATGATTGAGAAGATAAAAAATGTTATCATTGATTTGGTGCACCATCAGGACAATGATGCCAAAACCAATCTTTCGGATGTATTGAGCGATGCGCTGCACAACGACTACAACTATCTTTCCAACCTGTTTTCCGATATTGAGGGCACGACCATTGAGAAATATTTTATCGCACAGAAAGTAGAAAAGGTAAAAGAGCTTTTGGTATATGATGAGCTGTCTTTAAGCGAAATTGCCGACCGTATGAATTATTCGAGCGTGGCGTATTTGAGCAACCAGTTCAAGAAAGTAACCGGACTTACACCAAGCCATTTCAAGCAGATACGGGAAGACAAGCGCAAGCCTTTGGATAAGGTTTAAGTAAATCTTACAAATCAAACCCATAATTTCACAATAGAACTCCCCCTTATTGTTGCCAACTTTGCAATGTGAAAACAAAGCAATCGAAATATGGCAACAAATAAAGAAACAGTTTACATTCCTTTAGAGGATGTAGAAAGCGAACACTGTGCATTGATAGTCGAAAAAGGACTGGCACAGGTAAAAGGCGTAGAAACCCACAAAGTAGAGCTAAATAACCGCAGGGCGGCTATTACCGTAAATGATAACGAGGTAGTAGGAGAAGCTGTAAAAGCGATTAAAGATTTAGGCTACGGCGTTCCAACCGTTAAACATACATATCCCGTATTGGGTATGACCTGCGCATCTTGTGCGGGCAGTGCCGAGAGTATGGTAAAATACGCTCCGGGCGTGGTAGATGCTTCGGTAAACTTTGGTACGGGCAACCTTACCGTGGAGTTCCTGCCGAATATGACCAATTCCGAGCAAATCAGAAAGGCGGTACAGGATGGCGGTTATGACTTACTGCTTGAAGACGAAAACAAGCAGCAGGAAACATTAGAAGCTATCCACGCCGAAAAATTCAGAAAACTTAAAAACAAAACCATTTGGGCGGTAATCCTATCGCTTCCGGTAGTCATTATCGGTATGTTCTTTATGGATATGCCTTACGGTAATGAGATAATGTGGGCATTCTCCACTCCGGTAGTCCTTTGGTTAGGTAAAGACTTCTTTATTAATGCGTGGAAACAGGCAAAACACCGTTCTGCCAATATGGATACCCTCGTAGCATTGAGTACAGGTATTGCTTATATATTCAGTGTATTCAATATGCTGTTTATGGACTTTTGGCATCAGAGAGGCTTACACGCTCACGTGTATTTTGAAGCAGCCGCCGTTATTATCGCATTCATTCTGTTAGGTAAGCTGCTGGAAGAAAAAGCCAAAGGAAACACCTCATCAGCTATTAAAAAACTGATGGGCTTACAGCCGAAAACGGTTATCGTGATAGAAGCTGACGGTACGGAAAGACAAAAAGCCATCGAAGATGTGAACGCAGGCGATATTATCTTAGTTAAGCCAGGCGAAAAAATTGCGGTAGATGGTATGGTGGTATCGGGCAATTCGTATGTAGATGAAAGTATGCTAAGCGGCGAGCCTGTACCTGTACTGAAAAAAGAAAACGAAAAGGTATTTGCAGGTACAATCAACCAAAAAGGCAGCTTCCAGTTCAAGGCGGTTAAAGTGGGCAAAGAAACAATGCTTGCCCAAATCATCAAAATGGTACAGGATGCACAGGGAAGCAAAGCTCCGGTACAGAAATTGGTCGATAAAATCGCAGGTATTTTCGTTCCGGTAGTAATGGGTATTGCTATCCTGACATTTGTACTATGGTTCATTTTGGGTGGCGATAACGGTGTAGTACAGGGATTATTGGCAGCCGTTACCGTATTGGTTATTGCTTGTCCTTGTGCTTTGGGCTTGGCAACACCAACCGCTATTATGGTGGGCGTTGGTAAAGGTGCTGAAAACGGTATTTTGATTAAAGATGCGGAAAGTCTGGAATTGGCTAAAAAAGTAAACGCTATCGTTTTAGACAAAACCGGAACCATTACCGAGGGAAGACCACAGGTTACAGGCATCCAATGGCTGAACAATGACGATGCGACCAAAGATATTTTATTGAGCATCGAAAAACAATCGGAACACCCGTTGGCGGAAGCCGTTGTTAAACATCTGGACGGAGTTTCTACCACTACGTTATCAAACTTCGACAGTATTACAGGTAAAGGAGCAAAAGCCAATCACAATAACGAAACCTATTTTGTAGGTAATAAAAAGCTCTTAGCTGAAAACAAGATTACCATTGGGGAGCAACTGCAACTGCAAGCCGATGAATGGGGCAAACAGTCCAAAACCGTTATTTGGTTTGCAAACAGCAAACAGGCACTTTCGGTAGTGGCTATTTCCGATAAAATCAAAGAAACATCGGTAGCAGCTATCAAAGAAATGCAGGATATGGGCATTGACCTGTATATGCTGACCGGAGATAACGAAGCAACTGCCAAAGCCATTGCACAACAAACAGGTATCAAGCATTACAAAGCGGAAGTATTGCCACAGCACAAAGCCGACTTTGTAAAAGAACTGCAACAACAAGGCAAAGTGGTAGCGATGGTTGGCGATGGTATCAATGACAGTACAGCTTTAGCAACAGCCGATGTCAGTATCGCAATGGGTAAAGGTTCGGATATCGCAATGGACGTAGCTAAAATGACCATCATTTCATCAGACCTTACCAAAATACCACAGGCAATAAGATTATCAAAGCAGACCGTTGCTACCATTAAGCAAAACCTGTTCTGGGCATTCATCTACAACCTTATCGGTATTCCTATTGCAGCAGGTATTCTTTACCCAATCAACGGCTTCTTATTAAACCCGATGATTGCAGGAGCGGCAATGGCATTAAGCAGTGTGAGTGTGGTAAGCAATAGTTTACGTTTAAAATGGAAAAAATAACTTCTAAAAAATTAAAGACAATGGAAAAGAAAACACATTTTACGGCAGAGCAAGCCAAATCTATTGGCGACCAGTTGAATATTGACTGGAATAAAATTCCATTAAATGAGTTTCGTGTAGGGCTTGAAGTGGAACTGGAACACGGCTTGCAAGATGAGGCAACCAATGTAACAGGTAATGACCCTATTCTTACGGCAAAAATTGCCTTATCCCACTTAAACGCATTTTCAGATTATTATACAAGATTGTACAAAGGTTTTGGAATGGAAGTTCCACAATTAGGCAACGAATAATTAAGAAAGAATATGGGACACGACCACGGGCACAGCCACTCGCACAGTGCGAATAAAAAGACCTTAACCATTAGCTTGGTTATCATTACGTTGTATATGGCAGTAGAGGTAATCGGCGGATTACTGACAAACAGCCTTGCATTATTAGCAGATGCCGGACATATGTTGAGCGATGCGGTATCATTGTTCATTGCATTGATGGCATTTAAGTTCAGCAGCAAGGTAGCCGACTACGGCAAGACCTACGGCTACAAAAGATTTGAAATACTGGCGGCGGTTATCAACGGCGCAACGCTGATTTTGATTTCAGCTTATATCATTTACGAAGCGATAGAACGCTTCCAAAACCCGCCGGAAATTCAATCAAGCGGTATGCTCATCGTGGCATTCATCGGCTTACTCGTTAATGTGCTTGTAGCCTGGATAATGATGCGTGGGGCTGACGTAAAAGAAAACCTCAATATGCGTGGCGCATACCTGCACGTAATCAGCGATATGCTTGGTTCGGTTGGTGCTATCATCGCAGCCTTGCTCATTATGTTCTTTGGTTGGGGATGGGCAGACCCATTGGCAAGTGTTATCGTTTCCATACTGGTATTGAGAAGCGGTTATTTAGTAACCAAATCATCGGTACACGTATTAATGGAGGGCACACCGGAGAATGTTGAGGTTGAAAAGGTAACTGGAAAAATCCTGAACACCAACGGTATCAGCGGCATTCACGACCTGCATATCTGGACGATTACAAGCGGTTTGAACGCCCTTACCTGCCACGCCGTAGTTGATGAAAAAATGACGATTGGAGAAAGTGAAGTAATGCTTCGTAAAATAGAGCACGATTTGGAACACCTGAACATTCATCACGTAACTATTCAGTTAGAAACACCTGCCCATACACACGATAATTCAGTATTGTGCAATGTAAAGGCAGACCCATCAGGACACGACCATCATCATCATTAATTCAGTTGAATACTATTTAAAAACAAGTTTTAATCTCTAAAAAGGAAATAGAAATGAAAGTGAGCAAATTATTGATAGGCGCATTCGCCTCGTTAACTATCCTCTTGGCATCTTGCGGTGGCGATACCAAAACAGCAAAGGACGGACACGTACACACAGCGGGCGATGGACACGACCACGCTACGGAACAGGTTGAAAAACCTGCCGAAAAAACAACCGCAAAAAACAGAAATGAAAAAGGCGAATTAGTTGATGCGTCAGGACACCTGATTACGGGTTGTCCGGGGCATAAAGAAATGATAGGTTCGCAGGGCGATATGTGCCCGAAGTGCGAATATATGGTAATGATACCTATCACTTGGGATATTACAGGAGTAGATACGGTAAGGGTAACTGCTTTGGCAGACTACAACCCACCTGCGGATAAACTGAAAAAATAATCATCGAATTTAGCTTTATTGCGTTTGCTTAACGGTAGTTCCATTCAACAGGAACTGCCGTTTTTTTATGCACTTCCAAATCAGTAAATATCACAAATCTATCAGGGAAAAGCGTAATAAGGAACTGCCGTAATGTGCTGAAATTTGCAATATCAGAAAACAAATAAAATCTCAAATAGAAATGAAAAAGTTAGTGTTAGCATTGTCGGTAATCGCTTTTACTGCCTGTAACAATACACCAAAAGAAGAAAAGGCAAAGGAAAGCCTTTATCCCGAAACAGAAGAAACGGTTGCACCAGCAGAAACTGGTAACGAAGCCGTAATTACCATTAATGGCGGAGATGATATGAAATTCGACAAGACCGAACTTAAAGCCAAAGAGGGACAAACTGTAAAGCTCATTCTGAAGCACATCGGCAAAGCACCGATTGAAGCTATGGGGCACAATGTTGTCATTCTTGCACAAGGGACAGACTTTAACGCCTTTGCCAATGCATCAATAGATGCTAAGGAGAACGGCTACATTCCAAAGGGAATGGAAAACTCCATTATTGCCAAAACCGATATGATTGGCGGCGGGCAAACCGCCGAAATCACCTTTGCTGCTCCGGCAAAAGGTTCGTATGATTTCCTATGCTCGTTTCCTGGTCATTACATCTATATGAAAGGCAAGTTCATTGTAGAATAATACGGCAATTTCTAAATCAGTAAAAATCACAAATCTTACAAGGAATAGCATAATAGTAACTCACCGTTAAATACGGAAATTTGTAGAACAATAAAAAAACAAGTTCAAAATGAAAAATGTAGAATTAAGCATACCAGATATGCAAAGTGCACACTGCCAGGCAAGAGTAAACGGTGCTATCAAAGACATAGACGGCATCAAAATCGAAAAATTAGAAGCAGGAAAATTGGCTGTTTCAGTTGAAAGCGATGAAGTAAAAGAAGAGCTGGTTGAGGCGATTGAAAAAGCAGGCTACAAAGTTGGCGGCGACAGCAATGAGGCTTCAAGTTGCTCAACCGGATGCTGCAATTAAATTTGGGCAATCCCGGGAATGTATGAAAGTGCGTCTCCGGGATTTTTTTCTCGAAACTATTTCAAAGAAAATATGAAACACTTTAGAACGTTGTTCCATAAATAAGAAGCTATGTCACATAAACAAAATTCAGGCGACTGTTCGGAAATAATGACGAAAGTTTGCGGGGTAGCAGACCTGAATATTCAGACACGATTGGATACAGGTACATCCGCACCATTTACCGTCCAAATTACTAACGAGCTACAAACGGATTACCAGCAGTTGAATAACCTGCTCCTTGTTAAATGCAATATCACCCTTGAAATTATTTTTATAAAGCGTATTATCGAAAAGGTAAAAGAATTACTGGTGTACACCGAACAATCCATATCGCAGATAGCAAAAGCATTAGGCTACCAAAAGCCGACTGAACTATCGGGTCAGTTAATAACCTATACAGGATTAACGTCTGCACATTTTAAGCAAATACGAAAAAACAAGCTCGAAATCATCAAAAGACAGCAGGATAGACAAAACAAATTATAATGTCAGAACAGCAAACTTTTAAATAAAAGTCTTCATTAACCTCTCTTTGTGTACTAAAGCAGAGGTTTTCTTTTTATAAGCAATGGAAGACAGGAAACTACCGAGAGATGAAGAAATACACGTGGCAGACACACAAAATTATAAAGGAAACCGAAGACACCATTACCATATACTTTGACACAGCGCAGCAGGCATTTACCTATCTGCCCGGTCAATACCTTAATATCAGGCTTACGGTAAACGGCGAACTGCTCATACGTTCGTATTCGTTCAGTTCTAAGCCGTCTGAAGAATTTCCCGCCGTTACCATTAAAAGGGTCACAGGCGGAAAAATGAGCAATTACATTTTGGATAATGCAGACCATATCGAAAACTGGGAAATAGAAGCACCCTTTGGAAACTTTGTTTTGGAAAAACCGATAGCAGAACAATCCCAAATCGTACTATTGGCAGGCGGCAGCGGTATTTCGCCGTTATACGCAATGCTGAAAAGCATTGAAAGCACCAATCCAATTCCCTTACTGGTGTACAGCAACAAATCGCCGGAAGATACTATATTCTGGAATGAACTGGAAGCGATGCAGGCGGATGAAAAGCTGAACATCTGCTATTCCTTTACCGCACCCGAATTTGTTTCAACCAAAATCAACCACGTTGCAGGCAGGTTCAATTTGCTTGTTTTGCGTTCCGTCATCAAAAGACTGGTTGGCGAGGTTGCCGAAGCCCATTATTACATCTGCGGACCCAATGGGCTGATGGATTTGTACAGGGATGCCTTAACGGGCTTGAACATTCCCGAAACGCATATCCATTTGGAATACTTCGACCCCATACCGATAGATGCGGGCAATATGGAAACGGACGGCAATGCCAAAGATGTGATTGTAAACTACTACGAGGAAAATTACATTAATGATGAAACGCAGACTTTTGAATGTACATCGCTCATTGAGGTTCAGCCGAAGCAGTCGCTTTTGGATGCGATGAAAGCCCATCATATCAATGTGCCGAGTTCTTGTAAGAACGGAACCTGCGGAGCTTGTTGGGCTGTAAAGACAGACGGAGAAGTTCGGATGCTAAACAATGCCGCATTGACCGAACAGGATATTGCAGAGGGAATAATTTTGCTTTGCCAAAGCTACCCGATGAATGCGGATGTTTGTGTTACGGTACAGTAATACCGCACACAAGTAAGTTTATAATATTTAATGTTACTGCACCGATTTTCATAAAATTTCACAAAACAAAACCGGAATATCATAACACTTTGTAGGTAGCAAATGCAGAATTTTGACCCCTGAATAAAGGGATTAATACAATTTTTAGAAGCTATGACACTATTAATAAAAGGAATGGTGTGCAATAGATGTANNTATGTTCTTGAACAGGAANTGACAGCTTTGGGTTTTGAGGTTTTGGATATAAAACTGGGNCAAGNNNTNNTAAANGATACGNNAGACTTTTCGCAGAAGTTGGGAGNAATCAAAACGATGCTGAAANGCANCGGNTTNGANCTGATGTANGACAAAAACCAAAANACNATAAACANGATAAAAGAGTTGGTNGANAAAGGTATCANGNTGCAACTGNANAGCGGNACNCCTACCAAATTCACNACCTTAATCAGTNNNAAGCTGCACAAGAACTACGATACATTGAGTGCCTTATTNTCTTCNGNNGAGGGAATNACACTNGAAAAGTACATCATTCNTCGGAANATTGAAAAGGTAAAAGANCTTTTGGNANATACCGAAATGTCNNTGACCGAGATTGCCCACNTANTGGGGTACAGCAGTCAGGCATACCTTTCCAACCAGTTGAAAAANCACACNGGCTTTACATCAAGCTATTTCANGCAGGTAAAGCAGGANCACGNGNANNCCNTNANTATGCAGATGGACGAAGCGCAACCCCCGCATTAAGGGTTTTCCAATCCATCCCCCAAGCATTTTGCTATTTTTTTAATGCAGGCATCGGAGCTACTGAAACATCAGTAGCTCTGTTTGTTTCAGGCAGATACCACCAAATCAAAAAAGTAAATTTCACAACTTTTACCCGTCATTTCGTATAGCTGCACCTTAGCTGTAACCCGACCTTTGCCCCTGTATTTAAAATTTTCAAAGTTTAACTAAACAAAGAAGCGTAACAAAATAAATGTAAGATGAGAACAAGTAAAATTGGTTTGTTATCCCTCTTCCTTATCGGAGCCGGATTGATACAGAGTTGCAAACAAAAAGAAGAAAAACAGTTAAAAGATGAGCCTCCGGTAGTAACCGTAGCCACTATCAACAGTTCGGAAACCGAGCAATCCGTTTCCTATTCGGGTTCTATTGTACCCGATAATATGACTACCGTAAGTTTTGCCGTAAGCGGAACAATTAACAGTGTGGGCGTAAATGAGGGACAACGTGTAAGCAAAGGACAATTCCTTGCAAGCATTGATGCCACCGAGTACGAAGCCGCATTGCAGATTGCCAATGCAAGCCTTGAACAGAGCGAGGATGCGTTCAGAAGATTTGATGAACTGTACAAAAAAGGGAGCTTCCCCGAAAAGGATTACATCGACATCAAAACCAAAGTAGCACAGGCGCAGGCAAACAAAAAGATTAACCGCAAGCGCATTTCCGACAGCCGCCTGCATTCGCCTACCAACGGAATTATAACCGTGAAAGCCGCCGAGGTGGGCGGTATCGCAGCACCGGGAGTACCTGCCTTTACCATCGTAAAAACGGATATGGTATATGCGCAGTTCGCAGTACCCGAAAGCGAAATCGGGAACTTTAAACAAGGGATGCAGGTGGATATGCACATACCTACATTGCAACGCAATTTCACGGGCAAAATCACAATCATCAATCCCGTGGCTGATGAAATTTCCAAAGCATATACACTGAAAGTACGCCTTGACAATCCCGGTGGTGTGCTGATGCCGGGAATGATTACCCAAGTGCTTGCAGGCGTTCCAGTTAAGGTTAAGCAGGTACGTGTACCGCTTACCGCTATCGTGAACAACGTTGATAAAATCCCTCACGTGTACGTGGTAGATAAGAACAACAACGCCAAGCTGACAAGGGTAACCGTTGGCAAAATCGTAGGCGATGAAGTCATTATTACCAATGGGCTTGAAGAAAACCAAACCATTATCCTTGCCGGACAAAAAAACGTCAAAGACGGGCAAAAAGTAAAAGCAGAAACAGCATCGGTAACAACCTCCGCTCCAAAAACTGAATAATTTATGAAAAGGAAAATAAACATCATTGAAGCGGCAATGAAATTTCCGCAAGTACCGATAGCGATTACCGTTATTATGGTGCTTGCAGGACTGATTTCATTAATGACGATGCCGAGAAGTGAAGACCCCCGTGTGACAGTCAGAACGGGGCTTGTCGTGGCTTTCTATCCCGGAAGCGACGAAGTACAGATGGAAAAAGAAGTTACCGATAAACTGGAACAATACCTGTTCGGTTTTGAGGAAATCAAAAAAGATAAAACCCATTCGGAAAGTAAGCCCGGACAGGTAGTTGTAACGGTAGAATTGCAGGACTATGTAAAAGACACCAAAAAATTCTGGAACACCTTACAACACGGTTTGGATGCCAATATGCCCTTGATATTGCCACGAGGCGTACAGGGACCGTATGTGAACAGCGACTTCGGCGATGTGGTTGTTCAGATGATTGCCGTATCAGCCCCCGGTCGTTCTTACGCCCAGTTGGAAAACTATTTGGATGAACTGGAAGACGGCATTAAGACGATACCGTCCGTTTCCAAAATCAAGCGTTACGGCGGACAGAAGCAGCAGGTATTTATTACCCTGCGAGAAGATGTATTGAAGCAATACGGTTTCGGTATCAACGAAATCACAAACACATTAAGCCAACAGAATGTAACTATTCCGAGTGGCGATATTGAAATTGACAAAAACCGTTTCCTTATTTTCACGGATGCGCAGTATCAGAATGAAAATGAAATCGGGAACCTGATTGTATATAGTTCCCCGCAGGGCGGCAATATCCGTTTGCGGGATATAGCCAACATCGAGAGAAGATATGAAGACCTGAAAAGCAAAATTACCGTTTCAGGAAACGATGTAATGATGCTGACCGTAGAAATGCAGCCCGGACAGAACATTGTCGATTTGGGTAATGCGCTGACACAGAAAGTTGCTGAAGTAAAAGAAATCCTGCCATCAGATGTGCAGGTCAGCACCATTGTTGACCAACCCGAAGTGGTTGATATGAATTTGGGGCATTTCTTTATCGAGTTCGGTATCGCCATTGCAGCCGTTATCTTGGTCGTAATGCTCCTGCTGCCGTTCAGGGTTGCCACCATTTCAGCCATTGCAGCACCCGTTACCATTGCCGTAACATTTGCTATCCTCAATTTGTTGGGTATCGAAATGCACCAGGTTAGTTTGGCGGCAATGATTATCGTACTGGGGATGGTGGTCGATGATGCCATTATCGTTGTGGATAATTACATCGAGAAAGTGGACGAAAAAATACCGTCGTGGACTGCCGCCTGGCAGAGTGCCACACAGCTAATGGTTCCCATTTTCACGGCAACGCTTACCATTGTCCTTTCGTTCCTGCCGTTGGCATTTACGCTTACCGGATTAACAAGGGAGTTTGTGCAATGGATACCGATTACCGTAACTATTGCCTTAGCAGTTTCGTTCTTGGTAGCCTTGTTCCTTACACCTTACTTGTGTTACCACTTCCTGAAAAAAGGATTGAAAAGCCACGATGCCCAAAAGCCGAAGAAACGCAATTTCTTAGACAGAATGCAGGCAGGCTTTGACAGAGCTATCGAGTTCTGTATGAAATGGCAGAAAACCACATTGGTAGCAGGAATATTCATCTTTTTACTTTCGTTCGTGGTAGGCAGTCAGGTAAAAACCGAGTTTTTCCCTATCGTAGAAAGAAACCAGTTCAACCTTGAATTGTGGATGGATAACGGTACGAATATCCACGAAACCGAAGCAGCCGTTAAGAAGATAGAAAAGGAAATTGCAGGCGATAAGCGCATTGTAAACACAGCAAGTTTTATCGGTACAAGCTCGCCACGTTTCTACTCTACCTATGCACCGGAGCACCCACGGGAAAACTTTGCGCAGGTATTCATCAATACCACAAGCAAAGATGCAACGGCAGAAATGATAGACGAGTATGTACAGAAATTCAACAACTACCTGCCGAACGGTTATGTGCGGGTTAGGCAGCTAAGCAAGAAGCAGCAGCCCGCACCGATTGAAATCCGTGTGATTGGCAAGGATATGACCGAGCAGAAAAAAGTAGCCAAGCAGGTTGCAGCATTACTGGAAAACACTAAAGGTTCTAACTGGGTGCGCACCGATTATCAGAATGATTATGTAGGGCTGAAAGCCGTGGTTAAAGAAGATGTAGCCTTGCGTTTGGGCGTTACCAAAGCGCAGATAGCACAGGCATTGGGTGCAAAGATAAAAGGATACCCGGTATCGCAGATGTGGGAGGGCAATAAAGCCATCGACATTGTATTGCGTACAGACGAAAGCGACAGGGAAAATCTGGATGCTTTGGGCAATATGTACATCAATTCAACATTCGGTGCTAAGGTTCCTCTAAAGCAGGTGGTAGATTTACAACCGTCGTGGCATACTGGGGCTATTGTACACCGTAACGGGTTAAGAACCTTAACCGTTTCTTCCGAAGCGCAGTTGGGCAGAAAACCCGCAGAAGTATTTGCAGAAGTACAGCCTAAAATTGACAGCCTGAAACTGCCGAAAGGCATTAAGATTGCCTACGGCGGCGAGTATGAGGATGGACTGGAAAGCGGTCCCAAAATGGGAAAGGCTTTTATGATAAGTTTCGTTCTCATCTTCCTTGTGCTGTTATTCCAGTTCAAGCGTGTGGGTAAAGTATTCATTGTACTGGCTTCGTTCCCGTTGAGTTTACTGGGCGCAATGTTGGGCTTGTTCCTTACAGGGTACGAGTTCGGGTTTATGGCAATCATCGGTATTACCGCCTTACTGGGTATCGTAGTCCGTAACGGGATTATCCTCGTGGACTATGCAGATGAACTGGTAAGGGAGCACGGTCATACGATTAGAGAAGCAGCCCTGTTTGCAGCTAAACGAAGAATGCGACCAATCTTCCTTACCTCAATGGCGGCAGCAATCGGTTTGATACCGTTAATGGCGAGTGGCTCGCCGGAATGGGGACCGATTTCAAGTACCATTTCAATCGGTATTCTGGTATCAATGATTACCACATTATTTATCGTTCCGGTACTGTATTACAGGTTCGTAAAACCACCTAAAAACAAACAATCGGATGAACAGCACGAGCGCAATACCGATACCGATGTTCACCACCAAAAATATTTATCATAAAAAGGGATGATGTTACAGAAAAGATATAAAACAGTCATAAAGGTTTTTATATGCGGTTTCGTTCTTTTGCAGGGAACAAACAACCTCTTTGCACAACAGCAGCTAACCCTTGCGGAAAGCAAAGAACTGGCATTAAAAAACAATAACAGAATAGGCAAAGCTAAAGAAGACGTAATTGCCACCCAATCCGACAAGCGGATTGCTGATGTGGCAGGCAGACCGAAACTGGATGCTTCGGCAACCGCCTTTTACTTTGGCGAACCGTTAAACACAATGCTTCCCGAATATGGTCTTGCACCAATGGTCAGCGTTACACAGCCGATTTATACCGGAGGTAAAATTAAGTACGGTAAGCAAATGGCGGAAACCAATATACAGATGAGCAACGCTCAACAAAGATTGGTCGAAGATGAAGTATTATTGGCTACCGAAACCGCTTACTGGCTTGTAGTGCAGGCAAAGGAAGAAATAAAACTGGAACAGCAGGTTAAAAAGCAACTGGCTTCGCATTACACTTTCCTGAACAATCAGTTTGAAGCAGGATTGATTTACAAAAACGATGTGTTGCGGGCAAAGGTGCTTCAAAACGAAAACGAAGCCCGCTTACAGGCAGCGGAAAACAAGCTCATTTTGGCAAAAAGAAGATGGAGCCAGTTAATCGGAATGGAAGACCCCACAGTGATAGACGTAGCTGATACATTGAGTACGGGCGACTTTTCAAATCAGGGCATTTTGCAAAACACCGATGCCGTGCGACCGGAAATTGATTTGGCTGCCAATGCCGTTAAAATAGGCGAACTAACAAAAAGTATGCTCAAAGCCGACCTGAAACCAACCGTTGGTTTAGCACTTAACGGAGTGGCTGCCTTTGGAAAAGAGGGCATCAACTTTGGCGACCCGACCAAAAAACATATGCTGACCTACTTCGGTATGCTAAGCGTGAATATCCCTGTTTTCGACTGGGGAAGCAAACGGGAAAAAGTAAAACAACAGGAAGCGACAATCCGTTCGGCTGAATACGGTTTGAAAGAACTGAAAAGCCAAATCAATGTGGAGGTTGAGCAGGCAACACTTAACCTGCAATTACAGACAAAAAATATTGATTTGATGCAGGCATCATTAACCGAAGCTGACGAGAACCTTAAATTGAGTAATGACCGCTTTAAAGCCGGAACTATTACCGGAGAAGATGTGCTGATAGCAGAAACACTTTGGCAGAGAGCATACAGCAATATGTTAGATGCAAAAGTACGGTACAAAATTGCCGAAGCAGTGTACCGCAAAGCCATCGGGCAGATAAAATAGCTTTTGTTGAAATGGAGTTAATGCTACGGCACTGATATACTCAAAATGCAGGGGCAGTCATACGCCCCTGCATTTTTAATTAATAATACGATGGAATAATGCAAGAACATACCGCCGATAATAAAAAAGGAATGGTAATGATACCCGACATTTCAGGTTTTACAGATTTCGTTATCAAATCCAATATGTTTGTTGGTAAATATATAACCGAAAGCCTGCTCAAATCAATAATGGACAGCAATATCCTTTGCCTTGAAATTTCGGAAATAGAGGGCGATGCCATACTATTTTACAAGCACCATAACCTGCCCACTTTTGAAGAAACCCTGATGCAGATAGAACAGATGTACAACGATTTTCAAAAGGAACTCAAACGCCTGGCAATGCAACTGGCAATCGAAATTCCGCTTTCGCTGAAGATAATCGTACACTATGGAGAATTTACCAAATACAAAATCGGGAAATTCGAGAAGCTCTACGGCGCACCTGTGGTAGAAGCACACAAGATGCTGAAAAATCATATTGCCGAACATCCGCCTTATGCCTTGTTTTCTGATGCTTTTTTACAAGCCAATTTCGACCAACCCGAAAAAGCAACCGTAGAATACGACAATTGCGATGACTGTATGTATTTGCCCGAAATCGGCTACATACATTACCTGTAAAAACCTAAACAGTAAATATCATAAATCAAACAAAGAATATCGTAAAATTGTCGGCAGCAAGGTTGTCTATTTTTGTGTAATCACCTTAGCTACGGACAGCATATAAAATACTAAAAATGGAACGCTTGGAACAAAAATTATTGAACAGGAGTATAAAACCAACATCAGTTAGGCTGTTAATTTTTAAAACAATGTCTGACTTTAAAAAAGCGTTCAGCCTTACCGATTTGGAAACCGAATTGGAAACTGTCAATAAATCGACCATTTTCAGAACGTTGAGCCTTTTTCACGACAACCTGCTCATCCATACGATTGATGACGGTTCCGGCTCAATGAAGTATTCCATTTGCAGTGATACCTGTATGTGTACCGTTGGCGAGCTGCACGTACATTTTAACTGTAACCGTTGTAAAAATACCTTTTGCCTTGAAAGCATTTCCATACCGCCCATTCAGCTTCCCGATAAATTTCTGTTGGAAAGTGTCAATTTCGTGATGAAAGGAATGTGTAACGAATGTTCGAGGTTCGTTAAGAAAAAATAATTTTTATCCCAATCGGTTAATCAAAAGCAGTCATATTTCAGGATATGGCTGCTTTTCATTTGCAACCAAGTTCCCAAAACCAACGGGTAGTTTTGCTGTGTAATTAAATCAAATATTACTATGGCAGATAAATATATCCCTACCCAAGATACAGATGTAGGCTACAACAATAATTTTAAAGTCATCAGGTTTGAATGTGCCGTTCCCGAAAAAGACACGATGATGGCATACACGGCAGCACTGCAATCCAAAGCAGAGCATCCCATAGCAAAAGCTATTCTCAAAGCACTTCCGCCAATCACTTTATCAGATTATACGGTTGATAAATTTGAAAAGATACCCGGCTGCGGCATTAAAGGTTTTGTGGACGGACACGAAGTCATCATCGGCAATATAGCCTGGATGAAATCTTATGACTTCTATTACGATGAAAGTTTAGACCACGTAAACGAAAAGGTGGTTATTGTAATGATTGACGACAGGTACACAGGCTGTTTTTTCATTACCGAAACCACAGCATAGCAACCGCTCCTTTCCAAAAGGCAAATTTTATATACTCCAAAATAGCCGTGTTGCTTTTGCAACTAAGTTCCCAAAACCCCATAGTAATTTTGCCTTATAAATGGAAATTAAAAACAATTAATAGATATGTCAAAACTATGTTGCAGTACAGATAACAATCTGAACCTTGTAAAAAAAAAGGAACACAAACACAAATATGATACGCAGGGTAATCAGTTGTGCTGTGTAAGAACAGAGAAAATTTATGAAAAAGCAGGAGCAGCAGATTTGCTAAAAGATGCCAATCATAAAGATGACGGACACGGACACACTGACGGCAGCAGTTGCAGTGAAGACGATGCCGGACATTGTGATGATGAGGAAGACCATCACGACCACAGCCACCACCATCACGACCACGGTCATAAACACAGCCATAACAAAAAAGGTGGTCATAACCACGACCACGGACACGACCATAGTCACGGACACGGGCACAGCCACGGGGATGACCACGACCACAGCCACGACATAGAGGGCAAAACAGCGTTTCAGCTTTTTATGCCTGCGGGTATCTCATTAATTTTATTGCTTATCGCCATCGGGTTAGATAATTACTTTCCACAGGATTGGTTTACCGGATGGGTACGAATTGCTTGGTATGTAATTGCCTATATCCCTGTCGGACTACCCGTAATTAAAGAAGCAATAGAAAGTATCCGGTATAAAGATTTCTTTTCAGAGTTCTTCTTAATGGGTATTGCTACAATAGGAGCATTTGCCATAGGCGAATATCCCGAAGCAGTAGCCGTTATGTTGTTTTATTCCGTAGGAGAAGTTTTTCAGACCATTGCAGTATCAAGAGCCAAAGGAAATATTAAAGCCCTGTTAGACCAACGTCCTGATGAAGTTACGGTTCTTAGGGCAGGCAAAGCGGTTGTGATAAAAGCCGAAGATGCTAACATTGGCGATATTATCCAATTGAAACCGGGCGAAAAATTAGGCTTGGACGGCGAATTAGTTTCGGATAGTGCTTCATTCAATACAGCAGCACTCACAGGAGAAAGTAAACCCGACACCAAAGGTAAAGGCGACACTGTACTGGCAGGTATGATTAACCTGAATACCGTAAGTCAGATAAAAGTTACTACCGACTACGCTGATAGTAAATTGAGCAAAATTCTGGAATTGGTACAGGATGCAACTTCTCAAAAAGCACCCACCGAATTATTTATCCGTAAATTCTCCAAAGTTTATACGCCAATCGTAGTGTACCTGTCAATAGCCATTACTTTGCTGCCTGCACTCTTTGTAGATAACTATGTATTCAGCGAATGGCTGTACAGAGCATTGGTATTTTTGGTTATCTCTTG
Source organism: Allomuricauda sp. TMED12 (assembly GCA_002167435.2). Taxonomy (GTDB): domain Bacteria; phylum Bacteroidota; class Bacteroidia; order Flavobacteriales; family Flavobacteriaceae; genus Flagellimonas. Next base: position 65,454 of record NHBR02000148.1, read on the forward strand.
TCCTTGTGCGTTGGTAATTTCCATTCCGTTAGGTTACTTCGGTGGTATTGGAGCAGCGAGCCGGAACGGTATCTTGTTCAAAGGTTCCAACTTCCTTGATATTCTTGCCAAAGTTGAAAACGTAGTAATGGACAAAACAGGAACGATGACCGAGGGCGTTTTCAAAGTACAGGAAGTATTCATAAAACCGGAGTTCAACAAAGATGAAATCCTGAACCTTGTCAATGTTTTAGAAAGCCAAAGTACGCACCCTGTGGCAACCGCAATCCACAATTACTGGGGAGAAGTAGATACCACAGTGAAACTTGAAAATACGGAAGAAATTGCCGGACACGGGCTAAAAACCACTGTCAACGGTAAAGAGCTGTTGGTAGGTAATTTCAAATTGCTTGACAAGTTCAATATCAGCCACGATGCAGACACGGCAAACATTGTTTATACCGTGATAGCAATCGCTTATGGTGGTAAGTTTGCCGGATATATAACCATTTCTGACAGCATTAAAGTAGATGCGAAAGCCGCCGTTGACAAACTGCGTAAAATGGGTGTTAGAACCACAATGTTAAGCGGGGACAAAAATACCGTGGTACAATACGTTTCAAATCAGTTAGGAATTGACAGTGCATACGGAGATTTATTGCCCGAAGACAAAGTAAATAAAGTAAAAGAAATCAAATCCCGTAATGGAAGCGTAGCCTTTATCGGGGACGGTGTAAACGATGCTCCTGTAATTGCATTGAGTGATGCGGGTATCGCAATGGGTGGTTTAGGAAGTGATGCCGCCATTGAAACTGCCGATGTGGTTATACAGGACGATATGCCGTCTAAAATCCCGATGGCTATCAATATCGGGAAACAGACGAAGAAAATTGTTTATCAGAATATTGTTTTGGCGTTCGGTGTGAAAGCAATTGTACTGATACTCGGAGCAGGCGGACTGGCTACAATGTGGGAAGCCGTATTTGCCGATGTAGGTGTGGCATTATTAGCAATTCTAAATGCGGTGCGAATACAGAAAATGAAGTTTTAATTGTTGGATTTGACTGCCGCCGAAAATATTCTGCGGCAGTTTTTTTTGACCTAAACCAAAAAGGAAGATGGCAAAACATCAATCACAGGCATCGCTTATTAATTGTCAAAAACAACATTGAACACAAACATTAACCAAATTGTAAACTATACCAAAAATAAATGCACACAAAAAGAGGCTGTTTCAATATTGGAAACAGCCTCTTCGCATTAAAAGAAAATTATAGAATTATAACGTACCTCTGCGTTCCTGCTCTCTTTCGATAGACTGGAACAAAGCCTTAAAATTTCCTGCGCCAAAACCTCTTGCACCCATTCTTTGGATAACCTCAAAGAAGAATGTAGGGCGGTCTTCCACAGGTCTTGTAAAGATTTGCAATAAATAGCCCTCTTCGTCTGCATCAATCAAAATACCCAATTCCTGTAATTCCTTTATATCCTCTTTAAATCGGTGCATATGCGCTTTTAAACGGTCTGGAATAGCATCATAATACGCTTGTGGCGGTCTTGATAGAAATTCAACACCTCTTGATTTAAGGTCGTTTACCGTCTTTACAATATCGTCCGTAGTTACCGCAATATGCTGAACACCCTCGCCCTCATAAAATTCAAGGTACTCTTCAATCTGCGATTTCTTTTTGCCCTCTGCGGGTTCGTTAATCGGGAACTTAATTCTGCCGTTACCATTTGCCATTACTTTTGACATCAGGGCAGAATATTCGGTTGAAACCTGCTTATCATCAAAAGACAGAAAGTTTTCAAATCCCATTACATCCTCAAACCATTTTACCCAGGTGTCCATTTGGTTCCAGTCCACATTGCCCACCATATGGTCAATATATTTCAGTCCGGCAGGAGCAGGATTATATTCGGTTTCCCATTTTTCATAACCTGGCATAAAAATACCGTTGTAGTTTTTGCGTTCGGTAAACATAAAAATGGTTTCGCCATACGCATAGATACCCGATTGTACCACTTCGCCGTTTTTATCTGTGGTTACGGTAGGTTCCATAAATGCTTTTGCACCTCTCGATGTGGTTTCTTCAAAGACTTTGCGGGCATCTTCCACCCAAAGACCAACCACTTTGATGCCATCGCCGTGTTTTTTAACGTGTTCGTTGATTTCAGAATTAGACCGCATTCCGGTAGTTAAGACCAACCGTACTTTATCCTGTTTTACCACGTAAGATGCCCTGTCTTTCATTCCCGTTTCCAGTCCGGCATAAGCCTCTGACCGAAATCCGAAAGCGGACTTATAATAATGGGCAGCCTGCTTCGCATTGCCTACATAAAACTCTACATAGTCGGTTCCTAAAATCGGTAAAAAGTCCTGTGCACCTTCGAATATTTTATCCAAGCCGTATTCAACGTTTTTCAAATCGTTTGTCATTATAATGATTTTTAAAAATTATGTTATGTGTGATTTTGCAATAAAGGTTTTTGCACAAGTGGGATTGTGCAATAGTGTTTTAGTTCCTGAACCCGAGCTACAACATCGCCCGATGCAAAACCGAGAGAAAGGTTTTGATAGACATTTTATAATCAGTTAGCGTTATTAAGCGGTAAATGTATTCCGCTTATTCAGAACCAACACCATAATCAGTAAAAGTCACAAAACAAAACCGAAATATTACAAGCGGAACCGTTTTTGAGGTATAATCAGTAAATATCATAAATCAAACAAGGAATATCGCAAACAGCATAGCGCATTATGTTCCGAATTTTGTACCAACAAAAACAATTAAAAGTTCAATACAATGGAAAGTAAAAATCTTCAATTCAAGACAAACCTTAACTGTGGTAACTGTGTATCAAAAGTGCAGGCAGATTTAGATAACGCAGACGGTATCTGCGAATGGAACGTTGACACCACAAACAGCGATAAAATACTGACTGTAAAAGCAGAGGGCATTACCGAAGACGAGGTTGTCGCAATCATCAGGAAAAAAGGTTTTAAAGCTGAACCTGTTTCAGCATAATACCATCAGCAATTCACTAATCTTTAAAAGGAACAAAAAATGAAAAAGTTAATAGTTGCAATAACCGTAATGATGTTTGGATTTTCTGCTTTTGCACAAAATACAGGCAACCTGCTGAACAATTATATCAGCGTAAAAAATGCTTTGGTAAGCAGTGACAGCAAGGCGGCAAACACCGCTATTTCCGCACTGAACGAAGCCGTAAAGAGCGAAGACAATTTTGCACAGAAAGCAGAATTGCAGAAAGCCACCGAGAAATTAAGCAAGGCAGGCAACAACATTGAAAAGCAAAGAGCCGCTTTCAATGATGTATCTACCATAATGTGGAAACTGGTAAAACCATCCGACAAAGTAAACCAACCAGTTTACTACCAGTATTGCCCGATGAAAAAAGCATATTGGTTGAGCAAAGAAAAGGACATCAAAAATCCTTACTACGGTTCATCTATGCTTACGTGTGGTAAAGTTGCAGAAACTAAATAATACCCATTAAGGCATTGCTCATTAGGCAATGCCTTTTAATCTTTATAACCAATGCTATTTTTAAAATGGATAATCAAAAATTTCTTCACAAAAAGCTGTTGCCGCTAACCCTGTTGGCACTCTTTATATCACAAGTCAGCATTGCCCAAAAAGTAGTCCATTACGACCTGTATGTAAGAGATACGGTTGTAAACTACGCAGGCAAAGAAAAAAGGGCAATCGCTGTAAACGGGCAAATCCCAATGCCCACGCTTGAATTTACAGAGGGCGACACGGCAGAAATTGTTGTCCATAACCAGTTGAAAGAAAGTACATCCCTGCATTGGCACGGGCTATTCCTGCCCAATAAAGAAGACGGTGTACCTTTCTTAACGCAAATGCCCATAGAACCCGGCACAACCTATACTTACCGTTTCCCGATTATTCAGACCGGAACGCACTGGTATCATTCACATTCGGGCTTGCAGGAGCAGATTGGTATGTACGGCAGCTTTATAATGCACAAAAGGGCTGATGACAAAACATTCAGGAAAGGCATTGACGATTTGCCGGAAATTCCCATAATGCTAAGCGAATGGACGAACCTCAATCCCAACAATGTACACCGTATGCTGCACAATGCAAGCGATTGGTTTGCCATAAGAAAAGGCGCAACACAAAGCTATGCCGAAGCCATCCAAAGCGGTAAATTCAAAACCAAGCTGACCAACGAATGGAAACGTATGTTGGCTATGGACGTGAGCGATGTATATTACGAACGTGTGCTGATGAACGGCAATCATCATACAGACCTGAAAAGCATTGACGGCAAGCCGTTAAAAGCAGGCGACAAAGTGCGTTTGCGGATTTCTAATGGCGGTGCATCCTCTTACTTTTGGCTTCGCTACGCAGGCGGTAAAATGTCCGTAGTGGCAAGCGACGGCAACGATGTGCAACCTGTGGATGTGGACAGGCTGATTATCGCTGTATCTGAAACTTACGATGTAGTCGTTACCATTCCCGAAGACGGTAAAGCCTTTGAATTTATGGCAACTACCGAAGACCGTACCCAATCCACAAGCTATTTTATTGGCAGCGGTACAAAACAATATGTTGGGGAAATGCCACGCCTGAAATATTTTGAGGGTATGAAGATGATGAATGATATGATGAAGATGAACGGCGACCTTGACGATATGGGAATGAATATGAGCCTTAACCAAATGGATATGAACGTAGTAATGTATCCTGAAATTACAGGCGAAGAAAAGGGCAAGAAAGCTAAGGACAATGGGCAGCCAATGGAGCATCACGGGGAAAACCATAAAATGAATACGGACGAAGACCCCAACCGTTATAATGCCAATGCGTTGAGCAATATAGTGTACGTCTTCAAACGAATCTGAACTGGCCTAGTCCAAAGTTAAGTTATAGTTTCAACTTTTGAATTTGGTGCTCTTCCCTTCTTTTGAGCATAGTTCTTTTCTTTATCAATTTACGGTTTTCCAATATCTTTTTGTCCAATCCAAAATATACAGTCGCTGGGGTCAGGTTGTCCAATGATTCGTGGTATCTCCTGTTGTTGTAATAGTCCACAAACTCCTCCAACCTTTCCTTTAGCTCCCCCGGCAGATAGTAGTTGTCCAGTTTGATGATGTTCTTCATCGAACGGTGGTAACGCTCTATCTTGCCCTGCGTCTGTGGATGGTTCGGTTTTCCCCGGATGTGCTCCATCTCCCTTTCCTTTATGAACTCCTTCAGTTCGCCACTGATGTAACAGGGCCCGTTGTCCGACAGGAGCCTTGGCATTTGCCCCTTGGGCAGCGACACCTTTTCCAGTGCCCTTCCCACTGTTTTCTTCACGTCCCCTGCGTTCATCGAGGGGCAGAGTTCCCAATGGACGATATAACGACTGTAATCGTCCAGAATGGTCGAGAGATAGTACCATCCCCATCCCACGATCTTCAGATAGGTGAAGTCCGTCTGCCACATCTGGTGGACCCTTGTGGTCTTGTCCCTGTACTCCTTTGAAGCGGCCATGGTATCAAAGGCAGGGGATGTCACCAGTCCACGGGACTTCAGTATGCGGTAGACACTGCTCTCCGAGATATAGTATTCCCGCTCATCGGTCATCTTGCAGGCAAGTCCACGGCAGGATTCCTCAGGGAAGTCCAGGGCCATCTCCACGACCTCCGACCTGATCTTGTCGGGTATCCTGTTCCAATAGGTGTTCCTGGCCCTTTGGCTCGGGGCAAGTCCGTCAAAGCCATCTTCGAGGTACTTGCCGTACCAGTTGTAGAAGGTGCTCTTGTTTATCCCTATTTCCTTCAATGTCCTGTTCACGCCTATCTCAGATGTCTCCACAAGCCGTATGATCTCGTATTTCTCCTGTTGGGTAAATCGCATGTACTTCCTCCATTTTACCCTAAGCCATTGGTACTTTTTTTGAGCACCCGGTTCTGGAGCAACAGTTCGGCCACCGTTTCCTTGAGCTCGGAGTTCTCCCCACGGAGTTCCTTTACCTCACTGGTATTGGCCTCGCGCATGGTATCGCCCATAAGACGTTTTTTTCCAGCTTCCAGAAAATCCTTGCTCCAACGATAGTACAGTGCCGGGGCAATGCCCTCGCGCCTACAGATGCCCGATACGGATTCCTCGCCCTTGAGCCCTTCCAGCACGATGCGGATCTTTTCCTCGGCGGAGAACTTCCGCCTTGTCTTTCTTTTGATGTCCTTTACGATTGATTCCGCGTTCTTCTTCTTTGTCATTTTTAAGTGATTTAAATGGTTAATGAATCCATCTTCAAGGCTAGCCTTGAAGATAACAAAACCATCACTTAACTTTAGACCAAGTTCAGTCCACTTTTAGCTGAAGATTTACAAATGTGACGTAATGAATATTTGTACCCCTGTATCTTGTAATTTATTTAAGTACGCAAAAAATGTATTTTGATATTGAGGATGTAAATGGGCCTCAGGTTCCTCCACTAACAAAGCATTATAAAGCTGTAATTCCTGATCTTCACACCTATTAATTAAATCTCCCAATACAACAGATGCATAAATTAGATTATTTTCTCCCAACCCATTTTGATGAATCTCAAAATACTTCTGCTCTCCATTGAGTTCTACGTTATATACTGGACGCTTTAGTTCAATCCCTCTGACAACATCGGAGTATTTGCGCCCTAAATAATTCATCTTGATATTTGGATACTTCGAGGAAATACCAGTTCCTTTTAAATGGTCGTTTACTTTCTCGTTACCTGTTTGCAATATTGATTCCCAGTCGCTTTCTTGACCTTCAAAGATCTGGTACAATTCTGCTGCCAGTTGTTTCTTCTTTTCTTCATCTAAAGGTATATCTACTCCTCCCTTAGTATATTTTGTGAGTTCATTGAATAAATCTCCAACCTTATTATTATAGGAATATGGTTTAAGATTAGAAACTGCGTCTCTTAACGGATCGAGATAAATAAAGAAAATTTCTTCCAAAGCTTCATATGGCACTAATTGCCCCTCGTTGTCTCCTCCCCAAATTGTACGCTTAAAAAACTTCCTTTTGCCCCTTTGCTCATACGAGTACTTTATATGGAACTGGATAGTTTGCCTTTTAGGATCAGATTTGTCCTGAGAAAGAAAATCATAAAAGCATTGCTTTTCCCGAATCTCATCTTCAATTTCAAAAATAAAATCGAACAGAATCTCAAAATTCTGCTCATTTGGGTCATTTTTATTTATATACAAATCGGTTTCCCTGATACTGATAGAACTATTTGATTTTCCATAACCCAATCCAATTCTCAAAGCATCAATAATTGCAGATTTTCCAGAATTATTCTCTCCAATCAAGATGTTTACTCCTTTTTGGAATGTTAACTCTATATACTTAATAGATCTGAAATTAGATATTTTGAGATTTGACAAATACATGACCTCAAACTTTTATTTTAACACAATCTTCGCTCACGAATTCCTTTTTATTCTTTACATATTTGGGCAAGCCTGGACTTTGTACTTCTTCTCCCTTTTCAATCTTGGTGGCAACTTCAAAGTTGAGCTCCAACAATTGAGTGAGTAAGTCTTTTCGTTTACTAAAACCATAAGCGGTTAAAACAGCATCATCCAATTTTTGGTGAGCATCTTTTAATGGATTAGTTCCTGGTTCTTCCAAAATTCGATATATATCACGGAGTGTATAGTTGTACCTGTTTATTACTTCGTTCCGCTTGTTTCGCAAGTCTTTTGCCTTATCGGCTACTTTTTTAACATCTACCAATTTTGGGTTTTGTGGAAATGGAAACGTATCCCATATAGTATTTGGAGTGTATCTTGGGTCTCCCTTCATTGAAGAACATTTTTCTTGATACCATAGAACATGAGCTTGCGATTGAATAATCCCAAAAGTGTAATCATCCTCAAACCCAAAAACCATCAAAGCATCGTTAGGGTTAATGTCAGCAGAGACAAATTCAAAGATTGGTCTGGCCGAAACCCTTGAACAAGCTATGTACCTTTTCAATTTAGATAGTGCGTTTAATAAATCCTTTCTACCATAAGAAAGCTGCCACCAATTATTGAAAAAGTTAATATGGTGTTTGTTTACCTTTGCTTTAGGGTTGTTCTCTAATACCTTTTGATTTTTCTCCTCTTGCTCTATTGCTTTTGCTTCTCTATCAGGCAAAACAGAAGCTTTAATTATTTCATATGGCTCTTTGAAAGAACCAGCTTCAATTATATCCATGCCGGTGAAATCAATTACGAATCTTTCCGGTTGGCTATCTTTATTCGCTACAAGCTCTCTACCTATAAGGAATGGTTTAACAACCTGCCGATTAGTCTCTCTTGTAGCTAAAATATCAATTCCTTTGTCCTTTGGAATCAAGAAACCATCATGGCCGTGTGTCTGTCCCTGAAATACCATTTTTGGAAATATATTACATTCCAAGACTTTTGCTTCTGTAACATCAATTTGCAAGGACAAACTACTGTTAATGTGGTCTAATTCGTATTCTTGCAACTCTCCATTTTTATCTTCTACATACAATTTCTTTTTGCCCAGATAATCACCTTTAGTCCAATTCACAATCGAAACAAAAACTACTGCATCACCTGACCAAGGTTGTGAAGAAATAGCATTGAATATTATTCCCCCATGATCTTTTATATAATCTAGACTTCCTTCCCGACTATAGTTTTGTCGAATGGTATTTGTTCCAACCAAACCCGCAAAGCCACCTTCTTTCAAGTTTTCGTGCGCCTTGTAAAACCAATAAACACAATAGTCGGCACGTCCTGGAACGTCAGGATAAGCATTCCAAAGTTTGTTCAGGTATTCCATGCCATATTCTTCTTGCATCTTATTCTTGCTCTGATAAGGGGGATTGCCAATAATTACATCTGCTGCTATCCAATCAGTAAACAATGCATCGGCAAAAAGAATGTTATCATCCATGTTATCCAATGGTAAAGTTTCTTCCATTTGAAAACCAAGACCAATCTGCATAGTATCTACCCAATCTTTGGTTTCTTTTATGGCAATCTCTTTAGCTAACATTAACGTTACCTTGGATAATTCTACAGCAAAATGATTGAAATCCATCCCATGAAATTGTTTAATACTTACAATGGATTGTGTACCTATTTCGGTTGCCCTTTTCGGAAAATCCATATGAATCTTATTAAGCAATTCCATTTCAATTCTTTTCAACTCGCGAAATGCTACATAAAGAAAATCTCCACTTCCACATGCAGGATCAAGTACTTTAAACTCGGAAAGTTCTTTCCGTAGTTTTTTCATCTCCTTTAGAGTTCTTGCCTTGGCTATTTTTTCACGCCAAGGTTGGATTATGACAGGATGTACAATCTTTAAAATATCCAATTCAGAAGTAAAATGTGCTCCAAAAGCATGACGGGCTTCTACCCCCATACTACTTTGAAAAATAGTTCCAAAAATGGCAGGGTTTACTTTATTCCATTTCTGTGAAGCAGCTTTATACAACATGGTCAATTCATTATATGTCAATTCTATTGCTTCAGGATTAGCAAATAAACCTCCATTGAAATATAAAACATCTTTGAAACGACCACCTTTAGCTCGTTCTCTAGAATTCATTTGATTGAACAATCCATAAACTAAATCATAAATATTGCCTTGGCCATTTTTGCAATCGAGCAGTAATTGAGTGAAAATATCCTTTGGAAGCAATTGGTAGTCTTCTGCAAACATTGTGAAGATTGATTGCAGAATAAATCGTTGTGCTCGGCCTCTATTCTCTCCTCTTTCCAATAACGAATTGAAAACCTCAGCGACCAGATTAGCAGTTTCTCTCGTAGCTTCTTCCAAATTATTTTCAAAAATTGGAGTAAGAGGCTTTGGAAACATAAAATTGAAAGCTGTATAACGATCAGGTAATTCTTCTATTTTTATTCTATCAACTGGTTCATCTTGAATTGAAAAGTCGTAGATAATAAATTCTTGGAAATTGCAGAGAATAGAATATTTTGGTTGATTTGGTCTTAGTTTCCACCAGTAATCAAAAATCTGAGTTCGGTGACTTGGAAGCTGTGCCCCTTTTTTCTTCATTTCGATTAGCACCCTATCACCCCACAAAAGGTCGGCAAAATTGGTTTTCATCCTAGACTTAACCCGAAACTCCAATGTTGCTCCTGCCTCCTTATACCCATCATGGCCAAAAGCCTGAAAAAGTCTATCGCAAAATACCTGTGCTTCACCTTTCTCGTCGCCTTCAAGTAAGGTTGCATATTTCACAAAATTAATTATGTTCTCAATCAATGTCTTTTGGTTAAATTGTAGTTGTTAAAAGGTTTAGTCCAAATCTTAATATAACAAAATATTGGGGGAAGGTCCTCGTAAGAGAATTCTCAAGATAGGAATTTTTAGAAAATAAGACTTACAGAAAACCTTAATGCATCGAAAAAGCACATAATTTGAATCCTTGCCAAATATTTCGCCAAATAGATAAAATTAATTAAATGCCTTGACATATCTTTTGGACTGAAACAACATCACCAAAGGCTAATGAAATAAGAGAGCCCACGCGTTGTATATGCAGTTTACATTTAGTGAGTGTCTTTGACCTCACCTTACGGGTGTACAAGCACCCTCAATCGGTTTTGTTATTCAATTATAACTTCCAGACCCGCTTTCTTGGCCTTGTATTTTATTTTGGTAATCAAATCACAATAGCTCCAATTTCTCAATACAAACCCCTGTTCTTTAGCAATCTCAGTTTTTTCCTCCTGATTCAAAAGTATGAGGGTTCCTGCTCTATGTTTAACACAAAAATCAATCAACCTCCGGCTATAGACATGCAAACGGTTATGGACATATTTACGTTCCGTTTGACCAAGTCTTTCAACTGCCTTTAGTTTTCTTTTGATGCCCTTACCCGATTTGGAATAGGTTGCTCCAATCTTTGCCCGTCTGTGTGCCGATTGTATCGCCAATCTTCTGTATAAAAATTCTTCCTTTGTACCAATGGTAAGCCTTGCCTTACCAACCTTTACAACAATAGGGTATTCAAGGGACAGAGAGGCTTCTGCAATAATCTCTGGTCTTAGTTCATGGCTTTCTTTTTCAATTTCGAATACCGCTAATAAGAAAATCTTGCCTTCTTTTAGCTTTATCTGCGATGTGCACAGCTTAGTCTTACCCTCCACTACCCGCTCCAACAATGTCCGTTTATCCGTAAAATCCTTTCCCAAGTAGGTCTTAAATGGAATCTGAAACAAACGAAAACAAAAAGCTTTTTTCTCTTCATTAAAGTGTAATCCGCTCATACCCTCCAAGTCAAAAGGGAAGGCCATATTTCTTCTGAAATTTTTCAAGGAGCGTTCACCATTCCAATACTCTGGTCTGTTCTTCTTGAAAGATGAAATCAGGGCCTGGTTCAAATTGGACAATATATTTGTGGGGATTTCCCCTTTAAAACGATCAGATACCACTCGATAGGTGGTGTTGATCCTGGAACGGTTAAGGATTCCTTGTTCATCTTTCTTTTCATCAGCCAATTTATATTTTATGCCTTCTGATAGGTAAAAGAATTCCTTTATCATTTCCTGAACATAAAGATGGCTCACTATTAGGTTGGCTGCCCTAAAGCCTCGGTTCTGCCACTGGTACAGTTTATCCAAGGCCTGCTTTTTCTCTTCTTTGGTAGGGAGATCTATCAATATTTGGATCTTTCGAGTAAGTTTTAGCGTTGACTTTTCCATGTTAGGCTGATTGCAATTGATGTTTTGCTTCCATGAGCCTATAGGCAATCATGAATTCCTGATGCACCTCCTTTTGGGAGAGGTTAAGTTCATTGGCTATTTCGGAAAAGGAATATCTTAGTTCACATCGCATTTTAAGCACTTTTGTCTGCTCTTCTGTCATCTCGCCAGTGAACTTTATCTCATCTGTCTTATTATTAATGGAATCAAGCTTATTTCCTTGATGAAGGATGGTTTTGATGTCTTCAATAGCTTCCTTAATCTCTCTACAAGTTTCATTGATGCCTTTTCCCATTGCTTTGGAAATGGCTTTATACTGAAAGCCGTATTTCAGACACAGATTGATTACATGTCTTTTACTGTCATCCAATAAGGGCAGGACGCGTTTGATACTTTCGAACTTCTCTTGTTCCCCTTCCTGTAGTTTAAAATTGTTATTGTCTTCAGCGGGGTCATACCCGACCATATAGTCTTGGTAATTCTCAAAACTCTCCAACGAGTGGACTTTCCTGAAAAACTTGTTCCTAGGACGTGTATAATATGAAATACACTCCCTTTTCATGACAAACCGCAAGAAAAAATAAATGTGCTTGGGGGATTCCAAACCGTCCCTATTCATCCACAACTTCAAGAATACATCTTGTACCAATGTTTCCACAACAAAACTATCATCGAGAAAGCTCTTGCCCAACCAGAAAATCTGTCTGTTATATCTCGTATAGATTTCCGTAAAAGAAATGGCACAACCCTTTTTTAAGCGTTCATAGCATTCTTCTAAGGGGTGTTGATTTTCCATTCATTTGTTTTTTTTGAGGTTCTTAGGTGTGGATTAGCCCATTATTCTTTGGTTTGGAATTTTTCCAAGCTGAAATTTTCGTTTAAATTAGTCGTGTAGAAAAGTGTAGCCCACCACAACCGATTGTAAATTACCAGTATGAGGTTGTATTTTACCAAAAGGGGAGAACAAAGGAATATTTTCAATATCTTTAAGTTATGCCGACAGAGACAAAAACCAATCATATAGGACGAAAGATTGCCCGAATCAGGGAACTACGGGGAATGAAGCAAGAAACTCTTGCTGAGGAATTGGGAATCAGTCAGCAGAGTGTTTCTTCCTTGGAAAAAAGTGAGACCTTAGACGATACGAAATTGGAAGAGGTTGCAAAGGTACTCGGAGTAACCAAAGAAGGGATTGAAAACTTTTCAGAAGAGGCGGTTTTCAATTATTTCAACAATTTTTACGAAAACAGTGCCCCACAAGGTAATAGTTTTAATCAAGGGCCATACCCTACTTTCAATCCTTTGGAAAAAGTTATTGAACTATATGAGCGCCTTGTTCAGGCAGAAAAAGATAAGGTAACTTACTTGGAAAAACTATTGGACAAGAAATAGTCCAATACTTTGAATCAAATCTTCTTATAAATGTCCTTTCAAAAAGGCGAACGGAACGCAGTGAAGTGCTGCAAGCGTCCCAAATACTTACCTCCAATTTTTGCGCATGGATCCTATCGGGTTTTTGTAGCGTTCCGGTAGATAAGCGTGAAGCAAAAACCCGACAGGGCGCAACCTACTTTTTGGATTTCAGTAGCCATTCCGCTAATAATTCCCCTGACCGTTTCCACTCCCCTTCCAAGTGTCGTGATAATCTTGTTTGTCCCTGGAAAGAATAAAGTAATTATATTTAAGTGCATGACAGGGTTGTTCAAAACACATAATATTTTAGTCCGCATTAAATATTCCAAGACCTAAACAGTGAATACGATGTTGATAGTCAGTATCATTTTGATTGTAGGACTGTTGTTATTTTTTCAACAATGGTTAGAAAAGAAAAAATACCAAGACACTGAATATTTAAGGAATCTAAAGCAAGCCACTAAATTTCTTGCCCATATTCAAACACTAAACGACTACGTAACTTGGATACAACGCGACCAAATAAAATCAGAGTATTCAGCGGTAGGACAGTTCTTTGAAAACAAAACCAACTTCTACAAAAAAGAAGAAACCGTTAAACGCTTTAATCAAGTTTTTGGCAATTTTGACAACTACATAGCCACTTACAACCGTAACTATGTCGCAACACAAAAAGAAAAACTAGAACAGTATTTCGACAATATTGAGGGGAAAAAATTGGATGACCAACAACGTAACGCATTGATTACAGATGAATATTCAAATTTAATAATTGCAGGAGCAGGTTCTGGAAAAACGCTGACAATCCTTGGAAAAGTCCAATATCTAATTGAACAAAAAAACATAAGCCCAAAAGACATTTTACTACTGTCATTTACCAAAAAAACAGTTGAAGAATTAAATGAGCGACTAAAAAAGATTGAACTTGATACCGAGGCCACCACCTTTCACAAACTAGGTTACGACATAATCAAAAAATATCATCCTGACACCCCTGCTGTAACCAATGAAAATACTCTAAGTGAAGTAATCAGAACGTACTTACAATCAGACATTTTTAATGATCCAGAAGCATTGCAATCATATATCCAATATGTTGCTTGTTATATGAACATTCCAGAAGGGCATGACGCATTCGATTCATTCGGTGAAAAATTAGACACAGAAAAAGGAATTGATTTCCATACACTGAAGTCAAAATGTGAACCATTGAATATAGTTGAAAACCCCACACTGGATACGCTACAAGGTGAAAGGGTGAAAAGTGTGGAGGAACTCACCATAGCGAATTTTTTGTACCTCAACGGTATCGAATATGAATATGAAAAACCGTATCCCCATGGACAAACAATGTACCGTCCGGACTTTTATCTAACTGACCATGATATTTATTTAGAGCATTTCGGTGTGGATGAGCATAATCGGGCAAAATGGCTTACCTCTTTTAATGAGCAAAAGTATGTGGAGGAAATGCAGCTAAAAAGGGAAACCCACCTAGCTCATAACACCAAATTATTAGAAACGTATTCCTACTACAATAGAGACAACATTTTGTTGGAAAAGCTTAGGGAAATGTTGGAAATGGAGAACATTACCTTAAAGCCAAGGGACGCTAAAGACATTTATGAAAAAGTATCTGATAATGGCAAAAAATTCGGCGAAGAAATAAACAGGCTAATTGAAACCTTTATTAACCTGAGCAAATCAAGGCAATTGAACCAGCATTCGCTGATAAATTTATTTTCCCATAAAACTAAAATCAAAAGTGATTTTATGCTTGAACGGCAGGACATGTTCTTAAAATTCGTGATTCCAATTCTTGAAAAATATGATAATGTCCTAAGTGAAAGAAATGAGATTGATTTCAACGATATGATAAATAAAGCTATTGATGTTATAACAAGCAACAAACCTCAATACGCGTATAAGTATATTATCATTGACGAATATCAAGATATTTCGTTTTCACGTTTTAATTTGATCAAAGAAATTCGGGCTTTATCAGGAGCAAAATTGGTTTGTGTCGGCGACGATTGGCAATCGATTTACCGTTTTGCAGGAAGCGACGTGTCCCTGTTCAGCAATTTCGGGAAGTATGTCGGGAAGTATGAGCAATTGGTAATCGAACAGACCTATAGAAATTCACAATCGCTTATTGATATCACCTCAAAATACATACAGAAAAACACCAAACAGATTTCCAAAAAACCTAAGTCCCGGAAGGAACCTTTGGATGACCCAATTAAATTTGTTCATTACAAACTAGAAGAAATTGAGCACGCTTTCATTGACCAAGTACAATTACTGGTAAACAGATATGGCAATAAATCGATCTTGGTTTTGGGCAGGCACGGTTTTGACATCAATGACTTGATAAAACTAACTCCGAACAGCAAGGTAAAATACTATGCAAGATCTGGAAAATTAGAAATAAAGGGTTTTGAGGATGTTGATATTAAGTACCTTACCGTACACAAATCAAAAGGTACGGAAGCTGAGAATGTTATAGTGTTGAACCTTAGAAATCATTTGCTAGGTTTTCCCAACAAAATGACGGATGACCCTATTTTATCCCTTTTGCTCAGTGAGGATGAAGGATATAGATTTGCGGAAGAACGTAGACTATTCTATGTTGCATTGACAAGGACCAAAAATGAGGTTATATTATTAATACCGTCGGAGGTTTCCTTATTTGTAGAAGAATTAATGATGGATAACAATTATTTGTTATCCAATTCAGAAGGAACATTGAATACTACAAATTGCCCTTACTGCAAAACAGGAAAATTAGTTATCAGACAAAATAAGGGAAATGGCAATCAATTTTTAGGATGTTCTCATTATCCTAGCTGTAGCCAGACGTTTAGCAATATAGAGATTTTAGAGGATAAATTCATTTGTCCCGATTGCAAAAGTGGTTTTATGACAAAGAGAACGGGGATATATGGGAACTTTTTAGGGTGTACAAATTATCCTAAGTGCAGGAATACAATAAAATTATGACACTTATTGGATTTCAGTAACCCATGTCCTCACCCGTACCCCTAGCCTTATCAATTCCCCTCCCAAGAGCTTTGATGATCTTGGCCGC
The DNA here is from genome assembly GCA_002167435.2 of Allomuricauda sp. TMED12. GTDB lineage: Bacteria > Bacteroidota > Bacteroidia > Flavobacteriales > Flavobacteriaceae > Flagellimonas. Next base: position 81,665 of record NHBR02000148.1, read on the forward strand.
CATTTGTACTTTATTGGTCGGTATGCTGGGAGCTTTGACCCCCATGGTCTTAAGAAGTTTAAAGGCCATGTCCTTTTCCTTGGTGGGCAGTCCCATGACCTTGGCAAAGAACTTTCCCGGTTCCTTGGCATGGGCCTTTCTCCCAACATAGGATTCCACATAGTTCCTTTTGAACCCCGTTGTCCTGTCAAAGGTCTTTTCCGCTGCTTGGTAAAAGCTGTCCCTATCAAACCCTCTCTTGACCGTTTTCCCGTTCAGTTCCACTTCGGATGCCTTGTGCTTGGCCATTGGGGAAAGCGTATAGGTGTTCGTCACGTCCCTTCTGCTTACTATGATATGGATATGGGTCTGTGGCCCCTCTTTTTGCATTCCTGCGGCCACCAATTGTCCATTCTGCTTATGGGGTGCCAATCTTTCTTGCTCTTTGATCCTCTTTTCAAGTTCATTGACATTCCCAATGGATTCGCCACGTTCCACTTTCCGTATCTCATTCCTCAGCCTTGCTATCTCGCCTCGATAAGGTGCATTTTCCTGAACCTGTTTGTCAAATCCACGATAGGTGCGTTCTAGCTCTATCTTGGCATAATATTTCAGGTTTTCGGCCTTGACCTCTTGGTTTCTATGGAAACTCTTGGCATAGTCCTCCATGAGCTTCCTTGTATATTCTCTTAGCAGGTTTGGGTCATTTCCAATGGCATTCAGCTCCCTTTTATTAGGACTGACCACTATGGAATAGAATTTCGGGTCTTTCTGTCTCAACTTGGCGGTGTTGGCATCTATTTCATCGATGACCGTTTGAGGGCTTACGCTGTCGTTTTCTTGATCAAAGAATTCCTCCCTTTGTTCGGGCAATCTGTCCTCGTTTTCCTTTTCCAGATAGTCCACATAGTTCCCTACACTGGAATTGTAGGTGCTGCCCATTTTCTGTGCTGAGATGGTAAGGTACATGGTTGTTATTTTAATTGATGTTTCAGGTCTTCAAAATCCACAGTGCCCATATTGATCTTCAGATACGGCTTTCCCATCATAGGCTCCACCTTTTCCACTTTGTTCAGGATTTCATTGCAATGCTTTCTATATTCATTGAATTCTTGCAGCATTCTATCATGCTCCACTTTTGGAACGGTGTTTCTAGGCTCCAGGAAGTCTTTTCGCTCTTCCTGTATCTGGACAGGTTCCCGTCTCGGTTTCCTTCCATCCTTTACATAGGCTTCGTAAAGTATCAGTACCATTTCGTATGTGGGCCGGATACTGGTCTTTTCCATGTTCTTGATAATGGCGATGAGCCTATCGAATTTTTTCATCATCTGACGCTCCAATTTTTTGATACTTTCAAGAATGATCTTTGTTCCCTCCCCAAAAGGGTCAAGGTTGTTCTCTTTGAAGTATTGTATCATTCCATCCAAAACCTCGCTATGGGATTTGTTGAACCTTTTGGAATAACTGCGAAAGCGTATGGCCGTTTCCTTCTTTACGGTGATATTGGAATAACCACCTGTCCCTTTCTTGGTTTTACCTCTACTTGATTGCTTTTCCATAGGTGTGATTTTGTTTTTTAGTGAAATTGCGTCAATTTTTTCGTCAAAAATTTCCTGTGTTTACACGGCTTCCCAAAGGGTTTACTGTAGATTTCGGAAAAGTCTACTGTAACCCCTGATTTTGTGCAGTATTCCAAAATCACTTCAATCAACTGGTTTTCAACTTGTTGAAGGCCCGAAAATAACCGTGATGGCGCAATCTGCGCATCACCCTCTTGCTATTCCTACGTCCCGCAAGCGGGACCGAATGAATACAGCCTTATCATCCTTCGGCTGCTTTTTTGGTCTGCATATGTTCTATCAGATTTTGCATGTCCTCCCCTATCTTATGTTCCAGTACCCTGGCATAGATTTGGGTAGTGGTCAATTTGGTATGGCCTAGCATTTTGGAAACGGTTTCTATCGGTACTCCATTGGATAGAGTTACCGTTGTAGCAAAAGTGTGCCTGGCAGTATGGAAAGAAATATTCTTATAGATTCCACAAGCCTTTGTAATCTCCTTTAAATAACTGTTGGTCTTTTGGTTGCTCAATACAGGCAACAACTTTCCGTGTACCAATCTTTCATTGCAGTTTTTATATTTATCCAAGATTTGTTTTGCTTTGGGAAGTAAGGGAACCTTGACCGCTTCATCAGTTTTTTCCCTTTTCGTATGGATCCAAAGATTCCCATCAATACCGAACCGCATATGATCAATATCCAGTGCCTTTACATCCCCATAGGCCAATCCTGTATAACATGAAAAAAGAAAGGTGTCCTTGACCCTCTCATACCCCTTTCCTGAAAATGTTGTTTCCTCAATGAGCCTGAGTTCCCTTTCGGTCAAAAAATAGCGTTCACTCTTCTTATAATGCTTTTTATAGTTTACAAACGGGTCTTTGTCCAACCATTCCAACCTCACGGCAAGGTTTACCATTTTCCTTAACCGCTCCAAATGTTTCATGGCCCCATTATTGGTACACTTCTTTCCCTTTTGCAGATCAGGCCCATTTATCAAATAGTTCTCAAAGTCGGTAATGAACTTATAATTCAATCGCTTTAAGTTGATATCTTGAATCCTTCGGGTATTCTCCAAAAACCTTTTGAGATACTTTTCTGTACCATAATAGTTTTTCATAGTTCCCGGACGAAGCTTGTTCCTTTGAGATTCGTAATGGTACTTGATAAGCTCCATAAGGGTCTTGTGCTCTTCATCCTGTCCCAGATAACGGGCTTTGATTGCTTGTGAGGTTATAATCTTGTCCTCACGCAACAACTGTTTATGGGTATCCATGATCTCGCCATACACCTCATCCAGATAGCTGTTCAACAAACGGGCCTTGTGGGTAAGTCCATGGAGTCTACCCTTATTTTCATCCCATTCATTCACCGAAACATAACGTTTCAAACTTATCTCTGCTCGTTTTCCGTTGACGGTGATACGGGCATAAATGGTCAATTTTTCAGGGTTGTTGGAAATGTCCCTAGTGAAGATTAAAACCTTTAAAGTGTTGGAATTGCGCATAATACATAATTTTTGGGTTTGACAAAACTGGTTTGCAAAACACCCATAAACAGCGTCAAACTGAAGCTAAATTATGCACAAGAAACGTACCGAACCATTCACCGAACTCTACACCTTTTATATGGTTTTATTTGATATCAGATGAATGCATAAAAAACAAAAAGCACTGTCAATCAGTCGATTAACAGTGCTTTAATACCACCTATTTAGTGGTTCGTCGGGGTGGCAGGATTCGAACCTGCGACCTCCTGCTCCCAAAGCAGGCGCGATAACCGGGCTACGCTACACCCCGAACTGTGTTTTGGAAAAGCGGAGAGACTGGGACTCGAACCCAGGCAGCACTTACGCGCTGACAGATTAGCAATCTGCTCCGTTACCACTCCGGCACCTCTCC
>NHBR02000149.1 GCA_002167435.2 Allomuricauda sp. TMED12
CGAAAGTAATTTTTTCATTTTCATATAGTGTTCTCGTAAAAGAGTCTTGACCCAAGTGGCAGGGCTCTTTTCTATTTAGGGCCATATCAAGTATCTTGTCGAACGTAGTTGAGACAAGGCACTAAGAATCGCAATCGTGCAGTGATTCTTTTGGCCTGACACGAATTCCACAAATTCGATCAATAATTATATATTGTTCATTGGATATTGATTTACGGAATCCATTTATCTTTTCCAAAATCGGGCTTACGCTTTTCCAAGAAGGCGTTTCTACCCTCTTTGGCCTCGTCGGTCATATAAGCCAAACGCGTAGCTTCTCCGGCGAACACCTGCTGTCCCACCATGCCATCGTCGGTAAGGTTCATGGCGAATTTGAGCATTTTAATGGATGTGGGTGATTTGGCCAAAACTTCCTGTGCCCACTGGTAGGCAGTATTTTCTAGGTCATCATGCGGAATTACGGCGTTCACCATACCCATTTCATAAGCCTCTTGGGCGGAATAGTTCCTTCCCAAAAAGAAAATTTCACGTGCTTTCTTCTGCCCTACCATTTTGGCGAGATAGGCGGAACCATAACCACCATCAAAACTAGTCACGTCAGCATCCGTCTGTTTAAAAATGGCATGTTCCTTACTGGCAAGGGTCATATCACATACTACATGCAGGCTGTGCCCTCCCCCAACGGCCCATCCAGGCACTACGGCAATCACTACTTTGGGCATAAAACGAATCAATCGTTGTACTTCCAAAATATTTAGACGATGGTAACCATCGTCTCCCACATAGCCTTTGTGTCCGCGTGCTTTCTGGTCGCCACCACTGCAGAAGGCCCATTTGCCATCTTTGGAAGAAGGTCCTTCACCCGAAAGCAGCACCACACCAATAGAAGTGTCTTCCTGTGCATCATAAAATGCTTTATAAAGTTCGCTAGTGGTCTTTGGCCTGAAGGCGTTGCGTATATCGGGGCGATTAAAAGCGATGCGAGCTACGCCGTTACATTTTTTATAGGTGATATCCTCAAATTCCATGGCGGTCTGCCAGTTGGGTGATTCCATAGTTCCATTTTTTGTTGCACCACAAAATAACGGAAAATCTAGTTTATGACCATTGTCTAAAATTTGGTTTAAAATTTTAAGACATCAAAAATGTTATCTTTAATAATACCTAGCATTTCAAACGAATTGTAAAATAGATACTCTCTTGGTGTTATATTGGCTTTGATTTTAATAAATCATGAATGAATCAATGATAAAAGATAATCAACTTAAAGTAGCGATGGCACAGATTGCTCCTGTTTGGCTCAACAAGGAAAAAACCATTGAAAAAATAAAATCCTGCATAATTGAAGCCGGAAAAAGTAACTGCGAACTCATTGTTTTTGGAGAAGCCTTGTTGCCTGGTTATCCCTTTTGGGTTTCCATCACCAATGGCAGTGAGTTTGATTCAACCTATCAGAAAAAACTGTTTGCACATTATGCCAAAAATTCAGTTCAAATAGAAAATGGAGACCTTGATGAACTATGTTCAATGGCAAAGGATCATAAAATCGCCATGTATTTGGGAATCATAGAAAGACCAAGTAATCGCGGCGGACATAGCCTATACTGTTCTTTGGTATATATTGATGCCACTGGCACCATAAAATCGGTTCACAGAAAACTACAACCCACCTATGAGGAGCGACTGGTCTGGTCCCCTGGTGATGGAAATGGTTTACAAACCCATGACCTAAAACAATTTACAGTGGGTGGTTTAAACTGTTGGGAAAATTGGATGCCACTTTCAAGAACCGCACTGTACGGATTGGGAGAAAACCTGCACATTGCGGTTTGGCCAGGTTCTGATTTCAACACAAGGGACATTACCCGGTTCATAGCAAGGGAATCCCGCTCCTATGTTATTTCCGTGTCAAGTTTAATGCGTAAAACTGACATAACCATGGATATACCAGGTTTTGAAAGGATACTTGAAAATGCCCCTGATGTTTTGGGCAATGGAGGCTCTTGTATTGCGGCTCCATCAGGCGAATGGATTTTGGAACCTATTATTGAAAAAGAAGGACTTATTACATGCATGATAGATTTTAATAAGGTGTTGGAAGAACGACAAAACTTTGACCCTGTGGGACATTATTCCAGACCAGATATCACAAAATTGTCCGTGAACAGGGAAAGGCAATCCATTGTGGATTTTGATGATTTTGGGTGAATACCAAACTTAGGTCAACGGTCGCTGAAAATGCTTAAACGGTATTTGTATAAAATAAATTACCTTTAAGTACCAACCGCCAGACTATTATGGAAACTTTTAAAACTCCGCTGGAGGCTTTTTCGCATTGGTTGCAAAAAGACCCAGACCACATTTTTTTACGTCAACCCATCAATCGTAAGTTTATTGAATATTCAAGACAAGAAACCTATGATCAAGCCTTGTGCATTGCCGGAGCCTTGCACAACATGGGATTAAAACAAGGTGACCCTGTTGCGCTGCTCTCTAAAAACTGTGCACATTGGTTTATGGCCGATCTGGCCATCATGCTAGGCGGGTTTATTTCCGTGCCCCTCTATCCTACCCTGGACAAGGACAGTATCAATGAAATATTGATTCATAGTGAAAGTAAGGCCGTCATCGTGGGCAAACTGGATAATTATGAAGCCCAAAGGACGGGCATACCTAATATTCCAAAAATAGGTGTTTCCCTTTATGGAGTTGACGAAGCATATACATGGGAAGATATCGTTAAAACGGCCACCGATTTTCAACCATTTGAACAGCATCCAGAAGACCTAATTACCATAATGTACACTTCAGGTACTACGGGTAACCCAAAAGGGGTTATGCACAAAGTAAAATCTTTTAATCAGGTTATAAATACAGGGATTGAAGTGCTGGAAATTAAAAACCATTCCAAAATGTTCTCCTATTTGCCCCTATCCCATATCGCGGAACGAATAGGAATAGAAATGGTTGGTTTTTACACCGGTAGTACGGTCAGTTTTCCTGAGTCCTTGGAAACCTTTGCAGAAGATCTGGCATTCGTTAAGCCCAATACCTTTTTTGCAGTACCCAGAATTTGGCAGAAATTCCAGGAAGGAGTTTTAAATAAAATTCCACAAAAGAAATTGGATAGATTATTAACGATACCCATCATCAGTGGCATTATCAAAAAGAAGATAGTAGGCAAATTGGGTTTGACCGAAGCTTCTTTCTGTGCATCGGGAGCAGCGCCGCTAGCAGTTAGTCTTCAAGAGTGGTACAATAAATTGGGAATTGAAATAAAGCAATGCTATGGGATGACTGAAGATTGCATACTTTCCCATTTCAACTTACCTCGAACCAACAAATTCGGAACCGTCGGTAAACCACTTCCCGGCGTTGTATCAAAACTTTCTGCTGAAGGGGAAATTCTTATAAAAAGCGATTGCCTTATGGTGGGTTACTACAAATCGCCAGACCAAACTGCTGCCATGTTCACCGAAGACGGGTTTTTAAAAACAGGCGATCTTGGGGAATTTGACCATGATGGGTTTTTATCTATTGTTGGACGGATAAAGGATCAATTTAAAACCGATAAAGGAAAATATGTAACTCCTTCGCCTATTGAATTGGAATTGTCGAAAAACACGGACTTGGAACACATTTGTTTGGTTGGAACCGGAATTTCGCAACCTATAGTTTTAATAATTCCATCGGAAGCTGGATGGGCAAAAGGAAGGGAAGTTTTAAGTAAATCCATCTTAGGGTCTGTGGATGTATTAAACCCGAAGTTGAAAAAACACGAGAAAATCGAGAAAGCAGTTGTTATGAAAGAAAACTGGACGGTGGATAATGGGTTAATGACCCCGTCCATGAAAATTAGGCGAAATCGTATTGAAGCCATCCATCAACCCATGTATTTGGATTGGTTTTCCAGACCAGAAAGAGTGGTGTATGAAAGTAACTAGCTTTGCTAGGTTATATATTCCCCTTATTTTTAATTTAGAAACGGGAAGTATGTCAAGTGAATGGTTAAAAATGTGGGACACCAAGTTTGGGCAGGAAAAATATGCCTATGGTACCCAGCCCAACGAATATTTAAAAGCTAAACTTGAGACCTTGAAACCTGGTACTATCCTATTTGGTGCGGAAGGAGAAGGTCGTAATGCCGTTTTTGCGGCACAATTGGGTTGGCAAGTCTCTGCTTTTGACATTAGCGAACAAGGAAGAAAAAAAGCTTTGAAACTGGCCGATAAAAGTAAGGTTTCCATAGATTACAAAATAGGTGAGTTAGCGGATTTGGGATATAGCCCTGGGCAATTTGATGCCATTGCTTTAATCTACGCCCACTTCCCTCCCAATATTCGCTCAAGTTATCATAAATTACTCCACAGCTATTTAAAAAAAGGTGGGACCATCATTTTTGAGGCCTTCAGCAAAGGGCATTTAGAGTTCAAAAAGAACAATCCAAGTGTAGGAGGACCAAGTAATTTGGATTACTTATTTTCTATAGAGGAATTAAAAACTGACTTTAAGGAATATGAAATTTTAGAGCTAAAGCAAACTACAGTTGAACTTAATGAAGGTGATGGGCATGTGGGAATTGGGTCGGTTATCCGTTTTTTGGCTAAAAAAAAATGATTTCCACCTCTTGAGACAATCATCATAAAAGGAAATGAGATATCTGAATTTTCAAGAACTTCATTTACCCTTTTCTAGGGATTTTTGAATTTTAGCCTTAAGTTCATGATAAATAAAACTCTTCTTAAGAAATGATTCAATCCATTGATTTTGTAGGTGATGACATAAAGGTGACATCTAAATGTCGTGGTGCTGTCCATCCTCTGCAGATAACTTTGTTCAATAATTAAAAACCAGAAATTATGAGCAATGCATCAATTGGAGAACGACTTAAATATCAGCGTAAAATAAAGGGATATTCACAGGAGGAACTCGCCCATAGAACCAATGTCACCGTAAGAACTATCCAGCGTATTGAAAAAGAAGAAGTCTCCCCTCACCTAAATACCATAAAGTTATTGGCGGTAGCACTGGAAATAGAAGTTGATGACCTCGTTCCTTTGGAAAATCCAAGAGAAGAAACCGTGAAGAAGAAATGGCTACTTTTATTACATGCCACTCCCCTAGCCGGATTGTTTCTTCCCTTACTCAATGTACTCATCCCCCTTTTTTTGTGGATACATAAACGGGAAGACAACCGAATTTATAATGAACATGGCATCAAGGTAATCAACTTTCAAATCACGGTATTGATTTTGGCTGTTTTGTCTTTTATCAGTTTACTGACAATTGAAAAATGGGGATTCATGATTTTTATTTCCGTAATCCCCATTTGTTTAGGTATCATCATTGTTAATATCATTTATGTGGTCAAAAAAAATAAATGCTACTATCCTTTTTCCATTCCTTTTTTAAGTTTGAAGAAGCATAAGACGTTTGGTATGTTCCTCGTTCTTGGTATAGTAATGCTTTGCAGTTGTGCAGCTCCCAAACAGGAAACTGTTGAGCGTTTGGATGGCTCGACAATCACCAAGGATTCAATCACCAAAAAAATTGACCAGTTAATGGCCGACGCCGAAGTATATGGCATGGCTATATCCATCTTTAATGACAATCAAACCGTTTACCAAAAAGTGCTTGGTTATAAGGATTACCCTAACAAATTGTTGTTGACGGACTCAACCAACATCTACGGAGCATCTTTTAGTAAAGCTGTGTTTGGGGTTTTAACAATGAAATTAGTGGAGCAAGGTGTTATCGACCTAGACACTCCTTTGGAATCGTATCTTCCCAAAAAACTTTACGAATATGAACCACAGACCCGTTGGCATGATGATTTTTCCAGTTTGAAAGGAGATTCCCTTTATCATAAAATTACAGCTCGAATGTGCTTGGACCATACCACCGGTTTTAAAAATTACAGATGGTTGGAAGAAGATTACAAACTGCGGGTACATGGTACCGTGGGGGATAAATATAGCTATAGTGGGGAAGGCTTTATCTATCTGCAAGTTGTTCTGGAAAAATTGACTGGTAAAGGATTGGAACAGCTTGCCCAAGAAAATATTTTCGAACCATTGGGTATGGAAAACTCCGCCTACGAATGGAAAACTAGATTTGACAAGGATTTTGCACTGGGACACAACGAAAAGGCAAAATCCCTTAAAAAGGACAAGGATAATGAACCAAGAGGTGGCGGTACTTTGGAAACCACTGCAGAGGACTACACCAAATTCCTTACTGCGGTTTTAAATCAAAAACTTATCAGTAAGGAGTCTTATGATGAGATTTTTAGTCCACACATACGAATAAGGTTTAAAAAACAATTTGGGGAAGAAGCCAATACAATTACTGATGCATATGATGATATTAACTTAGGCTACGGTCTGGGATGGGGTTATTTTGAAACCCCCTACGGCAAAGCAGTTTTTAAGGAAGGGCATGGAAGTGGATTTGTACACCATTCGGTACTTTTTCCTGAAACAGGCAAGGGCATTATGATCATGACCAATTTTGAACGTGGCAACAGTATATTCAAGGAATTGTTGGAAGTCACTTTAAACGATGTTTACACCCCATGGGAATGGGAGGGTTATATCCTATATAATCAGTAAGTCCAATATTTCCTTTAAATCAAAAATTAGAATTCAGGTAATCACTTAAAATTACCTGAATTCATCTTTAAACTCGGGGGGCTACCCTATTTATAGTTCGATTCTAACAGATTTTTTAATATCTCTGGAAGAAGCACCCGCTTTGATTGCATAGCTGCCGGGCTCCAAACTCCATTGCGAATTTTTCTCGTTCCAATAACGAAGACTTTTTATAGGTATCAAAACGCGTAGCGTGTCTGTTGTTCCTGATGATAACATGCCTGTTTTGGCAAACGCTTTTAACTCCTGTGTAGGTCTATCAATTTGGGTTGAATCCTTGGAAACATAAAATTGAACCACTTCTTTACCGGCCACGTCACCAATATTGGTCACAGGCAAAGTCACTTTGAGCGAATCGTTTTCTTGGACCAATTCCATATCCCCAAATTCGAAATTTGTATAGGATAATCCATAACCAAAGGGATAGGATACATCTAGATTAGCTTTGTCAAAATGACGGTAGCCTACATAAATTCCTTCTTCATATTCGGTATAGTCAATATTCTTGACCATTTCACTTTCAGGAACCTCGTCTTTGCCAAATAACATGTCCGTCATTTTCATTGGAATTCCATCTTGTGGAAAATTGGCATTGCTTGCATGATCGTTAATATTAACAGGAAATGTCATTGTCAGTTTACCGCTGGGATTGACATTTCCGCTCAAAATATCGGCCACGGCATTTCCACCTTCCTGCCCTCCTTGCCATGCCAATACAATGGCGTCTGGTTGGTCTTTCCAGGATGCAGTTTCAATTACCCCTCCAATATTTAATACCACAATTACTTTTTTGTTGGCGGCATGGAAAGCGTCGCAAGTGGATTTCAACATTTCCTTTTCCACTTCAGTGAGCAAAAAATCGCCTACTTCCACTCTATCCCCTCCTTCGCCACTGTTTCTTCCGATAGTGACTATTGCGATATCACTTTCGGCAACAATATCCTGCATTAGATTACTATCATACGTCATCTCTGGCGGGAGATATGGATTGAACATCGCAGACATACCTTCTGGCTTTACAAAAGCTTCTGCATTGGCGCCTTTATGTGACTCATAAGCGTCTTTTGCTTTTTTGCTCACTGTAAATCCGGATTTGGTTAGACCCTCTTCCAAGGAAACGGTATACGCTTCATTTACATCCCCAGAACCGGTTCCACCTGCAATGAAATCGTAAGAGTATAACCCAATTAAAGCAACATTTTGTCCTTTGGCAATGGGTAATACATTTTTATTTTCTAACAACACAATACCTTCTGATGCTGATTTTCGTGTAATATCTGCGTGAGCTTCCAAATCAGGATTTTCACTGTATTGATAATCCGTCATCTTTTTACTCTTGAACACCAAGGTGAGAATTCGCTTTACCGATGTATCCACTGCATCCATGTCCAAGGTGCCATCCTCATACCCTGCCGTTAAGGCTTTCCATTGTTTTTTGGTGCCAGGTTCTAAAAGATCATTCCCTGCATTTACCATTGCAACTGCATCATTTCCACCAAACCAGTCGGACATAACAAGTCCTTCAAACCCCCAGTCATTTCGAAGAATGTCAGTCAACAAATAGCTACTTTCGGCAGTGTAGGTCCCATTTACTTTGTTATAAGAGGACATTATGGTCCAGGGTTGGGCATCTTCCACTATAATTTCGAAACCTTTCAGGTAAATTTCTCTCATGGCCCTTTCAGAAACACGGGTATCATTGAAGTTTCTATTTGTTTCCTGNTTNTTNGCNACAAAGTGTTTAACNGAAGTACCTATTCCATTGGATTCGATNCCATTTACCATGGCTGCTCCTATTTTACCGGTNACCAGCGGGTCNTCGGAATAGTATTCAAAATTCCTTCCACAAAAAGGATGTCTGTGAATATTCGCACCTGGACCTAGAACCACATCAATGCCATATTCCAAGGCCTCGTTGCCCATGGCATCACCAACTTGATATACTAAATCTGTATTCCATGTTGAAGCCAAAAGGGTGGCAATGGGAAAAGCGGTACAATAAAAAGTTCGATCAATACCATCACGGGTCGGCTCAATTCGGAGTCCGGCAGGTCCATCGGATAAATTAATAACAGGAATTCCCAAACGTGGCGTAGCTACTATGGTGCCAACAACACCTGGAATACCTTCATCTGGGTCTACCCTTCCCATCGCGGATGCCAATCCAGAACCTTTGAGTAAATGGATTTTTTCTTCCATGGTCATCTGTGAGAGTAAATCCTCTACCCTATCCTCTATGGATTTTCTATCATCTTCATAAATATCCAAGGTACCGTTGCCGTTTCTGTCCAAAAAGGTATATCCATCAATGGTAATTTCCGGAATATCTTTTTTCTCTGTGTAATCGTCTTCAAAATCCAAAAATTGAGAACTAACATACCACCAACCCAACAGTCCTCCTAAAATAAGAACAGCTAGGATGATTCCTAAAGTTTTTAGTGTAATGCGAAGAAATTTTTTCATAATTGTTTAGTATGTGACATTATGCCACAAATATAAAAATTATTTTAATGTGACAAAATGACACAAATTATTATTTTTGTACCATGGACTTTAGGAAATTTATTGAACAGGGAGAAAAACTATTTTTACCCAATCTATCAGTCGACATGGTGATTATTGGGTTTCATGAAGAAAAGCTCAAATGTCTCTTGCTTCAGATCGGTGATAGGTGGTTGTTACCGGGAGGCTATATTTTTAGGAGCGAATCCGTGGAAGCTGCAACGGTAAGGATTCTCCAAGAGCGAACAGGATTGCCAGACCCTCACTTTAAATTCTTATCCGTTTTTGGTGGTGAAGACCGTAACTTTACGGAGGAATGGCAGCAATTTTTGGAAAAGGATGATATCAATTTCACCGAAGATTGTTGGTTGAACGACCGTTTTGTAACTCTTGCCTACTACTCTTTGGTGGATTTTGAAAAGACAAAACCCATGGTTGGCAATTTGGATTCTGCCTTTGCATGGTTTGGTTTGGATGAACTTCCTGACATGTGGATGGATCATAAAAAAATTGTGCTGACAGCTAAAAATCGTCTAAAAGAAGACATGCAGCAAGAACATTTAACTTACAATCTACTTCCCAAGGAATTTACCATGCCCCAATTACATCAATTGCACCAGACCATTTTGGAGGAAACTTTGGATAGGAGCCGCTTTCAAAAAAAGATGATTGCATCAGGAGTTTTTGAACGTTTACCGAAGCTTCAAAAAGACTCACCTGGGAGAAAACCTTATCAATACCGTGTAAAAAAGGCTTAGCGTCAGTTAGTTCCCTTTGGTTTGCCGTTAAAATAACATAACTTGGTTAGCTCACTAAATAACCAGACCATGAAACCAAACCATTTCTTCTCGTTACTTACCATTTTATTGATTTTGGCCAGTTGTTCACAACCTCGAAATTTTGATATCCTAATAAAAAATGGGCAAATCGTGGATGGTTCAGGAAAACCATCTTACATCGGTTCCGTCGGAATTAATGCAGATACCATCGCCGCAGTTGGAGATTTAGGAGATGCTACGGGAACCCAAGAGATTGACGCTACCGGTTTGGCCGTGGCTCCAGGTTTTATAAATATGTTGAGTTGGGCCACAGAATCCTTAATTGAAGACGGTAGATCTATGGCCGATATTAAACAGGGAGTGACCTTGGAAGTTTTTGGCGAAGGTTGGTCCATGGGTCCACTCAACGCGGCCATGAAAAAAGCAGAGCAAGAAAGTCAAGGAGATATTAAATATGATATTGAATGGAACACCTTGAATGAATACTTGGAATATCTCACGAAAAAAGGAATTTCTCCAAACGTGGCTTCATTTGTGGGCGCGACAACCTTACGTATCAATACGGTTGGTTATGAAGACCGCCCCCCTACTCCACAAGAATTGGATTCCATGAAGATGATGGTAAGAGAAGCCATGGAAGATGGTGCTTTGGGTGTTGGTTCCTCCTTGATTTATGCCCCAGCTTTTTATTCCAGCACAGAAGAATTGATTGAGCTATGCAAGGTTGCGGCCGAGTATGATGGTATGTACATTAGTCATATGCGTAGTGAAGGTTCCCGTTTATTGGAGAGTTTGGATGAATTGATTCGTATTGCTAATGAAGCCGGCATCCGCGCAGAGATCTATCACCTCAAACAAAGTGGAAAGGAAAATTGGGACAAGTTTGATGATGTAGTGGCTAAAGTGGATTCAGCTAATGCAGCTGGACTCCATATTACCGCCGATATGTACAATTATGTCGCTGGAGCTACAGGTTTGGATGCTTCCATGCCACCATGGGTGCAAGAAGGCGGATACGATAAATGGGCGGAACGTTTACAGGATCCTGATATTCGAAAAAAGGTCAAAGAAGAAATGACCACACCCACCAACGAATGGGAAAGCCTTATGCAAGCCGCTGGTGATCCCAGTAAAATCCTTTTGGTGGGCTTCAAGGCTGATTCCCTAAAATACCTAACTGGAAAAACCCTAAAGGAAGTGGCGGAATTGCGAGGCACTTCGCCAGAAGAAACCGCGATGGATTTGGTGGTACAAGATGGCAGTCGTGTGGGAACCATCTACTTTTTAATGTCCGAAGAAAATGTAAAAAAGCAAATAGCCCTACCCTGGATGAGTTTTGGTTCCGATGCCGGTTCTCCTGCTACCGAAGGCGTTTTTTTAAAGTCCAGCACACATCCCAGGACCTATGGGAATTTCGCTCGTTTATTGGGCAAATATGTGCGGGATGAGCAAGTCATTTCGCTTGAGGAAGCCGTGCATAAACTGTCGCAATTACCGGCAACCAACCTTAAGATAGAAAAGCGTGGCAGTCTTACCGAAGGGAATTACGCGGATGTGGTGCTGTTCGATGCAACAACGATTACCGACAAGGCTACTTTTGAAGACCCTCATCAATATTCTGAAGGGATGCAACATGTTTTTGTAAACGGTACCCAAGTGCTAAAAGACGGCGAACATACAGGGGAAACACCTGGGCAAGTAGTGCATGGACCGGGTTATGATAAAAAGTAGTTTGGTTTATCGTTAAAACAATGGGAAATTAGGTTTTGTGACTTTTGAAACTATTCGAGTTCTAAATAAATTTTTTAGTCGGACACTATATTCATTACAAACCAATCACATCTTTGAACGCTATGCCCAATGACAGGACATTGAGTGTAACACTTCGCCTTTTTATCCGTCTCTTCTGTGATAGCTGGTAAACCCAAGCACTAATTATGGAAAATTATAAAATTGTAATTGTACTCCTGTTCATTTCTCTAAATGTTTCTTTTACTTTTTCTCAAACAAAAAATAGTAATATAGAAAATGCCATTGAATACTTTCATCAGAGAAATGAAGCAATAAGTTTAGTAAAGAATGAACAATGGCAAGAGGCTGTTTTGAAATTAGAAAATCTAATTGGACAATACCAGAATGATGCTGATTTATATTACCTCCTAGGGGTTTCTTATTTTCAAGTTGCACAGTATCAAAATTCTATCGCTACTTTAAAGAAAGCTCTTGAATTTGGCGGGACTATTTTAAGGGAAATCCCGACTGGGTCCGCTCCTTCCAATGATATTATGATAAAAATTGCCAAAGCGTACGCTAAAGACGGTGATAAGAACAATGCCATATTATGGCTGCAAAAAGGATTTTCGGCACGTTATGACGAAAAACCCTTTTTAAAAGAGGATCCCGCTTTTGATAACTTCAAGGAAGATGAAGGCTTTAAGAAATTATTTGGGAATGACGATAAAGAAAATATCACGAGGGATGATGCTTGGACTAGAGATGTTGGATATTTAGAAAAACGAATTAACGAGTTACACTATAGTTCCCATCACGCTATTTCTAAAGCTGATTTTTCAAAAGAGATGCAAGATATCAAGTCAAGTATAGCTTCATTATCTGATGAAGAAATTATAGTAAAACTAATGAGAGTTGTAGGTAGCTTGGGAAATGGACATAATTTAATTATTCCGACATCTCCAAAGAAAGGTGCCTTAAAAAAACTCCCTATCCAGTTTTATCGTTTTAATGATGGAATATTCATTATTGATGCTGAAGAAGGTTTGAAACAATGGATCGGATATAAAGTTGAGTTTGTTGAAAATACTCCTATTGAAGAAGCGCTACAAAAAACGAATGCTGTAAATGCTAGAGATAACGACATGCAAACCCTTTGGCTAGGTCCATATTATTTGGGTTTGCCAGATGTATTAAAAGATTTAGGAATTATTAAGAACACTGATCAAGTAACAATTACTTTAGGTGATGTTAGCGGTAATATCCAAA
>NHBR02000150.1 GCA_002167435.2 Allomuricauda sp. TMED12
GAGGAAGATAATGATAAAGATTATAATGAAGTTGCCCAGTGGTTGGATATCAACGACCAGGGTGAAGAACAAATAATTGATTTTGTTAGTGCCAAGATCCAAAAAACCAAGGATGAATCCAAAGAGTTAGATGAAGCTCTTTCAACTCTAAAAAAAGAGATAAAAACGCTCGATGAAAAACTCAAAAAACTTAACGAAGAACAACTCAAGGAAAATTTAAATGAAGTAGAGAAAAAACTTCAGGATTTGGAATCCCGTGTTGGGGCTTATCAAAACCATCTTGAAGATAATCTTCTAATAAAAACAAGTAGCCTAACGAATGAAACGCTCAATAGTTCCCTAAAAACCCAGGAAACTGAAACAAAAGAAAAGATAAGCCAGCACGAGCAATACGTAATCGAGGTAAATAAACTTAAAGGCTACTCTGAAAACATTCTGCCATATTTACAATCCGAGCAGGCAAAATTAGATTTGGCCAATACACAAAAGGAACTGAAATTTTTGCACGATAATGTGCGCAAATCTCTAAATGCTGAAATTGAGAAAACCAAAAATCATTTGGACCAAAGAATTAAGGACTTCTTTTACGAAGATTTAATCAATGAAATTTACGGGAAGATTGACCCTCACCCAACGTTCAAAAATGTTAAGTTTATCGCAACTTTTAGTGGTGATAGCCCAAGTCTCGATGTTTACGTGAAAGGTGGGACAGAAGAGAATGATGAAAATAGTCTTATCCCGAATTTATATTTCAGTTCAGCCCAGATAAATATTTTGAGTCTTAGCATCTTTCTGGCTTCTGCACTTAATTCAAAAACTTATGACTGTATATTTATCGATGACCCAATTCAATCTATGGATAGCATAAATGTACTTTCTACCATAGACTTATTGAGAAGTATTGTTGTAAATAATAAAAAGCAAATCATTCTCTCTACACACGATGAGAATTTTCACAATCTTTTAAAAATGAAAATTCCTTCTAAACTTTTTAAGTCAAAGTTTTTGGAACTCGAAAGTTTTGGAAAGTTAAAATCAACCCAATTGGGTAATGAACCTCTATACTCAAAGGCCTGAAGCATTGTCGTGATTATAAGTTCACTTGGGAATGACTATAAATGTACTTGTACCTGTTTTTTGTATTTTAAGAGCAGTCTTGTAAAATTAGAGCTCTTTCTTATACTTTTATCCAAAGCGTATATTAATAAAATATGGGAGCTACTTCGGCATTAAAAGGATACAGGACACAATTTCTATACTCACTATACAGAATACTTGTCGACTATGATAAGGGCTACGTTTTTCGAATCGAAGGGGGGTATGAAGATATTGACATACTAGACAACCAAAGAGAATATGTGGAGTCTGTCCAAATAAAAAATAAAAGCGGAAACTTAAGTTTTTCTGATTTGTTTACAGCGAGTGATTCGTTTTTCAAACGAGCATCTAAGTTATCGGCTAAGAGTAATGGCGTAAAAATTAAGATTGTCTCCTTCGGAAGCGTAAGTGAAGAATTGAAGAATGATAAAATTCTTGCAAAAAAATTAAAGAAGAAGAGATTTAAGGATGAAACTATCAAGAGAATACTTGATACCTATCAACTACCAGAATTAGTAAATGAAGAGCATTTAACCTCTCAGGTTTTACAACGTTTAAAAGAGTTCAATGTTTTTACCGACCCTAGTATTGCTTTAGAACTTTTATTATTTTGGATTTACCGTTCTGGCGAAAATCAAAGGGATATCCTGGGTAAGGATTTTGTAAGTAATCTAAATAGAATTGGCCAATTTATAAGTGAACAAAAATCTTTTCAAAATCAATTTGGTAAATCCATACATCCAATTACCCTAAAAAATCTTTTAGATGAAGATGTCCAAACTCTGAAGAAGACATTTTACTATGGGATTTCTGCTAAATATGAGCATATTCTTGCTGATTTGGATGTAGTTCGGGAAGAACAATTGGACTTGATAAAAATTGCATTTCATAGGAGTAATATTGTTTTTATACACGGAGCTTCAGGTCAAGGAAAAAGTACATTAGCCTATAGATACATACATGATTATTTAGAATCAAATGCTGTATACGAGCTTAGACTTTCCAAGAACGAAAACGAGGTTTATCAGACTTTGAATACTCTTGAGGCAATGAGTAAAGGGTTAAACTTCCCCATTACTGTCTATATTGATGTAGAACCTCAAAACAACAATTGGAACAGCATTTTAAGAGAGCTTTCAAATAAAGAAAACGTCAACTTTTTAATCACAATCCGCCAAGAAGATTGGAATAGGGTGGTCTTAGGCGAGGACTATGAATTCCAGGACATTGAACTGGTTTTTAACAGAAACGAAGCCAAGGTGATATATGATTCTCTTTCCTCGTATCGGACTGATTTGAAGTTTACCGATTTTGAAGACTCCTGGCTAGAATTTGGGATGGGCGAAATGTTGTTGGAATACGTTTATCTAATTAATGAAGGAGATACACTAAGAATTAGGTTAGACAATCAAGTACGTCGGCTGGAGAAAGAGAAAAAGGTTGATGAACTAAAGATTTTAAAATATGTGTGCATTGCTGATACGTATGGCGCTAAACTTGACTATCTAGAGCTTCTGAAATTTCTAAAAATAGATAGAACCCTTTCCAATTCATACGTGCAATTGTTGGAAAAGGAATATCTATTAAAATACTCAAGAAACAAGAAATTTCTAACCGGTCTGCACCCAATCCGATCTAAGCTTTTGTACGATATTTTAATTGAAAATAATGATTTCGATGATAAAAACCAGTATATCAGTAATTTATTGAATATAATTGACGAAGATGATTTGCATAAGTTCTTATTGAATAGTTACATGAATGGCTATGCGGTTGAAGATTCCATACAATGGCTAAGTATAATTGATTTCAAATCCTGGGCGGGATTCCTTAATTCTTTTAACTCTTTATTATGGAAAGGAGCTCATGATTATACTTTGATTACAAACCAAGAGGTATTCGAAGATGCATATACACTTTTGAAAGGTGCTTGGTGGATATTTGTTTTTGTGGATTTCACTGAGATGCTGACATCAAAATCCCAACTTGATTTGCTTGATATTCTCCACAAGAATCATGAAGGCCCTAATAAAAGGAAGGCACAAATAGAGAGGTTAACCGCGCGACTAACACCAAAAGATGAGGTTTTTAAGTATTGTAACTCTTGGCTGCAAAATTACAGTCAAATTGACATAACGCCGACGGAAGTGGATGATTATAAAAATCTCGGTGAGTTATTGTTTTGGCTCGGGCATCTAAAACTACAAACTACCATACCACTTAAGGAAAATGACTTACTAGAATTTTTTGAACGTGGGACAGTAGATATAGAGATTAAATCTTTATTCCTTTTAGGTTTAAAATCATATAACTATTTCATTGATAAAGTGGAATTAAAGATTAAAATAGAGGAAATCTTCATAGCCAATTTCCGAAAACTCTTTAACATTCCATTTTTTACTGATAATGGGAAAGAAATATCGTCTAAATTCTTTTTTGACTTAACAACAGCTTATCATGATAATAAGCTGGAAAACAAACAATTTTCAGACGGCGGGATAATTGATGTTGATTTTGAAAACCTAATTGATTCTTCAAACATATTTCATGAAAGTACAACTAGGATATTAAATATGTTGAGACAAGCTTTTCCAGATAGAAATAAGTTTCAAATTAATGGAATTGGTTACAACCCTACGGGTATGGTTTCAGACCATGATCCTACCTCAAAAAACATTTCCATCGAAAATTTACCCCTTCATTTTCTTACCGGGTTAAATCGTTTGATTATCAATTTTGTTGATTATCAATACAGAACGGAGAATTGGGAAGAATACATAGAGAAAATACTTGATGACAGAAGAATACATTACAATGCTTTATTAGAGTTCAGAAAGGGCATTGTTATGTACTTTAAAAACGAAAATAATGGTCTTAAGTTCTTAATAGAAAATGAATCTTTAATAAAGCAGCCATTATCAGAAGTGGAAAATCAAAAACTGCCAAAAAGTGTTGCGGATAAGTGGTGTTATTTAGGTGACGACATAAAAAAGAAAGAAGACTACAAAAACGTCAAGGTTGCGTACAGTGCTTTTAAATATAGAAATTTCACCTCAATAAAAAGGGACTTTTTTACTAGTATAAGCAACTATATTAATCGTTCTTATGAGGAAATTTCAAATTCGTTAAAAAGACTTAATGGCAAAGGTGCAGAAATAGAAAACGAAAACCTGCGAAACTTAACCGAAGTTATTTTGAGTGATTCTTTCAAAAACCAAG
The DNA here is from genome assembly GCA_002167435.2 of Allomuricauda sp. TMED12. Lineage (GTDB taxonomy): Bacteria > Bacteroidota > Bacteroidia > Flavobacteriales > Flavobacteriaceae > Flagellimonas. The sequence goes on from NHBR02000150.1 coordinate 4,318, forward strand.
TAGCTTTTCAAGAAGAACTTGCCGACAAGTTTGAAAAGTACTATGACTCAAAAGAATTGCTAACTCTTGCAGAAAAGGAGAAGAATTTGTTATTAACTCATATAACCATTTGGAAAGCATTTCTTTATTCTCCCCATAGATACCAACCAAGTATTTTGAAATCAGCTCGATTGAGATTTGAAAAAACTATTTTGGATTTAAGAAAACGAATATTGAAAGAGACTAGGAATCACTTTTCAGGTTCGAATCTTTACGGCGAACTGATTACAGACACTGATAACAAAAATTTAATCTTTTTGTTGAACGTAACTATTGAAAATTCAATGGATGCGGTTTGGTCCTTCGTCGATTTGATTTTAACAATCTTCGGTTCAACCCATCATTCATCTTTGAAAAACCTAATTTTATCCCTGAAATTTGAGACTGTAACTCTTGTTCAGCTAGTCGACGGTAAACCGATCCATGACAAGTTTTTTGAAGTTTCTACTTCAAAACTAAGTTATATTCAAACCAAAGTTAATGAGGGCTATGAGTTTACAAGCTTATTTGAAATATTTAATATCCCAAAGGACACAAACAAAGAATTTCTAAGAGAAAAGGATATTTTCTTTTGGAACGATATAATACCGGAAATCAAACTATATGAGGAATGTTATCAAACGATAGCTACTCTGCAATATTTAGATACACACCTAGAACAGATTAAATTAAGTTTTGAGAATGTTGATGAAATTGGTAACGGCATAGTTCAAAATTATTTTAGCAACATTCAAAAGGGAGTCTTAACCGATGTTGGGCGTGAAATAGAGCTAAGGATTGATAAATTGAGCGATCATTTAATTAACAACGCCGATAACGAATCCAAATTTGATTTTGAAGAATTAAAGTCAATTTGTAAAGACATAAATAAATTAACCAATGTAGATATGGCTCAATTTAGCCTATCAGACGTGCTTTCCAAGGTTCCAGAAATAGAAAAATTATATATGATTTTTGTTCAGGATAAAATTGACGAATTTAAAGATTTGTTGCCTTAGCACATTTAATATTTGGGAACTGGTGGTTATTTCGGAGTAATGGTGCCACCCATTTCGGTCAAATGGACTTATAATATCTACGCGACTTAGCACAATTATGGCACACGTTAGAGCATTAACTAGGGTACAATTCTTTCATCGGTTATCAGCCTGCTTGAATAAATATTAAATTCTTTATAGAGTGCACCTTTTGGAAAAGTGTTTTGAATATAAATGTCCTTAAAGGTTTTCAAAGAGGTAGAAGCTTCTAATTTTAGAATAAATGGTTGTGTTAATTGATGATTTTTATGAATGAGCAGCGTAAATTGACTACGATGAATCGCCGGCTAACCAAACAATCGATTCATTTCTTCCGCTTCCTCTTTGTGATAGAAATCTTTTAAATAATGCTGGGTTGTTGATAATTTGGTATGACCCAATAGTTTAGAAATCATCAATATTCCAGTATTGGATTTTACCGCGAAATCTGCAAAAGAATGTTTGGCCATATGCATACTCACCCCTTTTTTAATGCCTGCTTTTTTACACGCAATTCTCAATGATCGGTTGGCAGCGTTGTTTGAAATATATAGTCGATGTTCAATTTCTTCGGCCGATTTGTCTTCCATACCATAGAGTGGAGGGAAGACGAACGTTTCATCCTTACCTTTGTATTTCTCTATTATATCGATTGCCTTAGGGGTAACTGGCAAAGTTCTTTTCGCACCGGCACGAGTTTTAGATTTTCCCATGGTGTAGACAATCTCATTCCCGATGATATTTTCCCATTTGAGTCGGCATACGTCGGAGAAGCGCATGCCGGCGGTAAAAAAAGAAAATAAAAACATATCCCTAGCCTTAGACATCCCTTTGTGATGCGCTGGAATTTCTAAATCTGAAAGCTTTTTGATTTCATCGAATGTAAGGGATTCTTTCTCCGTATTCTCGGTAACAATTTGATAACCTTTTATTGGGTTTATTTTGATGATGCCAATGGCAACTGCCTTATTCAGAACCGCATATAGCGATTTAAAGTTGGAGGCAACTGTATTTACTTTGTTTCCTTTCTCAAGCATCCATTGTTCATAATCTTTAGCAAACTGAACTGATAAATCTGAAAATGAAACGTGATTTGCAAACTCCTTCAACTTTTTTATATACTTCTGCTGGGTATTGGCCGTACGTATTTTTCCTTTTAGTCTGGCCTCATCCACTATCTGTTGATAGAAATCCAAGAAGGAACTGGAGTCGTACTTTTGGGCATTTTTGTAAAGGAAAAGAAGTCTTTTCGCTGAAATGCCCTCATTTTCATAATACAGTTTCTGAAGTGAAAGTAAAAGGGTGTTTAAACTGGTGTTTAATTTTTCCTCTATAGGATGACGCTTGATTTTTTTTCTTTTATCGTCCCATTGAGTTCTTCTAACGGAGATTCCTGAATCTAAATATTGTACATCCCTATTAGAGGTCTCCATCTTGAGCCTTATCAATTGCGTGCCATTTTTCTTGACGTAAGAAGAAAGATAGAAATTAAGGTTCATTTTAATTAGTTCGATATTAGTTCGAAAACCAATCAAATATAAACAAAAATAAAGGAATATAAACTTTTTATGAGTTGTTGAAAAACAGTGTTATAGTAGTAGGTGTAAGGTTTAATGCTACTTATTCCTGCATGGTATGATATACGTTCTGAACATCGTCGTCTTCCTCAATTTTTTCAAGGAGTTTTTCCACATCCGCAGCCTCTTCATCATTGAGTTCCTTGGTTACTTGGGGTATACGATCAAATCCTGAGGAAACGATTTCAATTTCTCGTGATTCCAATTCTTTTTGAATCGCTCCAAAATTCTCGAAAGGCGCATAAATATGGATGCCGTCTTCATCCACAAATACTTCTTCGGCACCAAAGTCGATCATTTCCAATTCAAGTTCTTCTGGGTCCATACCTTCTGCATTAATGGTAAAGTTGCACGTATGGTCGAACATAAACTCAACCGAACCGGAAGTGCCTAAGCTACCATTGCATTTATTAAAATAACTTCTGATATTGGCAACGGTACGTGTATTGTTATCCGTGGCCGTCTCGATTAAAATGGCAATACCATGGGGAGCATATCCTTCGAAAAGGACTTCCTTATAATCACCCTGACTTTTATCTGAGGCCCTTTTAATGGCACGTTCAATATTGTCCTTGGGCATATTTACGGACTTGGCATTCTGAATCACCGCGCGCAACTTAGAATTGGCATCAGGGTCGGGGCCACCTTCTTTAACGGCCATAACGATATCTTTCCCAATTCTGGTAAATGCTTTGGACATCGCTGCCCAACGTTTCATTTTTCGTGCTTTTCTAAATTCGAATGCTCTTCCCATATAATTCTTAAATTCTGGATAAAGGCAAATTTAGCAAAAAAAGCCCCTTTGTCAAGTTGAATTTGGGGTGTGTTTATCCTACTATTTTTTCAATGGATTTGGCAAGGTCAATATCCTTTTGGGTAATACCGTCTGCATCGTGGGTACTTAGTTTTATGGTGAGGCTGTTGTAGACATTTTCCCAATTAGGATGGTGGTTTTGCTTTTCACATTCAAAGGCAATGTGAGTCATTATTGAAAACGCCTCTTTAAAATCCGCGAAAATGAAGGATTTCTGGATCATATCATCTTTTAGGGCCCAACCCGATAGGTTTTTAAGGGCCTCTTGAATTTCATGGGTGTTCATCTTCTTCATAAATATTTGTTTTCCTAGAAGATAACCAATTAAGCGTTGAAAAGAAAACTACACGGGAAGATGATGATCAATGATTTCCTGACAGCTTATGCGAAGGTTTTTGGGTAAAATGTTATCCTTGGGCAAGGCGGCCAAATAACGGTCTTCGTTGGTGGTGTAGACTCTTTTGTAGATGGGATGGTAATTGCCCAGGTGTTCGATGACCTCTTTAATGAATTCCTCGTGATGGATAAGGTCGCTACTGCCCAAATGAAAGATGCCCGTTTTGTTCCTATTGATGAGGTAGTGAATCTGTTGTGTCAACCTGTCATCATTGGTAACATTAATGATCAGGTTCGGGAATACCTCAATGGGTTCGTTGTTCTCAATGTTTTCCTTGATTTCCTTAATTCTGGGTGAAGCGTTACCAAATACCATAGGTACTCGAAGTATTGCGGTTTTACTTTTAGGTAAACGCATCATCATATTCTCAATTTTAATTTTGAGGCGACCGTACACACTTAAGGATAAGGTTTTATCATGCTCGTAGGAAGGGAACTTGCTATAGGCATCAAAAACATTCGCCGATGAAATAAAGTACAATTTGGCATCGGCCTTTACCAAATACTCCATTAAATGGTGATGCGCCTGTATCTGTGCCGGAAAATTTCCCCGAAGCGATGATACGATAATGTCTGGTTTTATATGTTCCAGAATCCGAAATATATCATCTTCCTCCATATCATACCTAACAAACTGTTTGTTATTGGCAAAGGAGCGATTGGAGTAATAGGTGCCGTAAGTATCAAAATAGGAGCAGAGTTCTTTGTATATGGCGTTGCCCACAAATCCACTCGCTCCTAGTATCAATATCTTTTTTTTATCCAAAGGCTAACTAAATATTTTTGTAGAATGGCAGTTTTACTACAGTTGCCAAAACGCTATTTTTTCTTATTTTGATTTGAATAGGAGTATCGACTTTGGAGAATTCAGTGGTTACATATCCAAGCCCGATTCCTTTTGAAAGGGATGGGGACATTGTTCCGGAAGTCACTTTACCTATTTCATTGCCATCTGCATCCAAAATAGGATATCCCGCCCTAGGGATGCCTCGCTCTTCCATTTGGAATGCAATCAGTTTTCTTTTGGAACCTTCGGCTTTTTCTTTGGCGAAGTTTTCACTGTTTACAAATTCTTTGGTGAATTTGGTGATCCAACCCAACCCGGCCTCAAAAGGCGAAGTGGTGTCATCAATATCGTTTCCGTATAGGCAATAACCCATTTCCAATCGTAATGTGTCACGGGCTGCCAAACCAATAGGTTTAATACCGAAATCGGCACCGGCTTCCAATACTTTGTCCCATACTTGTTGTACTTCGGAATTCTTGCAATAAATCTCAAATCCACCGGAACCTGTGTAGCCCGTTGCCGAAATAATGACATGGTCAACCCCAGCAAAATCACCTACAACAAAGTTGTAGAATTTGATAGCCGATAAATCTACAGAGGTAATCGATTGCATGGCCTCAACTGCCTTTGGTCCTTGTATGGCCAATAGTGAATAATCGTCAGAAATATTCCGCATTTCAGCACCAATGGCCTCGTTATATTTGGAAATGTGAGCCCAATCCTTATCAATGTTGGATGCATTCACCACCAAAAGATAAGTTTCATCCTTCACCCTATACACAATAAGGTCATCCACAATTCCACCAGTTTCATTGGGCAAACAACTATACTGCGCTTTACCTACGGTTAATTTTGAAGCATCGTTGGTTGTCACTTTTTGAATAAGTTCCAAAGCCTTTGGTCCCTCTATCAAAAACTCGCCCATGTGGGAAACATCAAAAACACCTACGCCCTTGCGTACGGTTTCGTGTTCAATATTTACACCCTCATAAGAAACAGGCATGTTATAGCCCGCAAACGGTACCATTTTGGCTCCCAACGCCTCATGCGTTTTAGTAAGTGCAGTATTTTTCATTGAGTCTATTTTTAAGATTCGCAAATTTATGGAATTAATTAGGGATACCCTTGTTTTAGGTTCCAACGATTTTGACAAAACTGAAATATATTACCATGTGTAATCTGCCTAAAATTTGTATTTTGAAAAAAATATCGAATCATGTCAAAACCCACATTTAGCCTGTTGTTTATTCTGTTTATCGCTTTTGAAGGATTTTCACAGGGTACACCTACCGATTACTTACCTGCCGATTTTCATAAGGAACGAAGAGACGCTGTTCGGGAAAAGTTGCCTCCGAATACAGCAATCGTTCTTTTTGCCAATGCCGAGCGTAACCGGGCCAACGACGTGGACTATGTGTACCACCAAGCCCCCAATTTTTATTATTTAACAGGTTATAAAGAACCCAATGCGGTATTGGTCATTTTTTCGGAAGAACAAACCGATGCTTCTGGAAACAGTTTTGATGAGATATTCTATGTGCAGGAGCGTGATGCAAGAGCGGAGCAATGGACTGGAAAACGATTGGGCGTAGAAGGAGTGAAAAAACAATTGGGCTTAGATATGGTTTATAATGGAAGTGAATTTGAAAACTTTCCGTTAGATTTCACTTCATTCGATAATGTGTCTTTTGTGGATTTTCAGAATGATTATCGTGATAAACCTGGCAAGGCAGATTTGTTCGACTTGATTAAAACCTTCAAGATAAAAGCGAATTACCCCTCGGACTATAATCCTACGCGTAATAGTTTATACAAAAGAATAGCAACTGCCAATGCTGAAAACAGCAATGAAGTGACCGAAACAATTGAAAGGTNTATGGAGCGTTATCCNGAATTGCAGGAGGATGAAATTTTAAANGACTTTGTAAGTGCCAACAATGATGAAATACGNGATGAAATCAAAAATAAAGTGNTGGTGATTCAGCGTTCAACGAATCTCGATTCCAGTATTTTACCAAAGGTTATGGCGGAGTTGCGACAGGATAAGTCGCCTGAAGAAATGAAGCTTCTCAAAAGGGCAGTTGAAATTTCAGCTGTTGGCCAGATTGAAGTGATGAAAGCCATGCATCCCAATATGTCAGAAACAGAAATTCAGGGCGTACACGAATATGTCTATAAAAAATATGGTGCCGAATACGAAGGTTATCCTTCCATTGTGGGAGGTGGACACAACGGTTGTATTCTTCACTATATCGAAAACAACAAGACCAAGGTTGGCAACGATTTGGTGTTGATGGATTTGGGTGCTGAATACCATGGATACACGGCCGATGTAACACGAACCATTCCTGCTAACGGAAAGTTTTCCCCTGAACAAAAAGCCATCTACGACATTGTTTACAATGCTCAAGAAGCTGGTATTGCTGCAAGTGTGGTAGGGGCATCTTTCCGAGAACCACACAAGGCTGCTCTGGAAGTCGTTACCAAAGGATTAATGGATTTGGGCATTATTAAAGAAGCTAAGGAAGCAAGGATTTATTTTCCACACGGAACTTCCCATTATTTGGGATTGGATGTGCACGATGCGGGAACCTATCAAGCATTTAAACCCAATCAGGTAATTACTGTAGAGCCTGGCATTTACATTCCAGAAGACAGTAATTGTGATGAGAAATGGTGGGGCATTGCCGTTCGAATTGAAGACGATATCTTAATTACTGAAAATGGGCCCATCAATCTTTCTGGAATGGCGCCGCGAACAACCCAAGCCATCGAAGAAGTGATGCAACACCCCAGTCCCTTGGACAGCTTTAAACTGCCCAAGTTGGATTAATCGTTCAACAAAAATTGTTTGAGTTCGTCATAAGTGGCAATGGAAACGGATTTTTTCTCCTTGTCCATTACATTCATGATTTGTGGTGGAATTTCCGGACTCAATCCCAAAGTATCTTCGACCACATCCAAAAATTTAACAGGATGTGCCGTTTCCAAGAAAATACCATAGGTGTCCGGATGGGATTTTTGATATTCCTTTAAGCCAAGATAACCTACAGCGCCATGGGGGTCCATAACATATCCTGTTTTGGAATACACTTCTTTCATCGTGGCTTTGGTAGCTTTATCCGAGAAGGCGTAGGAGGAAAGGTGTTCTTGAAGCGTCTCCAGATCATCATTATGCAAATGTCGGATTCGGACAAAATTACTGGGGTCACCTACATCCATGGCGTTGGAAATGGTAGCAATAGATGCCATTGGTTCATAAATTCCATTTTCCATGAATTTTGGAACCACATCGTTTACATTGGTGGAGGCCACAAAATGTTTAACGGGCATTCCCAGTTTTTGTGCCATCATACCTGCACAGATATTCCCGAAATTCCCGGATGGTACCGAGAATACAATCTCTTTTCCTTTTGACTTTGCCTGTTTGTAGGCAAACAAAAAGTAGAATAACTGGGGCAACCATCTGGCTACGTTGATACTGTTTGCGGAGGTCAGTTTTTTATGATCCGTAAGTTCAGAATCTAGAAAAGCGGTTTTCACCATACGTTGGCAATCATCAAAAACACCATCCACTTCCATGGCCTCAATATTCTGTCCCAACGTGGTCAATTGTTTTTCTTGAATCTCGCTCACTTTTCCGCTAGGGTAAAGGATAACAACCTTTACACCGTCAACTCCCAAAAAGCCGTTAGCAACAGCACCGCCCGTATCACCTGAAGTTGCCACTAAAACGGTGACGTCCTGTCTTTCGCCTTGGGAAAAGTATCCAAGACAGTTGGCCATAAAACGTGCGCCTACATCTTTAAATGCCATAGTAGGACCATGAAAAAGTTCCAATGTGGCCACATTATCTTCGATATCCGCCACGGGAAAATCAAAATCCAAAGTGTTGGCAATGATTTCCTTTAAAGCTTCATCGGGAATATCTTCATTCACAAATTGGTGAATCGCCTGAAAGGCTATTTCGTGATTGGATAATTTCGCTATATTTTTAAAAAAGTCATCGGATAGTGGGTTAATTTCTTCGGGAAAATAAAGTCCCTTATCTGGAGCAATACCTGCAATGACCGCATCTTTGAATGAAGCCTGTATATTTTGATTGTTTAAACTGTAGAATTTCATGGAATTAAGCAATTTTCTTTACGCCTTGGCTATTTACTTTCGAAATGTGAATGTCAAAATCCACCCCAATATTTTGATAGGTTTCTTGCATGGATTCAGCCACTTTTTGAGCAATTTCTTCTCCTTTGCTCAGAGCGAAAATAGATGGGCCGGAACCTGAGATTCCACTTCCAAGCGCCCCTGCTTTCACAGAGTTTGCTTTAATGTCATCAAAGGCAGGAATTAAAATGGAACGAATGGGTTCCACGATACGATCCTGCAACGAGCGTCCGATAAGCTCGTAATTGTTTTGGAAAAGCCCTGCGATAAGCCCGCCCAAATTGCCCCATTGTTGAATCCCTTGTTGCATGGAAATCGTGGTCTTCAAAATTTTTCTGGAGTCCGAAGTTTTTATTTCTATCTGTGGGTGAATCACTGTAGCATACAATTCCGATGGTGTCGGTATGGGAATGATATCAAGTGGTTCATAACTGCGCACCAAAGTAAATCCACCGAATATGGCGGGAGCCACATTATCAGCGTGAGCTACATCACTGGCTAATTTCTCGCCATGCATTGCAAATTGAACCAGTTCGAGTTTGGAAAAAGGCCTGTCCAACAATTCGTTCATGGCCCAAACGGCACCTGTCGAACTTGCCGCGCTGCTGCCAATACCACTTCCTGGTTTTATGCGTTTGTCGATTTCAATTTCAAAACCACCATCGTAATTGCTCTTTTCCAAAAGAGCCAATCCAGCTACACCTGCGACATTGTTTTCAGTTTCCAGTGGAAGGTCTTGCCCAATTATTTTAGTAATTCGAATGCCTTTTTCAGAAGTTTTGCGAATGGTCATTTCATCGCCAACCGAGTCCAAGGCCAAGCCAAGGACATCAAATCCGCAGGAGACATTGGCTATGGTTGCCGGGCAAAATACTTTAATCTCTTCCATCCCTTAAAAATTTCCGATTCTAACAATATCCGCAAAGATACCGGATGCAGTTACATCTGCACCTGCTCCAGCACCTTTTATGATCAAGGGTTGGTCAACATATCGGTCGGTAAAGAACAATACGATGTTGTCACTTCCCTCCAAATTATAAAAATCATGTCCCTTCGGTATTTGTTGTAAGCCTACTTTGGCCTTTCCGTCTTCAAACTGGGCCACATACTTTAGTTTGCTATCGGTATCGGAAGCATTTTTATATAATTTTTGAAAGTCCGTTTCATATTTCTTCAAACTCTCAAAAAATGCCTCGTTCGAATCAGTTTTCAAACTTTCCTCGGGTAAGAACGCTTCATTTTCTATTTCATCAATACCCAATTGGTAACCACTTTCCCTTGCCAAAATGAGAATTTTACGCATCACGTCAATTCCACTTAAATCGATGGTTGGGTCGGGTTCTGTATAGCCTTGTTCTTGTGCTTGTTTTACCACATCGTGGAAGGTGGTGGAATCGTCAAATGTATTGAAGACAAAATTCAAGCTACCAGATAACACCGCCTGAATTTTTCTTACTTTGTCTCCAGAGGCAATCAAGTGCTTTAAGGTATCTAAAATTGGAAGTCCTGCACCCACATTGGTCTCGAATAGATAAGGTGCATTGTATTCCTTGGCCAGATGTTTAAGTTCCTTATAATATCCATAATCCGAAGAAGAGGCAATTTTATTGCAAGTAACTACGGAAATACTGTTTTTAAGGTAGCTCGAATAGCTTTCGGACACTTCGGCACTTGCCGTATTGTCCACAAAAATACTATTGCGATAGTTTAACGAAATGATACGGTCAAAAAAGGTTTGCTTATCTGCCGGCTCTCCCTGATCTAATATATTTTGCCAATCCATTAAAGAAATACCACTTTCATCGAAAGCCATTTTTCTGGAGTTGCTGATTCCAATGACACGGACATTAAGCTTTAACTCATCCCTTAAATATTTTTTCTGTTGACGGATTTGTGCCAAGAATTTGGAACCTACATTCCCAACTCCCATGACGAACAAGTTCAATTGTTTGATATTCTCTTCGAAGAAGGTTTCGTGCAACGAGTTGAGTGCTTTTTTAACATCTTCCTTTTTGATTACTGCCGAGATATTTCGCTCGGAAGCTCCTTGGGCAATCGCTCTGATGTTTACATTGTTTTTCCCAAGGGTACTGAACATTTTACCGCTCAATCCTTGATGACTTTTCATATTGTCACCAACCAATGCTACGATAGTAAGGTCTTTTTCTACTATAACGGGTTTTATCTTTTTGGTAGAAATCTCATATTCAAAAGTTTCATTTACCGCTTCTGCTGCAAGGTCTACGTCTTCATCAGCTATACCAACACAAATAGAGTGTTCGGAGGATGCTTGGGTAATCAACACAATACTGATGTTTTTGACCGAAAGCGTTTCAAAAAAGCGTTTGGATATCCCTGGAATTCCTATCATTCCGGGTCCTTCCAAGGAAAGTAAACTAATATTGCCCACATGACTGATACCACGAACTGTTTTACCATTCCCGTTGTTGTTTTTGGCAATCAATGTGCCTGGACTTTCGGGGTCGAACGTATTTTTTATGGCAATGGGAATTTCTTTGCCCAAAATGGGTTGAATAGTGGGAGGGTACAATACTTTGGCCCCAAAGTGGGAAAGTTCCATGGCCTCTTGGTAACTGATATTGGAAACACATTTTGCCTGCTTCACCAACTTTGGATTGGCAGTGTACATACCACTTACATCGGTCCAGATTTCTAAAATATCCGCATTTACTGCAGCGGCAATAATGGCAGCCGTGTAGTCGGAGCCACCCCTGCCCAAGGTCGTAAGGTCTCCACTTTTACTGGATGCAACGAATCCTGGTAAGATTATTATTTGGTGTTGGTTGGATGAAAAGTATGTCTCACAATTGGTATTGGTTTTTTTAAAATCCACATTGGCCTTGCCAAAATTGTTATCGGTAATGATGAGTTCCCTGCTATCTTTAAAACCTACATCCAAACCTTCGGATTTTAAGAACACACTTATGATAAATGACGATAACAATTCGCCGTAGCTAACAATTTTATCGGATAGTTTTGGGGTAAGTTCACCAATCAAAAAAGCACCTTCCAGTAAGGTTTCCAGAATGTTGAGCTCGCTCTTTACTTTGCTTAGGGCTGCACTTTGCATTTTTACTGGAATCAGTTCCCTGATAGCTGAAATATGCCTGTCCTCAATTTCCTTGAGACTTTCTTTATATGTTACATCTTGTTCAGATGCCAGGTTGGAAGCGTTGAACAATAGGTCTGTTACTCCTCCAAATGCCGATACTACAACAGCTATTTGCACATTGTTTTGATTGGCAAGAATGGATTTGACCTTATTTATATTTTCTGGATGGGCAACGGAAGTGCCTCCAAATTTTAAGACTTTCATGATGAATTGTTATTGAGAAAATTGAAATAAATGAATAAAACGGACGGAAAAATATATAACAGAATTACCCCAAAGGGGTTGTGGTAGTAATCGTGAAAGCAGATGAATAAGTTTTCATCGTGGTTAGGTTAATATCCGTTTGTTTTAACTCCATTGCTCTATAATGAGGTGATAAATGTAGTACTTTTGAATACTTCATCAAATCATTGGTGTTGTTTTTGCGAAATCGATACGAATAACCAATTTTTATTGCTGAATGAAAATTTTTTCTGCTCATCAAATCTATCAAGCTGACAAATCCACAATCCAAAAAGAACAGATAAAGAGCGAGGAACTTATGGAAAGGGCAGCTGCACAGCTGTTTGAGTGGATGCATTCCCGTTTACGTGGCACCAAAGTCAATATAAAGTTGTTCTGTGGTATTGGAAATAATGGGGGTGATGGCATGGTGCTGGCCAGAAAGTTGCACGAGCATGATTACTCCATTAAGGTGTATGTGGTGAATTATAGTGAAAAACGTTCCGAGGATTTTCTGTTGAACTTGGAGCGATTAAAGGATGGCAAAGTTTGGCCAGATTTTATCAATAAAGAAACTGACTTGCCCGAGATTTCATCCAACGACATAATCGTGGACGCTATTTTTGGTATTGGATTGAACCGTGCACCCGATGATTGGGTTGGGAATTTGATCAAGCACATCAACGATTCAAGGGCTTTTACTTTATCTGTGGATGTGCCTTCGGGATTGCCCTTGGATAGCAATCCTTGGAAACCATCATATGTTATTCGAGCCAGTTATGTATTGAGCTTTCAGGTACCTAAATTGGTTTTCTTTTTACCCGAAACAGGGGTGTATGTAAATCAATGGGAAATATTGGATATTGGATTGGACCAAGAGTTTATTGCCAAGACCGACACGGACTTTGAATTGATTGCGCGGTCCGAGGTATTGCCCTTGTACCGACCTAGATTAAAGTTTTCACATAAAGGAACATATGGCCATGCTGTGATAGTGGGTGGAAGTTATGGTAAGATTGGGGCGGTACAGCTTGCTAGCGACGCTTGCTTGAGTGTTGGTAGCGGCTTGGTTAGCGCTTTTGTTCCGAAATGCGGATACAATTCCTTACAAACGGCAATTCCGGAAGTAATGGTATTGACAGGTTCAAGGGAAAGGAGTATTTCAGAGATAGCGATTCCTTTTAAGGCTTCTGTCGTTGGTATAGGAATGGGTATGGGAATGGATGATGATACCGTTTCGGCCTTCGGCTCTTTTTTAAAGAATAGTAAATTACCCATGGTAATTGATGCGGATGGGTTGAATATTTTATCCCAAAACCCTCAAATGTTGAACGATGTGCCAGAACTATCCGTGCTGACCCCTCACCCAAAAGAGTTGGAACGGTTGATTGGACATTGGACTTCAGATTTTGAAAAGTTGGAAAAAGCCAAGGCTTTTGCTGCTAAACATAATCTCGTGGTGTTAATCAAGGGAGCTCATACCATTACTATACATAATGGAAAGGGCTATGTAAACACGACGGGTAATCCAGGTATGGCCACAGCCGGTAGTGGAGATGTTTTAACGGGAATGATCACAGGTCTTATGGCACAGGGATATTCATCGGTGGAAGCGGCAATTTTTGGAGTTTATCTGCACGGTTTGGCAGGTGATTTGGGAGCATCTTCAAATGGATATGAGGCATTAAAGGCCTCCGTAATCGTTGAAAATATTGGAAATGCCTATTCGGAACTTTTCCGTCAACCTGAAATGGAGCAGAAAGATAATGCCTAGATACTGGGCGCTATTTTTTCCTTTTGAGTTTCTTTTGTATCCAAGCCAATGCATTGTCAAATTCTATAAAAAACTCCATAGGCTTTTTGTAAAACATTTTTTCAATGTTGAAATTGTGCATGTCAATTTCCTTTTTGGAGACAATGGCGAAGGCTTTCAGGTTGTCCATCCCTCTAAGGTAATTATAAACGGTAGGATCTATGGCATAGGAATTTTGTCTTAAGCTGATATAACCAAAATCTTTGTCTCTGAAATGTATCTCTGAAATACCAATCATTTGGTAGGCCCTTTCCAGAGTAATAGTGGTGCCCTCGTTAAAAGAAGCAACCATGTAATCCTTGAAAACCTGCACGGTTCCTATGTCCAGTTGGTACTCGCGTACTACTACGGTCTTCTTTTTAGAAGTTATTTTCATCCCCAAGTGTAATTATAGTGTCTCGTGTATAAAATTAAAGGGGAAGGACAGGGTGCAAAAAAATAATAGACTAAACGCGTAAATATCGTGTGTATGGTAATTCCAAGGCACAAAAAAAGCTGACCTTAGGTCAGCTTTTAAAATGTTCTTTGCATTTATTTTTCTGCTTCGGGTGATTTTTCCGCCTTTTTTATCTTAATGGTGAGCTCTTCTTTCTTCTCATCCAGATCCATAAAAATACTGTCACCTTCTTCTAATTTCGAGTTTACAATTTCCTCGGCAAGTGCATCCTCAATATATTTTTGAATAGCTCTTTTAAGGGGTCTGGCCCCATATTGTTTGTCAAAGCCTTTGTCTGCAATGTAATCCTTCGCTTTGTCGGAAAGATTCAAGTGATAACCGATTTCCATGATTCTCTTATACAACTTGTTCAATTCGATATCGATGATTTTATGAATATCTTCTCTTTCCAAAGAATTGAAGACTACTACATCGTCTATCCTGTTCAAGAATTCAGGTGCAAAAGCCTTTTTCAATGCATTTTCGATTACGCTTTTCTGGTGAGTGTCGGCTTGAGCTTTTTTTGCAGCGGTACCAAAACCAACTCCTTGTCCAAAATCCTTTAACTGTCTTGCACCGATATTGGATGTCATTATAATTATAGTGTTCCTAAAGTCGATTTTGCGCCCCAAGCTATCGGTAAGGAATCCATCATCCAATACTTGTAACATCATGTTGAACACATCTGGGTGTGCTTTTTCCACCTCGTCCAATAACACTACGGAATAGGGCTTACGGCGCACTTTCTCCGTCAACTGTCCACCTTCTTCATATCCGACATATCCTGGAGGTGCTCCTACTAATCGGGAAATGGCGAATTTTTCCATGTATTCGCTCATATCTATACGGATAAGGGCATCTTCGGAATCAAAAAGTTCCTTTGCCAATATTTTTGCCAATTGAGTTTTACCAACACCTGTTTGACCAAGAAATATGAACGAACCAATAGGTTTGTTAGGATCCTTAAGTCCTGCGCGGTTACGTTGGATGGCCCTTGCCACTTTGGACACGGCTTCATCCTGACCGATGACAAACCCTTTGATAAGGTTTGGCAATTCGGCCAATTTATTACTTTCAGTCTGAGCTATTCTGTTCACGGGAATACCGCTCATCATGGATACTACATCGGCAACGTTATCTTCGGTAACAGTTTCTCTGTGCAGCTTACTTTCCTCTTCCCAGCGTTCTTGTGCAGAAGCCAATTCTTTTTCGAGTCGTTTTTCGTCGTCCCTAAGCTTGGCTGCCTCTTCGTATTTCTGTTTTTTGACCACACTGTTCTTCAATTCGCGAACATCTTCCAATTGGTTTTCCAGCTCCAGAATTTGTTTCGGAACATCCATATTCACAATATGGACTCTTGACCCTGCTTCATCCAAGGCATCAATAGCCTTGTCCGGGAGAAAACGGTCGGTCATGTAACGGTTGGTCAATTTTACACAGGCCAAAATAGCCTCGTCTGTATAATTGACATTGTGGTGCTCTTCATATTTACCTTTGATGTTCATCAAAATTTCGATGGTCTCTTCCACTGTTGTTGGTTCTACCATCACCTTTTGGAATCGACGCTCCAAGGCACCGTCTTTTTCTATATATTGTCTGTATTCGTCTAGCGTGGTTGCTCCGATACATTGAATCTCACCTCTTGCCAATGCAGGTTTGAACATGTTGGAAGCATCTAAGCTTCCGGTAGCTCCACCAGCGCCAACAATGGTGTGTATCTCGTCAATGAACAAGATGATATCATCATTCTTCTCCAGCTCGTTCATTACGGCTTTCATTCGCTCCTCGAACTGACCACGGTATTTTGTACCTGCTACCAAAGAAGCCAAATCCAAGGTTACTACGCGCTTGTTGTAAAGAATTCTCGACACCTTTTTATTGATGATGCGCAATGCCAAACCTTCGGCAATGGCACTTTTACCAACACCAGGCTCACCAATCAACAACGGGTTGTTCTTTTTTCTTCTACTCAATATTTGGGAAACACGCTCAATTTCCTTTTCTCTGCCCACTACGGGGTCCAATTTGTTTTCTTCGTACAAACGGGTAAGATCCAGTCCGAAATTGTCCAAAACTGGGGTTTTGGACTTTTTGCTTCCTTTTTGCGAGGCACTTCCGGAGCCGAATGAACTTTCTTTGCTATCTCCCATATCGTCTGTGTCCCCTGGGAAAGATTCCGCTTGGGGTGTGTCTATGTAGTCATCGTCACTGGTGATCATGGATTTAAACTGTTCCTTGACATTGTCGTAATCCACTTTCAGTTTGTGCAACAACTTGGTTGTAGGATCATTCTCGTTCCTAAGTATACAAAGCAGTAGGTGTGCCGTGTTAATGGAAGAACTTTGAAAAAGCTTAGCTTCCAAAAAAGTGGTCTTCAATGCCCGTTCTGCTTGTCGGGTCAAGTGAAGGTTTTTCTTGTCCTTCTGAATTGTACCTGTATTAGGATTTGCCGGACTCAGTATTTCCACCTTTCTACGAAGGTGGTCCAAGTCGACGTCGAGTGCATCCAATATATTTATGGCCTTGCCATTTCCGTCTCTTAAAAGACCTAGCATAAGGTGTTCCGTGCCAATAAAATCATGGCCCAGTCTCAGGGCTTCTTCCTTGCTGTATGCTATAACGTCCTTTACGCGGGGGGAAAAATTATCGTCCATACGTTTCTTTTTCAGCAATTAAAATTAATAAAAGTATTGTTACGGTGGTCAAATACCGTACCCTTATTCGATAAAGTAGTGGTAAATGTCGGAATAATTGCGGTTTTATGGTGATTTAACAAAGCTTTATTATCACATTTTTGATAATACGAGCAATGTTGATAATTTTTTTAATAAAGTATTCGCAAAGCGTTATAAAGGCTGCTATTTTCTGTATATTGCCATGATAATTTAACCACAAAAAATCTATAATAAATAAGCATGGCGGAAGGAGAAAAGTTAATTCCCATTAATATTGAGGATGAGATGAAATCTGCCTACATTGATTATTCAATGTCGGTCATTGTGTCACGTGCCCTGCCAGATGTTCGTGATGGTTTAAAGCCTGTTCATAGAAGAGTGCTCTATGGAATGCACGATTTAGGAGTAAGGTCTTCAAGTTCCCATAAAAAGTCTGCCCGTATTGTAGGGGAGGTTTTGGGTAAATATCACCCGCATGGTGATTCTTCGGTATACGATACCATGGTGCGTATGGCACAAGAGTGGAGTTTAAGGTATATGCTCGTGAACGGGCAGGGTAACTTTGGTTCCGTAGATGGGGACAGCCCGGCGGCCATGAGATATACAGAGGCCAAGATGCGCAAGATTGCGGAAGAAATGTTGGCCGATATCGATAAGGACACTGTTGATCATCAACTTAATTTTGATGATACATTGGAGGAACCTACTGTATTGCCCACCCGTATTCCAAACCTTTTGGTAAACGGGGCTTCCGGTATTGCTGTAGGTATGGCCACCAATATGCCACCGCACAATTTGACTGAAGTAGTAGATGGTACAATTGCTTATATAGACAACCATGATATTGATATAGATGAGCTCATTACGTACATTAAAGCTCCAGATTTTCCGACCGGGGGAATCATTTATGGGTATGATGGTGTAAAGGAAGCTTTTCATACAGGTCGTGGACGTGTGGTAATGCGTGCCAAAGCGACCATAGAAGAGGTTCAGGGGAAAGAAAGTATTGTTGTTACCGAAATCCCTTATCAGGTCAACAAGGCGGATATGATCAAAAAGACCGCCGATTTGGTCAACGAAAAGAAAATAGAAGGTATATCCACCATTAGGGACGAGTCCGATAGAAACGGAATGCGTATCGTGTATATTTTGAAACGAGATGCCATTCCGAACATTGTACTTAACATGTTGTACAAGTACACCGCCCTCCAATCATCGTTCAGTGTAAATAATATTGCATTGGTCAAGGGTAGGCCAGAGCTTTTAAACCTAAAAGAAATCATCCACTATTTTGTGGAGCACCGGCACGACGTTGTGGTTCGTAGAACCAAATTCGAGCTTAAAAAAGCTGAAGATCGTGCACATATTTTGGAGGGACTTATCATAGCTTCGGATAATATTGATGAGGTAATCGCCATTATAAGAGGGTCTTCAAATGTTGAGGAAGCGCGTAATAGTTTGATTGAACGATTCAAATTGACCGAGGTTCAGGCCAAGGCCATTGTAGAAATGCGCTTGCGTCAACTTACCGGTCTGGAACAAGATAAATTACGTGAGGAGCATGCAGAACTTTTAAAGGCCATCGAGGACTATAAGGACATTCTTGAGAAGAAAGATCGCAGAATGCAAATCATCAAGGATGAGCTTCTTGAAGTTAAAGAGAAGTATGGTGATGATAGGCGTTCTGAAATCAATTATGCCGGAGGTGATTTGAGCATAGAGGATATGATTCCCGATGAGCAAGTTGTGATTACCATTTCACATGCCGGTTACATTAAAAGAACACCGTTATCGGAATACAAGACCCAAAATAGGGGAGGGGTTGGCCAAAAAGCATCCTCAACCAGAAATGAGGATTTCTTAGAGCATTTGTTCGTTGGTACCAATCACCAATATATGTTGTTCTTTACCCAAAAAGGAAAATGTTTCTGGATGCGTGTTTATGAAATTCCAGAAGGAAGCAGAACATCCAAAGGTAGGGCTATCCAAAACTTGATCAATATAGAACAGGATGACAAGGTAAAGGCATTTATATGTACACAAGATCTTAAGGATGAGGAGTATGTAAATAGTCACTTTGTGATTATGGCCACTAAAAAGGGTACGGTTAAGAAGACTTCTTTGGAACAATATTCCAGACCGCGTCAAAATGGTATCAATGCCATAACCATTCGTGAAGATGATGAACTCCTGGAAGCCAAATTGACAACAGGAACAAGTCAAATATTCCTAGGTCTAAAATCTGGAAAAGCCATTCGTTTTGAGGAATCTAAAACAAGGCCAATGGGCAGAAATGCCTCTGGTGTGCGAGGTATCAGATTGGCTGATGACAACGATGAGGTTGTAGGTATGGTGTCCGTCCATAATTTTGAAGATGATATCTTAGTGGTATCCGAAAGGGGTTATGGAAAACGTTCCAATATTGAGGACTATAGAATCACCAATAGGGGAGGAAAAGGTGTTAAAACAATTTCCATTACCGATAAAACAGGTGGTCTTGTAGCCATCAAAAACGTTACCGATACGGATGATTTGATGATTATCAACAAATCCGGAATTGCTATCCGAATGGGAGTTGAAGACCTTAGGGTAATGGGAAGGGCCACACAGGGAGTTCGTCTTATCAATCTAAAGGATAACGATTCCATTGCAGCGGTTGCCAAAGTAATGAAAGAAGATGATCCAGTGGACGAAGTGGATGTCAGGGATATCGAAGTCAAAGGGGAAGATGGCACGGCTATTGATAAAGGTACCGATGAAAAAGAATAAATTTCAACTAAGTAGTAATCGATAAACACCAAATAATTACAAATTTTAACATGAGAACAAGAATATTAATATTTCTAGCCATAGGAATTTCCTCGATGGGTTTTGCCCAGAAGGATGAGATGAAGGCAGCGGAAAAGGCACTTAAAGACGGTGATGCCGCTGCGGCAAAAGCTGCGTTGGTAAGCGCTGCTTCGACTATTGATTCGGCCAAGGAAAAAGATCAGGCCGAGTACTATACACTTTTGGGAAATGCAAATTACGAATTGGCCAAGAAAGGCGATGTATCTGCTTTCCAATCTGCTGTAGATGCCTACAACAAAGTAATTGCTGTAGAGGAAGCAAGCGGTAAAGCTAAATATTCCTCTGTCGCCCAAGAGAAAATGTCTCAAATGACAGCTGATTTGGTTAACTCGGCAGTAGAGGACAACAATAATAAAAAGTTTAGTGAAGCCGCTGAGAAATTGTACATGAGCTACAAACTTAGTCCAAGAGATACTGTATACCTTTACTATGCTGCAAGCAGCGCGGTTAACGGACAGGATTATGAAGGAGCTTTAAAATACTACAATGAGCTGAAAGATGTTGGTTATAATGGAGAGTCTGTTTCTTATACTGCGGTCAATGTAGAGTCCGGAGAAACAGAAACTATGGATAAGGCCACTCGAGACCTTTATGTTAAAGCAGGGACTCATAAAGACCCTAAAGAAGAGGTAAGTCCATCTAAAAAGCCCGAGATTGTCAAGAACATCGCATTGATTAATCAACAAATGGGAAATAATGAAAAAGCAGTTGAAGCTTATGCCGATGCAAGGGCTGAAAACCCTGACGATGTAAACTTGGTGCTGGGAGAAGCCAACTTGTATTATGCCATGGGAGATAAGGAGAAGTTTAAGGACTTAATGGGGCAAGCTTCAGCAATGGCTCCAGATAATCCCGATTTGCTTTATAACATAGGTGTAATCAATATGGAACAAGGGAACCTACAAGATGCTAGAGATGCTTACAAAAAAGCATTGGCCATTGACCCAGGTTATATCAATGCCCTTTTGAATCTTTCTACCACTTATGTGAACGAAGGTAATGGTCTGATTGATGAAATGAATGCTTTGGGTAATTCAAAAGCTGATATTGCCAAGTACGATGAGCTTAAAGAAAAAAAGGATAGTCTTTTTAGAGAAGGCGCAACTGTTTTGGAAGATGCTCTTCAGTCCAATCCAGACAATGAAAGTATTTTGACCCAGCTGAAAAATATTTATGGAGCTTTGGGTGATAACGAAAACTTCATGAGGATTAAAAAGCTTTTGGGAGAGTAATAATTTCCCTCTTTATAAAAAAAAGCCCCGATATATTTCGGGGCTTTTTTTTATATCACTTTTTTTATGACTCTTAGTTGATGGGTATATAGCTTTTCCTCGGAATTGAAGATTCCAGTATGGTCAATCCTGTCGATTCTGACGTGTCCGTTCACATGGATAATATAGTTGTCCTGTAAAATAATTCCAACATGGTTTATGATGCCCTCGTTATCATCAAAAAAGGCCAGGTCACCAGGTTCACTTTCTTCAATAAAACTTAAAGCTTCTCCTTGCTTGGATTGTTCTTCGGCAGTCCTTGCCAATAAATGTCCATTGATTTTATAGACCATTTGTGTAAATCCGGAACAATCTATTCCAAAAGGTGTTTTGCCACCGGCCAAAAACGGAGCTTTCAAGTACATTATTGCGGTATCCACCAAACTATCTTTGGAATTTTTCCCCGAATGGGTGCTCCCTTCAAATGTATGGTTCAATAAAGCAGGTGTGTTGATCATGGACCCCATTAGTATAGGCAATAACATACCATCATCGGCACAGATATGGGAAATGACATCGGAACAGATTTTTTGTGGTTCCAATGCCTCGATATCATTATAAACATGCTCAGGAATAAATGATAGCTGATTGTTGGGTATCCAGCCTTCAAAATTGTCGTAAGCTGACCGAATCCTGCTCCATTTTTTTCTGCTCTCCAAAACCTTGAAGTGCTCCCCATATAATAACTGGGAAGACATTTCGGCACAATCGTCCGGACTTGTTCTTATAGGAACAATACTTAGAGGACAAATTCCATATTGCATTTACTGTACAGATTGAATCACTAATTTCTTTCCAAAACAATGGATGAAGCTCCACCGCCACCATTGCAAATGGCTGCCGCTCCCAGTTTGGCATTATTTTGTTCCAAGATGTTCAACAATGTAATCGTAATTCTGGCACCAGAGCATCCCAATGGATGTCCCAAAGACACCGCACCACCATTTACATTTACATTTGAATCTTTCAGTCCAAGGATTTTCATGTTGGCCAACCCAACAACAGAAAATGCCTCGTTAAATTCAAAATAATCGATATCCTCTATGGAAACCCCAGCACGATCTAATGCTTTAGGCAAAGCTTTTGCAGGTGCAGTTGTAAACCATTCAGGTTCATGTGCTGCATCCGCATACCCTTTAATTGTTGCCAAAGGTGTTAAACCTAGTTCCTTGGCTTTTTCTTCACTCATCAATATGACAGCAGCAGCACCGTCGTTGATTGTGGAAGCATTGGCTGCGGTAACCGTTCCATCCTTGGAAAATGCAGGCCTTAGTGCGGGAACTTTTTCCAGTTTTACATTTTTGAACTCTTCGTCCTCACTCACTATTATCGGTTCACCACGACGCTGAGGTACTTCTACGGGAACCACTTCGTTATCAAATTTTCCTGACTTCCATGCTTCGGCCGACCTTTTATAGGATTGGATAGCGTAAGCATCTTGGTCCTCTCTACTAAATTCATACTCAGTGGCGCAAGCATCGGCACAAACACCCATGGCGTTTTGGTCATAAGCGTCGACAAGTCCATCTTTTTGCATTCCATCCACTAAATTGGTCGGGCCAAATTTGGTTCCTCTCCTCATATAAACATAGTGGGGAATCAAACTCATATTTTCCATACCACCGGCAACAACAATGGAGTTTTCTCCCAAAGCAATGGATTGTGCTCCTTGCATAATGGTTTTCATGCCGGAAGAACATACTTTGTTAATTGTTGTGCAAGGCACTGTATTGGGTATACCGGCAAAAATAGCGGCTTGTCTGGCAGGTGCCTGTCCAGTACCTGCCTGGACCACATTTCCCATCAATACCTCTTCGACAAGTTCGGGTTTAAGTCCTATTTTGTCCAAAGCTCCTTTAATGGCCACAGCTCCCAGTTTTGGAGCGGGAACGGTAGATAGAGCTCCCATAAAACTTCCTATTGGAGTTCTTGCGGCGGATACGATTACTACTTTTTTCATATGTGCATTTTTACTCTTGCGAAAATACTAAATTTAAATGCAAACCGATAAGAAGCCACACCCACCAACTTCTTATATATATTTTCTATTTTTGAAGCTAACAGTTTTAGGCAATGGGAAAAACTTTAGATAATGTATATAAACATCAATCGCTGGTCTACAAGTATTTCCTGTATGTGGTTTCAGTGGCCCTAATCGTATTTTTTTTTCCAAAAGGGGGGAAATTCAAATATGAGTTTCAGAGAGGCAAACCATGGCAATATGAAAACTTGTATGCTCCCATTGATTTTTCCATACAAAAGACTCAAAAGGAAATAGAGGAAGAAAAGTCATCCATCCGAAGCAATAAAACACATTACTATACCTATAATGCGAATATAGTTTCTGACGTGAAAACAGAAGTGGGGCAAGAATTGAACACACTGTTTCAATCCGAGAACTTTTCATCATCAAAGCGACGAGCTTTAAGGAAACTTTCGGAAGAATTGGTTGAAGAACTGTATATCCACGGAATTTTTCAGAATGTACCACAATCAAAATCTACTGTTGTTGTAAAAAGCAATGAGGCACAGCCAATTTCCCCAAGTGATTATTTAGGTCTTGAACAGGCAAAAAAGAAGGTTTCCGAATATTTTTCCGGTACTAATATTACAGAAGCCAATCGTTTGCAAGGGTTGATCAGAAATAGTCTTAGAGCTAATCTATTTTATGATGAGGCCCTGACGGAAAGCGCATTGAACGATGAACTGTCCAAAATTTCGTACACTAGAGGTGAAGTAGACCAAGGGAAACTAATTATCGCCAAGGGCGAAATTGTGGAATCGGAAGATTTTAAAATATTAAACTCCCTAAAAGATGAGTATGAGTCCGAGCTTTGGATGGGAAGTAACTACTATTTTATTTTATTGGGATATACCATCCTGGTAGCACTGGTACTCATTATGTTGTTCCTTTTCCTAAAAAGATACAGAACCGATATTTTTCAGAACAACAATAAGGTGACTTTTATTTTCTTCAATATTTTGTTGATGGTAATTGCCACAACTTTAATGGTAAAGCATTATGAGAATTATATTTATATGGTTCCCTTGTGTATTTTACCATTGGTATTAAAAAACTTTTTTGACGCCCGATTGGGATTGTTTGTACATGTATTGACCGTGTTGATACTCGGTTTTGTGGTGCCCAATAGTTTTGAATATATCTTTTTACAGATAATTGCCGGTATTGTCACTATTCTAACAGCTTCGGAATTATATAAAAGAGCCAATCTCTTTATTTCTGTAGGGCAGATCACCTTGATTTACATTATCGGTTATTTTGCCTTTCACGCCATTCATGAAGGAAATTTGGAAAACATTGAATGGATATTGTTCGGGGTCTTTGTGCTGAATGGTCTTTTGACTCTTTTTGCCCAGCCACTGATTTATATGTTTGAGAAGATTTTTGGACTCGTTTCCGATGTCTCCTTATTGGAACTTTCCGATACCAATTCCAAGTTGCTCAAAGAGCTTTCGGACAAGGCTCCTGGTACATTTCACCATTCTCTACAGGTTGCGAACCTTGCTGAGGCAGCTGCCAACGAAATAGGGGCAAATGCAATGTTGGTCAGGGTAGGGGCATTGTACCATGATATAGGTAAAATGGAGAATCCGACCTACTTTACAGAGAACCAAATCACGAGTGTTAACCCGCATGATGATTTACCGCCGAAAGAGAGTGCCAAAATCATTATAGACCACGTTATTAATGGTATTGAAATAGCGAGGAAAAATAAACTTCCTGATCGGGTGATCGACTTTATAAGAACCCATCATGGAACCACAGTGGTCTATTATTTCTTCAAAAAACAACAGGAGCTTGACTCTGAGACGGACGCGGAAAACTTTAAATATCCAGGTCCAATACCTTTTTCCAAGGAAACGGCAATTTTAATGATGTCGGATGCTGTGGAAGCCGCTTCTAAAAGTCTAAAGAACCCCACTTTTACCATAATTGATGAGTTTGTGGAAAAAATAGTAAAGGGGCAAATGCAGGCAAATCAATATTTAAATGCCAATATTACGCTTAAGGAGATAGAAATGGTGAAGAAAGTACTCAAACAAAAGCTTACCAATATCTATCATTTACGGGTGGAATATCCTGAATAGCAGAGGGATTAGAAAAGTTACATCAAAAAAGTGAAAAAATAGTTGCGATCTTACATCTGAAAAGGTACATTTGCATCCGCATTTTCAGAGTGCACGTTCTTAAAATATAAACAGGAGAGGTGCCGGAGTGGTAACGGAGCAGATTGCTAATCTGTCAGCGCGTAAGTGCTGCCTGGGTTCGAGTCCCAGTCTCTCC
>NHBR02000001.1 GCA_002167435.2 Allomuricauda sp. TMED12
ATAACAAGAAGAAAAGATGAAAGTAATAGATCGAATAACCGTTTAAGTACAGGATACATTTTTTTAATTGTATTTTTCAATTACCCTTTTATATGATGGATTTTGTAAAGACAAACTATATAGCAGCTCTAATATATGATAAAGCTAAACTCATTTTAATTCTTTTGGCAAAGAATTCGATTTAATACCAATACTTAAGGTCAAAGCTATATTATATTGATTTCTTGGAACGAATTGATCAATTTTTTTGGTCCATTCTCCATATATGTATGATGATGGCTATGAACGTTCATACCATTGTCAATAAGACCGACCGTCTGCCATCCTAATTTTAATGGGGCAATAAAATCCTTTTTAAAATTATCACCGAAATAATAATAGTCCTCTACCCTTAAATGATCCTCCACAACTTTAAAGTTTTCCAAGCTTGGTTTCTCTTGTCCCACAGTTTCCGAAATCACCAAATGATCGATTTGTCCAAACAGCCCTAATGCCTTAAGTTTATTGACCTGGGTACTTTCTCGCCCATCGGTCACAACACCAATTTTACCATTCTTTTCCTTTATTTGTGAGAACACTTCTTTCACCCCTGGAAAAGGCGTTATCGATGGAAAATGACTTCTATATTGGTAAAGAATGTTTGCTAAATCCGCCTCATAATTTTTTACCAGATATTCAAATGCATTTTCTCCAGATCTATATAAAGAGAACATTTTAACAAAGAGTATATTCTTGTTCATGGGATCCAAGGTTGAGCTTATTTCCCTAAATGCAGACTTTAAGAAATCCAGTTCATTGTACAAAGTATCGTCCAGATCAAATACCAAGGCGGTATTTTTGTTAACTTTTATATCCATGTACCAAAACTTCTGCGTCGTATCTTAACATTAACAAATCTTCTTCCCAATCATTATAAAAAGAGTTGATTTCTTCTCCCAAGATATATTCTTTTATAATCCATTTCGGAAAATTGGCGCCTGAAAGATAGGTTAGGGGGAAGCCGCCTCCAAAACGGGGATTTATTTCTATCCCGTAAATTTCGTTGGTTTCCTTTTCCATAAAAAATTGGGTCGTCAGGCATCCTTGTGCACCTTCGACTTTACCCATGTGTTCCTTTAAAAAAGGAACCAATCCATTTTTCTTGGTCAACCCTTTGTTTACCTCTCCATCTCTTACTAAAAGTCTTTGTCTTGGGACTGCACAAATCAGAACGCCTTTAGTGTTATAGTAAAGGTCACAGGTATATTCATCATATTTTGTGTGGTCCAAATATTCCAAGAACATCAATTTTTCGTTTTCAAAATGGTACTCGGTCAATTCTTCTTTGCTGTTAATTATAAAAGTATCCACGCTCCTGCTACCATCGTAGGGTTTGATAAACATCGGAAGTTTAAAATCCGATTTGTCATATTCCTTTGCAACCCCAATTCCTTTTAATTGGAATAGTTCGTGCGTCAATCTTTTATTCCTACATTTTTTAATAAGATCAATATCGGAAATCACAACTTTTATGTTGTTTTCTTCGAATATGGATTTGTTTTTGGACAAGACCAAAAGTTCGGTATCGATAGTGGGGATAATTAGGGAGATATTGAATTTTTTGCACTTCTCCAACAATAACTGGATGTAATCATCCGTGTCGACTCTAGGTACCTTGAAAAAGCCATCTGCTACTCTACATGCCGATGAGAGGAATGGGTCCGCATCCGTCCCGTACAATTTTCCATCGGAGTTGATTGCCTTTAATTCGTCTTGAAAAAATTTGACTAAGCTAACCCTGCGGCCAACGGATGTTAGAAGTATATTGTTCATTTATTTAGAGTGTTAAGGATGCGGATTTAAACAGTTTTCTATTTATAATTTCTTCAACGCTCCACTAAAATCTAAAACAACTTTATTTTCAAGTTCGGTTAATTGTTTAAATTCTTTGTGGGCGACTAAAATTACTATTATATCCGCCTCTTTCACAGCAACGGTAAATTCTGTAAGTTTAAATACGTTATGATTATCAATATTTGGTTCAACAATATAATAGTCTTCATTGTTGGAATCTTGTAATACACGTTGGACTATGTACTTGGCCGGGGATTCCCTTAAATCATCTATATCCGGTTTAAAGGCCAATCCTAAAAGAGCAATTTTTGGTTTTCTCCCGTGGCGTAATTCAAACTCTAGTTTTGTTGAAACAATTTTTTCTGCACACCAGAAAGATTTGTAGTTGTTTACTTCTCTGGCTTTTCCAATTATCCTGGACTCCATGGGGTATTCAGCAACTATAAAATAGGGGTCTACGGCAATACAATGTCCCCCAACCCCACATCCAGGTTGTAGGATATTTACTCTGGGATGTTTATTGGCCAAATTGATCAATTCCCAGACATCGATATCAGCTTTATCACAAATAAGAGAAAGTTCATTTGCAAATGCTATTTGTACATCACGAGAGGAGTTTTCTACCAGCTTACACATTTCAGCGGTTCTAGCATTAGTTTCATGTAGCTCTCCGGTAACATATTTTCGATAAAACTCTACTGCTTTTTTGGTGCTTTTCTCATCAACTCCACCAATGACACGATCATTATGTACGAGTTCGTACATTACATTACCTGGTAACACCCGTTCTGGACAGTAAGCTATGAAAACTTCTCCTTTTAATTCGGGCCTTTTTTCATAAATCAAATGCATCATTTTTTCAGTAGTACCTACTGGTGAGGTTGATTCTATGATATATGTGTCTCCTTTTTTTAATAGAGGAATGATATTTTCGGTAGCAGATTCAACGAACGAAATATCTGGTTCATGATTATTTTTAAAGGGTGTTGGTACTACTATCAAATACGTGTTGGCCAATGCTGCCTCTGTACTTGCCCTTAAAAATCCATTTGAAACAGCGTATGAAACAGCTTCTCCTAAATCAGGTTCAACGATATGAATTTTTCCATTATTGATTGTTTCTACGACATCTTTATTTATATCTACCCCATGTACATGAGTGCCATTTTTTGCTATTAAAGCAGCAGTTGGTAAACCAATATAACCTAGACCTAGAATATTTACTTCTGGATTTTGCATTGTTTAAAGTTTTTTAATGTATTCTACTATTCTATTACATGCCTGTCCATCTCCGTAAGGATTATGTAGCATGCTCATGTTTGAATATTTATCTTTATTGTTGAGTAATTCATTCGTTTCTCGAATAATCTTTTCTTTATCTGTTCCAACAAGTATTACAGTGCCAGCCTCAACGGCTTCTGGCCTTTCCGTGGTATCCCTCATAACAAGGACAGGTTTACCTAAGCTGGGAGCTTCTTCTTGAACACCTCCACTATCTGTAATAATTAGATGGGATTTATCCATTAACCAAACAAAGGCAGGATAACTTAAAGGATCAACTAAATAGATATTAGCAACATCCCCTAATATTTCTTTAACTGGTTTTTGTACTTTAGGATTTAAGTGAACTGGATAAATGATTTGGATATCTTTATTATCAAGAGCAATATTTTTAAGTGCTTCACAAATACGAATAAAGCCTTCTCCATGATTTTCACGTCTATGTCCAGTAACTAATATTATTTTATCACTACGTATTATTTCTTTCAGGCCTACTATTTCCGGATCATCAAGTTTATTTACCTTTTCTATACTTGTTAAAAGTGCATCTATTACAGTATTGCCGGTTATATATATACTTTCTTTGTTAATATTTTCCTTAAGCAGATTATTTAAAGATTTTTTGGTTGGTGCAAAATGGTAATCAGCCAAGTGTCCTGTGAGGGTTCTATTTATTTCTTCTGGAAAAGGAGCCAGTTTGTTGTAAGTTCTTAGTCCTGCCTCAACATGACAAATTTTGGCGCCTGAGTAAAATGCGGCAATACTTGCTCCCATGGTTGTGGTGGTATCACCATGTACAAATACATAGTCTGGACCAAAGTCTTCCAAAACAGGCTGTAAAGAAGTAATTATGTTGGCGGTTAGACTATAAAGATTCTGACCTGGACGCATTAAATTTAAATCATACTCTGGAACAACATCAAAAAACGCTAGAACTTGGTCTAACATTTCTCTATGCTGAGCGGTTACACAGACTTTTGTAACAAAATCAGGTTCTTTTTGCAATGCCTTGACCAACGGAGCCATTTTTATGGCTTCCGGTCTTGTTCCGAAAATGATTAATAGTTTCTTTTTCATTGAAGGTAGTTTTCTGGTATATACTGGGTTTGTTTTTTGTTTTATTGAACAACCATGTTATTTGCGAGCTACTTTTTTAATTTCATTCAAATAGTTAAGAGCCAATTTACTTCTATCAAAATGTTTTTTGGCATGGTTATATCCATTTAAGCCTTGTTCGGCCATATTATGTTCTCCACGAAGGTAACCTCGAATTTTTTCTGCTATATCATCAGCATTTTCGGGTTGCGCAAAAACACCACATTGGGCATCTTCTATAAGTTTTCTGGAAACACCATCTATTGCTAAAAGAATAGGCTTTTTACAAGACATGTAGTCAAAAGTTTTATTAGAATAAATAGTTTTAAAGGTATCCACCTTTTTTAAAACTGCGGTCCCTAAATTAGAAGCTAGTATATACTTAAAGGCCTTTTCTTTATCTACGAATCCAACAAATCGTACGTTATTAAGTTTACGTTTTTTAACTTCCTCGATTAAATAGTCTTTTGTGGGACCTACCCCAATAAGTTGTATAAGCACATTGGTATCGGTAAGCTTTTCGGCTACGTCTATTAGTTGTATTAAATGATTGGCAATACCATGGGCACCTATATAAGTAATTACGAATTTGTCATCGATACCTTCCTCTTTTCTAAATGTTTCAGGATTAAAATTTTGTGCCACCTTTTCTGCCAAGCTAAAATCTGCAGCATTGGGAATATAAATGATTTTTTCCTTTGGAATGCCCTTCTCAATTAATGCCTCTCTAAAGGCAGGGGTAAGAACATTGATGAGTTTTGCATTTCTATAGATAAAAGCTTCAAATTTATAAGAGAACTTTATTAGTGCCGGATTACTTATGACCCCAGTATCTATGGCAGATTCAGGCCATAAATCCCGAACTTCAAAAATCAGGGGTATTCTTTTTAACTTGGATAATATGTAAGCAGTTATGCCAACAAAAAGAGGAGGAGAGGTTACCACAAGGGCATCATATTTACCTTTTACCAAAAATAAACCCGCCCAAGTACTTGAAAAAACGAAAGAAAAATAGGCCCATAACCTTCCCAGAAAGTTCACATCATACAGTTCGGAAACATGACACCTGTATACATCAGTATTTTTCTCAAATTCTTTTTCAACATAAAAAAGTTTTCCTTTATACCTGGGATCTACTTTCTTTGAGCGTTCTAGCATACCCGCTATAACAGTTATATCATGGCCTTCTTTTGCCCAAATTTTGGTCATTTCGTTAAAACGTGCACCTCCACCACTATTTTTACCCAAAAAATATTGATGTATTAATAATATCTTCATTTTGACTTTATTTCAATAGTTGTTTCAAAACCAGTTTTTGAGCCATAGGTGTGCTTAATGGATGGTTCTATTTCTCCATAATAATTAGAACACCATTTTTCTTCAATTATTGGATGCAGCTCACTACCTTGACCATCTCTACAAATAATATTGATTTTACTATATGTTCTGGGATTAAAATGCCAATAAAGTTGCGCATTTAAATTATCGGCGTTTTGAATGGAATCGGATATGGTCCATTTATTTTGCTTTTTTTCTTTAGTTAGGGACCTTTTGTGGACAATTTTACTCCCTAATTCTCTAAAGCCTTGAAAATATCCATCGAATCTATAGGAAACCGTGGTTTCTGAAAGTTTGGCCTTCGCTTTTTTTATCCAGTAATTCCAAATAAACCTGCTCCCTTTTAGCATTTGATCCTTACCATCCACAGAAACGGTATTGTGCCCATGGCATCTTGAAAAAAAACCACTGTATTCTTCTGTAGTATTGTATTTATAAGATCCGGTATCCCAAATGTAGTTTTCACCATCCAGCCAAATATCAACGTGCAAATTGTCTGCATGTCCGGGTCTGTCCTTGAATTGCGCGCATTTGATAAAGGTCTTTGTTGAACCGTCGTTGATTACAAAATTTCCACCTAAGGGAAAAGCCGCAAGATTTTGGTGCTCATGGGCAACTACCTTTGAATTATTTACCCCGTACCATTGTTGACTTTCGTCTTTTTTAGAGACCTCATTATAGAGGACCGCACTTAAGTCGTTCAACTGTGATGTGTAGACTCGATAGTCATCATTGGTAAGTTTAAAAAATAATGCACCATCATTAGCCCCATAATTAGGAAGTTTTCCACTAGGTTTATCTTGGCATTCCCTTAAAAAGGACAGTGATTTTTTTGCTCTTTCATATACAATGGAACTGAACGGATCGTTATGAATTTCCGAAAGTTTTATACCCCATGTAAGTAATTGAATGGCTACCCGATGATAGTTCATGGAAAATTGTAGAAAAGTACCATCTTCATATATCTGATAAGCAATTTCTTCCTGAAACCATGTTTTACCTTTTTGGGACCATTTATCCGTATCAGGTAAAAAAGGAAATAATAAACCACCTAAATATAGGGTAAGGGTTTCGGTCAGGGCATGGTTGTTCCTTACTGCAATCCTGGAAAAGTTGATATTATGATAAACGTGATGTAATTGCCAATAGATGGCATTCATAATTGATTTAAATCTTTTCTCCGTTAACGCCTTAGAATTTCTATAATAGTATAGCGCAAATGTCCAATTTAGAATCCGTAGGCTAATTTCTTGGCTACATCTATAGTTTGGACCTAAGTTAATGGGATTATGGGTTAAAAAGGACTCGATTTCGCTGAATACCAATTTAGAACAGTCCACATTAAAATGATAATCATAACGAATAATGTCATATAAGAAGGAAAAACGAGCTTTCTCCCAAACAAATTTTATGTCCCCTGCTTCTTTAGAGAGGTCTACTATTTTGGACCAGTGTTTTAATTCATATTGATATCCTGTGTTGGGATTTGTAATCCAATCAAAGTCTTTCCCCAAGGATATTTTTGTTTTGCTAAAAAAGGTATAAGTGTGATTTTGGATTTCGTTAAAAGTTTCCTGTAGTTTGGCATGTTGATTTTTAGGAATTTTCAAGGATTCCCTAGATTCAAAGAAAAATTCTGGAGCATTTTTTTTCCAGTCATCCAAGGTTATTGCACAATTTAGGAATGGGGGCTGTGTAGGAAACCTAAATTTTAAAAGCCCCGCTTTCCTTTGGATTTCATAAGATAATCGAAATAGGGTATAGCGCATACCCATATTTTGAATCGTATTTATAAGTCTAAAAATTTTCAAAGTGTGGAAAATGCGTTATCAAGTTTTTTTCGTTTCGGCCTCAAACTTAATTCGGATATCATTAATAATACTAGGAAATCAGATAATAGTTTAAAAAATTAGTTGAACTGATATGTGTAAGCATAATTTGTTTGGATCGGTTGGAAAGTACAAATTTTTAAAATTAATGAGTATGTGGTTTATCCGTTTTGATTCTATGCCAATCAATTTTTTATATCGAAAAAAACTAAAGTCTATAAATTCTTAAAAAGGATTTCGTTTATTAATTTGGCTTGGTACTCGGCATTATACTTTTCCTTAATAATTTTCTTGCAATTTCGTCTGATTAAATCTTCGGGTGTATCCCTATTTTCAATAATCCATTGCTTGGTTTTTAATGCTAAATCAGAAATGGAATTTCTTTTAAATAATAAACCATTTATTCCAGATTCTATTGCTTCATACTCTGGCATTTGATAATTAAAATCATCATGTGAAAGTACAGGGACCCCATTGCCTAATGCAGACATTGCTGTTAAACCTACTTCTCCTGGGGATACACAAAGATTACTAATAGCGAACAATTTTTCAAGTTCTTGATCTTTAAAACAGGCTCCATAAAAATGGCAATAATCAGATAGGTTTAGATTGTGGGCTAAGTTTTCCAATTCTTTTCTGGCCTCGCCATCTCCCACGAATAATATATTAATCTTGAAGTTTTCATCGAACAATATATTAGCTGCTCGTAGAATTTGATCTAATTTTTTAACAAAGGTAAGTCTGCCTACAAATATTATTACAGGTAAATCTGGATATTTAAAAAGTAGCTTTTTGGTTTTGTTCTTTGTTTGAGGGGGGATTTCATTTTTTCTGATTAAATCATCAACGGTTCCTGTTGAGTTGTATATGACATGAAGTTTTCTTTCTGGAAACCCATTTTTGATCATGACGTCCTTGGCTTTGTGACCGTATAGGAGAACCCCATCACTTAGGCCGTAAAAAACTTTTCTTAGCTTCCATTTCCAACCCTTCTTTGTGGATATCACCCCATGGGTCCACATGTATGTCTTTTTACGTTTTAGTTTAAGATAAAATATAGCTATCCAAGTAGAAAGATAGTAGGCATTGCCCAAGAAGATTACACCATCATACTTTTTTTCACGTAAAAGTTTTAATAATCCCGATTGCCAGAGTAGCGCTTCCTTATAAATCCATCTATTTTTTACAAATTCCCAATTAAGACCTCCGTCCGCAGCATCTCTCTTTGCTAAATCAGGACTTATTTTCTTTATGTCGTTTCCGGAAATGGGGTCTGAGATTAGTGTGTAATGCAGGTTCGGCGATTTTATAAGTTCTCGTATAACCGGTAACCTATAATGCGCAAAATACGGATATACTATAGCAACATTTTTTGTGGGTTTATCCAAATGTTTCATTTATTGAAGTGGGTGTTTGAAAGGTTGAAAAAAAAATCTAATTTATAATGCTAAATTAGTTGTAAGCAATTTGTTTAAGCTAAAAGGATGCAAAATAAAGTATAGAAATATATAAATCATGTTCGGGGATCTAAGAGGAAAACGGTTTATTAACATTTATAGTATAAACAAATAGGTTCATTCTTATGTTAAAATAGCTTCCTTAAAAGCCATGATTTGTTAGCATAAGAACTATACAATATTAATCTAGAATATTGCCATCAAAGTTGTTTTTAATTATCTAGTTTTCTTTTTTTCGATAAAAACAGTATTTAATCTATTAACTAAAAGTTCCTGCGTTATTTTTGATTTAATTTGCCATGAATTATTATGTATCGATAAATGATAAGGCTTTTAAATGTTATCAACGATTATTGTTTATATCTCCTTGTATTTTCTGTTACTTTTGAGAGTTGGGACCCCTTCCAATTGATTGGTACATATTCGGTCACCTATTTTGCAACAATATTTTATTTAGCAAGTTGGGTTCCTTTGATATCAAAGAATTTTAATTTTTCACCTTTAGCAAGATTTGTACTGCCTCTCTTATTATTAATTGTAATTGGGTTTATTTGTTCTGCTATAAATTCAGAATATGTAACTGGAATGAAAGAGGCATACAATTATAGAACGCTTCTTTTGATAGTGTTAATGACATTTATTGCCGCTCACCTATATTGTAAGCCCCATATTTCATCTTCAGTATTGAACACTTATGTTGCTAGTATGCTTTTAGTTTTTTTACTTGTTTCACTTGGTAATGGTGTTACTTATGTGAATGGTAGGCTATTGTTGTTTGGCGAG
>NHBR02000002.1 GCA_002167435.2 Allomuricauda sp. TMED12
CATGCATAATAAATTTAGTTTAAGTGTAAGGGAATTTTAATAAAAAATGGAATGTGTTCCTCATACATCAATTCATAAGTGGTATTGGTCAGATCGTTTGTTAATATATGGCGTGTTAATAAGATATTGTGAAAATACATTCACTTAAACATTAATTATGAATATCAAAAACCTATTTTGTGCGATTATTTCGCTTGTATTTCTATGGTCCTGTGGTAAAGACGATAGCCCTGAACCACCCAAGAACAATGCTCCCAAAATTGAGGCGCAAAGCTTTACGGTTACTGAAGACATTGCGGATGATGTAACCATTGGCACTGTAGAGGCCACAGATACAGACAAGGATAAATTGACTTTTAGTATCAGCACTAATGATAACAACCTGTTTGAGATTAGCGATTCTGGGGTCTTGAGTTTAGCTTCCGGTAAGTCTTTAAACTTTTCTTCCAAAGCACAACACCAAATAGTTGTTTCAGTTACGGATGGCGAAGATAGTTCCAATGGGAGTATAACCATAAAAGTTACTTCGGTAACCGCCTTAAATCAGGCTCCACAATTGGAAGATCAAAGTTTTGATGCATCTGAGGATATTTCGGATACTGATATAATTGGAACAGTCGATGCATCAGATGTAGAAGGTGACAACCTTACCTATTCAATCACAGAAAATGATGGAGAACTTTTTGAAATTGATGAGAATACAGGTGAGCTGAGCTTGGTTGCAGGGCAAAACCTGGACTTCGAACTTTTTGAGGAACATACTATTACTATATCGGTAACGGATGGCACTAACATCTCTGAAGCCACTATTACCATTATAGTTGGAAACATTGTTGATTCCCTTTCTGAAGATAGCACATCTTTTGTTACCATATGGAAAACAGAAGTAGCCGAAAAAGAGATTATTGTGGGAACCAATGACGAACTTGACCTAGCTTATGACTACACTATAGATTGGGGAGATGGAACTATTGAAAACTTAACTGAAGGCAATCCTAGTCATATTTATAGTAGTCCTGGAACATATACGGTTGCCATAAATGGGCAGTTTCCTTCAATTAGGATTGATAAAGATCTTTTTGATTTTGAACCAATCACTACCTTAATCTCAATTGAACAATGGGGAACTATACAATGGAAAAATTTGGAATCAGCTTTTCATAATTGTGAAAACATGGAGTATAATGCCTCAGATGCTCCTGATTTATCTCAAATAACATCACTTTGGAATATGTTTAGATACGCAAGTAAATTCTCTGGAGCGGATTTAAACCATTGGGATGTTAGTACTGTGACAAATATGACCGGTATGTTCAATGGAACAGATTCAAATCTTTTGGTGGTAAGTCAATGGAATGTTGAAAATGTAGTACATATGGGAATTATGTTTAGAAAATCCGAATTTAATGACGATTTAAGTAATTGGAACGTGAGCAATGTTGAAGATATGGGATCTATGTTTGCATATGCTCCTAACTTTAATGGAAATTTAAGTACTTGGGATGTGAGTAATGTTACGGATATGAGTGGAATGTTTTCTTTGGCATCAACATTCAATCAAGACTTAAGTGCTTGGAATGTAGACAATGTAATTTTTATGGAAGGAATGTTTCATCAAGCAACGTCGTTTAATCAAGATATTAGTAATTGGCAGGTACAAAATGTTACCAATATGTACCTGATGTTCTGGGGAGCTGACTCCTTTAATCAAAACCTTGGCAACTGGGAAATTAGTAGTCTAGAGCCTGGAAATATCGACGGAGATGGATTATATGAAGCCTTTGATGATTCTGGAATGTCACCAGAAAACCTAAGTGCCACTTTGATAGGGTGGGCCAATAATCCCAATACCGCTTTAGGTATTGTTTGCGGTATTGAAGGACTTTCTATGTGTGATAGTAATGAAGCAATTGATGCTTTTGCAAAACTAGCAGCGGAACTGGGATGGCAATTTTCCAGTTACCCTGATTTGGTAACCTGTCAATAATATTATTTTTGAATCGAAAGAAAACAAAAAACCAACGGTTTTCCGTTGGTTTTTTTATTGCTGGTAACTATGTCTGATGAGATTCTTCACTACGTTCAGAATGACAGTCATTTTAACTGAACCATACTGATTGTAAATGAGATTTCTCAACTGCTCCTTCGACTGCGCTCAGAATGACAGCTCGAAATGACAGTTAATCATTGCTATTTGAACATTGTAAATTACTTAATGCCCATAAATATCATTATACAAATCGATGAATTTTGCTTTGATAATCTTTCGCTTTAGCTTGAGTGTGGGGGTGAGGAGACCTTCTTCCACACTCCAAACATCCGGTGTAAGTCTAAACTGTTTTACTTTTTCCCATTTGGCAAATTCTTGATTGGCCCAGTCCACTTCTTCCTGCATACGGGCAATAACCTTTTCGTTTTTAGCAATATCCGCATTTGAATCCAATTTTAACTCGTGGCGCTTGCCCCATTCCTTTACAAACTCAAAGTTGGGCTGAATCAAGGCAGCGGGCATTTTTTCGCCTTCACCGACTACCATAATCTGTTCTATGAACCGGGATTGCTTAAAGCGGTTCTCCAATAATTGTGGTGCTACGTATTTGCCTCCAGAGGTTTTGAACATCTCTTTTTTACGGTCAGTTATTCGTAAAAATCCTTCTGCATCAATCTCACCGATATCACCTGTATGGAAATAGTCGCCCGTCATTACCTGGGCAGTTTTTTCAGGGTCTTTGTAGTAACCTAGCATTACATTGGGCCCTTTGCAGAGGATTTCACCATCTTCTGCAATTTTAACTTCGACCCTATCTATAATTTTACCTACAGTTCCAATTTTCCATCCCCTGTTTCGTTGATCGTTAACGGCTATTACCGGGGAAGTTTCAGTAAGACCATATCCCTCCATAACTGGCATATCTGCAGCGCCAAAGATACGGGCGAGTCTGGGTTGAAGCGCAGCACTACCGGATACCATAACGGATAGATTTCCGCCAAGACCCTCTTTCCATTTGCTGAAAATCAATTTTCTCGCAAGTCCCAATTTTTTTCCATACCACCAACCATTCGCGCCATAAGGTTCAAATTTAAGTCCTAACTCGACTGCCCAGAAGAACAGTTTCTTTTTGATTCCTGTTAAAGCAGCGCCTTTTGCTATAATGGAGTCGTAAACTTTCTCTAACAGTCGGGGCACTACTGTCATCACATTGGGTTTTACCTCCTTAACGTTATCACTGATTTTGTCCAATCCTTCAGCAAAATGGATTTCAACACCACAATATTGATAGAGATAGAGAATCATACGTTCAAAAATGTGGCATACGGGCAAAAAGCTAAGTGCGACGCCACCCGTTTCAAAGGGCACTCTTTTTTGGCTATCCACTACATTAGAAACAATATTGTCATGTGAAAGCATAACCCCTTTTGGTTTACCCGTGGTTCCTGAGGTATAAATCAGAGTGGCCAAGTCTTCAGGTTTAACCGTGTCTTTTAGTTTGTCGACTTCCTCTTGATTGGATGCATCAGTGCCTGCGTCCAGGACTTCTTTCCAGTTTTTACAATTATCAAGCTCGTCAAAGGAATAGACCTCTTCCAGTTTTTTGATTTTGGAACTGATCGCAAGTACTTTTTCCAATACCTCCTCACAGGAGACAAAGCAATATTTTGCTTCGGAATGGTTTAGAATGTACTCATAATCCTCTTCTGAAATAGTTGGGTATATGGGAACGGTCTGTGCGCCGATTTGTAGAACCCCGATATCCATGATGTTCCACTCTGTGCGATTTGTCATGGAAATAATGGCAATCTTATCGTTTGGTTTAACGCCCATTCGCAACAAAGCTCTACTTATAGCATTTGCTTTGTCAATGTATTCTTGGGTGGATGTAGTTATCCATTTGCCATCACTTTTAGTGACCAATGATTTTTCTAAGGGATATTTTTCAAGTTGATAGTATGGGAAATCAAATAATCGGGTAACAGTTTGCATAGTAAGTTTTGTGTAAAGCGATTGCAAATTAGCAAATCAGACCTTAACAATGAAACAGATTTAACAATTACCTAAGGTGAATTTTGAAAAATTCCCAATTTTTCACCCTTAAAAGAGGTGAATTATACTAATTCTCCAAGTTTTCCAACCACTCCCGTGCATTTACAAATGCCTGTAGCCAAGGAGATACTTCATCGACTCTATCCTTTGGATAGTGCGCCCAGTTCCAAGGGAATGTTGAACGCTCAATGTGCGGCATGGTCACCAAATGTCTACCGGTTTTATCGCAAAGCATTGCAGTGTTATAATCACTTCCGTTTGGATTGGCAGGATATCCTTCGTAACCATATTTTGCCACAATATGGTATTGGTCCTCGGTATGCGGGAGACTGAATTTACCTTCACCATGACTGATCCAGACACCAAGTGTGGTTCCTGCCATATTGCTTAGCATAACCGAGTTGTTCTTCTGGATTTTTACTGAAGTAAAATTGCTCTCATGTTTGTGAGAGTCATTGTAGGTCATTTTACCATGAGTGTCGTGTTCCGGGTTGATCAAATCCAACTCCATAAATAGTTGACAACCATTACAAATCCCTACAGAAAGGGTATCAGGTCTGGCAAAGAAATCTTTTAATGCTTTATTGGCCTTTTCGTTGTATTTAAATGCTCCAGCCCAACCTTTGGCACTTCCCAATACATCGGAGTTGGAAAAACCACCAACGGCACCAATAAATCGGATACCTTCCAAAGTTTCCCTACCAGTAATCAGGTCGGTCATGTGCACATCTTTCACATCAAAACCTGCCAAGTACATAGCATTGGCCATTTCGCGCTCGGAATTACTCCCTTTTTCACGTAGAATGGCAGCTTTGGGTCGATGGCTGAGCGGAGTCGAAGCTATTGGGAGTTTCCCTGCAAAACTAGAAGGAAAAACATAGTTTAAAGGTTGCTCTTTGTAATTGTCGTAGCGGTCCTTGGCCAACCCGTTCGCGGTCTGTTTATTGTCCAACAAATAGGAAGTTTTGAACCAAGTATCGCGCAAAGAGGAAATGTTCAATCCTATTTCGATGCTGTTGTTTTTGATTTTCAGGATGCTTTCTGATGTTGGGGTACCGATTTTGGCAAAATTAATCCCTGCTGCTTGCATCACCTTTTCTATGGAAGCATCTTTAGCTTGCAACACTACACCAATATTTTCAGAGAACAATAGTTTGATGATATCTTGTTCGCCAATACTGGATAAATCCAATTTTGCACCCAAATCTTTATCAGCAAAACAAAGTTCCAAGAGGGTAGTAATCAAACCACCTGAAGCTACATCGTGACCAGCCAAAATTTGATCATCTTTGATGAGTTTCTGCAAGGTATTGAAAACAGTTTTTAGATAATCAGCCTCCAAAACGGATGGAGCTTCATCACCAATACCGTTCAAAATTTGAGCAAAGGAAGAACCACCTAATTTGTGGCTGTCCTTGGATATATTGATGTAGTAAATATCCCCGCCATCTTTTTGTAAAACAGGTTCCACTACTTGGTTGATATTGTTGCAATTCGCACCGGCAGAAATGATTACCGTTCCAGGGGACAATACTTCACCATCCTTATACTTTTGTTTCATGGAAAGTGAGTCCTTTCCTGTAGGCACGTTAATGCCCAAATCTATGGCGAACTTAGATAACGATTCCACTGCCGAATACAAACGTGCATCCTCACCTTCATTTCTACAGGGCCACATCCAGTTGGCGGAGAGCGATACGGATTTTAAGCCATCTTTTAATGGTGCCCAAACAATATTGGTCAAAGATTCCGCAACACTATTTCTACTTCCGGCTACAGGGTCAATCAAAGCGGAGATAGGGGAGTGGCCAATACTCGTCGCAATCCCTTCTTTGCCTTTAAAATCGAGTGCCATTACACCACAGTTGTTCAAAGGTAATTGCAATGGTCCTGCACATTGTTGCTTTGCAACACGTCCGCCCACACAACGATCCACTTTATTGGTGAGCCAATCTTTACACCCTACGGCTTCCAATTGTAGTACTTGCTCCAAATAATCGTGGAAATGTTCCAAAGAATAGGCTAGTGCAGGATACTTTTGTTGGGCAGTTTTATCGGCCATAATGGTTTTTGGAGAGCTTCCGAACATGTCTGAAAGTTCCAAGTTCATTGGTGTTTCCCCTGTTTTGCCAGAGGTGAATTTAAAAGTATGGTCGCCCGTAACTTCACCTACATTGTACATTGGGGCGCGTTCACGTGCCGAAACGCGGTTTAACAAATCCAAATCTTTTTCTCCGATTACTAATCCCATACGTTCTTGGGATTCGTTTCCAATCAATTCTTTTTTAGAAAGCGTAGGATCACCGACAGGTAATTTGTCCGTGTCGATGGTACCGCCAGTTTCTTCTACCAATTCAGATAGACAGTTCAAATGTCCACCAGCTCCGTGGTCGTGAATGGAAACAATGGGGTTGTCATGACTTTCAAACAATCCGCGAACGGCGTTTGAAGCTCGTTTTTGCATTTCAGGGTTGGAACGTTGTACCGCATTCAGCTCGATAGCAGAGCTAAACTCTCCAGTATCTGCACTGGATACGGCGGCTCCACCCATCCCAATACGGTAATTATCACCACCTAGAACGACTATTCTGTCTCCCTTGCTTGGTGTATCTTTTAAAGCTTGGTCGGTTTTTCCATACCCGATACCACCGGCCATCATAATGACTTTGTCGAAGCCAAGTTTTCGTGCTTCTTCTTGATGTTCAAAAGTAAGTACAGACCCTGCGATTAAAGGTTGTCCGAATTTATTTCCAAAGTCGGATGCCCCGTTTGATGCTTTGATCAAAATATCCATGGGGGTCTGGTACAACCAATCCCTTTCTTGCATTCCCTTTTCCCACGGACGGTTTTCCTCCAAACGGGAGTAGGAAGTCATATAAACAGCGGTTCCTGCCAAAGGCAATGAACCTTTTCCTCCAGCCAAACGGTCACGAATTTCGCCTCCGGAACCCGTAGCGGCGCCGTTGAAAGGTTCCACAGTGGTTGGGAAATTATGGGTTTCCGCTTTTAGCGATAGTACGGAATCAAACTCTTTTTCTTCGTAAAAATCAGGTTGGTCAGCACTTTTAGGTGCAAATTGGATGGCTTTTGGGCCCTTTATAAAGGCGACGTTGTCTTTGTAGGCGGAAACAATATCGTTAGGGTTGGCTTCGGATGTTTTTTTGATCAATTTAAATAGGGAAGAGGGCTTCTCTTCTCCATCGATCACAAAAGTTCCATTGAAAATTTTGTGCCTGCAGTGCTCGGAATTCACCTGACTAAAGCCAAATACTTCGGAATCTGTCAACTTGCGTCCTAATTTCTTGGCGAGTCCTTCCAAATATTCAACCTCTTCATCGCTGAGAGCCAATCCTTCTTTTTGGTTGTAAGAAGCGATATCATCAATTTCCATAATAGGTTCAGGAACGATATCGATGGTGAAAATATCTTGTCCCAAAGAGGTATATTTTTGGGAAAGCATGGGGTCGAAATCGGTAAAATCCTCTTCGACAGCATGGAACTCTTCAATTCGGATGATTCCTTGGACGCCCATGTTTTGAGTGATTTCGGTGGCGTTGGTACTCCACGGGGTCACCATGGCAGCACGTGGCCCAATAAAAAAGGCGTCGAGTGACGCCGCTTCAATTTTGGGTTGGTCGCCAAACAACCATGTCAGTTTATTAATGTCTTCCTGAGCGATTTCCTGAGTGGTTTGGACGGCAAAAACCTTGGTAGCCTTGTCCCCAAAAAAATGGATCATACAATCTTTGCGTTGAACGGTTTAAGAAAGTGCAAATTTACGATTTTGGAACGTAATTCATCTAACTACAAAGGTGTTTTGTTAACTAAACAATGTTGATAGCATGTTTGGTTGGTAAAATAGAGGTGTTTATTTTAATAATCCTCTAAAAGTTGAAAACGTCAATAGTTTAAACATAGAGGATTAAAGTTGTTTTCCTATCTTAGGAGAATTATAGCTAACTCAAAACCAACCTTATGAAAATTACCAAAATCCTCTTGTCAGGGATATTGCTTTTCGCTGGTATTACTACTTCAACAGCGCAAAAAAAGTACTCCAAAAATCAAGTCAAAAAATTTAAAACCGAAGTCGAATCCATTGTGGAAGCCAATAAAAAGCAGACACAGGT
Source organism: Allomuricauda sp. TMED12 (assembly GCA_002167435.2). Taxonomy (GTDB): domain Bacteria; phylum Bacteroidota; class Bacteroidia; order Flavobacteriales; family Flavobacteriaceae; genus Flagellimonas. Next base: position 8,170 of record NHBR02000002.1, read on the forward strand.
TATGGTGGACAAAATCTTCAGTTTTGCCGAGTTGGGCTTTCAAGAAGAAGAAAGTTCCAAATACCTCACAGGAATCTTGGAAGAAAACGGTTTCACCATTGAACATTCAGTCTCTAACATTCCTACCTCTTGGTTCGCCACTTGGAGCAATGGAGACGGGCCCGTTATTGCGTTGGGAAGTGATGTGGATTGTATCCCAAAAGCATCCCAATATCCTGGGGTAGCGTATCACAAACCCATTGTTGAAGGTGCTCCAGGTCACGGAGAAGGTCATAATTCAGGTATACCCTTGAACATTACAGCTGCGCTGGCGGTAAAACAGGTAATGGAGAAAGAAGGTATTGGAGGAACATTGATTCTTTGGCCTGGAATTGCTGAGGAATTGGTGGCTGCAAAAGCATGGTACGTTCGCGATGGCCTTTTTGATGATATTGACATGTGTATTTTCACCCATGTGAGTAGTAACTTGAGTGTTTCTTGGGGGCCGACTCGCGGAACAGGGTTAATCTCTGTAGAATATATGTTCGATGGGGAATCAGCACACTCCGCTGGCGCTCCTTGGAGAGGACGCAGTGCTTTGGATGCCGCAGAACTTATGGATGTGGGGTGGAATTATAAAAGAGAGCACTTACACCCGCTAAAACGTTCTCATTCCATTTTTACGGATGCTGGGGATCAACCCAATGTTGTGCCATCCAAAGCTGGAATTTGGTTCTATTTTAGGGATGTCACCTATGAAGGTATTATGGATATGTATGCCGAAGCCAACGATATTGCCAAAGGTGCTGCGTTGATGACCGGTACTACAATGACTTCACGTATATTGGGTACCGCATGGCCAAGACACTACAATAAGGTAATTGCCGAAACCATGTATGAAAATATTAAGGAAGTTGGTCTTCCTGAGTGGACTGATGCCGACCAAGAATTGGCTAAAGCCGTACAGACTCAGGTAGAGTCCAGAAAAATAGAGGGCTTACCAACAGAACTGTCAGAAATAGGACTTCCAGTGGTGGAGCCCGTTAGTGGAGGTTCTGATGATATTGGAGATATTTCGTGGAAAATACCTACGGTAACCATGCGTTTTCCATCCAACATTCCTGGTTTGCCGGGTCACCATTGGGCCAATGCCATTGCAATGGCAACTCCAATTGCACACAAAGGAGCGACTGCTGGGGCCAAAGCTGAGGCTATGACGATTATGGATTTCTTGTTAAAACCTGAATTGTTGACACAAGCCTGGGATTATTTTAATAACGAGCAGACAAAGGAGACCAAATACGAGCCAATGATTTCTGCTGATGATATGCCTCCAACATTCTTGAACAAGGATAAGCAGGATATGTTCCGACCAGCATTGGAGAAATTCTACTATGATGAAACCAAGTACGATACGTATTTGGAACAATTGGGAGTAGAATACCCAACAGTGGAAAAGTAGATTAATTTGTCAGTTCGAGCGTAGTTGAGTTACTTAATAAATTCTCAACTACGCTCGATAAGACATTGAAATTATGGTGGCTAGTCTTTCTTCTTCATCAAGGCCATATAGAATCCATCAAAACCGGTTTCTGAAGCATAAATATTGCGTTCCCTCACAAGCTCAAAGTCTTTGCCGTTTTCGGATTCCAAGAACTTTTTGACCTGTTCCGAATTTTCTTGAGGTAGAATGGAGCAAGTGGCATAGACCATTTGTCCGCCTTTTTTGACCATTTTACTATAGTTCTGGAGAATATCTTGTTGTACTCCCATAATTCGGTCTACAAATTCTGGCTCCAATTTCCATTTGGAATCAGGATTTCTTTTGATAACCCCCAATCCGGAACAAGGGGCATCCAATAGCAGTCTATCTGCGCTATTGTGTAGTTTTTTAATCACTTTATTGGAGTCGATCACACGGGTCTCCACATTGTGAACACCGTTTCTTCTGGCACGTTTCTTAAGCTTTTTTAATTTACTTTCATAAATATCCAATGCGATCAATTGCCCCTTGTTCTGCATTTGCGATGCCAAATGAAGGGTTTTACCCCCAGCACCGGCACAGGCGTCAATAACACGTTGTCCTGGTTCCACTTCCAAAAAAGGAGCAACCAGTTGTGATGATGCATCCTGTACCTCGAACAAACCATCTTTAAATGCTTGTGTTACAAAAACATTTTGGCGTTCCACAAGTTTTAGGGCATCGGGATAACCATCAATAAATTCTGTGGCGATATCCTCCTTTGCCAAAAATGATTTCAATTGTGGTTTTGGAACTTTGAGCGTATTGGTCCGTAGTATTACATCTGCCTGTTGGTTTTGGGCAGCAATCTCTTTTGTCCAAAGCTCTTCTCCTAATGATTTCACTCCCAGTTCATCCATCCAATCAGGAATCGACTCCCTGAACTTTCGGGTTTTGGACAGTTCATCAAATCTACCTTTTATGCGACGTTCCGGGGTACCTTCCAGTTGTTTCCAATCTGGAATGCGAATACCTCGAAGTACGCACCAAACGCCGAACAATCGGAACAAATGTTCACGGCTATACGGTTCGTGCACTTCGGCAATTTCAGAATACAGGCGTTTCCAGCGAACAATATCGTAGGTGGTCTCTGCAATAAAGCCACGATCGCGAGAGCCCCAGCGTTTATCGTAGCGCAATACTTTCTCAATCACCTTATCGGCATATTCCCCCTCATTAAAAATCATGTGAAGGGCATCAATTACGGCAAATACTAGGTTTCTGTGTAAACGCATCATATAAAATAAGGTTGCAAAGGTATGATTTCTCCTTACTTTTGAAGAAAATAAATACAATGAGGTCAATCCTTTCCTTTTTAACCATTCTGGTTTTGTTTTCTTGTACCCAAGAACCTAAAAAACAACCTTTTCAAACTGTAGAGATAACGCCAGTTCTTGAAGACTCTGCAAGTATACGTGCAATTACATTTTTAGATGCTAGGACATTGGCCTTTGCAGGAAGTAACGGGATCTATGGAACTGTTGATGTAAACTCGAATCAGGTGAGGACTAGTAAGCAGAATTATGATTCCATTACGCCCAGTTTTAGGGCTGTTGGAGGTACTTCTGAAGATTTTTTTATGCTTTCCGTTGAAAGTCCGGCTTTGTTGTACAAAACTGGTGATCAAGGCAAAATGGAATTGGTGTATACCGAGGAAGGAGAAGGGGTTTTTTATGATAGCCTTACCTTTTGGGACGATACCGAAGGTATTGCTGTGGGCGATACGGTAGAGGGTTGCCTATCCATCATTATCACTAGGGATGGTGGCAATTCCTGGGTCAAAATCCCTTGCTCTGATTTACCTGAAGGAATAGTAGGCGAAGGAGCTTTTGCCGCCAGTAACAGTAACATTGCTGTTCAAGGAAACAAAGTTTGGATTGGTACCACGGAAGGAAGAGTTTACTATTCGGGCGATAGAGGAATGACTTGGGAAATACAGAAAACCCCAATAATCTCAGAAGAACCAACGCAAGGTATTTATTCCATGGATTTTTTTGATGAAAATATGGGTTTCGCTATCGGAGGGGATTATACCCAGCCAGAATCCAATAATGCCAACAAAATAAAAACGGTCGATGGGGGTAAAACTTGGCAATTGATTGCCGATGGACAGGAACCAGGCTATAAAAGTTGTGTGCAATTTGTACCCAATTCGGACGGGGATGCATTGGTAGCCATTGGTTTTACAGGAATTTCTTATTCATCTGATGGAGGGGAAAACTGGAGATCATTGAGTGAAGAACCATTCTTTACCCTTCGGTTTTTAAATGACTCCACTGCTTTTGCAGCTGGCAGCAAGCGAATCGCTAGATTGGATTTTAAATAAAAAAGCGACGAGTTTATCGCCGCTTTTCCAACTAACTAAAAACAAATCAATCAAAAACTATATGTTTACAACGACATAATGTCGTCCTCTTTTTTTGTACCATACGCCTCGGTATTGGTACAATCTTCTTCCATTTCGGTAAACTACTTTACTACCTCTTGGCAAGGTTTTAATTTTAACCCCTCTTGGTACGGCCGTAACCACATATTTTTTTCCTCTGGCTTTATACCATACGCCATCGGCGTAGTAGTAATTTGTCCTCTTGTGAACAATAACTCTTGGGTTGGATACCGTTCTTACGACGGTTCCATGTTTTGGATACACGCTTAGAACTGTTCTTGTTTGTGCTTGGGTGCCTATCATGGTTCCCAAAAATGCAGCGATAACCAAGTATACTTTTATCAGTTTCATAACATCGGATTTTATGGTTTCTGATAGTAAGACTGCAGTACTAAGGAAAGGTTTAATCATAAAAAAAGAAGCCCGAAGGCTCCTTTTGTATTCTTTTTAGAATTTATTTTGTTTACCCTCTGCCTCGCCGCTTACGGAATTGTTGAATCATTTGTCTTTTGAAATCTTCTTCGGCCTTAACCAATAATAGTACTTTTTTGGCTGGAATTACCGTTCTTAATTTTGATAAAAAATCACGCTCCGCTTTTTGTTTTTCAAATTGGAGTGCAAGAAGATTGTCCAAAAGCTTTTCGGACTCGTTCGTAGAAAGTTCTTGAGCCCTTGAAATGTTGGCATACAGCTCCATGCGTTCCTTTCTGCGCATATTTTCCAAGGTTTCTTCATGTTCGTTATAAATGGGCCAAAATTGTTGAGCCTCCTTACTGGTCAAACCCACTTGCTCGGTAATAAAAGCAACTTTAAGGGTTTTAATGCGGTTTCTAACAGGCCCTTGCGCGTGCATCAAAAAGGTGCTAAATAATAGGGTGCATAGTATTAGTGCTCTCTTATTCATAATAGGTATCATCTAAATTCAAGTCTTCAATATCCCCAACATTTTCGTCCAAATATTCCATAATGATGTCGTCTTCTAAGTCATCATTTAAAATATCGTTCAACTCAACCTCTTCCAAAGAAACAACTTCCGCTATTTCATAAGAAGTCATTTCAAAATCGGTATTTTCCAAATAGGACTCTATCTCGGCGTTGGCCAAATTGTCAAAAGTGATGGGTTCTGGGGTTGAATTCCAGGTCATGTTGAAAATCAATATAAAAATAGCGGCTACGGCAGCAACACCATAATAGAAATTCCGATGGGGTTTTAATGGAACGACCTTGGTTTCTTTTGCAACGGTTTTGGAAAGAACAGTTGGTGTTACTTCATCAAAGTAGCTATCCGGAACTACAAAACCATCGGTTTTTGGAATCAAGGATGTTACTTCTCCCATATCTTCTTTTTTGATTCTGTCCATAAGACGATCATTGAAGTTATCGAAGTAGCCTTCTGGGGTATTAAAACTATTTTTTCCATTCTTTTTCATCTTGTTGTTATGACTGCCAAATTCGCAAAAGGTTTAATTTTCTTTAAGATACGCTTCTATTTTTTTAACCGCCAAATGATAGGATGTCTTTAATGCTCCCTCGGATGTATCCAACGCCTCCGAAATATCGTGGTATTTCATTTCTTGAAAATACTTCATCGTGAACACCAATTTCTGCTTATCAGGGAGCATGGCCAAAGCCTTCTGTAATTTGAGTTGAATCTCGTCACCATCAAAATAAACATCTGCTTCTAGGTTTTCCACCATTCTATCCTTCAGTTCTTGGTTGCTGACTCCCATTTTTCTTGATTTTTGCTTAAGGAATGTGAGCGATTCGTTAGTGGCAATACGATACATCCAAGAATACAGCTTACTATCACCTTTAAATTTCTCGATATTCCTGTAGATCTTGATAAATGTGTTCTGAAGCACATCATCCGTATCATCGTGATTGAGGACAATCCTTCGAATATGCCAATACAAGCGTTCTTTGTAAGTGTTTACCAGCACTTCAAAGGCTCTTGCTCGGCTTTCTTCGAGTTTCAGTTCTTGGACCAAGGTTTCCTCAGCGATCAATGTTCTTGTTGTTTGATGCTTTGACTAAGGTAAGGGGAAAAGGTTTAATTTTTAAATGGGCAATTATCAATAATAAATGAACGATTTTGGGTTAAATGTAAAAGTGTGAAGCAGGTTGATGTCATTTAGGGCATAGTAGATAAATTATTTTTTGGGGCAAGAGAAAATAAGTTAAGGACCGGAAACCCCTAATCAAGTGAACGACTGCATCTCTACAAGCTTTTTATAGCTCTTGGCTGTTTTCATCAGTTCTTCGTGGGTGCCTTGCTCCGTAATTTTGCCTTTGCTCATGACTACAATACTATCTGCATTTTGTATAGTGGATAGTCGGTGTGCAATCACGATGGAAGTTCGATTCTGCATCATTTTTTCCAAGGCATCTTGCACCAAGCGCTCACTTTCAGTGTCCAAAGCGGAAGTAGCTTCGTCTAAAATCATGATGGGGGGATTTTTGAGCACTGCTCTAGCTATGGACAAACGTTGTTTTTGACCACCACTTAGCTTGTTTCCACTGTCACCGATGTTGGTGTCGTAACCGTGGGGCAATTCCATGATAAAATCGTGCGCATTGGCCACTTTGGCTGCTTCTATGATTTCATCCATTGTGGCATTTTCCTTGCCCAAAGCGATGTTACTCTTCACCGAATCGTTAAAGAGAATAGAGTCTTGTGTCACCAATCCCATAAGTCCGCGTAGCGACTTTTTGGCGATGTTTTTGATATTGGTGCCATCAATCAAAATTTCACCTTTGTTGACATCGTAAAAACGGGTCACCAAATTGGCCACCGTACTTTTACCACTACCAGATTGACCTACCAAGGCTACGGTTTTGCCTTTGTCAACCTTAAGGTTAAAGTCTTTTAAAACATAATCGTCTTCGTATTTGAAGGAAATGTTTTTGAGTTCAATACCTGAATTAAAATCTGTTTTATCCTCGGCGCCCGCAATATCGGAGATGGGGTTTTCGGATTCGAGTATCTCCAAAACACGTTCAGCCGCAGCATTACCTTTTTTAACCCCATAAGATGCCTTGCTGATGGCTTTGGCGGGAGTAAGAATGTTATAGGCCAGCCCCATATAAGCAATAAAGGAAGAGGCATCCAAAGTTTTGTCCACCAATACCATTTTACCACCAAACCATAATAAAACACCTATGACCAAAATCCCCAAAAACTCTCCTGTAGGGGAGGCCAGGTTTTGTCTGTTCAACAAGGAATTGGAGAAATGGAAAAAACGCGTAGTTGAATTCTTGAAAGTTTGGTAAAACCTAGATTCTGAATTAAATGCTTTGATAACACGAAGTCCACCCAAAGTTTCTTCAACAATGGAAAGAAACTCCCCTTGTTCTTTTTGTACTCGGTCCGATTTCTTTTTCAGCGATTTGCCAATTCGGGAAATAATCATCCCCGCCACTGGGATAAAAATAAAAACAAAGATGGTAAGCTTTGTGCTTATGCCGAACATGACCAGGATGGTAAAAAAGATGGTCAAGGGTTCTCGAACTATCAGTTCCAAAATAGAAAGAAAGGAGTGTTGTATTTCCAACACGTCGGAAGTTATTCTGGCAATAACGTCACCTTTTCGTTTTTCGGAGAAATAGGAGATGGGTAGATCCATAATCTTCCGGTACATCTTGTTTCGGATATCCTTGAGTACTCCATTCCGTAAAAAGGTGATAAAGTACATGGCCAGATAATTAAAGGCATTTTTCAATAAGAAAAGCACAAGTACCAAACCTATGACTAAGACCAAGGCTTTCATTTCCTCGTCCCCGGCATATGCTGTAATGCGATAGTTGATATAATCTTGCAGGTAATCTTTTGATTTGGCGAAGCCTTCGTATACAGGTTCCACAAGTACTTTCTCTTGTGGTTTAAAGAGTACATCAAGCATGGGAATCAAAGCCGCAAAAGACAATGCACTAAAAAGCGCATATAAAATATTAAAGAAAATATTCAAAAACCCATATTTACGGTACGGTCGCGCAAATTGGAGAATCTTTTTAAAGTAGTTCATTCACTTATAAATTCAGCTCGGAAAGGATACCTTCAATTTTGGTTTCCAACTGCGAATTTACGGATTTAAAATCCTCTGCCTTGCCCAATTTTGCATTTGTGCTGATGTAGAACTTTACTTTGGGCTCCGTGCCACTGGGTCGGGCTGCGATTCTAGTACCATCTTCCGTCTCGTAAATCAATACATTTGATTTGGGCAAGTGAAGCGTAAACTCTTCACCTGTCTGCACATTTTTAACGATGGAGGTGTTATAATCTTCAATGTACAGCAGTTTTGAGCCTTGTACGGTATCCACTGGATTTTCTTTGAAATCCTTCAACATTTGTTTGATTTCCTCTGCGCCGCTCATCCCTTTTTTGGTAATGGAAATGAGTTTTTCCTTATAGAAACCAAATTCCACATAGGCATCGATTAAATCTTTATAGAATGAACTGCCGTTGGCCTTGGCATTGGCCGCAATTTCACAGGCCAATAGGGTAGAGGTAACTGCATCTTTGTCGCGGACAAAATCCCCGACCATATACCCGAAACTTTCTTCACCACCTCCAATGAATTCGGAGCTAGGAAAGTCCTTGATCATTTTGCCTATCCATTTAAAACCCGTCAACGCGGTTTTGAACTCCACACCATACGATTTGGCCATTTGTTCCATCATTGGGGTAGAGACAATGGTTGAGGCAATAAATTCATTGCCTTTAAATCCTTTTTTCTTGTATTGGTCCAAAAGGAACTTGGTCATCAAAACCATGGTTTGGTTTCCGTTGAGCAACTCCATTTTGCCATCCATGTTACGCACGGCTATGCCCAATCGGTCACTATCTGGGTCCGTGCCTACTACCATATCAGCCCCAATTTCTTCGGCTTTGGCAATGGCGATGGACAAAGCTTCGGGCTCTTCCGGATTTGGAGATTCCACCGTAGGGAAATCTCCATCAGGTTCCGCCTGCTCTTCAATTATAGTAACGTTCTTGTAACCGGCGCGCTTCAAAACTTCTGGAATGGCGGTTATGGATGTTCCGTGCAACGAAGTGAACACAATTTTAAAATTGTCTTTTCCCTGGGCATCAAAATTTCCATTTTTCACGGATGCATCAAAAAAGGCTTCGTCAACCTCTTCATCGATTAGGTGAATAAGACTTTCATCCTTATCAAATTTGATATCTTCAAAAGAAAGCGCATTGATCTCTGCTATGATTTCGCCGTCTTGTGGAGGTACAATCTGTCCGCCATCGGCCCAATATACTTTGTATCCATTGTATTCGGGTGGGTTATGGGAGGCTGTCAAAACAATACCAGCATGGCAACCAATATGTTTTACAGCAAAGGAAAGCTCAGGGGTTGTTCTCAAATCAGAAAAGAGGTGTACTCGAATCCCGTTGGCGGAAAAAACTTCTGCAACGGTTCTGGCCAAGGATTTTGAATTATGCCTGCAATCGTAAGCAATCACTACTTGAAGGTCATTGTCCGTGTAGCTCTTTTTTAGGTAATTGCTGAGGCCTTGGGTGTTTTTTCCCAAGGTGTATTTGTTTATTCTATTGGTGCCAACACCCATTATACCGCGCATTCCACCAGTACCAAACTCTAAATTCTTATAAAAACGTTCCTTGAGTTCCTCAGGGTCGTTTTCCATAAGATGTTTGATTTCTTTCTTCGTGTCTTCGTCAAAAAAATCGGTCAACCACGTTTTCGCCGTATCGGTAATGGAATCCATAGTGTTTATAGTTGTTTAGATGTTTAAAAATACAAAGATTGTAGGGTTTGAGAATGGCCTAAAGGTTAATTTTATCCGAGATATTGTATCGGGTGTCGTTTTTTCGGGACCGCACCATAATTTCTCCGATGAAACCTGCTAAAAATAATTGCGTACCGATAATCATGGCCGTCAATGCAATATAGAATTGGGGTTTTTGTGTAATAAGACGCCCCGTGGGATTAATGAAGAGCTTGTCAACCCCCAAATAAAGCGAAAATCCAAAACCTACAAAGAACATGAGTACGCCCCAGGCTCCAAAAAGATGCATTGGTCTTCGGCCAAACTTGGAAACGAACCAAATAGTGATTAAATCCAAGAAGCCATTGATAAAGCGCTCTGCTCCAAATTTTGTTGAGCCATATTTACGGGCTTGGTGTTGCACTATTTTTTCCGAAATATCCAAAAATCCTGCGTTTTTGGCCAAAACAGGAATATATCGATGCATTTCTCCCGATACCTCAATGGTTTTTACCACTTTTTGGTTGAAAGCTTTGAGACCACAGTTAAAATCGTGCAATTTTACCCCGGAAGTTTTCCTTGCTGCCCAATTGAACAGTTTGGAGGGGATATTTTTAGTGATCACGGAATCGTACCGTTTCTTTTTCCAGCCCGATACCACATGATGGCCCTCTTGGGTAATCATCTGATACATCTCTGGGATTTCCTCTGGATTGTCCTGGAGATCTGCATCCATGGTGATGACAACCTCGCCCTCGGCAGCTTTAAAACCGGCATGCAAGGCTTGGGACTTTCCGAAGTTCTTTAAGAACCGGATACCCTTCACATTTTCGTTGAGTTTGGAAAGCTCGGAGATGGTTTCCCACGAGCCGTCGGTACTGCCATCATCTATAAAGATGATTTCATAAGAAAAATGATTGGATTGCATTACCTGTACAATCCAATCATGTAGTTCTTTTAGGGATTCTTGCTCGTTAAGTAAAGGAATTACAATGGAAATCTGCATTGTTTGATTCTGGAATTCCTTTCAAAAATAGTATTTTTTGTTTTAGTAATCCGCTTTGGACTTTTTCAATATTAAGCCACTTATTAGACCTAAGATCAAACCGAGTACACAGTTCATGATCAAGAGTACGGGATATTGTATCCAAGCAAAGCTTTTTTGCATTTCTACGCCTTGTTCCCATTGCTCCTCGGTCATATTGGGGTTTTGTGCCATGGCCTTTGGTTTTGCAATTTCCATGGCCTTGTCCATAAAGTCTGGTTCAATAAAGTTGGTTAGTACAAATTGGTAGACCAAAGAAATTATGGCACCGACCAAGGCGACCCCTACGGCAACTTTTAGTGCCTCCGAAATGGTTAAATAGCCACCATTTGCTTTTTTAAAGGCGTTGATCGCTAAAAAAATAATTGCCGCCAAGATTACGATAGAGATCACGATTACCGCCGTACTTGTCTCATAGTGCATTTTCTGGGTATAGAGCATAACGCCGAACACCACAGAAATCAGTCCCATTAAAAGACCGTAGTTAAGTGCAAATTTTCCTGTTTTAACTTGTTGTTCTTCCATTTTTTTGAAATTTGTGTTGATTACAGTTGGTTAGTGCGAGATCGCTTAAATTTGTTACATATAAATTTAACTTTATTTTTTTAGTGATTTTAAGTTGGATGTATCAAAGAAATCATTAAATTTGCACCCTGAAAATTCTGAGATTAAGCATTTAAGACAATGAGAAAAGATATACACCCAGAAAACTATAGATTGGTTGCTTTTAAGGATATGTCCAACGACGATGTGTTCCTTACAAAGTCCACTGCTGAAGCGAAAGAGACCATCACTGTGGATGGTGTTGAATATCCATTGGTAAAATTGGAAATTTCTAGAACTTCACATCCATACTACACTGGTAAAACTAAATTGGTTGACACCGCTGGTAGAATTGACAAGTTCAAGAACAAGTACAAGAAATTCAAGAAAGAAGAGAAGGAGACCGAGTAGGTCGCACTTTTCAACGAAATATATAGGCGCTCTCGATGGTATTCGAGAGCGTTTTTTATTTTTACAGTAAATAGACTCTCAAAGCTGTGCTATGAACTATATCCTTTCTGACGGTAACCACCGCGAAGACCTTTTCCCTTTCACGTTCACACGGCCCGTATCTGAGATTCGTGTGGGTATTTTGACCATTAGCGAGAAATGGGAAAAATGGTTGAAGGCCCCGGTAAGTTTTCAAACCGAAGAGTATCTATCCGAAAAGTATCCATTGACTGTTGCTGCCGAAAACATGGTGATCAACGGGAGTTATCTGCCCAACAAAGCCTTGATAGAGGCTATTCAAAACTTGAAAATGGGCGAAGCCTTGATGGATGGGGAGGATTATGTTGCCTATACCACGGACAGCCCTAATGAATTTTTTTCCAGTGAAGATTATGTAACAGTTCATTTTAAAAGTGACTGTACAATAATCAAAAATACCTGGGATATTTTTTCCAACAATGCAGCGGCACTTCAAGCTGATTTTGATGTATTGACCCAAGGAAGAAAAAGCCAACCCATATCCAACACCAATAAAGTAAAGAGCCCTGAAAATATTTTTATTGAAGAGGGGGCTACGGTGGAGTTCTGTATTTTAAACGCATCCACAGGACCTATCTACATTGGTAAAAATGCTTTGATGATGGAAGGCTGTATGGTCAGGGGCGGATTGGCACTTTGTGAAAACGCCATTTTAAAAATGGGCGCCAAAATTTATGGAGCCGTCACCGCTGGACCGGGCTGTAAACTTGGTGGAGAAGTCAATAATGCAGTACTGTTCGCTAATTCCAACAAAGGACACGATGGCTTTTTAGGTAACTCTGTGATAGGGGAATGGTGCAATATCGGAGCCGATACGAATACGTCCAACCTAAAGAACAATTATGCTCCCGTACGCCTGTGGAATTACCAAACCGAAGGTTTTGCCAAAACAGGTCTTCAATTTTGTGGTTTGATGATGGGCGATCATAGCAAGTGCGGCATCAATGTGATGTTCAACACAGGAACCGTCATCGGGGTGAGTGCCAATATTTTTGGTAGTGGTTTTCCCCGAAATTTTATTCCAAGTTTTAGTTGGGGCGGGGCTTCAGGATTTACCGCATTTCGAACCAATAAAGCTTTTGAGGTGGCCGAGGCCATGATGAAACGCCGTAATATGGAGTTCAACGATACCGAAGCCAAAATTTTGGAACACGTTTTTGAGTTCACGCAGAAGTGGAGAAACTACTAAGGAACCCACATTTCTGCGGGTTCCCTTAATACTATTTGTTCAATTTAGTTGTTCAATGTTTCAGTAACAAAATCTATCCATTTGTAGGCGGGGATACTTTTGTCAATGTATAAATCCGGTTGTATACCTTTGTTATCGATTGTCATGTCCGGAATTCTCATGCTTCTGGATAAACTATATCCAAATTCCAGATCACCACATGGAGATGTAATCAGGTACATATTGGAAATGTCCAGCACACCAACCGTTGTTGTACCGAACAGCTTCACCTTTTTACTTTGTTTTGCAGCCAATAAAAATTGTTCTGCGGTACTACCATTTCCTTCGTTGATAATGATTCCGACGTTTTTGGGAAATTGATGAATTGTATCGTATTTGGTAATATCGACAACAGTGGAGTCTAGATTTACGAATTCCCCTTTTCGCTTATCCAGAATCTCAAACGACTCCTGAGCCCATTTTTTTCCTTCTTCGTCGAACCCATAAGAAGGATCATTTATAAAATCCAACATTCTTTGATTATTCAGGGGTGTTGAAAGAAACTCTACACCAACGGTCCGTATGGGGTTGGTGTATAATATGGGCAGTAACTCGTAATAACTTCGATCACTTCCTCCTCCATTATTCCTGATGTCGATAATAAAGTTGTGGGTTTTTAATATCAAGTCTTTGTTTGCGGCTATAACACTGTCAATAACACTTTTTTCGGCACCGTTGAATGTTGGAATCCGTAAATACGTTGTGTTGTCATCAATAATTTCAAAATAGGGTTTGTTGGCGTTGATAGCATTAAAATAGCGCTCAATTTCCGGGTTGCTATCATACTTAGGTGCTACTCTTTTGAGCGTGATAAACCCTGTTTTCATATAATTATCACTCAAAAGCTCCACACTTGGAAAAGTTTGCTCGGAATGATCTCTCAAGTAATACACCGAAGAATTATCTGCTTTTATTTTGAACTTTACCTGTCCTTTGGTCCAATATACCCCATCCGCTTCAATAATGAACCCTACGTATTCATCCTTGATCTTTTTGATACCTATTTTATAAGGTTCGGAAACCCAAATGCCTTCATAGTCTACTTCTTTCTTGGCCTCCAGATATTTGGTGAATTCTTCCAAATTGACATTTACCCTTTCTGAATCTTTGTAACGTGCAATAATGTCCTTATCGGATGGTGTTTCTGAATTGCCGGTACTGGCTGGACCGGCCAGGCCTACATAAACATGACCTGAGCGAAAAAAGGCAAGCCACTCCTTGATCGTTGCCACACATTCATTGGGGTCTTCAATACTTTTTATTCTTTTGGCGAAAGATTCGTTATGGGCTTGGTACGCCTGCTCTCCCTTACTCTCCAATGCATAGGCAAACCCTGCATCGTTCTTTTCAAAAGTTGTTTTCACCCAATTAAAATTGGTTTCGCAATCGCAATTTTGGGAAAACATGAGAAATGGTAAAACTAGTAGTGTAATTAAGATTGGTTTGTTCATTTTTTGAATTTATTTAAAGATGCTATTATGATATGTGCGTTACAGTTGAATTGTACTTTGCTATACGTAATTGAGGGCTGAAGATTGCACCTCCTTCGCCTTATCTATTCAATTTTCCCCATCAACCCCCAGCCATTAGCCTTGTCGATCACCACACAATGCAAAGTGTTGAATCCCTTTTTAAGTTGAAGTGGCAGCTTGTTGGCGGATAAACCTAAATGACCTTGAAACTGGTTGTTTTTGGACCGAAAGGCATTGTTACCGTAGAAAATGGGCTCTCCATTTAAGTACACAACGATTTTATCGCTGTAATCGAACAAAAAGAACCTAGTCTGGGCCTGATCAACGGCAATAGTTGTAGAGGCTACCGTGAAAGCTTCTTGATTGCGTTCAAAGTTGCCCGAAGTTGGCTTTGCCAGATATCTGGAAATGGGCAAAAGGCCCGATTGTTCTGTATAAACAGTGATGGTCTTTGCCTTTTCAAAATCTTTGAAATCTATTTGATTTTCTACATAAGGTTTGGCTTCTGTGAGGTCCCATTCGGAGATGATACCTTTCTCGGGAGTAACAATTGGGTAAGGTTCTTTTGCGATGGCTTCTCCCATTTTGGTGACTTTTAGGTTGGCGAATCGATTTCCAAACAGGGCAAAAAGTCCAATTCCCCCATTAAGATTGCCCGATCTTAATCGATCTATCTGCATCACCTCTTTACCATTAATAAACAAGGTAGCGGTTAAATCTTCTACATCTATGCGGAAAAGGTTCCAACCCTCTGTCTTAAAGGCAACATTCGCCTGAAATTCTGGATATAACTGCCAGTTGCTCTCGTTGTTGTAGGTAGGGGTATATTGCACCGCATCCACTTGTCTCGATTTGTGCATGCGCATATACACCTCTTCAAAATTTCCATCATGTTTACGGAAAACTACGCCGGCAAAGCTGCGTTTTTGGTTGGCGTACACCTCCATTTCCAGTACACCATTCGAAAATTCAAACCCATTGGCAAAAGCAGTGCCATTCACTACGATGGTTTCTCTTCCATCAAAAGATTCAAAGGAAATCTCACTGCCTTGGGCAGTGGTCCAATGGCCCACATTTAAAGGTATAGTTTGAGTGTTCTGTCCTTGAATCAACCAACCAGATAATAGGATGTAGAAAAGCAAAGGGATACGTACTATGTGCACTTGTTCGTTTTTTGATTGGTGAATGATTGGTTATTAGTCGAATCTGATATGTATCCCTAACAAGATCAAAAGGTATTCCCCGATTTTTTTTAAGGAAAACAACAATAGGGGCTTTTTACTCTTTGCCCAGTACAGTTATTTTAGTAAAACACCTAAATAAGCCATATCTAGGTTAAATACTTTGAAAGTTATGGTGATGTATAATTTATTATCAAATCTTTTCTGCTATAAGGGTGATGTCCGGTTCTGTAAGGGTCAGCGATTTCACCTTGTCTTTCTGTATGTTGAATGAGATGGTCACCGAGGGTGTGCCATTGTAAGTGAAGAGGTTATCTCCGATTTTGTACAGGGCACCCCCAAACCCACCAATTGGGCCTAAGGATAGCAGTTTTCTCATGTTTACACCTATGGTGAAACCATCATTTTCACCCTGGCCATATTTGTAATCACCCAAGTACTTTTTCTGTTCTTCGGAGCTTACATTTATATAATCTGTACCATTAGCGTTGCCCAAACCGGATAAATAATCAATGGTCTGTTCCAGTGATTCAATTTCTGATTTGGTCATTTGGTCCTTCATGCGTTCCCCCGCATACGCATGGTCCAATAAACTAATTCCATGGGGTCCTGTGGTTTCCTGTATTCCAGGTGTTGCTTCAATGGCTGATTTTACCACATTAAAATGGCCCAACATCGTAAAAGTGAAAAGGGTAGGGCGGGCACCTTTGCTCATAAGGTATAATGCGATATCTCTTCTGCCTACATGGGATGCGGCTCCAATGGCAGACTCAAAATCACCAAAACGCCACTCCCAAACCGATCTTGAGAGCTCTGGTCTTTTTTCGACCAATGATTTCACCCCATCCAAATCAAAATGGGATTTCCCAACCACTTCTTCAATAATTTCAGGGGGTATATTGGGGAAGTGTTTGGACATCTTGATATTGCTCTTCTGTTCAGCCCATGTCACACTTGGAAATGACAATCCCAGGATGGTCAGTGCTGATGTCCTTAAG
The DNA here is from genome assembly GCA_002167435.2 of Allomuricauda sp. TMED12. Classification (GTDB taxonomy): domain Bacteria; phylum Bacteroidota; class Bacteroidia; order Flavobacteriales; family Flavobacteriaceae; genus Flagellimonas. The sequence goes on from NHBR02000002.1 coordinate 24,746, forward strand.
ACAGTTCTTCGGTTTATGATGTTGTTTTTCATTTCCATTTTCTTAAAAGTACCAAAAAAGAAAAAGGGACCATGCTTCCATGGTCCCCTTTAACAACATAAACCAGGTTTTTTTACAAAGTAATGCTCAAAAACCCATCTTTTTGCAGGTTAAAATCATACAGAATACCATTGGCCACTACTCCCATTTCCTTGGGTAGTTTTGTGGCATCCACTCCGAATTTTTTAAGGGAGAAACCACAGGCCAACAACTTTATCTTTTCACTTTTGGCCAAATCCAGAAACGGTTGCATTTGTTCCATGTCGGTTAGTCCTTTTACGGTCTCCCCACAGATGACCACATGGAACTCCCCGAACTTGGCACCATCATCGGCGGCCAGTTCATCGGCGGCCAACAAGATGGCCTTTAATTGTGGAATTTTGCGGGTAAGCACAATGTAGTTGTTCTGGTCCTTGTTATACGTGGTTTGGGCACTGACTTGACTAAGCCCGGTCAAAAAGGTGATGGCCACTAGGGCCACCATGAATATTTTTTTCATGTTTATTGTTTTTTCAGTTTTGGATTCAATACAAAAAAGAGGAGTCCGCCCAGAATAGCAATATTCTTGAACAACGGCCCTACGGTCGCCATTTGACCCACTTGAATGGTCAAGGTGATGGGGATCAGCATAACGATCAGCAGTATGGCGGCCCATTTGGTCCGAAAACCCACAGCTAGGGAAATGCCGGCAAGCAGCATCACCACTCCGGAGGCCATCACCGCAATTTCTGGAGGGCCCAACAAATGACCCAATGCACCAAACTTGGCATTTTCGATGCGTGCAACGGCCTTATCCGTATTGATCAAATGGTTTAAACTGGCCACGATGAATATCAAACTCACCATAATCCTTAACACAGCTACCGAACTACGGTTGACTTCAATCTTATTGTTTTGCATGCCTGTTTTAATGAAATTGATAGTCGGTACCCGGTAATTGGGACAATACATTTGGACCTAAATCCAAGGCTTTGGCCCTGCCATCCAAAGATGGGGCAATGGTGCCTTTTTCTTTTAGGTATTCCTCGATGACATCGTGAATCGTGTAGTCCATCACTTCGGTTTCCACGGTGTTGGGCATACGGCAGAGGGTAGGTAAGGGTTCACCTTCCCTACGACAAGCGGACATGGTGTACAGTTTGTTATCTTGAATGGGTTCGCCGCCAATTTTTATGGAGGCTACGCGCTCACCTTTGGGCTTGTTCGCATAGAAAGTCAGTTCCATGCCCGAAAAGCGCACCAACCAACCACCAAATCGTTCTGTGGGGTTCTGGGCGAATACATTGTGCAGTTCTTTTTCCAGCCAATCCTTGATTTGTTTACCACTGGCCTTCCCAATTTTCACTTTTTCATTTACGGGGAGCATGCTCCAAAGGTCTGCCTTGGTAATTGGGGATTTACCTCCTTCTTCAACAGAAATGGGTGTACTGAATCGGAATCCGTTGGAAATAGAGACGTCAACACCGGTTTTCCATCGGGCGGCATCCGTGATAAAGTTGTCCATGGGGTTTTCCACTACAAAATATCGGTACAGGGGAACACTGGTGTATCCCAAAACTTCATTGGCTTCTTCTTGATACGGAGCAGTAGCTGTTTCAATAATTTGGGCCACTTTTTCGTCCGCTGCGTATGTTGATGGGTCCACTTCCAAAAGGTCATAGGCTTCGTCCACTACTTTGCCATCTTTTACCGTTAAGGTAAGCTTGCCCACAAAGGAAGCAAAAGCTCCGGGCTCGGTCACTTTGGTAAACTTCGCCTGCAGGGGCTTACGGATGCGTTCGTGGGTGTCGTTGCCGAGTACGTAGTCCACGCGCTCCAAGGCGGGATTGTTGGCCAGGTCGTATTGTTTGCTGATGCCGATATGCGTTACCAAAAACAGCACATCCACATGTTGGTTGTCCTTGAGTTCCGTGATGAGCGCTTCGAGGTTTTCCTCGATGGGTTCAAAATGGATACCCTTGCTGAAGGATGGATTTTGACGCACTGGAATTTCGGGATCATTGTAGGAGATGAACCCCAGTTTTACACCTTTCAGTTCTTTTATAAAATATTGCGGAAACAGGGATTCCCCATTGGCTTCGTGGTACATATTGGCCGAAATTACCGGGGTGTCGTATTGGGTGAGTACGTCCATCATGGTTTGTTTGCCGTACACCACTTCCCAGTTACCGGGAATTAGAAAGTCGTAGCCCATTTCTTGGACAATGGGGGCGAAGGCCTTTCCTTCTGAGAGTGCGGCATACGCACTCCCTTGGATGAGGTCACCACCATCCAAAATCAAGGTGCCTTCGGGGTTTTTGTTACGTTCTTGCTCAAAGAGGGTCTTTACATGGGCCAATCCACCCAATTTTCTAAAGGTAATCTGCTCGTCTTCCCAAAAGAGTTCGTCGTGGGGAAACAGCTGCCCGTGAATGTCGGCGGTCTGTAATATGGTGATGGTCTGTTGGGTGTCTTGCGAAGGGGTTTTGGCATCCTTGCAAGCGGATAAGGTTCCGAAAAGCAGGGCGATAAGGCCCAAATATTTTATAGTTTGCATGTTGTTGTTTTATAATTAATCTAAAGATAAGGGGTAGGCAATGCCTGATGTAGAAAGAACTGTTTACGAATAGATTTTGAACTGCCGATATAAAATGTAGAGGGGAACTACCGAAGCAAAGTTTTGCTTTTCGGCGGCGTAAAAGTGCTTTCCGCTGTTGGAAGCGGTAAAATAGCTCGGGGTTGTTACGGCTGGTAATTGGGCAGTGGTCCTATCCAACTGGTGGGATTCGATATTCTCGCTATGCTGCACGGCCTCGTAGGAAGCGCAGGAAGTGGATACGGTAGTTTTTATTTTATTGGAGATCTCGGATTTTTCCAAGCCTAGGGCATGTTCCAAGGAATTACGGACTTTGCAGGGCGCCACCAAAAGCAATCCTGCCAACAAAGCGATGAACAGGATGCGGATATCAAATGTGGATTTGTGGATTCCCGGCATATTCCAAAGAAAGCATTAATTGGGCAAAAAAGATGTAACTAAAGTTACATAGGTAGGGTCAAAGTGAGTTTCGTTATCGGTCTTGTATATGAAAAGTAGCGTCCGGCAGGGCGCTATTGCTTTTAGGTTTCGTTGATGGTGGTTTATTGCTCATTCTCCATTCTCCCAATATAGTCTTCAGTTTTTTCACCTTCATCACTATTAAAAGCTATTAAGGCTCTTTCTAAATGATAGGTTGGTGATTCTCTTACTCCAATACGTCTATGTCCCTCATCAAATTTCCAAAATTCAACTATTTGAATTCCTCTCTTCCGAGGCTCCATGAAAAGCGAGAAGTCTAAAGTGTATGCTTCAAACCTACCTTGACGACCGGAGGCAGCAGAGGTGTCTGGTTCGACCACATGAATTAGTTTAAAATCCATTAGTTGTAGAATAAGCTCATGCATGTCACTATGTTTTTGGGCTTCGTCCTGAGAAATTAAAAAACAAGTTCTTTTTTTCTCTTCAATACAGAATTTCAAAATATCTCTAAAAACTGACTCAAGTCTAGATGCTTCAACGTTAACATCTTTTCTAAGAGCTTTTAATTTTGATTGGTACGAAAAACTACTTGCAGCTTTCCAAATATTAGTTGCTGTAAGATGCTGCATCTTGTCTACAGAGATTGCTTGGTCAATTGCGTTGACAAATATAGTCAGGAAATCGCGGGGCACGCCACCGGAGGCAATAACTAGTTCTTCAAATGAATTATGATTGAATAATTTTTCCTTTACATTGTCCAAACCAACTTCTTGAGACATGTAATTTAGGATTCTACCTAAATATTCACTTGGAGATGATAAATCTTCTAAAGTTCTATCTAAATTGATTTCTTCTACATCCTGATTTAGTTCAACTCCAATAGTTTGTTGTTCATGCCTAATTAATTCAGTCCTATGTCTTATGGTAGCAACTTTTAAATAATAATCAGTACCTCGAACCAATCTATGAACGTAGTCTAAGACGTCAGGTTGTTTATCTTTCTTAATTAGGTAGAAATCATCCAAAAGAATAAAACAAGCGTCATATTTACTTTTCTTAAGCTCTTTTTCAATAGCTGTTTTGTAGTCAGGAAGATGCCTTTCTAATTCATCTAGTTTATTTTCTTGAAATTCGCTAAGCTTTCCTAAACTATTGGTACGGTCGGCACTTGCTATCATCCCCTTAATTTCACCACCCCCGCTGAACTTAGATTCTCTTTCTTCTTTTTCTTGTACTTTTCTAGTTTCAGCTCGATTCAGAAGTTTCCTAAGATCCTTGATGTGCTTTTGAACATTTGTTTCTCGAAAAAGGAATTTTCGCCATTTCTGTTTTGATGAGGGAATAGATTCCATGATTTGGAGTAGCAACCTTATTAGGACATCAGGATATCCTAGTCTTTTTATGTCATCAGTAGAAACGTATATTGATAATATTTTTTGGTTCTTTCCTACGTCATTTTTATAGTGAACCAATAGACAAGATTTGCCCGAACCTCTCCGTCCAAAAATCACTTGTTGTTGTTTTGATCCAAGACGATCTAAGTGTCCCTCGACATCAATATACTTAGGTTTATGGTTCGGCCTTATTCTAAAAGAATCCCTTATAAGAGTCTGTAATGCTTTTACTTTCTTGTCATTGAGCATATTTATTCTTTAAATTACCGCCAACATTTAAAAATGTAAATCGCTTTAAATGATTTATACTAACCAATACTGAAACGAGTTCAGCACAGGTAACGAAGTTAACAGAAAAAACTTACAAGTACTTGTGGTTTTCCGTAAGTACTCAACACTTTTATCAACAGTAATGCATTGGTATAGCGTGCAGTAGGTATATATCAGACGTTTTTATACATCCGGTTGGTTTGGCTCAAAGGCTACATCCAATCGCTGTACTTTTGGGTATTTCTCCGGTGTTAGTGTAAAAAAGATGTTTACTTTCCCATTTTCGGCCTGTAGGGTGTAGCGTCCCCGTAGCTGGTTTATGGGGTGTAGGTCACCCACCGCTTCAATGGCCCCGGCTTTTTCCAAAACTTCCTGTATGGCTGCCCTTCTTTTTTCTCGCGATCGGTCCAAGTAAAAATTCTCGGCCAGGAGCTGCTCTTCCAAAGCGGGTTCCCATTGCTGGATCAGTTGGGTAAGCTGTTCTTGTCGTTCCAACAGCACATCGGAAGCGGGCAATTTCCGTGGTTGTAGATTGGCAGTCTCAAACAATAGTTTACTAAGCTCGTTAAAGGACCAGGGCGAGGTATAGGTAAGGTTGCAAAAGGCCATAATGCCTACGCCATATTCGGGGTAAAAGGTATAGTTGCTGCCAAAGCCGGGCAACGCGCCCCCGTGCGAGACCCTTTTAAGGCCATTGCAGTATTCCGTAATGCCCAATCCAAAACCGTAACCGGCCAATACAGCACAATCGTCACCCTTATAATCCCTTGCATTGGCATACAACCTTGGGAACTGTGGCGTTTGCATTTCGCGCAACGAACTCCGTTTTATGGGGCCATTGTCATCATCGTTTCGTGGAGGCCAGGCCGAAAGATGAAAGCTTACATATTTACTAAAATCTTCTATGGAGGTGATGAGCCCTCCCATGGCGCCAAAAGAGCCGTCGTGCAGCATAGGTTCCAGTTCCCACTGCTCATCTTCCCAGCGATACCCGATGGCCAGTTGTTCTTCGGGAATGCCTTCGTATTCCCAATAGGTGTGGTCCATGCCCAAGGGCTTAAAAATATTTTGGGTGATATAGTCCTGATAGGGCATCCCAGAAACCTTGGAAACAATATGCCCTAAAAGGGCATAGCCGGTATTGCTGTATTCGTACCCGTAGGAAGGAACATTGGAAAAGGAGATTCCTTCATCCACTAGATCGATCAACATTTCATCGGGTTCGTCCAATTGGCGGTCGCCCCAGGGATTGTCCTCGGGAAACCCGGCCGTCATGGTCAACAGGTTTTCAATGTCTATGGTCGGTGCATCCTTGGTCAGGTAGGTGAGCTTCGACATTTCGGGAACATACTTGCTGACAGGGTCGTTCAGCGACAGTTTTCCTTCATCCCTAAGCTTTATAATGGCCATTGCGGTAAAACTTTTGGTCATGGAGGCTATTCGGAAAGCGGATGAGGGCGAAGCAGGAATCTCCTTCTCAAGGTTCAGGTATCCGGTGGAAGAAGTAAACACCAATTCGTTGTCCACTACAATTCCGAAGGCAACCCCCGGTAAATGCTCGGCCTTGGCATGCTCCTCGATGGATTTTTGTAGCTCGGGGGCTATTTTTTTGATTTTTGCTATCCGATCATCGGGCTCAAAAATCGGCGCTTTGTACGATTCGGAATAGGAGCGGACTGGACTTTCGACCGTTGTTTCGGTGGTTTGTTTTGTATTGCAGGAGAAAAGGCTCATCACCAAACAAATGGCGGTAAGCTGGTAAAGTAAGTGTTTCATTATTGTTGTGTTAGATGGTGCATGTTAAAGATAGGATTCATTTTTAAAATGAATTGAAGGTTTTAATATCGCCCCAGGTTACCAATTGGATGTTGTGCTTTTGGAGGGTTGCTTTGGTCTTTTCACTGGTAAAAAAGTCAAAGTCCTGTTGTCGCCAATTGGAACCAAAATTGGGATGGTTGATGGTGACCCCTTGCATTTCGTGTTCGTCAAAGGCAGGGTGGATCAAGATGAGATTTAGTCCAGGGTTTAAATTTTCCAAAATGGATTGATAATAGGCCGCCAATCCTTCCTTTTCAAAATAGTGGAACTCGCCCACGTAGGTATGGTCGATTACAAAGTCATCTTTTTTAATGTGGATTTTGGGATCTAGACCTACCATTTGCATTACTTGCTCATTCACCAAAACGGAAAGATTGTAATGTTCTCCCAAGCGTTTATAAATTTTTAAATACTCGGGATGGGAACCCACACTATACATATGTGAATCGATATGGGTGGGGGCGAGGCCATAATTAAGAGCTTTTTCTATCTGGGCCCGGAGTTCTTTTTCCACATCTTCGGGAGTTGCATTTTCGCGCAGTTGTTCCCTTTTTTTAAAGAAATGTCCGTGCTCGTCCACCAAACTGGGCACTTCGGAAACGGGCAACACGGGCCCAAAACGGTAATTTTCCCATTCGCAAGTAAGAGTAAGGTGAATCCCGAGATCGTATTGCGGGTTGTTTTTGGCGAACTTGGCCATTTCGTGAAACCACGCACAGGGTACCATAATACTGTAGGAATTCACGATGCCTTTTTCCAACGCTTGAATGGTAGCTTGATTTTCGGAATGTGCAAGACCAGCATCGTCTGCGTGAATAATCAATAGTTTGGTGTTCTTTTCAAATCCCAATCGTTGTGCTGTGTTCATTTGCAAAAAGAAGTTTTGTTGATAGCGAATGTACTATTGAAGTTGCACCAAGACAATGGAATGTGGTGGAATTTCCACGCTAAGATTGTTGCCTTTCGCTTTGGCGACATCAAAATCTTGAATCATTACCTTTTCTTTTTTACCAAAATCGTTGTAATCCGTTATGTTATTCGCACTTACAATTTTGCCGCTGATATTTTTAAAGGATTTGCCCAAATCAAAATTGAGGGGCATGGCCTCGTCGGGATTGGCATTGGTGATGGTAATGTTGACCATTCCATCTTTTTCGGATGCCGAAGCTGTTAACCCGGGAATGGATTCGCCATCGAATTCATAGTTTTCTGTTTCCAGGGTAGTGGGGATGAGCTGGGCATCTTGGTGGACATTGTACAATTGAAATGCATAGTAGGTGGGGGTTTTGACCATTTGTGCCCCGTTGGTGCGAATCACGGATTGCAAAACATTTACAATTTGAGCTACGTTCGCCATACTAATGCGGTCTGCATGGTTATTGAAAATATTCAGGTTGATCCCGGCCACCAAGGCATCGCGTAGCGTGTTTTGCTGTTGTAAAAAACCTTCTTTGGTACCAGGGAGTTTATCGTACCACGTGCCCCATTCGTCCACCATCAGTTTTATCTTTTTATCTGGATCGTATTTATCCATGATGACCAAATGTTGTTGGATATAATCTTCGATAACCATGGTGTTCTTTATGGTCTTGAACCACATTTCCTCACCAAAATCGGTGGAAGAGCCCTTGCTGCTCCAATCTTTGGTGGGAAGGGTGTAGTAGTGGAGCGAAAGACCTTGTGCCAAATAAGTTTTATTGTCGAGTGTTTCCAGTATCTTTTCGGTCCAATTGGTATCTCCTCCGGAAGGCCCACAAATCACTTTTTGAAAATCCTCCCCGCGAATGTAGGAAGAGAAATTCCGGAATACATTCGCGTAATAATCAGGGGCCATATCGCCACCGCATCCCCAGTTTTCGTTTCCGATGCCCCAGAACTTTACATTCCAGGGTTCTTCGCGTCCGTTTTTTTTGCGCAAGGCCGTCATGGGGCTTTCGTTGCTCGAGGTCACATATTCCACCCAATCGCGGGCTTCTTGGACAGTACCCGAACCCACATTGATGCTCAAGTAGGGTTCTGTACCAATGAGTTCACAAAAGGTTAAAAATTCGTGGGTACCAAAGCTGTTGTCTTCCGTAACGCCGCCCCAAAATACGTTTACAATGGAAGGTCGGTCCTCTTTCGGGCCAATGCCATCTTTCCAATGGTAGGTGTCGGCAAAACACCCCCCAGGCCAACGCAATACGGGAACCTTCAATTCTTTTAAGGCTTCTACTACGTCGGTTCTATACCCGTTTATATTGGGTATTTCGGAATCCTCACCTACATAGATACCTTCATAAATACAGGTGCCCAAATGTTCTGAGAAATGGCCGTAGATCTCTTTTTCTATTTTGATGTTGGAGTCGTCAAAATTTAAAGTCAGTTGGTTTTGTCCAAAAAGGTTGTAGCTGAGAACAAGGCAGAAGGCCAGTGCAAGATGTTTCATTGGTATTGGTTAGTTTGATGATTATGTGCTTACTAAATGTAAGAAGTAAAAGTCTAACCTCCTATACAATCCAGTTTTACCTCTTTAAAATAAACATAAGTGGTTGTTTTTTTTGAAATCAAAAAACAAAAAAGCCAGCAGCAAAATACCACTGGCTTTTAAATATAATTTAAAAGAGGTTATTCGGTTACCTCAGGTTTTTGGGTAAATGGGGTGATCCCGAATTCAGGATATACCTCGGAAGGGTAGTAAAAAGTTCCGTTACTCGATACCATAGCAATGGTTTTAATGGCTTTAATGTCCTCCAGTGGGTTACCGGGCACCAAGAAGAAATCGGCCAATTTACCGGGTTCAATGCTTCCCAAATCTTCCTGACCTAGATACTGTGCCATGTCGTAACTGGCCAATTTTAAGACTTCGGCAGGGGTGTAGCCCAGTTGTTGGTTGTACAGTTCCATTTCACGGTGCAGGTTAAAAGCACCGCCCAAATCGGTTCCGGCCACGATCAAAATACCTTCGTCCTTCATGAGTTTTAGGGTTTCCACAATTTTATCGTAGGCTTCGCGATAGGCTTTGTCCTCCTCTTCGTCCGCAATCTGGGCCAGGGCCACTTTTAGGCTACGTTGCTCGTTGGGTGGCATATTATCCACATAATCCAAAGCGCCGGGCGTTACTTCTCCGTTTCGGGAAAGCATTAAACGCTCGTGGATGGCCAATGTGGGATCCATGGCTGTTTTGTTCGCTACAAACAGGTCCAAGGTTTCTTGCACCTTCGGGCTGTTCAAATCGAGATCGGGGAAACGTTTCATGGCGGTTAGTCGTAACAATGTTCTTGTGTCTTCCTCAGGTTCCAACACCCAGCCCAGCATGGTTTGGTTAATGTGGGTCATCTCGTCATAACCAGCCCGTAGCATATCGTTGGCGTTGGAGAATGCAGGCACGTGACCGGCTACGAACAAGCCTTGGTCGTGCGCTTTTTTTACAATGGCAGGGGCCCAATCGCCGTTCATGCTATTGTAAAGTTTTACGCCGTAAAAGCCGAGACTGTCGTAAGTATCCACAGCGGCAAGAGCTTCTTCTTGGCTTTCCACCAAAATGCCGTTGTTGCTGCTGTACGGACTTTTCCCTTCTATAAACCCAAGGCGGGTAACACGGGGTCCGGCCAATATGCCGGTGTTTATTTTCTCGATCAAGTTACTCAGTACTTCGGTGTTGTTTCCCATATCTCGGAAAGAGGTCACGCCCGCCAAAACGTTCAACAAGGCGCCGTTGTCGCCGGTGTGGGCATGCATTTCGTACAATCCGGGAACTAAAGTTCCCCCGTTGCCCTCGATCACTACTTCATCTTCACCAGAGGCATCGGCAGCTTCGACAGCGGTAATTTTTTCACCTTCGACCACCACGGAAACAGGGTCGGTCAAGGACAGTGTCTTGGGGTCAAAAACCTTTACATTTTTGATGCGTACCTTTTTTCCGTAATTGTGGGCATATTCCTTTTGAAGTTTTTCATAGCGCTCGGCAGAATAGTTTTCGGCCAATTCGCGCAAGCCTTTTTCTTCGGCTTCGTAGCCATCCCGAATTACAATATATCTTGGAGAGATTGCCGCAAAGAACTCCTTGTTTTCATCCATAATAAAATAGGAAGGGTTCATCTCCGCACCGGAAAGCGCGTAGGTGGTCAAGGCCAATTCGCCTTCACCTGATGCGTTTGGCACGGTCACATCCTCCATTTTGGTCAGGGTCAAGTTTCCGGCCGGAAGCACGGGCAAGGTGTTCTCAGGTGCGTTCAAAAGTAAGCGCGCAGCCAAAACCGCGGTGTATGGGCTTCCAAATTGGTTTACGTAGATCTGTGGGGCATCCACAGTGGCACTTCCAGAGCCAGTGGCATCGGACCAAGAGGCTTCTCCACCCTCGAGGGAGAACTGCTCGTTAACGGCATTGCCAAAGGTGGTGTTTCCAGTGACTTCCCAGTTTACGGGATAGCCCTCAGCGTTCAGTACAATGGTTTCTTTCATGGTTGGGCCACGACCATTGTTTTTGTAATCGTAATCGATGTTGATGGTGTCCCCAGAGGTGTTGGCTTTCATAAAGCCTACCTTGTTTTCACCGACGATCACAGTGAAATTTTCTTCCCCTTGGTAATCGGCCAAAGAAGAGGTTGGTTCCTTTTTACAAGAAAAGCTGGCCATCAAAACAAAGGCCAGCAATGTAATTTTGAGTTTCATAAAGTTGGTTTTAATGAATGCTCAATTTAGGAATTTTTGTTGAATAGTCTTGGGTTTAAGCAGACTGGTGTTAAGCAATTCGCAATGACATCATACTTATGGAACCGCCCACTGTTTTGTCATTGAAAAGGGTCACCTCTTCCTTTTTTCCTTTTAATGCCAAGGTGTAGAGTAGCGGCAGATAATGCTCAGGCGTAGGAATGGACAAAGCAAAGCTGGAGCCTTGCTTATGATAATCGATCAAAGCATTGTAATTGCCATCCATGATGAATGATTTCATTTTATCATTGGCCTCCTGTGCCCAATCCCATGCATAGGTTTCGTTCAATTTTCCCCAGGCGACCTTACGAAGATTATGGACCACATTACCACTACCTACGATCAATACTCCTTTGTACCTTAATTTTTCCAATTGTTGGGCCAACTCAAAGTGATATTGTGGGGATTTGGTATAATCCAAGCTCAATTGTATCACAGGTACATCAGCATCTGGGTACATGTGTTTGATTACGCTCCAAGCCCCGTGGTCCAATCCCCAATGGTGGTCGAGTTCCACATCTGTCTTGGTGATCAGCTCCTTTGTCGCTTTGGCCAATTCAGGACTTCCGGGTGCAGGGTATTGCACATCGAACAACGCCTGTGGAAAACCGCCAAAATCGTGAATGGTTGGTGGGTTTTGCATAGCAGTCACCTTGGTTCCCCGGGTTTCCCAGTGTGCCGAAACACAAAGGATAACCTTTGGTTTGGTCACTTCTTTGCCCAATTGCCTGAATCTGGAAACAAATTCATTTTCCTCAATGGCGTTCATTGGACTGCCATGTCCTAAAAATAGAACAGGCATTTTCTCCGTATTGGGGAGGCTTTCGTTTAATGAATTTAAGGTGTGTAAATCTGTCATGGCTCTAGTTAAAGGTAATAATCCCAAGGTTTTGATAAAATCTTTTCTTTTCATAAAAAGCGAAAACTTTTAATAGTCCGGATTCAAGGGATCCGGACTATCAACATACTGTAATTATGCTTCGGTCTTTGCAAATTGAACCTCTGCGGTAATTTTCACATCATCACTAACCAAAACTCCACCTGTTTCAAGGGCTGCATTCCAGTTAAGTCCAAAATCTTTACGGTTGATCTTTCCTTCAATGGAAAAACCTGCTTTTTGGTTTCCGTATGGGTCTTTCATGTAACCACCAAATTCCACATCCAGTTCCACGGTTTTAGTGGTTCCTTTGATGGTCAATTCACCTATCAAGGTGTATTCACCCTCATCTTCTTTTGTGATGGAAGTACTCTCAAATTTTAAACTGGGATAAGTCTCAACTTCAAAGAAATCGGCACTTTTTAGGTGACCATCCCGGTCTGTGTTGTTGGTAAAGACCGATGCGGCATCAACGGTTGCCGTGATTTTTGAATTTTCAAAGGTATCGCCTTCGATCGTGGCGTTGAATTTGGTGAATTCTCCCTTTACATTGGAGATCATAAGGTGTTTTACCTTAAAGGTAAGTTCACTGTGCGTTGGATCTAAATTCCAAATTGTATTTGACATGTTATTGATTTTTGGGTTAATGATCTATTTGAATCTTCAGTGCAAAGATCCTGCATGAACAAGGGTAGGAGGTAATACCTTTAAGAAGATGTGTTGTACTATTCGGAAATGAGCTGTTTCATTTCGTTACGAAAGGCGGTCGGGGTTTGTCCGGTCTTGCGCTTAAAGACCTTGGAGAAGTAGGCCTTTTCGTTGTAGCCAAGTTCAAACCCGATTTCTGCAATGGTTTTGTTGGTGTTGATCAACAAGTTTTTGGCTTCGGTAAGTTTTCGGGTCTCGATGATCTCTCCTACACTTTGCTGCATTACTTCTTGACAGATAAGATTGAGGTTTCGCTCGCTCATAAAAAGCTTTTCCGCATAAAAGGAAATCTTGACCGGTCTTCGAAAATTCTCTTCAAGAATATGTAGAAAATTCGCGTAGGTCTGCGAATGTGCATTGTCCGTTTCAAGTTCCAGGTTTTCAGGTTTTTCGTTGTACACCATGGTAATCAGGGTGGTCAGCAGTTGCCTGATAATGGACAGGTTGGGATTTGTTTGTTGAATTTCATCATACATCATTTCACATAGCGAAGAGAGCCTATTGAAGCACCGATTAGTGGGAAGGGTGATGTTCGCCCTGTTATGAAAGTATCCGTATAATTTAAAAATGGTTTCGGACATAAACTCCGAACGGAACCGAACGACCCAAAGGTCACACTCGTCATTATGGGTTTGTGGTCGTAATTTATGGGGTTTGCCTTGGGTCACAAAGGTAACGAAGGGGGCGTAAACGGTTTCATCGTCAAAATCGATAAAATGGGAAATCTTACCCTTGTTCCCAATGATCAACTCTTCAAAATCATGTATGTGGGGTTCAATGCTTTCATCCTCCAGGGCTTTGGCATCTTCGGTGGTAAACCTGAAAATTTTAAAAAGTTGTTCCACAGCACTATAATTCTGCAAGGTAGATTCGAAAAGACTAAAATACTGTAAAACCCCGAAAAGGCAGGGTATGGAGAGCAAAAAGAAACCATGCCAATTTTTGGTTGTTTGGTTATAGCTTTTCCTTTGGTTTAATCAATAGTGACTTCAAGTACAAAATCCGCTTGATCATAATCACGATTTTTAGGAAGCGCTATCAAGGTGCCGTAGGAATTGGTGCTGTGCTTCAGCTTTTTCTTGGTTTGAAAATCGGTAACACTCTTAATGTCTCCTTCAATATTGGGAAAAAAGAAATTGTCGGTTTTCCAATCCATAATATGGATATAGATTTTATCGTCTTTATGGGTTGATACGCCCCAACTTTGCGGTGGAATAGGTCCGCCTCGGGTTCCGTAGATGGAATTACCGTAATTGTCAGTCCATTCTCCGATAATTTTTAAGGTGTCGATAAATTCGGGTTGAATTTTTCCGTTGGGCATGGGGCCGACATTTAAAAGAAAGTTGGAATTGTAGCCCGCCGCCTTCACCAAATATTGAATCAGTTCCTTGGAGGACTTATAGGCTTTGTCTTGCAAGGAGAAACCCCATCGTTGCGCCATGGTCTCGGCAGTTTCGAGGGGTAGATTGCCCACTTCTGAGTCGCCACTGAAACCTCCTTTGTTTTCCCCGGGCAGGTCTTTTTCAAACATCTGGAAGTCTTCCCCGGCATTCGGTGCTTGGTGATGGTTGCTTCCAATCATGGCTTGTGGCTGCAAATCATGGATGAGGTCATACGTTTTTCGAAGTTGCCAGTCAGCCTCTTTTTTGTCCCACCAGCCATCAAACCAAATACCGCCTATTTCCCCGTAATTTGTCAGCAATTCGGTGAGCTGACCGTTCATGTAATCCAGGTATTTTTCCCAGTTGCCATTATCCGGTCTTCCAGCTTTCTGCCCCGTATCCCCTCTGGGGTAATAGTCGTTATGGTGCCAATCCAACTGCGAATAGTACAAGAATAGCTTTAAGCCATGCTTTTTACAGGCTTCGGCCATTTGTTTAATGACATCTTTTTTGTAAACGGTTCTATCCATAATATCCCAGTCGGATATTTTACTATCGAACATGGCAAAACCATCGTGGTGCTTTGTGGTTATGGTGATGTATTTCATACCTGCCGATTTGGCCATCAAAACCCATTCTTCCGCGTTAAACTCGGTAGGGTTGAAAAACGCAGGTATTTTTTCATAAGTCGTTTTGTCGATGGATTGCGTTTCCATCACCCACTCGTGCACACCCAGAACAGAATACACACCCCAATGGATGAACATCCCAAACTTGGCATCTTGGAACCATTCCCTGTTCTCTAAATTTTCAGGCGCAGGCTTATATTCTTGGGCAGAGGAGAAATTGGTGCAAACCAATAAAATCAATGTAGGGATTATACATTTTTTCATACGGTTGGTATTTTGGTTGGTATGGGCAAACAAGTTACTTAAAAGATGATAGATTATTGGTAGATGGGAGATTGTAGTCATTGTATATGGACTAGATTTCTTGACTGCGCTCGAAATGACACATTAAACAATTAGTAGATGCCCTCAACCATCAGCTCTTTGCGATAACTCCCAACAAATCACTATCTTTGCGCCCCTAAAACGCAAGGCAGGCATATGAACAAAAAGGTTGCATTTTACACACTGGGCTGTAAGCTTAATTTCTCTGAAACCTCTACGATTGCACGAGGTTTTGAAAAGGAAGAGTTTGAGCGTGTGGACTTTTCTGAAAAAGCGGATGTGTATGTGATCAATACTTGTTCTGTGACCGAAAATGCGGATAAGCGTTTTAAAACCATTGTAAAGCAAGCCCAAAAAGCCAATTCTGAAGCTTTTGTGGCGGCAGTGGGTTGCTACGCACAGCTCAAACCCGAAGAATTAGCTGTTGTGGATGGTGTGGATTTGGTACTTGGAGCTACAGAAAAATTCAAGATTACGGATTACCTGAACGACCTTACCAAAAACGATAGGGGAGAAGTACATTCTTGCGAAATTGAGGACGCTGATTTTTATGTGGGCAGCTATGCCATTGGTGACCGTACACGTGCCTTTTTAAAGGTTCAGGATGGTTGTGATTACAAATGCACTTACTGCACCATTCCTTTGGCACGAGGCATTTCCCGTAGTGATACCTTGGGCAATGTGTTGCACAATGCCAAAGAAATTGCCTCACAGGATATCAAGGAGATTGTTTTGACCGGTGTGAATATCGGTGATTACGGAAAAGGGGAATTCGGTAACAAAAAACACGAACACACTTTTCTGGATTTGGTAAAGGCATTGGACACCATTGATGGCATTCATCGTCTTCGCATATCTTCCATTGAACCCAATTTGCTTAAGAACGAGACCATTGATTTTGTGGCCCAAAGCAATTCCTTTGTGCCTCATTTTCATGTGCCCTTGCAGAGCGGAAGTGATGACATTTTGAAGAAGATGCGCCGACGTTATTTATCCAATTTGTATGTGGATAGGGTAAATCGCATTAAAAGGGCCATGCCACATGCCTGCATTGGGGTGGATGTAATTGTTGGTTTTCCTGGTGAGACGGATGAACATTTCTTGGAGACGTATCATTTCTTGAACGAACTCGATATTTCTTACCTCCACGTATTTACTTATTCCGAAAGAGATAATACCGTGGCAGCCGAAATGGATGAAGTAGTGCCTAAAAAAGTACGTAGCAAGCGCAGCAAGATGCTTCGTGGGCTATCGGCCAAAAAGCGTAGGGCATTTTACGAGAGTCAGTTGGGAACCGTGCGTACTGTTTTGTTCGAAGGAGAGAACAAGAAAGGCTATATCAACGGGTTTACCGAAAATTATGTAAAAGTGAAAGCACCTTGGAACCCTGACTTGGTGAACACCTTGCGCCAAGTGGAGCTTACCGATATTGATGATGATGGTCTGGTACGATTTGAATTTATTTCCAACGAAGTAATGGCATAAAAAAACCTCTCGTTTGGGAGAGGCTTTTCATACTTTTTTACTGATAGGTTTATCAGATTCGGATACCGACAGGTAACATTTCCTTGTATTGCCTGTTTTTTCTCAAAAAACCTGCAATCTGAGGACTCGTGGGTACCACTCTAAGTTCATTTTCTTGGATTTCGTTCAAAACCGCTTTGATGAAATCCTCTTTAAAACCTTCTCTTGTAATTTCTTCCGGAATAACCAGTTTGGTCAAAAATACTTTGCGCTCCTGTGAAGAGTACTCAATTTTGGCTAAATGCCCATTGACCTTAGTTTCAAATTGACGTAAGAAACTATTGTCAGTGATTTCCAATGTTGTCATATAGTACTTGTTTTTTAAAATGACTTGTGGAGATACCCTGAAAAGATATTTCCATGTCCCCCTGATTAAAAAAATGTGTTCATTTGGCGGGGTAAGCTGCAAAAGGGATACAAAAGTAGTCAAAATATTGCTAATTTCCTAGTCCTTGTCGATATTTGGTGCGATATGTCCGATAACAAAATCCATGTTTACCTAATGCCGGGAATGGCTGCCAATTCTTCTATTTTTGAAGACATCAAACTTCCCAAAAATCAATTTGAAACCCATGCTTTGGACTGGTTTGTCCCTGAAAAGGGGATGAGCCTTATTGATTATGCCGAAAGGATGTGTGAGAAAATAACGGAACCCAGCCCTGTTTTGCTGGGAGTTTCTTTTGGTGCTATGTTGGTGCAGGAGATGGCTAAGATTATCCCCACGCGAAAAGTTATTGTGGTATCATCGGTTAAAAGCAAACACGAGCTCCCCAAGCGAATGATTTTCGCCAAATACACCAAGGTGCACAAATTGTTGCCTACGGGCTTGGTGAACAATGTGGAATTGTTGGCCAAATACGCTTTTGGTGAAACAGTGACCAAGCGCTTGCATTTATACGAGAAGTATTTATCGATACGCGACAAATATTATATTGATTGGTCTATCGATCAAATTGTAAATTGGGACCAAGAAGTTGTACCAAACAATGTAATCCATATACAAGGAGATCGGGATGCCGTTTTCCCAATAAGCAAAATCAAGGATTGTATTCCAGTAAAAAACGGAACGCATACCATGATCATTCATCGGTATAGATGGTTTAATGATCATCTACCCACAATTATTTTGGAATAATTTCGTCTATATAATAGTATCTTTACATAGGAATATTAATTGGGAAGACATGAAACACTTAAAAAACATATTGGCTTTTATTGGATTGATAGCCGTTGTGAGCACGTTGATTTTTGCCGTGCAGTCGAATGAAATGGATGAAAAACCGGAAGTTAAAGAGTCCGAAAAGGTTACCACGGATAAGAATGTAGCGGAGACGTATCAGATTAGCGCTATTGAAATTCCAGAGGATCTCAATTTTGCAGGGGAAACTGTTCCACAAGAAGACCCGGAGATTATGGAGCGTGTGGATCGCGAGTTTTTGGTGAATACTTATTGGCAGTCGAATGCACTTTTGTTAATGAAAAGGGCCAATAAATACTTCCCGATTATAGAACCAATCCTTAAAAAGAATGGAATCCCGGATGATTTTAAATATTTGGCTGTTGCAGAGAGTGGTCTGCAAAATGTTGTTTCACCTGCCGGAGCCACTGGTTTTTGGCAGATTATGAAAGCAACCGGAAGAGAATATGGCCTTGAGGTTAACGATAATGTGGATGAACGCTACCATGTTGAAAAAGCCACGCAGGTGGCCTGCGATTACCTCAAAAAATGGAAAGACCGTTTTGGAAGCTGGACCTTGACGGCCGCAGCTTACAATGCTGGACCTGCCGGAGTGCAAAAATATATGGACATTCAGCAAGTGGATGACTATTACGATCTATTGCTGGGTCAGGAGACAGGGCGCTATGTATTCCGTATTTTGGCCATTAAAGAAATTATCTCCAATCGAGACAAGTATGGGTTTCAGTTAGAAGACGAGGATATGTACGAAAAAGTGCCCACATTTAAGGTGGAAGTGGATACCGCTGTGACCAACTGGGCCGATTTCGCATCTCTTTACGAAATCAACTACAAAGTATTGAAGCGACACAATCCTTGGTTGCGCGAGCCACATTTGAACAATTCCTCAAGAAAAAAGTACACCATCGAAATTCCGAACAAAGGGTATTACCGAGTGGGAAATGCTGGGAAGTAGGTAGGCTGCCTGAAAATAAGAGGATGGAAAAAGTATAGATTTCAGGAGTTGACAAAGCAAGGAAGAAGGACATAACGACTACATTATAGGTTAGGTTTTGTATTTGAGTAAAAAGAAAAGCAATTTGTCGAATAAACTTACATTTAACCAAGCTTTTTAAGTCACGTATACCTTAAAATTGATACTTTAGGGGAACTAAATTTTACTGATGTTCAAAAAGTTTCTACCAAAGTTTTTTTCAATTTTCTTCATATTTTTTTTAGGCTGCAGTGAGCAGGAAAGTAACGATGCTCCCCCCGATATTGATAACCAAGAGATAAACCTTGACCCCCAGGATATTGAACTTTCTATACAGGACGGTGCCTATTTGGAGGATGAAGAAATTCTAATTGGCCTACCAGAAGGACTGAACTACGGTTTGATAAAAGTTTATGTGAACTCGGAAGTAATTTTGGAATTGCCAAAGGGTGAATTGATTTTTAGAGTAACCCCTGAAAATTTCAATGATGGAATAGTGGAAATGAAAATTGAAATCATTGGGAATGGCAAAGTTATTGGAACCAAAGTCGCAAATATAAAAATTGACAATAACGGACCCCAAGTGGATTTTGGAATTTTAATTGAAGATAGTTCCATTTGTGAAGGACTTTCTTTGCCTTTAAATATATCAGATCAAATATCAGAGATAACATCGATAAAAGCTTTTTGGGGCCAAGAGGAGATAGAACAATTCTCTCCGATGGATTCAGACTTTTCTTTTGAGTTTGACTCTAGTAAGCTTGGAATCGGTGAACAATATCTGAAATTGGAACTTGAAGATGCGAGAAATAACATTACCGTAGATTCTATTCTGGTCAAATTGGCGAAAAAAATCACACAGATTAATTTTCCTGATGGTTTTGTCAGGCCAGGTGTGGACGAAATTCATGTGATTTTATCAGCATCAGACGGAAGTTTTATTAACTCGGTAACACATTCTTCTGGATTGGCTGAAACTTTGCCCATATGTTCCGATATAGAAATTGGTGAAGCAGACGAATTTATATTAACCTTTGTATCTGATTTCGAAGATGTCGTGTATGGCATCTACCCTTATCATAACTTAACTCTTGACGCAGTTGGTTCTGAGATTAATTTGGCAAAAAGGTCTGGAGGGTTAAGCCCAGGCACTGTAAATATCGAATTGCCCGACTACAAAGAAGGCGATTACATTAGAGCTTCCGGGCAATGGAGTTCTGCTTTGAATTATCAAGGAAACATTCTTAGCGGACATTTTTCAAGGAATTATACGCTTGAAAGTCTTGGGTCGAATAAATTT
Organism: Allomuricauda sp. TMED12; assembly: GCA_002167435.2. Classification (GTDB taxonomy): domain Bacteria; phylum Bacteroidota; class Bacteroidia; order Flavobacteriales; family Flavobacteriaceae; genus Flagellimonas. The sequence continues at coordinate 44,869 of NHBR02000002.1, forward strand.
TTTATTATGAATTTCAATCCAGACATAATCGAAAGCTACAAATGGGCATTCATCGAAGACCCGCATACTGTTTTTAAATTGGAGGATAAAGATTTTAGTGCCAACGATGTCATAAATTCAAATATCGAGATGGTTGGGACAAATTTGGACCCATTTTTGGCTGTTTATGGATTTGAAAATGAAACTCATTTTGACGCTATGGTTTCTCATATGATTTATTGGAATCCAAGGTTAAATAGATTTAACGGGTATGACTATTCATACGCCAATATATTCTACGATGTTCTTTACTCCATAAAAGTAAGTAACTACAGTATTGAAGGTATAGGTGCCCCTCCATCAACAGTTACTGTTCCAAATAGTTCTATTGATTATTCTTTTCAAAACAATACGTTATCGTTTTCTGGATTGCCAAATTTTGAAGTAGGTAGAGCTCAATTTAGAAATACCGATAATGCCCATATATTTGTGGAAATGTATTTTAATGGAACATCTTCGGATATTGTTATGCCAGAGATGCCTGAATTTCTTGGAAATCAAGTTACGGATATTGTCAATGGTGGCGCTTTAGATATAGTACAATGTGTAGCTGAAGATTATACCTACATCAATAATTATAAAGAATATATAACGAATATCGTAGTGCCATCAATCCCTTTTTATAAGGTTTCACCGAGTAGGGAGCGGATTTTCAAATCATCTGTTAGCACTTCATTACTGCCAATGACTGAGTTTCCATTTTATGAGAGATTTTAATAAGGGAACTTTTTTCCCTTTTTGAATTAAAAAACTGGTTGGTTACACCCGAGGCTTGGACGAAGTAGGTGTTTAAAAGACAAGACATCTATTTCAATCTTAAATCTTCTTCATTTGCTGCAGTATCATCTTGATCAGCTCAGTAAGCATGTTGTTCTTGGTCTCTTTGAATAGCTTGGCAGCATGAATTCTAAGCTTTTGTCCGGGAATGCACACAAAGCTTAGTTTTGGTATCGCCACCCCGCAACCCTTGGTTGTGTTAGCCATATTTGAACAATTCCTCAAGAAAAAAGTACACCATCGAAATTCCGAACAAAGGGTATTACCGAGTTGGAAATGCTGGGAAGTAGTTTTTTTGATTTATAAAGTGGGTAATAATGGGGTTTAAGCTATTTAACCCTCAGCTTTAATGCATCATAAGAATCACTTCTTATCCCGATTAGGCCATGTTTGGTTTCCCCTTTTTTTATGACAGTACCGTTAATGTTGTATTTCAATAACTCAGTCCTGAATTTTTTGTTGGCCGAACCAGCAGCTATCATATTTCCACCGGCTAAACCGGGCCCCAATACCAAACCTATAGGTGTTGAACTCGTTTGTTCGGGTAAACCATACGAATTTGTCTTTGTGGTGTAAAGGTTTAACGGGGTCAAAAGCAGGTACCACAAATAGGAAGCGGGACTTTGTTTTAAGGTCTTAAAGACTTTTTCATTGTCCATCACATAAACGTTGTAATCATTTTCGAACGCTAACGTGACATCTTTGCCAAATGTTACATCCCTGTTCGAGTTGTTGGTAATTTTAATGGCAACCAATTTGACTCCCTTTTTTTCCTCTTTCTTCTCATATTTCTTGTGCAGCAATTCATATCTGTATTGAAGAGTCAGTCCATCAACTTCGTTTTTGGAGATATAATTGATTGTTTTTGGTTGAATCATTTTATAGCCTGAAGCGCAGCTTGTCAAGCATAGGACGATAACAAATACAGAGGAAGCTTTAATAAATTTCAAAATGGTATTGTGTTTTAATTGATTGCTCTTGGTCATCGATTGGAAATTTGATATGAGCGGCGAAGAAATAAGAAAAAAGGTAAAAAAGCACCAACAATTGACCAATGCCCCATATCAATTGACGGATGTGGACTTCATAGGAATTTATACCAATAAGGTTATGGTCCAGTTTTTGACTAAGATGTGTTGCCAGAGGAGAGTTAGCCTATCTTAAAACTTAAACAAAAAATATGGCGAAGGGAAATACGTTTCCACTTTTGGCAGTAATTCTGGCGAAATATATCCCCAATCCATATATCCAGCATCAATCGCTGCTTGGGTCAGGATTTGTAAATGCACATGGCAAAACCAACCCCCACTATCACTTTCTTCCCCAATATGCGCAAACTTTTGACCTACCTTGATTATTTCACCAGTACTCACTACGTGCGGTGTTTTTAAGTGCCCGTAGAAAGAATAAAAGACGACTCCATTAATATCATGTTTTAGGATAATATAGCCCCCATAATTGCCAACCGTGGTTTCTTTCCCTGTCTTGTAGACCTCAGCATCTAAAGGGGAAAACATAGGAGTATTAAAAGGCGTAATAATATCCAGGCCAAGGTGATAATACCGTTTTTCTTCAATAATATTGGGGTAGGCCCGTAGGAGTGTTTTTCGTTCTTCCAAATACTTGCCAATGCCCCATTGGTGGTTAGAAGCCTCCAATTCATCAAAAATCATGGTATTGAACTGTTCAAAATCAAACAGGGTGTACTCCAGAGTTTTGGGGTTGTTGGATGAAAAATCAAAGATATAAGGTGCTCCTTTTAAGAAATCCCCAAATAATGGGTAGATGTTGACACCATTGAGGTTGAGTGGGTAATACATATTGAAGTGTGAAAAAGGATAAAGCTACACATAATTAGGGATAGGACGAGTAGCTGAACATGCATTCGATGATTTTTAGTGAACCAGACAGAACAATGGTTATTACTCCGTTGAGAATTCATGGAAATAGACGGGAAAGTTTTACCATAATGGCATTAAATCCCTTTGAATTAATATCGCCCAGAATGATTTTATGATTTTTTTAAGAAAATTAGTATACTTACACACTTGAAATTTTAGGGAACATAGATTATGAAGAAAAGAATTATTGCCATTTGTCTTGTTGCAGGGCTGCTTTTGGTTGGTTTTCAGGTGGCAAACAACCACCTACACTTGCTACAATCCCCCGGAGTGGTAATTTCAGATTATGTAGAACCGGATTATGAACTAGGCCCAAGCCATGTTGATTCACTATTGCCATTTCCTGATGTTAAAAAAGGAGAGCGTACTCCATTTGATCTTTGGCGCTATGGAGGAAAGGGAAAAACATCGTTCACAACTCCTGATTTGCGTATGTCGTGGGAAGAGTGGTTGGCCTATAATAAAAAGCAGAAGCCGGAACTTATGGCAGATGTGAGGGAATACATGGACTCACGTTACGATTTCAACGGTGAAGTGTATGAGGGCAAGTTCATGTCTGGTGGAAGAAATCCAATCATGAAAGGGCCGATTACTAGATTGCCTAAAGGTGTCAAGTCCTTTGAGGAATTGTCCGAGCTTACGGCATATGAAATCAGGGAAAGGGATTTGTTCCCTTTTAAACCGTTGGCTCACCCGTTGGCATCAACCGCCCATATGGTGTTTCCGGACAATTGGAACGAAGCCCATCCAGAGCATGTCAGAATCGATATGGATCATGACTTTCCAGTGGAGTACCTTCCCGAGTTTCCACCACCGATGTTTTTGACAACACACAAGGAGTTGGGCGATGTTACCAAAGGTAGGGAGGTGACCATTGCCAATTATTACGAGATTTTCAATGGTCTACTTACTCCAGAACAAATGGAGGGATTAAAGGAACTGTTGCGTCCATCTCCAACCACCTGGTTCAATCATACGACCCATAGGGTGACCGAGGCCCCCAGTGCCGGGGTATCCTGTTTTTCATGTCACGTAAATGGGCATACCAATGGTGCTTTTGAGCTTGGTCCGGATAGTCGTCCCAACTTGGCAAGGTTGAGAGTGGGAACACCGACCATGCGCGGAAATTATAATTTGATGCAGTTGTCCTCTAAAAGATCTATACGTAGTATGGACCACTTTGCAGAGGTTGAGGAATATTTTGATGGTGACCCGGGCATGCAACAGCACATTGGTCCGCGGAGTCAAAAGAGAGAAGTAACTAACCGTATGGGAGACTTTAATTCTATCCTTGATTTTCCGCCAGCACCTAAACTCGACGGTATGGGGAACTTGATTCCTGAAAAATCCACTAAGCAAGAATTGTTGGGGCAGGAATTGTTCCGCGGGAAAGCCAAATGTGTCCAATGCCATTATGGTCCTGCTTTTGTGGATGATTATATGCACGATTTAAAAGTAGAGCGTTTTTATAAAGGTCGGCCCGAAGGACCGATTAAAACTTTTCCTTTGAGAGGTATTAAAGATTCGCCACCTTATCTTCACGATGATAGATTGCCTACTTTGGACGATGCCACCGAATTTTTTAATGTTGTTCTCGAGTTAGGTTTGACCAAAGAGGAGAAGGATGCCATCACAGCTTATATGATGTGTTTATAAGACTAATAACATCTTAGGGTTGTTTTGATCAACCCTTAGGAAAAATGAAAGATAAGAAGGGAAGAGAGACTAAATCTTCTTCATCTGCTGCTGCATCATCTTGATTTGGTCGGTAAGCATGTTGTTTTTGTCCAACTTCTTGGCTTCCTTCAATAATTGGGTCGCTTCACGCTTTCTGCGCTTTTGCATAGCAATGCCCGCCAGGCTTAATTTGGCCATGGCCACATCATAATCCATGGTCAAACCAAATTTAAGGGCCTTTTTAAAGTACTTTTCGGCCTGTGTCAGGTTTTTTTGTGAATAGATGATACCGTGCAAGTAGTTAAAGTACCCTTGTTGTTTTTTGATCAAGGCAGCCTCAGGATTCTTTATTTTATCAAGCCATTTTTGAACCCCATCCATATCTTGCTTTCTCATTTTAAGAAAGGCCAATAGGATAAACTCATTTCTAAAGTAAAGAAAAATGAATACGAGGGAGAGCAAGATCAACGCAATTCCGTTGCCAATGTTGCCTTCCACAAACTGATAAACAGCATAAGCAATGATAAGAACGGCAATAACGAGCTTGATATTTTTATTGAACATAATGTCTAGTGATTTTTACCTAATGTTAAGCGCTGGCAAAAGTACTAAAAAGTTAATTAAATATTTTAAGTTTAGGCTTGCCAAAGTAAAAAGTCTTCGTATATTTGCGCCCAGAATTTTTTAGGGAAAACAAATTTCCCGACATCAAAATCCATAAAACAGTTCGGAAATGAAAAGAACGTATCAACCATCCAAAAGGAAGAGAAGAAACAAGCATGGTTTTAGGGAGCGCATGGCGACTGCCAATGGTAGAAAAGTTCTTGCGAGAAGAAGAGCCAAGGGAAGAAAGAGATTAACTGTTTCCTCTGAGCCAAGACATAAAAAATAATGAGAGTATTTATTATTTAAATTAAAGGTGTTACTTTTCCAGTAACACCTTTTTTTTGACATATAAGCAGATAACGAGAAACCCCTATTGAAAATGCCCAAGAGAAAAGATTTAAATTCCATTTTGATTATTGGTTCTGGTCCGATTATCATCGGTCAGGCATGTGAGTTCGATTATTCAGGTTCCCAAGCACTTAGATCGCTTCGGGAGGACGGTATTGAAACTATTTTGATAAACAGCAACCCCGCCACTATTATGACGGACCCGACCATGGCGGACCATGTTTATCTAAAACCTTTGAATACCAAATCCATAGTCGAAATACTTAAAAACCATCCAAATATTGATGCTGTATTGCCGACCATGGGTGGACAAACTGCACTGAATCTTTGTATCGAGGCCGATGAAAAAGGTATTTGGGAAGATTTTGGAGTGGAAATCATTGGGGTTGATATTGATGCCATCAATATTACCGAAGACCGTGAAAAGTTTAGGGAATTGATGCTCAAAATAGGTGTGGGCATGCCTCCGCAGGCTTCGGCAACATCGTTCCTAAAAGGAAAGGAAATTGCACAAGAGTTTGGTTTTCCATTGGTAATTAGGGCTTCTTTTACCCTTGGAGGTGCTGGTGCTGGTATCGTATATGATCCCGAACATTTTGATGATATGTTGAGCCATGGTCTGGAAGTTTCTCCGATCCACGAGGTAATGATCGATAAGGCCTTGATGGGCTGGAAAGAATATGAACTGGAATTGCTACGTGACAAAAACGACAACGTGGTCATCATCTGTACCATCGAGAATATGGACCCAATGGGTATCCACACAGGGGATTCCATTACCGTAGCCCCTGCAATGACCTTGTCCGATAGGACGTTCCAACGCATGAGGGATATGGCCATCCACATGATGCGTAGTATAGGGGACTTCGCAGGTGGATGTAACGTTCAGTTTGCCGTGAGCCCGGATGAGAAAGAAGATATTATCGCTATCGAGATCAACCCAAGGGTATCCAGATCATCTGCTTTGGCCTCCAAGGCTACAGGATATCCGATTGCCAAAATTGCCGCTAAATTGGCCATTGGTTACACGTTGGATGAGTTGGATAACCAGATTACCAGGTCTACATCAGCTTTGTTTGAACCCACATTGGATTATGTTATCGTAAAAATACCTCGTTGGAACTTTGATAAGTTCGAAGGTTCCGACAGAACACTAGGTCTCCAGATGAAGTCCGTAGGAGAGGTGATGGGTATCGGGCGATCGTTCCAAGAAGCCTTGCACAAAGCCACGCAATCCCTCGAAATCAAGCGAAATGGATTGGGTGCCGATGGAAAAGGATACAAAGATTACGAAACTATTATTGAAAAATTGAGAGTACCCAGTTGGGACAGGGTTTTCGTTATCTACGATGCCATTCAACTTGGAATTCCATTAAAGCGTATCCACGAAATCACCAAGATAGATATGTGGTTCCTTAAACAATACGAGGAATTGCACTTCTTGGAAATGGAAATATCAAAATACACGATAGAAAGCTTGCCCAAGGCATTGTTGTTGGAAGCAAAGCAGAAAGGTTTTGCCGATAGACAGATTGCCCATATGTTGGATTGTTATGAAAGCGAGGTGCATAGCAAAAGGACTGACCTGAATATCAATCGTGTGTATAAATTGGTGGATACCTGTGCTGCTGAGTTTAAAGCGGTGACTCCTTATTATTATTCCACTTTCGAAGAAGAAATAGAGACTGCTGACGGTACTAAATACGTGGCCAACGACAGTGTGGTTACCGATAAGAAAAAAGTGGTTGTCCTAGGGTCCGGACCAAACCGAATTGGGCAGGGAATCGAGTTCGATTACTGTTGTGTGCATGGCGTTCTGGCCGCAGCCGAGTGCGGTTATGAGACCATTATGATCAATTGCAACCCAGAAACCGTTTCCACGGATTTTGATACGGCGGACAAATTATATTTTGAGCCTGTATTTTGGGAACATATCTATGATATTATCCTTCACGAAAAACCAGAAGGTGTAATTGTACAGTTGGGAGGCCAAACCGCATTGAAATTGGCCGAAAAACTAGATAAGTACGGAATAAATATTATAGGAACCAGTTTCCAATCTTTGGATTTGGCCGAGGACCGTGGAAGTTTTTCCACCTTGTTGAAAGACAACGATATTCCTTATCCACGATTTGGAGTGGCCGAGACCGCAGATGAAGCTTTAGACTTGGCCGAGGAATTAAAGTTCCCATTATTGGTGAGACCATCTTATGTATTGGGTGGCCAGGGAATGAAAATCGTGATCAACAAAGAGGAACTGGAAGCACATGTGGTGGATTTGTTGCGTAAAATACCGAATAACAAATTGCTGTTGGACCATTATTTGGATGGTGCTATCGAAGCAGAGGCAGATGCCATTTGTGATGGTGAGGATGTATATATTATTGGAATTATGGAGCACATTGAGCCATGTGGAATCCACTCAGGTGATTCCAACGCCACGCTTCCACCATTTAACCTAGGTGAGTTTGTATTGCAACAAATTAAGGACCACACCAAAAAGATTGCCTTGGCACTTAACACCGTTGGATTGATCAACATTCAGTTTGCGATCAAGGATGATACTGTGTACATTATAGAGGCCAACCCAAGGGCGTCCCGTACGGTTCCGTTTATTGCAAAAGCATACAAGGAGCCTTATGTAAACTACGCAACCAAAGTAATGTTGGGCGAGAAAAAAGTCAAGGATTTTGACTTTAACCCGCATTTAGACGGTTATGCGATCAAGCAACCAGTATTCTCTTTCAACAAGTTCCCTAATGTGAATAAAAACTTGGGACCAGAAATGAAGAGTACAGGGGAGAGCATTCTATTTATTGATAGCTTAAAAGATGATGAGTTCTACAACTTGTACGCAAGGCGAAAAATGTACTTGAGTAAGTAAACTATATCAACTAGTATATAAACCTTTAAGGCGGTGTCCTAATCAACAAGTTCAAAAGATTCGGCAATCGTTTTAAAGGTTTTTTTATGCTCTATCTTTTTATTCTTTAAGGTCCAGGCCATGATCATATACACCCTATCGTCCCCTTCAATAAAGGTCAAAAAATAGGAGATTTCGTTGGCAACGCCCTCTATATTGGCATCCAGCTCCATAGTTTCAGCATCCAACCCATTTATTTTCAAAAACTCTGGTTTGGTTTTACGGTTGATTTCTGTAGTTCGTGAAAGTATTTTTATTCTGGCGTCCCGATAATTCTGCATGATGGAAAGATCATCATCATATTGGTTTAAGTCACGATATACTTCTTCAAAACCAGCTTTGGGTTCGTCAATTACAAGAAGATATGCCTCTTTGAGCAGACTTTGATATTGCAAGGAAGCTTCTTCGTTCAAACCAGTGGTTCCTGTCATAAATTTTGGGATACTTAACTTGTAATCCTGATTAATGGAAACTGTGTAGAAAGTCTCGGTGCCCAATGAAGAATCATCTTTTTTGTTTTTTGAGTCAATACATGATGTTATGGGAAAAAAAATGACCGAAATAATGACGAAAAGACGACTTTTCATATGGAAATGATTGTATTTCAATTATAACGAAGATAAAATTTAAATGGTTGTGAATGTATTAGACTGTTCAGTTTTCTATTAGACGTCATTTTTTTAGTTAAAATTCATTATTTCCTGAAGTTTGATTTTACGGTAAATGGATTTTTCCCCTCTCGCTACAAAATTTTCATCAAGAATAATAGCCATTAAATAAAATTTAACCAATATTAACAAGTACTATTTGTGTGAATAGTTTGGGTAACCTAGTTTTGTTCCCCAAATGAAAAAGGCATTTGCAAAATACTTGTTTCCCCTATTCATCCTTTTATTGGGAGGATTCATTAATTTATATGCAGATTCGCAAGAAACTTCCTTTGCGGAAAATGCCTGCTATCTACAAAATTTAGAAAATCAACATTCCTACGCCTCGTTCAATGCGATGCAATTGGGTTTAGAGAAAAGGCACTGTGCCGAAATAGACGTTGAAGAACAAGAAGAACGTGAGGAAGAAGTAGCATCATATAGTTTTTCTTTTAAGTATGGCAGTTTTTTAACTGCCAATTTTTTTGACCCTTCTTGGGGCCAATTGTTTTTGGAATCTAACACCAATTGCGGGTTGTCACAACCCAAGTCCGCTTCATCCTTAAAGAAGCATGTTAGGTTTCAGGTGTTCAGAATTTAGAATTTTACTTTTTGTGTAAAGAGCCTACGGCTCTTTACAGATATCTACAACCCTTTGGGTAACAATCAATAACCGAGGGTAGGTCCCTTTATGCGGATTCGGACTTCCCTTGATCATTTCTAAACATTTTTTAAACAATAAAACTATGAGGAGATTTTCCATCTTCATCGGCTTGTTTGTGGCATTGAGCTATACAAGTTGCGAATCCAAAAAACACGAAAACAAGGAAGAAACCAAGTATCTCGTATCAAGCCCCATTCAAAAGGATACTTCAATTACTAAAGACTATGTATGTCAAATCCATTCCATTAGACACATCGAGCTTAGAGCTTTGGAAAAAGGATACCTGCAACATATTTATGTGGATGAAGGGCAACATGTAAAAAAAGGACAGCAAATGTTCCACATAATGCCAAATGTGTACGAAGCCGATCTGCAAAAAGCCAAAGCAGAGGCAGAGGTCGCTGAAATTGAATATAAAAACACCAAACTCCTGGCAGATGGCGATGTGGTATCTGCGAACGAACTGGCCATGGCCAAAGCAGAATACGATAGGGCCAAAGCAGAGGTTAGTTTGGCAGAGACCCATTTGGGGTTTACAGATATCCGCGCCCCGTTTGATGGGATAATGGACCATTTGGAAGCAAGGGAAGGAAGCCTTTTGGATGAGGGAGAATTGTTGACCAACCTTTCCGACAACTCTAAGATGTGGGTCTATTTTAATGTTCCCGAGTCCGAGTATCTGGATTACATTATTAGTGCCAAAAAAGATGAAAAACAAGAAGTTGAACTTTTAATGGCCAATAACAAAAAATTCAACCAGCCCGGTGTTGTTGAAACCATTGAAGGTGAATTCAACCACGAAACAGGGAACATTGCCTTTAGAGCAACCTTTTCCAATCCTGATGGTATTTTAAGGCATGGTGAAACGGGAAGTATCTTAATGAGGGTACCGTTGGACAAAGCTATGCTTATTCCACAAAAAGCAACTTTTGAGGTTTTGGACAAAAAATACGTGTTTGTTATTGATGAGAACGATACGGTACAGCAGCGTGAAATTGAAGTAGGTGCCGAACTTCCACATCTTTTTGTAGTGGAAAAAGGACTTTCGTTAAATGACAAAGTGCTCTTGGAGGGTATCCGTATGGTTAAAAGTGGAGAGAAAATTCACTACGAATTTGAGAAACCCGAATCCATACTGTCCAATCTTGAGTTGTACACTGAGTAACAATCCCATAATCTTTAGTTATTATGTTTAAAAAATTTATACACAGACCTGTATTGGCCATTGTGATTTCTGTCATAATTGTGTTTACGGGATTGTTGGCCATAAAACAACTGCCCATATCGCAGTTCCCCCAAATTGCGCCTACTACGGTAAATATATTTATAGCCTATCCCGGTTCAAGTGCCGATGTATTGGTGAAATCAACCCTAATTCCCTTGGAAACCTCGATTAATGGGGTACAAGGTATGCGGTATATCGCTTCCGATGCAACCAGTGCTGGAGAAGGAACCTTAAGGGTAATCTTTGAACCAGGCACCGACCCCAACCAAGCAGTGGTTCGGGTAAAGACCAGGGTAGACCAAGTAATGCCATTATTACCAGAACTGGTACAACGGGAAGGAGTGGTTATTACTCCTGTGCAGCCCAGTATGTTGATGTACGTTAACCTGTATAGTGATTCCAAGAACAACGATGAAAAGTTCTTATACAACTATGCATACACTAAAATGATTCCTGAAATACAACGTATCAACGGTATCGCAAGTGCCAAGATTCTGGGTAGCCGTAAGTTTGCCATGCGGGTTTGGCTTAAACCAGACCGAATGCGAGCCTATAATGTTTCTGCAGAAGAAATACTGGAGGCCATGGAGGAGCAAAGCATCCTGGCCAGGCCTGGACGTTTAGGTAGAAGTTCCGGTAAAAAAGCACAATCGTTGGAATATGTATTGGTTTATCAGAACAGATATAATGAACCACAGCAATACAAGGATATCATTATTAAAGCCAATGAAGAAGGAGAGATTTTAAAATTAGGTGACGTCGCCGATGTGGAACTCGGAAGTGAGTTCTTTGATATCTATTCCAACTTGGATGGAAAACCATCGGCATCCATTGTATTAAAACAGACTTTTGGCAGTAACGGTAGTGATGTTATCAAATCCGTTAAAGAAAAATTGGATGAACTTGAGGCCGATATGCCACCGGGCATCGATTATAAGATCAGTTATGATGTATCCAATTTTTTGGATGCCTCTATTGATCAAGTATTGCATACCCTTCGAGATGCCTTTATCTTGGTGGCCATTGTGGTTTTCCTGTTCTTGGGTGATTGGCGCTCTACCTTAATCCCAATTATTGCCGTGCCCGTTTCCCTTATCGGGGCATTCTTTGTAATGCAGCTCTTTGGATTGTCCATCAATCTGATTACCCTGTTTGCCTTGGTACTGGCCATTGGTATTGTGGTGGATAACGCCATTGTGGTAGTAGAGGCCGTCCACGTTAAAATGGAGGAGGAGAATCTCACGCCCTATAAAGCATCCTATGAAGTTTTAGGTGAAATCGGTGGGGCCATTGTTGCCATTACCTTGGTAATGACCTCTGTGTTTATCCCCATTTCCTTCATGACAGGACCTGTAGGGGTTTTCTATAGGCAGTTTTCCATTACCATGGCAGGTTCTATTGTGATATCGGCTATTGTGGCCCTTACCTTAACACCAGTGCTTTGTGCCATGATGTTGAAGAACACACATGGAAAACCACGAAGAAAGTCACCGGTAAATCGATTTATCGATTGGTTTAATGGTAGGTTCGAGAAACTTACGGGACGCTATGTTGGGGTGTTGAGCAAAATTGTAAATCGAAGAGTAGTTACTTTTGGACTATTGTTGGCATTTTGTGCAGGTATTTTCTTTACCAACCAAGTGCTACCGGCAGGATTTATTCCCAATGAGGACCAAGGGATGATCTATGCCATCATCCAGACTCCTCCGGGAGCTACTTTGGAACGAACCAATGAAGTGGCCCGAAAACTTCAGGCCATTTGTGAAGAGACCGAAGGAGTAGAATCTGTTTCCTCTTTGGCAGGGTATGAAATTATGACAGAGGGTCGTGGTTCCAATGCAGGTACTTGTCTTATCAACCTAAAACCATGGTCAGAGCGAGAGCATTCCGTCCACGAGATTATGGAGGAGTTGGAAGAAGAGACTAAGGACCTTGGGGCTGTAATCGAATACTTTGAACCGCCAGCAGTTCCTGGTTTTGGTTCCTCTGGCGGTTTTGCCATGCGTTTGTTGGACAAGACCAATGGTACCGATTATCATGAGTTTGAGCGAATCAATAACGATTTTATGGATGCCTTGCGAGAACGTAAGGAACTGGCAGGTTTGTTCACGTTCTATGCCGCCAATTATCCACAATATGAGTTGAAAATCAATAATAAGGCCGCCATGCAGAAGGGAGTTTCCATAGGAAGAGCGATGGAAAACCTCAACATTCTTATCGGTAGTACCTATGAGCAAGGTTTTATCCGTTTTGGGCGATTCTTTAAGGTATATACCCAAGCGGCACCGGAATATCGTGGATTGCCCTCAGATTTGGAAAAACTCTTTGTGAAGAACGAAGAAGGCGAAATGGTACCCTATTCCGCATTTATGACCATGGAGAAAAAACTGGGTCCCAATGAGGTGACTCGATATAACCTTTATAATTCTGCGGCTATTCGTGGATTACCAGCTGCTGGGTATACTAGTGGCGATGCCATTGGTGCCATAAAAGAAGTGGCCGAGCAAACCTTGCCTCGAGGCTACGATATTGCTTGGGAGGGACTCTCCTATGATGAGGCACAACGTGGAAATGAATCCATTTACATATTTATGGTAGTGCTCATATTCGTGTATTTGGTTTTGGCCGCCCAGTACGAAAGCTTCTTGTTACCATTGGCGGTAATCCTTTCGCTCCCTGTTGGGGTGTTTGGATCCTTCATGTTGTTGAAGTTTATGGGATTGTCCAATGATGTATATGCTCAGATCGGTATGATCATGCTGGTGGGACTTTTAGGTAAAAACGCCGTATTGATCGTGGAATTTGCTGTTCAGAAGCATAGAGAAGGCATGCCTGTACTGGAAGCAGCCATTGAAGGCTCCAAACAACGTTTCAGGCCTATTTTAATGACATCTTTTGCATTTATCGCTGGTTTGATACCCTTGGTTGTTGCTTCAGGTGCAGGAGCCATTGGTAACCGTACCATTGGAGGTTCTGCCTTGGGAGGAATGCTTATCGGAACCATTTTCGGTGTGTTGCTGATACCTGGATTGTATTATGTATTTGCAAAAATGGCCGAAGGCAAGAGTCTTATTAAAGATGAACATGATGAGCCAATCTCAGAGGAGTTCTTCAAACATAATGACACTGAAAGCAAATTGCGCGCACGTTTGCGTGAAGTGAACAAACTTTTGAAAAAAATGACCACAAGAAATGGAAAGAAAAAGAAAAATGGTGACCAAGATGAAGCATAGAAAATCACTTTTAATCGGAATGATAGTGTTGGTGGCCTTTTATTCTTGTGTACCAACCCGTGAAATCAGAGACGAGAACATCGCCGTTCCCGACAATTACCAAAACCAGTCTGCGGATACAGTAAACACTGGTTTGGTGGAGTGGAAGCAGTTTTTTAAAGATTCCAATCTCATTGCCCTGATCGATACGGCTCTGGTGAAGAACCAAGAGCTGAACATTATGTTGCAACGGGTGGACATGGCCAAGAATGTAATTCAGGCCAAAAAGGGTGAGTATTTGCCTTTTGTAAACTTTCAAGCAGCTGCCGAAGTTGAAAAAGTGGGCGAATATACCCGAAATGGCGCCGTGGAAAAGAACTTGGAAGTTAAGGAAGGTGAAGAGTTCCCAGAACCCCTGACCAATTATATGGTCGGGGCCTATGCTACATGGGAATTGGATGTTTGGAAGAAACTGCGCAATGAGAAAAAGGCTGCGGTTTTCGAATATCTGTCCAGTGTAGAAGGCAAGAACTTTATGGTGACCAATTTAGTGGCGGAAATTGCTAATTCCTATTATGAGTTGATGGCTTTGGACAATCAAATGGCAATAATTGACCAAAACTTGGAGATTCAGCAGAATGCGTTGCAAATGGTTAAGTTGCAAAAGCAAGCTGCACGTGCCACGGAATTGGCCGTTAAGCGTTTTCAGGCCGAGGTGATGAAAAACAGAAGCCATAAATATGAGATTCAACAACAAATAGTGGAGGTAGAGAACCGGTTGAACTTTTTGATTGGTCGTTCACCGCAGCATATTCAGCGTGAGTCCGATAACTTTATCGATACGCCTATTGATACAGTATATGCGGGTATACCTTCGCAATTGTTGCAGAACCGCCCCGATGTACGTAGTGCCGAGTTTGAATTGGCAGCAGCCAAGTTGGATACCAAAGCGGCCAAGGCTAATTTTTATCCTCAGTTTACGATTAAGGCAGGTTTAGGTCTAGAAGCTTTTGATACCAAATACCTCACGACTACGCCAGAATCTGTTTTATATTCAGCGATTGGAGACATGGTTGCTCCCTTGATCAACAGAAATGCAATCAAGGCGCAATACAGAAATGCTACAGCTCAACAGTTGCAAGCGGTGTACGAATACGAAAAGGCCATTTTGAACGCATATATCGAGGTGGCCAACCAGTTGTCCAACATCGAAAATCTTAAAAAGAGCTATGAATTAAAAGATGGTCAAGTGCAGGCCCTAACGGAATCCATAGACCTGTCCACGCGTTTGTTCCAGTCCGCGAGAGTGGAATATATCGAAGTGCTTTTGGCACAACGTGAGGCTTTGGAATCCCGTATGGAACTGGTAGAGACCAAAAAAGACCAGATGCTGGCCCAGGTAAATATGTACCGCGCCTTGGGCGGTGGCTGGAATTAAATATCCCAAATCGATGGTTTTACCTGCTGTCTTGGCTATTGATTTACCCAAAATGAAGCCCGATTCACAATTGTGAATCGGGCTTCTGATTTTATCGTATTTAAAAATTTACGGTTTTAATAGTTGCTGAAAAATGTGTGCAGTTATAATTTTCATTCAGGTTTGTGTACCTCCAATTCAATTTCGATCATAAATTCTGGAAGTGCCAATTCCTTTACTCCGAGCCAAGAACCGGCTGGAAAGTTAGTAGTGTAAATCGAGCTTCTATAGGCTGCATTTTCAATAAATGATGCCATATCTGTAGTAAATATGTTTTCAACCACTACATCGTCAAATGTACAACCATAGTGAGTCAATATTTTCTCCAAATCGGCGTAGCAATTCTTCATTTGCTGACCTAGATCACCAATTGCGGTTGGATTCCCTTCATCATCCATACTTACAGCACCGGAAATTTTTATGTCGTTTCCTATTTTAACAGCATGTGAGTATCCGTAAGCTTGCTCTAGCTCAGGTCTTAGTTGAAAATATTCAGGTTTTTCAGACTCTACGATTGTAATCCCTTGTTCAATTTCTGGGATTAATTCCTTTTTTTCTTTCTTACAACTTTGAAATACTAGAATTGTTGAGCAAAATATGAAAATTAAGATGAATCGGTGGTTGAGGTTGTTTGGTTTTTTCATAATGATGTTTATTTGTTTTCTATTTTTTTAAATGGTTTATTCAGTCATTGGGGAATCTGAAACCTGACTTGGCAAAGGCATTTCTGTTACGGGTGCATCCCAGACCACTTTCTACTCTCCATCAATTTTTTTCCAAAGGTTCCCCTTATCTTCCATTTTGGGTATTGGCAATGTCTCATTTGGCGAAAATGTCAGGGTGTATTTTCCGTATGCTGTGGATAAATCACGGCTAGCTTTTACTTCTTGGGTATCGATATTGAATTGCCATTTTCCATGATGACGTTAATGATTCAAAAATGTTAATTTTTTGGAACCAAAAATTCTTTACCAACTGTTGTCGCCTCGATTTTATCCCTTGAATAATACACTGGAAAATATTTGTCATTGGCCCAATCTTCGAACAGATTTTGGTAGAATGAACTCTCTGGGTCGCCGGATTGCCCCGGTGAATTAGTCCCAACGGATTGATCCCAGTCGTTTACGTCAACAATAATCCTGAAGGTAGCACCGGATGTTTGGTTGTCATTGCTTCCGGTTACCCCAGGAGTGTATTGGTTGCCTCCCCTTGGTAATTTGGCGGTGTTCAATTTAGCTTGTAGCTCTGCATTGACTACCTTGCCCAAGGGATGTACAATTTGGACATGTTTGTAATCATCTCGTCCATATTTCCATGTTGTTATATCCGTTCCAAATTTACCGGATAGACCATTGACGGCAGAAATAAAGGTTTCCGTTAAAAACCGATTTCTTTTATCCGTGGCATTTTGACCAAATTTTGACTTGGGATGATGTATCCATTCCATTAACTTGTTCATTTGTATTCTGGAAATGACGGATTGCACTTCAGGATTTGGAAAATAATCAAAGTAGCCGTTAAGCAACTCTCTTTCCCAAGCAACATATACTGCTGCTTCACTTGAATTTTTATCCAAGATATAATCCCAGGCCAACAATTGTTGTTGTGCCTGCTTTTGTAAATCATCGGTGAAGGTGTGATTTTTCAGGAGTGGGACAAGGGAACGAGCTGGTATGGACAGATAATCTGTTTGTAATGCCTTCATGTCCTCCATGGTCAATTTTTCGCCCGACCCCAAAACTTCTTTCAGCCTATCCCCACGAAAAGGATCGCTCCACATGTATCCAATGGCATCCCACTCCGTATAGTTTTCCGATGTTACATTTTGATTAGCGGTGGCAATAAAACCACTTGTGGGAT
Organism: Allomuricauda sp. TMED12; assembly: GCA_002167435.2. Lineage (GTDB taxonomy): Bacteria > Bacteroidota > Bacteroidia > Flavobacteriales > Flavobacteriaceae > Flagellimonas. The sequence goes on from NHBR02000002.1 coordinate 62,225, forward strand.
TGTAATCATGTGGTTTCTGTTTGATGGGAAGGTACCCATCCCACTCATACCTACCGTCTCCGGGAACAGGTACTAGGCCACTGAAATTTTTGCGGATAGGTGCAATTCCTACCGCTTGCCAACCAATATTTCCATTCTTGTCCGCCCAAATCATATTTTCCCCAGGAATATTACTGTAGTTGCATGCATCCCTGAACTCTTCCCAATCTTTGGCCTGATTCATCCTTAAGGAAGCTAAATAAGGGGAGCTTCCAGGTTCCATCCAGGCACAGCGTACAGCATAGGCGACATGGTTCAAGGAATCTATATAGGTAACCGGTCCATGCCTAGTGTATCTTAGTTCCACCTCGGCATCATCACTGTTTTTAACGGGAATCGTTTCATGGATTACTTTCATGTCTTCCCAGCCATCTTTGTATTTATATTGATTGAGATTGTCAGGGTTTAATTCATAGACCATCAAATCTTCTCCATCCGTACGGAAAACGGTCAATCCCCAAGCACCATATGGATTGTGACCAATCGATATGCCAGGAATCTCTGGTTCACCACCACCGATTACATCCCAACCGGGGGCAGATAAATGCACCCAATAACGAAGGGAGGGAACTGCCAAGGTTCTGTGCGGGTCGTTGGCCATATAGGTGTGCCCGTTTTCGGAAAGTGAAGGATCTGTTACCCAATTGTTACTCCCTATCCACATTTTGTCCGCTTCTGATGGATTGATTTTCAGCTCGGCATTAAGACTTACACTTGGTTCGACACGATATTCCGGTTGAATGTCTTCGGGTTTAAATTTTACGGAAGTTCGATAGGCCTCATATAGTTCCAATATATCATCACTCAATAGCTCTGGGTCAATTGCGGGATCCAAATCTAAAATGGGCTCTTTGGGATGAAACCAATAATATTCTTTGACCTTCTCAGGGCCTAATTTGGCAACCGCCCTTCCTATGTCCAATTCGGATGTTATGTTGCCCAGTAAGCCCTGATGTCTTGAAATGACCACTTCAGGTGTCCATTTTTGAGGTAAAATATCTAAAGCCTTGAAGGTTACGGGCAATAATTCCGGGTTTTGTAGGACTTCTTCAATATATGCGTTTACCCCATTGGTATAAGCCGTGATGATTTCTTCCCCATCGGGATGATAGTGTTGCATTTCGGTCTTCATATCTCCCCTGAATTTGAACAAACGGGTTCCGATATCCCTTTTCAGTTCTCTTTCGCCCAGAATTTCCGCAACTGTTCCCGTGGCCTGTCTTCGCCATATTTCAAATTGAAACAGACGGTCTTTTGCGGCATAATATCCTTGTGTGAAAAACAGGTCGTGTTGGTTGTTGGCATAAATGTGGTTGATACCGACTTCATCACGAAGTACCTCCACTTTATCCGTCAGACCATCAATTTGAACAGTATTGGTACCCTCTTGTTTTTTGCAGGAGGTGACGATAATAATAAGTGAAAATAGGAAACTTCGAAATGTCTTCATGGTAAATATTGTTGGTTTCTGTTTGTTCTTGTGCATTTTTAATTCTTTTTCAATACGTTATATGAATTGCACCACCAGATAATTGAATTCCGTCATGTAATCGTTTGATTCGTGGAACCAAGAAAGGTCCAGATAGACCAATTTCCTGAACGCCAAGGTTTTTAATTGCTCCATATTGGATTGTTTGGTTATTGCAGGGCAATACTTTTAAGGTCAACAAGTATTACATTTTATTTGTAACTAAGATAAGGAATCTATTCTCTTAATGGATGTATTATGCTATTGGGACTGTGCTTGATTTCTGAATAAATTGCGTACTTTCAAATTACAGTTTCCAGTGAATCGCACACAGTAGGTGATTCGATCCTAAAACCACCCAATCATAAACCAATGAAAAAAACTATTCTCTCGTTAGTTGCAGGTCTTTTTATGTTGACCTGTTTTTCCCAAAACAAAGATCACAATGTTGAAAATGACAGTATTTCAATGACTACTGCCAAAACGGATTCCATAATGGAAGAAAAAGCAAAAAAGAGGCAAGAAATGATGGCTAAAATCGAGGCCACGGTCACATTCCCCGTTCTGGAAGCTGGAACATTTTCCGGAGTTATTCCAGTGGAAGATGTAACCGAAATCCCCGACCCAAATCTGGAATACAAATTGCTGTTCGAACTGGTGAATTTTGATAGTGATACCCCCTCCAAATTGGATGCAAGCATTGTTGAGGTGGCACGTATAATCAATTTACATGTGGCTTCCGGTATTCCTTTGGAAAATATTTCTCCTGTGATTGTGGTTCATGCGGGTTCGCTCAATGCTTTTACTACGAATGAATTTTACAATGGAAAATTTAAGATGGACAACCCGAATATGAAACTCATTGGGGAATTGGAAAAACTAGGAGCCAAATTTATTTCCTGTGCACAGGCCATGTTTTTCTTTGAAGTGGATAAGGAAGCTCTTTTGCCAATGTTCAAGGTATCGTTAACGGCGCAGACTGTTTTAAGTTCGTACCAAATGAAGGGTTATGTGAAGTATCGTATCAATAGATAGAGGATACTTGAAATTCAATCCAAGGATTTGGGGTCGGAGAGTTGAATTATCCGGTCCATGGTTTTTGTGATATGATTTAGTTCTCCAGTCCCCGTGGCACTATTGACAATGTTGTTGAGGTCGTTATGTCTGTCGAGCACATAATTGTCAAAAGCAAGGGTTTCTAAAAATGTCAAATCAATTCTCGGATCTGACAACACCTCTTTATAGTCCAAACTGTATTTAAAATGTTCTTTTTCGAAAGGTTTTAAATGGTTGAGGTAATTTTCGCTGGCCCGTATTTCTTCTTCCTGATAATCGGACAATATATCCTTCCAACCAATAAGTAATTGCCGAAGCTCATTATTGGAAATAATTTCAATCGTTGAATTGTTGAGCAAACTATTGATGATTCCCGTGGAAGGGTTGTACGTGTAGGCAAAACTGACCGTAAACAAGTGATACGACAATGAGTCCAGGTTGTCAATACGATTAACATCGATTGGCAACCGCGATTTTAAGTATTCAGCAGACTTAATGGTTCGTTTATGATAGGTCATAATGGAATCCAAAAGCTTTCTATTGAAAACAAACTCTTGGTGAAGATCTCTTAAGATAAATTTCTCCTTTTGTTTTTGCTTTCGCAGATCATTCCAATTATTTATTTGTAGTGCGAGTAAAATCCCTATGACTACAAGAAAAATTTCTCCAATGGCGTACAGCAAGTATTTTGTTAACTTATTTTCGTTAAGCAATCGTTGCCGAATTTTTCGGAAGAATTGTATCATTAGATTGTAATTATAAAAGGCGAATAGTATTTTTTATGGCTATGGCATAGTCTTATACTTTGCTATTTTTTTGATAAAAATCCCCGAACATCTTGCGCTAATTTTACCAAATCGGGTTCATGGGTGTACATCATGTGTCCAGCCTCATAATAGTACATTTGTATTTTATCCCGCTCAATACCATTTCTTGAAAAAGTGTATTCTGCATCGAAAAAAGGACAGATCAAATCATAGTACCCACTTGCCACCATCACCTTCATCCCAGTATTTCTTCGCATGGTTTCACTTAATTTTCGGGTTACATTAACGTATGAAGGCTCCCATCCACTCCCTTTGGGAACAGGTTTCCAGTTCCATTTACCATATATTTCCCCATTGGAAGTTAGGTAAGGTCTATCCATTTTTATACCCAATACAGATGCGTAATAATGATTAAGTGATGCGGTATACGCAGAACTGATCTGATAACTGGATGGATCCCCAAGGTGTGGTCCATCTGTTAACTCATCAACCTCATTTCCCATATATCTTCCATCCAACCTGCCTAAAGCCACGCCTTTTTCAGCCAGCAGTTGCTTTTGAAAACGAGGTATCAGTACTCGTAGGTTTGATTTTAAAATATATTCTTTGTCCAGTCCAATAAAATAACTGAGTTTTTCGGCAACCTCATTTTTTTCGGCATCTGTTAAAAGAGACCCTTTATATAGCGCCGAAGCATAAGAATTGTAGGTGTAGTCCCTACATTCTTCGATAAAAGACTCAAGTGATTTTCCTTGACCGGCTTTTTTGTGGTACCAGGCCGTGGCTGCCATGCTGGGGAGATAGGTCAAGTAAGAGGTAATGTTATCATGAACAGATGTGGAACCTGCATAATCCAAAGCCTGGGAAATTAATATTAACCCATTTAAAGCCATATTCTGTCCATTACCTTCCAATGCATTGGCCACTCCAGCGGCCCTAGTGGTTCCAAAACTTTCACCGATAATATATTTTGGGGAAAGCCATCGATTATTTTCCGTAACCCATTGTCGCATGAACTGTGCAATCGAGTTTGCATCTTCGGTAAGGCCCCAAAAGTCCTCGACTTTTCCTTTTCCGATTACTTTACTAAATCCAGTGCCCACGGGGTCTATAAAAACCAAATCTGTTAAATCCATTATACCGTTTGTGTTCTCTACCAAAGTATAGGGTGCTGCTCCATCATCTTTAGCGGCATCGGAGTCTACTTTCACCAATTGTGGGCCGAACATGCCCATCTGTAACCAAACAGATGCGGATCCGGGACCACCATTAAAAATAAAGGTGACTGGGCGTTTGCTTGGGTCTTCCGTGCCATGTTGCACATATGCAATGGACCATATGGAGGCTACCGGCTCTCCAGATTTGTTTTTAAGATAAGTTTCAGAAGCAATCGCCTTGTACTTGATAAGTTTTCCACCGTTGGTTATTTGATGATTGCTAATGAATGATTTTGGCTCGGGAACTGAAAGTGAATCATTGTCCGTTTGTTGGGCAGAAACGGTAAGTGAAAACAGTATGTATGCAAATAGAGTGTATAGTTTCCCCATGGTCTTTTTTGGTTTCTATAAATATAGTAAAAGGAACGGTTGACCAGAGACATATTTTTTTGGATGCATGTAGGGAAATCACTTTGAGCAACTCAAGTTTATTGCTTAAAGAATTGTCCGTTGGGCCAGTTTAAATTATGGGCCAGTGTTGCAATTATCTCAAGATAAAGTTGTTCACCGTTGGCGCTGTTGGCCGCAATGACAGCTCCTTTTCCAACTTCAGGAAATCCAATAACGATGCATACTGAACCGGGTGAATTATAACCATTATGAAGAAAGGCTATATTCTTATTTTCCCCGATGAGAAGTACCCCTAGTCCCATATATGCTTTTTGGTTATAAAAAGTGAACGGAAGTTTCCGTTCGTTATGAATTAATCGTAGCGCAGTTTCTTTGGAAAATATTTTTGAATCATTGTGATATGCCTTCATAATCTCAATGGTTAATTTACCCAAGTCCCTAGGAGTTGTCAGTAGTCCTCCTTGCGCTTTTGCAGGCAACTCCAATTGAGGCGGTTTTAATTGTCCAAATTTATCGTGGGGTTTGGCCTCGGTATTTTCGAAATTAGGAGGCAAGGGGTATTGAAATGTACTAGAACTCATTTGCAAAGGAACAAATAAGGTTTCTTTTGCAATTTGTTGGAAGGATTTAGCTGTAACATCTTCTAAAATTTGTTGGATAAGTGCATACCCAATATTTGAATAGGACCATCTGCTCCCAGGAATTGCAACGGGAATGGCGGGTTCATTGATTGCTGGGGAATCAGCATTAAGGATTTGTGCAAGTGTTGGGACACCTTGGGTTTTGTCAAAATCAAAATTGGTACTGGGAAGTCCTGATTGGTGGGACAATAAAAGTCTTAGTGTGATTGGGGTGTCTTGGTTGAAATCATTTTTGGGAACCTTCCATGATTTTAAATATTGATTGACATCTGTATCCAAATCCAATAATCCCTGTGAGATTAACTGATGTGCAATGATGGCAGTAACATACTTGGAAACTGATGCCGCTTGGAAAATAGTATTTTTGGTTACAGAATTTAAACTGTCGCTTTCTCCGAGTGCAATTAAATTATTTATTTTAAAATCATCAATTATTGCGATACTGACCCCGGGAATTTTTAACGCATTCATTCGTTCGACTATGGGATGTAACTTTTGAGATTGGACTTTCCCCGAATCCGATTCTATTATCTCAAAAATCCCATCATTCAATACATTTTTCTCCTGGCAACCAAGAAGTAACATTGAAAGAAATGTCAATACTCCAATAAAGGAGTGTAGTCTGCTCATAATGGTTTATGTTTTGCATCGAGATATACTGGATATAAAGTTAATTCTTATAAAGTATATTGATTAATGGATTTTAAAAAATTCAGGTAAATTCATTTAGCGCTATTTGAAGGTGAACTATAATTGTCAAAACCTTTCCTTAAAAAACCAGTGATTACTTAATTTAACGATGTAACCACCTATCCCGTAATCGATGCAAATGCTTTTTCAGGAGTGGTTCCAGTTGAAGATATGATTTTTATATAGTTGAGTGATGGTTCATTAATTGACCCCAACCCCCTCAAAAGTCATTTTAATAGGTTTTATGGTGCCATCAGGATTGAATTCCATTATGTCCATACAGGTCACACGATGGTCTCTGTCGTGATTGGGGATAGGCCTTCTGTGGTATACAATGATCCAATCATCCGTTCCAGGTTTGTTGATTACGGAATGATGGCCCGCCCCGGTAGCAATATCCCCTTCTATGGATTCCAAAATGGTTCCGATACGGTCGTAGGGTCCCGTCGGTTTATCTGCCATAGCGTAAGCCACTTTATAACTGCCGTCCGTCCAGTTCCCTTCGGACCACATAAAATAATAAATACCATTTCGCAAAAACATAAAAGGGCCTTCCACATAGCCTTCGGGTGTAATTTCTTTGAACAGACTACTATCTTCCCAGGGCTCAAAGCCTGTAAAATCGTCGTTTAATCTTCCTAAATTACAATGACTCCAACCTCCATAAAAGAAATAATAAGTCCCATCCATATCCTTAAAAACAAATTGGTCTATAGGTTGCGCGTCGTTGTAGAAATCAGAAATTAAAGGCTTTCCCAAATGATCCTCGAAAGGACCACCGGGACTATCGGCCACAGCTACGCCAATTCCTCCGTAGTGATTTATGTCGTTATTAGGATCATAGGAACTTCTTCCTGGTCTTTGAATATCGTTGGCGCCAAAAAATAGATAATATTTACTGTCCTTTTCAATAATAGAGGGTGCCCATAGAGCCTGTCTTAACCACTTGATTTTGGTTGTGTCCAATATACGTTCATGCTTTTCCCAGTTTACAAGGTCTTTGGACGAGAAAGCATCAAAATGTAATTGCTTGTCGTAATCATCGGAAAAGGTAGGGTAGACCCAATAAGTGTCCCCAAAAACAATGCCTTCGGGGTCTGCATACCAACCTTCAAAAATTGGGTTGTTCTTTGTTTCTTCATGTTTTTGTGCAATTAAAGAGGAAACACATAAAGCGAGAACCATAAACGCCGGGACTTTTAAGATCATATTTGTTCTGTGTTATTTCTGTTAAACGCCCAAAGGATAATAAATAACATTCCATTTGCTGGCCAAACAAACATTAATGGCATTTCCAACACCCTAGGATTTATTATAGCTAAAACTATAAAAGCAACCAATGCAATAATGCCCCCGATTAATTCCCATTTCCATGCAAGCCCTAGCCCTATTAGACCAACTGCTGCTATCGATAATTGCAGAATAGCATTCCTTGATAAAGGTCCACCGGTGCTTTCATCAAAAAAGGTTTCGCCTATAAACATTAGCAAAGAAAATGCTATCAAGAGTCCACTCAACCCTCGTATTGCCCACCGCAATTTCTTGTATGTTTTAGTGCTTATGGCCATATTTCAAAGTTACATCCTATTGTAGATTTTCAATTTTCTTAGAGTGACTTTCGAGCTTCATAATATTCCTATGGGTAAGGGTCAGCGATAGGTTTGTAGACCAACTTTTTTTGAACTAATCAATAAATTAGTGAGAAGTCATTAATTGGGCAAGCATTATAAATCTAAAGTTAATAAACAATTTGTCTAAAACCACATTTCCAATTTTTTCTATCTTGGTTTTATGTTTAGGTACGATTTGTTGACATATTTGGAAAGTTACCTTACCGAAGAGCGAAAACAACGTTTTTTGGAAGTACTTCAAAAGCGAACCAAGCATATTACGGTTGCCGTGGAAGACGTATACCAATTGCATAACACAAGTGCCATTATTCGTAGTTGTGATGTCTTCGGAATTCAAGACCTTCATGTGATAGAAGACCGTTTTGGCAAGCGTTTGGATAAAAACATTGCCATGGGGGCCGAACAATGGGTGGATGTTTATCGCTACCAAACCACCGCCGATTGTATCTCCAAATTAAAGGATGATGGCTACCAAATTATTGCCACTACACCGCACAACGATTCCAGCTTGCTTCACGATTTTTTCCCTATGGAGAAGTCGGCCATCTTTTTTGGAACTGAAAAAGAAGGACTGTCCGAAGAGGTAATGCAACAAGCGGATGGCTTTCTTAAAATTCCAATGGTGGGTTTTTCGGAAAGCTTGAATGTTTCCGTATCCGCAGCCATTATTATTCAACAATTGGCACAAAAAGTACGTGATTCCAACCTTAATTGGCAATTAACGGATATTGAGATTCTCAACAAACAACTGGATTGGACCAAAAAATCGATAAAGGATGTCCAAGGGATTATAAAAAGATACCGGTCTGAGTAAATAATTTTTGTATTTTTAACTGTTAATCAATCAATTACGGTTATGATGGTACTATATATTGTTTTGGCCATAGTGGTGCTTATTCTTTTTCTGGCAGTCATTGCCCCAAAAAACTACGATGTTTCCCGTTCTATTGAAATCAACCGACCCAAAAGTGTTGTTTTCGATTATCTCAAATCTTTGAAGCGCCAAGATGAATGGTCGCCTTGGGGAAAACGTGATCCCAACATGGTAAGGGATTTGACGGGTACGGATGGCGAAGTTGGTGCTATCAGCCGCTGGAAAGGCAACAAAGAAGTTGGGGAAGGGGAGCAGGAAATCACCAATATAGTTGAAGGCGAACGAATTGAATCGGAGCTTCGGTTTTTAAAACCGTTTAAGTCCACTTCGGAGGCATATATAGCTACAAAAGAGGTGGAAAAGGAAATGACCAAAGTGGTTTGGGGCTTTTCGGGGAAAAACCAATTCCCAATGAGCATTATGATGCTGTTCATGAATATGGACAAAGCGATAGGAAAGGATTTTGAAGAAGGTCTCGCCAGTCTAAAAGAGATTTTAGAAAAACAATAGGATATGGAAAGCAACATGGTAGGCTGGTTCGAGATTCCAGTCACAGATATAAACCGAGCAAAAACATTTTACGAATCGGTTTTTCAAATAGAAATGCAACTTCATGATTTGGGCGGAACCAAAATGGCATGGTTTCCTTGGGCACAAGATAAAACCGGTGCCCCTGGCGGACTTATAGAAAGTAAAGACCATTATCAACCAAGTGAAACAGCTGGTGTACTTATTTATTTTTCAAGTGCAGATGTGAGCAATGAACTTGGACGAATTGAAGCTGCTGGAGGTAAAATAACTCAGCCCAAAACACAAATCAGCCCCGAAATTGGTTACATGGCTTTGTTCTTGGATTCCGAAGGCAACCGGATTGCGCTTCATTCCAGAGATTAAGGTTATTCAACCAACTCCAAAAGGGCAATATCAAAATCATTGTCCAAAATAACTTTTCCATTGGCCACGGTAACTTCGGTTTCGGAATAAGTGTCATATAATTTGGTGCCATCACCAAAAAATCCTTTTACCCATAGCGCTTTTTTACCTTTAGGTAAATCAAGTCCAACAACAACTTTGTCCCTATACTCTCCATTTACATAGGTTCTTGAGAACACATAAGGGGATTTGGCCAGGCGTTTGTGTTTTCCTGCTCCAATAGCAGGGTGGTTAGCACGGAACTGCCCCAATTTTTGCCAATGATTGTGTATTTTTTGTATTTCGGGAATACTGTCCAAGTCTTCCCAGTTCATAAAGGAACGCAGGGTTGCGTCGCCTTCGGTTCCTTCGACGATGAGATTTCTGGAGGTTTCATCTCCGTAATATACCTGGGAGGCCCCTGGTGTCAACAAAAGTACGTTGGCTGCACGAAAGGGCTTTGTTCTTTCCTTGTCGTAAGGAGCGCCATCATCATGAGAAGTTAAATAGTTGAGTACACTTTTGCCCTTTAATTTGGTATTGAGGAGTCGGCTGTACTTTTTGAAAATGGTCTCGTAGCTTTTGTCCGCATCATTTTTGAGCTCAAAATTGATGAGACTTGTAAACCCATAATCAAAGAAATCCACTTTTTTGTCCCCAAAATCAAATTCACGACCTCCGGAAATGCCATAATTGTACACTTCGCCCACCATGTAAAATGGATTGTCGTCCAGAATTTTATCCTGATGCTTTTTCTTCCATGTTTCAAAGGCATATTCTGCTTCTTTGTGCAAATCGGTCCAAGCATTTTCATTTACGTGTTTTACCGTATCCACACGGAAACCATCAACCCCTAAATCGTTGATATAGTCCGTAAGCCATTTGATGATATAATAGCGAGGTGCTCTCGGGTATCCAGTACGTTCAAAAAACAATTGCAGCTCGTCAAGTTCCTTGCTCAAACGCCCTTCATCCTTCCATTTGGCCAACAGGGCATCGGGGAGCTCTACTGCTTCATTCGATTCCGTCAGTATATCGGGCAGATTTTCAACCAAGGTACAGGCCGTGGTGTTTTCGTAAGTGGTGAACTCACATTTTGGACCTGTTCTTACCCAATTATCTGGCCAAACAGGGTCCTTTTCAGTAACTGGCCCCGTATGGTTTAAAACCACATCCAACAGAATACGAATTCCTTTGCTGTGAGCCGTTTTCACCAATTTCTCAAGGTCTTTTCGTGTTCCGAAATTTGGATCAATTGAAGTCCAATCCTTGGCCCAATATCCATGATAGCCGTATGTTTTACCGGTACCTTCGTTGGTTGCCCCATGTATTTGCTCCACTACGGGCGTAAACCAAATGGCATTGATTCCCAAATTGGTAAAATAGCCTTCTTCGATTTTTTGAGTAATACCCTGAATGTCACCTCCTTCAAAGCCTCTTAAAACTCCGGTTTCTTCGGTTCTTTCAAAATTGACATCGTTATTTGGATTTCCATTGTTGAAGCGATCAGTAAGCAGAAAGTATATACTGGCACCTTCCCAAACAAAGGGCACCTCTTTTTTTGGTGTTTCAACTTCAACTACCTGCGTTTCCTGCTGCTTTTTTTCAGCTTTTTTGCAGCCAATAAATAAGGGAAATAATGACAAGACAACAAGCAGTTTTTTCATGTATTGGGATTTTGTTTAAAGCTATAAAATGAATACGTAAATATAAAATTTATTTATAGCCAGACAGGTCCATCCCAATACTATGGTTTAAAAGATATGATTAGTTTCGGTTAAGTACTTTATATTCTTCGTAGCAGCTAGAGATAGCATCCAAAATTTGAAGGTCATTGGCTGTTTTGATAAAGGATTTGGAATAGTTGCAGTTATTAAGGATGTCCTCGATATCCACTTTTTCAAGTTGCAACAATTCAGTAAGGGTCTCCCTATCAAATTTTGATGCCAAAAGGTCTCTGATATTGTCATCTTCTTTAATTTGCCTCAACTTACGCATTTGCCTAGGTTTTTTACCAAAAAGATTCCGTAGGAGGTCGGCGGGATTAAGAATAGCTCCCAAGACCTTGGTTACGGCACTCGGGCTTTTGTTCCCGGCCTCATAACTGGTATTAAGGCCGGAGATACTGTATTGATAAGCATTGTTTATAGGGAGATTCTTAACATCAATCTCCAAGTATCCTGTAAGTTGATAGGGTGTTACAATCACTTCTTCCAATGCATAGGCCAGCTCTGTAAGTGCAATTTCCGTATTTCCAAATCGAAACATATCGTTGGTAACCCTTACTTTCTGGGTCTTAAATCCTAGATAAGAAAAGTAAAGCGTGTCATTAACTGCTGCCGGAATGGTGAACCTACCGTTTTGATTGGTTATGGTTCCCTTTACCTGATTAAGATTTATCACATGCACACTTTCCAAAGGAAATTCCGTTTGGGCATTGATTACCGTTGCGGTAAAATCCTTTACCTCTTGATTATTAACGTCTTCGACTTGTGAAAAACCGAGCAGTGGGATTAGGGACAGTAGTATAAGTAGTAATCTTCTCATGCAATCTTCGTAGCTATAAAGGTACTAAACAAAGAAAAATAAATAGGAGAGTCTTACCATTTAATATAGAATTAACTAATAAAAGCCCTGCTTTTTCTTACCTCCCTTTTTTCCATAGCTTCCTTTTTTTCCGCCTTTGTATGATTTATTTCCTCCGCGGTATCCTCCACCTTTTTTACCTCGACGTTTTTTGCCTCCTCTTCCGCCACCGCTACCACCGGGGTTCTTGGAAACTTCAACATTTATAAAACGTCCGTCTATTTTAAACTCTGTAAAGGTTTGAAGAATTAATTCTGTCAGTTGGGCATCGGAATTAAAGAAAGAGAATGTATCCTTGGTGTCTACATTATAAATGTCCTCTTTTTCCAGTTTTAGCGTATCACGAAGGAAATCCTTTAGTGACATCCAATCGTAACCATCGCGTTCGCCAACATTGATAAAGTAACGAACGGAACCTTCGGATGGAATATCTCCTTTAGAAGTTCCTCTGTCCTTACCGGAATCCTGACTGTTGAGGTCTTTGGATTTGCTGTAGTAGTTGTAAAACTGCGTAAATTCTACAGAAACAATTTTTTTAATGAGCTCGTCACGGTCTATGCCTTCCAAAACATCGTTAATGGCCGGTAAGTAACTTTCAATCTCCTTATTGATTTTGGTTTCCTTGATTTTATTGGCCAAGTGATACAATTGTATCTCGCAAATTTCAATACCATCTGGAATCTGTTTGGACAAGAAGTCCTGCTGAATCTTTTTCTCGATGGCTTTGATTTTCCTAAGCTCGGAGCGAGTGATAATAACCATGGAAATACCGGATTTACCGGCACGTCCCGTACGTCCACTTCGGTGGGTGTACGTTTCGATCTCATCTGGTAATTGGTAGTTGATTACGTGTGTAATATCGTCCACATCAATACCACGGGCGGCAACATCGGTAGCCACCAACATTTGCACTTGTTTCTTTCTAAAGGAGTTCATTACCAAATCTCGCTGGTTCTGGCTCAAATCCCCGTGCAATGCTCCGGCATTGTATCCGTCTTCGATAAGCTTTTCAGCCACGCGTTGGGTATCTCTTTTGGTCCTACAGAAAACCACGGAAAAAATACCTGGGTTGGCATCGGCCAAACGTTTTAACGCTGCATAACGGTCACGACCGCCTACTACATAATACTCGTGCTGTACTGTAGATGCACCTGCATTTTTAGATCCAACAGTGATCTCAACAGGATTGTGCATGAACTTTTTGGCAATCGTTGCCACTTCTTTGGGCATTGTTGCGGAAAAAAGCCATGTCAACTTTTCTTTCGGAGTGTTGGATAGAATGTCTTTAATGTCTTCAAAGAAGCCCATGTTCAACATTTCATCGGCTTCATCCAAGACACAGTAGTCGATTTTGGAAATATCGACCATTCTTCGGCCGATCATATCCTTCATACGACCTGGAGTGGCAACAACAATTTGCGCCCCTCTTTTTATTTGTCGTGCTTGTTCCGTAATGCTGGCACCACCATAAATGGCGACAACATTAAGTCCTTTTACGTATTTGGAATAGAGTTTTAACTCGTTTGTAATCTGTAAACATAGCTCTCTTGTAGGGGAGAGGATCAATCCTTGGGTGGTTCTGCTTTCCTCTTGGATTTTTTGAATCATAGGAAATCCAAACGCAGCAGTTTTACCTGTTCCTGTTTGTGCCAAGGCCACCAAATCGGTTTCCTTTTCCAATAAAACTGGGATTGATTTTTCTTGTACTTCTGATGGGGATTCAAATCCGAGGTCGGAAATAGCATCCAATAGGGGTTTGTCCAACCCCAAGGCTTCAAATTTTGTCATAGCGGTGTATATACCTTAAATCGCAAATATGTTTGTGTTGTATAGAGCGATTCTTGTATAACCCATTTAAGCCCATCACAACACCTTGCCCATACCGGCGGCGTTAATAAAGCGGCAAAGGTACATTAATTTTATTCCGTGGGAGTCAAGACCCCTTGTTTTTTAAGAATTCCACCAATTTTTCAATGGCCCTACCTCTATGGCTAATGGCATTTTTGGTCTCGGAGGGCAGTTCACCAAAGGTTTTGTTGTATCCGTTGGGCTTAAAAATGGGGTCGTAGCCAAAACCACCAGTACCATGTTCATTTTTGGTAATGATACCTTCTACAATGCCTTCAAAGATGTAACTGTTGCCTTGCAGGTTCAAATGGACCGCGGTTTTAAAGTGGGCATTCCGGTTGGATATCCCCTTCATTTCCAATAACAGTTTTGTCATATTATCCCTAGCGTTCTTATTTTCCCCCGCATATCTGGCAGAATATACTCCGGGTTGTCCATTCAAAGCATCTACAAGCAAACCAGTATCATCCGAAAAACAATCCAAACCATAGGTTTGAGTAACGTAATCCGCTTTTATTTTGGCGTTTTCTTCTAAAGTGGCTCCTGTCTCGGATATTTCATCGAAACACTGAATATCTTTTAATGATAAGATTTCAAAACCTTCAGGTAGTAACTGCTGAACTTCTTTCAGCTTATGATCGTTATGGGTGGCAAAAACTAGTTTCAAATCAAAAAGGGTTCTATTTTGAGATTCAAAAGTAGTAATTTCGGACTTTAACCGATTTGTATGAAAATGAAAGTGCCACCAGCATTGGTAATGCTTGTTTTTGGAGGATCAATGTATGTTTTGGACAGATTTTTACCTTTTGGCTATTTTGAGTTTTTTGGTAAACAGGAACTGGCAATGTTTCTCTTTGGATTAGGTGTTTTGGTGATTTTGATCTCGGTAATCCAATTTTTTATCACAAAAACCACGGTAGACCCTTTGAATCCAAAGAAAACATCCAATTTAGTAACCAATGGCGTCTATAAATTCACTCGCAACCCTATGTATTTAGGGATGCTTCTTTTTTTGCTGGCCTTTGGTTTAAAATTGGGCAATGCTTTCAATACACTTATCGCAGCTGGTTTTGTATCGTACATGAATCGCTTTCAGATTAAACCTGAAGAAGAGGTACTCAGAGAAATGTTCGGTAAGGAATATAATATCTATTGTAAGCTAACGAGACGGTGGTTTTAAGAACCCTTAGTTAAAAAATGTACCTTTTGGGGTGCCATTTAAAACAAATCGTAATGGATTTTTGATTTATCCACAAAAGTGTAAGGTTTTTGACAAGTTCCGATTACAAGGATGGAATTAATGTTTAATTTTATGCCTTAATTTTTTTGAAGCGACTCATGGTAGAAACAGGACGCAAATATGTGTTCGATTTTGATAGCACGCTCACAAGAGTGGAGGCTTTGGACGTTTTGGCAGAAATGACCCTGCAAAACAATCCGAAAAGGGACGAGATTGTGTCGGAAATCCAAAAAATCACCAATTTGGGGATTGATGGGGATATTTCTTTCACGGAATCCTTGGAACGAAGAATCCGTTTGTTGAGCGCAAACAAAAGCGATTTAGAAGATCTGGTGGTGGAACTGCGTCAAAAGATTTCTAAATCCATTGCGGCCAACAAAGACTTTTTTCATGAATTCTCGGAACATATCTATGTGATTTCCTGTGGCTTCAAGGAGTTTATTGATCCCATTGTTGAGGAATACAATATTCCGTCCGAGCGTGTTTATGCCAATACCTTCAAGTTTGATGGTGAAGGCAATATCATTGGCTTTGACGAAACCAATGTGTTGGCTGCACATAACGGAAAAATAGAATGTTTGAAAAACTTGGATTTAGAAGGCGAAGTTCAAGTTATTGGCGATGGCTACAGCGACTATGTGATGCGCGAGGCAGGTATTGCCCATAAGTTTTTTGCCTATACTGAAAATGTGCACCGTGAAAAGGCAGCAGATAATGCCGACCACGTGACACCTAACCTAGATGAATTTTTATTTGTGAACGATTTGCCAAGAAACCTATCATACCCAAAGAACAGAATCAAGATCCTTTTACTGGAAAATGTACACCCAGCAGCTTTCGAAAACCTATCCGAAGAAGGTTTTTCGGTAGAGTTGATAAAAACCAGTCTTTCTGAGGAAGAACTTATCGAGCGTATCAAAGGAGTACATGTTCTGGGGATTAGGTCTAAAACCCAAGTGACTCAAAAGGTATTGGATGCCGCCAATAAATTATTGGTGGTAGGTGCGTTCTGTATCGGTACTACCCAGATAGACCTTGATTACAGTAAAAAGAAAGGCGTAGTGGTATTCAATGCACCTTACAGCAACACGCGTTCCGTAGTGGAACTTGCCATTGGGCAGACCATTATGTTGATGCGTAGCATTTTTCCGCGTAGTACGGAGATTCACAACGGTGAATGGAACAAAACCGCCATTGGATCACAAGAAGTCCGGGGTAAAAACTTGGGTATCGTGGGGTATGGAAACATTGGTAAACAAATGTCCGTTTTGGCTGAAGCCATGGGGATGAAGGTGTATTATTACGACGTTAACGATCAGTTGGCATTAGGAAATGCGGTAAAGTGTGATACTTTGGAAGATCTACTCAATGTTTCCGATGTGGTGACTTTGCATGTAGATGACAATAAAGCCAACAAAAACTTTATAGGAGAGCGCGAAATCAACCAAATGAAAGATGGTGCAAAGCTTATCAATCTTTCTCGAGGATTTGTCGTTGATATCGATGCTTTGGCCAGTGCTTTGAAAAACGGGAAATTGGGAGGAGCTGCGATAGATGTTTACCCATCCGAACCGCGAAGCAATGGAGCATTTGAAACGCCTTTGCAAGGTTTGTCCAACGTTATTCTTACCCCTCACATTGGCGGTAGCACGGAGGAGGCGCAAAGGGATATAGCGGATTTTGTCCCTAATAAGATTATGGATTACATCAATTCTGGAAATACGGTAGATGCTGTTAACTTCCCGAATATTAGATTGCCCAAGCAAAACAAAGCGCACCGATTCTTGCACATTCACCGCAATGTTCCCGGCATTATGGCCAAAATCAACGAAATATTGGCCCAATATGGCCTCAATATTTCTGGTCAATACCTTTCCACGGATAGCGAAGTGGGCTATGTAATCACTGATTTGGACAAGGAATATGACAAAGATGTGATCAAAGCCCTCAAGAAAATCGAGAACACCATCAAGTTCAGGGTACTTTACTAGTTTTTAGACATAAGACATAAGAGCCAAGGTGTAATGGTCAAATAATCAGGAAAAAGTCTTTTGTCTTGTCTCTTAGAGCGTAGTGGTCTTTTATCTGACTACTGATGATGGTAGGGTTCGTTCCTTAGAATGGTGAACCCTCTATAAATCTGTTCCACAATGAACAATCTCACCATTTGATGGGAAAACGTCATTTTGGATAAACTTATTTTACCTGCACTTTTAGCATAAACGGCATCACTGAAGCCATAAGGGCCACCAATGGCCAGAACCAGATTTTTGATACCACTGTTCATCTTTTTTTGAAGGAACTGGGCAAAATCCATCGAAGTATATTGTCTTCCTTTTTCGTCAAGTAAAACAAGGGTGTCCGTGGGTTGTAGTTGTGCCAAGATCAACTCTCCTTCTTTTTCTTTTTGTTGGGCTTCAGAAAGATTTTTTCTGTTTTTTATATCGGGAATTATCTCAAGCTGAAACTTGATGTAGTGCTTTAGCCGTTTCTCATAAACGGTTATAAGTTCTTCAAGTTCAGACTTATCGGTTTTGCCAATGGCGATCAAAGTAATCTGCATGTTCAAAAATAGATTTTTCTGCACAGAAAGTGAAGTTTATAAATAAAGCTGCAAGTCCCCCTATTTTCGATTTGCTGGTTTTCCAAAATAAAAACCTAGGGCTAAAAAGTACATCTGTCAAATCAAAAGCCCTATTCGTCAGATCAATAGGGCTATCCGACAGATCTTCGCCTAAAAACTTGTGAGAATTGAGGATATTGATACAGTTTACCAAAATCCTATTCCAAATGAACAACAAGACCTACTTATTTGCCCTTTTGAGCCTTGTCCTATTATGGAACTGTGGCAAGGACGATGCTCCATCGCTCCCAAAGAACAATGCACCCAATATAGTACCACAGAACTATACTGTCCTCGAGAACATTACAGACAATCAACTTATCGGTTCGGTAAAGGCCACTGATGCCGATGATGACGAACTAACTTTCTCCATTTCACAAAACGATAATGGCCTATTTGAGATTACAAAAACTGGCGAACTGAGCTTGGCAACAGGCAAGGTACTGGACTACGATAACAAGACCCAACACACCCTGACAGTGGCAGTGACCGATGGCATCGATGATGCCACGGCCCAAATGACCATCAATGTGACCAAAGTAGAACCGGAGAACCTTTCTCCTTCCGCAGAGCCGCAGAACTTTTCTGTCTCAGAGGATATATCGGATACACATATTATCGGTACTTTAGTGGCTACTGACCCAGAAGATGATACTCTAACCTTTAGTATTGTAGAAGATACAGATGAACTTTTTGAGATCACAGATACAGGTGAGCTTTCTCTGTTGGAAGGGAAAATCTTGGACTTTGAAACCAAAAAGGAGCACACTCTAACGGTTGAGGTAGGCGATGGGAATATTTCTGTGGAGTTCTTGGTTAGGATAATCGTGATTGACAATATTGCGGACGACCCCGATTCATTTATTACTAAATGGCAGGTCAACTCTGGACAGGAGATAACTATAGGCACAAACCCTGACTATAATTATGACTATACTATTGACTGGGGAGATGGTACAGTGGAAGAAATCACGCAACAGAACCCCTCTCATACTTACCAAGATGAGGGGACTTATTCAGTAGCTATTAAAGGCGTTTTCCCTGCTATTCAAATGTCGTCATCGGACCATATCAGCCGAAAGTCGCTTGTAGATGTTGCACAATGGGGCACTGGTAAATGGCAATCCATGTACAGATCTTTTTATGCTTGCCAGAGCTTGTTGACTTTTTCGGCAGAAGATACCCCAGACACCTCAGAGGTTTCCAGCATGCAGGAAACGTTCCTTTTTTCAGATAACTTTAATGGGGCCATTGGTTCTTGGAATACGGGCAATGTAACCAATATGCATAAAATGTTTTTCGATGCAACCAGCTTTAATCAAGATTTGAATGATTGGGACACCAGTAAAGTAACCAATACGTCCTTTATGTTTTATAATGCTCAATCGTTCAACGGCATCATTGGAAATTGGGATACAAGCAATGTACAGGATATGGAACTTATGTTTTTGAGCGCCTCTACCTTTAACCAAGATATATCAGGATGGAATACTGGTAACGTAACAAATATGGGAGGAATGTTCACTAATGCCTTTAGTTTTAACCAAGATATTGGGGGTTGGAACACAGGAAAAGTTGAATCCATGGAGGAAATGTTTCGCGGGGCGACTGTTTTCAATGGAGATATAGGAAGCTGGAATACTAGTAATGTGGCAAATATGAGATCAATGTTCATGAATGCGGCAGCTTTCAATCAAGATATTGGGGGATGGGATACAGGAATGGTCACCGACATGACCTATATGTTTTTAGGTGCAACAAACTTCAATCAGAATATTTCCCAATGGAACATTGGTAATGTTACCAGTATTGGCGGTATGTTCTCTTATGCCTCAAGTTTTAACCAAGATATTGGCGGATGGAACACGGCAAATGTTACAAATATGATAGGGGTGTTGAATGGGGCAACCGCTTTCAATCAAAATATAGGTGGTTGGGTAACCGTTAATGTGACCAATATGAATCAAATGTTTAAAAATGCAACTGCCTTTGACCAAGATTTAGGCAGTTGGGATATAAGCAGCATTGCCACTATGACAGAAATGCTTGATAGTTCGGGGATGTCTTTTAACAATGCCAACGCTACTTTAATTGGTTGGGCAGATTATGTACAGCAAAATGAAGGTCCAACCGATATAAGCTTGGGGATGCAGGACGTCGTCCTATGTGGAATGGGAGCTGATTCTGCATTAGGTATCCTTATAAATGATTATTCTTGGAATATTACAGGTTTTGATATGCAGTTTAATCTCTGCCCATAAACATTTAAATTATTGATTTTATGACCACCGGAAAAAACGTTTTTGTTTTTCGGTGGTTTCTTATTTTGTGCTGATGCTTTTGCAAGGTAATATTGCAGTAACTCTAAACTATGTTGTTGAGTATGAATCCATAAAGATACCGTAAGATTTCAAAGCTCAACAAATCCATTGGATGCCTGACATAACCCAACAAAGAAATCATCCATCAACAGCAATGTTTTTACTATTTTCGTTAAAAGCCCAACTGGATGATTTCCGAAGAACAATTTCAAAACGAACTGGATTTGATCATTGCCAATGCCGTAAGGGAGGACGTTGGTGATGGAGACCATAGTTCCTTGGCCTGTATTCCTGCAAACGCACAAGGAAAAGCAAAGCTCCTCGTAAAGGATGAGGGTGTTATTGCCGGAGTTGATTTTGCAAAAATGGTGTTCAACTATGTTGACCCTGATTTAAAAATGGAAATATTGTTGGAAGATGGAGCGCAAGTCAAATATGGTGACGTCGCTTTTTACGTGGAAGGTAGCTCACAAAGTATACTAAAAGCCGAGCGATTGGTTCTGAATGCCATGCAGCGTATGAGTGCGATCGCCACCAAAACACAGGATTTTGTTTCCATTTTGGATGGGACCGATACCAAAATTTTGGATACCCGAAAAACAACACCGGGAATACGAGCCCTTGAAAAATGGGCAGTAAAGATCGGGGGAGGGGAAAACCATCGATTTGCCCTGTACGATATGATCATGCTCAAGGATAACCATATCGATTTTGCGGGCGGTATTTCCAAAGCCATCGAGAAAACACAGGACTATCTCAAAGAAAAGGGAAAGAACCTTAAGATTATTGTTGAAGCCAGGAACTTGGATGAAGTTGACGAAATATTGAAATCCGGAGGTGTGTACCGCATTTTACTGGATAATTTTGATTATGATGATACCCGCGAAGCCGTAAAACGTATCGGAGATAAATGTCTTACCGAATCCTCGGGAGGAATCACGGAAGACACCATACGAAGATATGCCGAATGTGGTGTGAATTATATCTCTTCCGGTGCATTGACCCATTCCGTTTATAATATGGACCTAAGTTTAAAAGCCGTTTAAATGTCAGCAGCTATAGAAGAGCAGTTGGAAAAAATACCCGTGATTAATTGGGTAGTCCGGTTATTGAAAAAAATTAAGCTCAAAGCTTTTGAGGGACTCTCTTTTTATGACTTGATTGAAATGTATTTGGTGGGAATTGTCAAGGGCACACTGTCTTCTAGGGCCAGTTCCATCGCATTCAGTATTTTTTTGGCGTTGTTTCCCCTGCTTATTTTTTTGGTGACCATGGTTCCTTTTATCATTCCATATGTAAGTGTTGGCAATGAGAATTTTGATGCGCAATTTTTGGATTTTCTGGAATCTTTCCTTCCGTCGGCAACAAGTGATTACTTTGGTGAGATTTATCAGCAGATCAAAGATCAAAAACAAGGAGGTTTATTGTCTTCTGCATTTATCCTGTCCATCTTTTTGATGGCCAATGGGGTAAATGCCATATTCGGAGGGTTCGAGAATTCTTATCATGTAGAATTGACACGTAATTTTTTCCGACAATACGCGTATGCCCTCATGGTTGGATTGATTCTTTCCGTTTTATTGATAGTTGGTGCTGTTGCCTTTGTCTATTTTGAATTTTATATCGTGGAATACACTAGCGAATATTTGGGAAAAACGCTGGGATATGATGTGGAAAAAGGAGACACCATTGGAATACAGGTGGCAAAAATTCTATTTTTCCTTAGTCTGTCTTATTTCACTACGGCTATACTTTACTACTTTGGAACGGCAGAAGGAAGGCAGGTTCGGTTTTTTTCTGCAGGAGCCCTAATGACAACGCTTTTGTTTTTGTTGACCTCCTACCTTTTCGGAATATATGTTGAGAAATTCGCTCGATACAACGAACTTTATGGGGCCTTGGGTGGATTATTGATTTTAATGGTGTTTATTTGGTTAAATTCCAATATATTATTGTTAGGTTTCGAATTGAACGCAACCCTTAATTCTTTAAAAAAGAGACATGAAAAACAGCAAAACACTTAATAAATTCATTTGTCTGATTTGTTTTTTGTTTTTTCAGATAACATGGTCGCAAACCGTTTTTGGAAAATGGAAAACAGTGGACGACCGCAACGGAATTACCAAGGCCATAATTGAAGTTTATAAGGAAGACGGGTTAATGCATGCCAAAGTTGTAAAAATTTTGGAGGAAGGTAAAAAAGATGCCAGGTGCACCAAATGTGATGGAGAGCTTAAGGATAAACCTATTCTTGGGATGAAAATCATGGATAATTTTAAAAAAAACAATAAGGGTATATATAAAGGAG
>NHBR02000003.1 GCA_002167435.2 Allomuricauda sp. TMED12
AAAAATTGTTCCAATAGATAACCATTGGCGGCGTGCACTTCAATCCCATCGATTCCAGCTTCTATGAGTTTAATGGAAGCCGTAACATACTCCTGTTGTACTTGTTCGATGTCATCCAAGGTCATTTCCCTAGGGATGTCGTGAGGCTGCATTCCTTCCTCGTCTGTATACATCTCCATTTCCCTCAAGGGCACCACCGATGGTGCTATGGTCTCGGCACCTTTGGGAAGATTCAATAATGCCGAAACCCGGCCCGTATGGAAAAGCTGAACAAAGATTTTCCCGCCCTTGTTGTGGATTCCCTTTGCAATGTTTTTCCATCCTGCAATCTGCTCGTCCGTATAGGCCCCGGGAATTCTAGGGTATACGGTGCCATTGGGGGATACAGCGGTAGCTTCGGACAAGATGAGACCTGCACTCGAGCGTTGTGAATAATATTCTTTCATCAAGTTGTTGGGGATGTTATCAATGGCTCTGCTCCTTGTCATAGGAGCCATTATGATTCTGTTCTTTAATTCAAGTCCCCCTAATGTTGTTGCTTCAAAAACTTTCATATCCCTTAATTAAATTATTGCCTCTATTGATTAGCCAGCCGCTAAATCGGTTGAAAACCCTAATCCATTTTTTTGGATTAACATGTACAAATTTTGTACTGTCCATGATGTTCGATTTATGGTCCGGTCGGACATTGTCCGTAATCGATGGAACGGCCACGAAACCTTGATGTTTGGTTTATAAGTCTTGGATAAGACGAATCATTTGATGGGTGAACCCCCATTCATTATCGTACCAGGCCATGACTTTCAAGAGGTCACCGTCCACCACTCTGGTCATGTTCAGATCGGCAATGGATGCATAGGGACTTCCAACAATATCGGAGGAAACCAAAGGCTCTCGGGTTGTGGACAGTACATCGCGATATCGTTCCGTGCTGGCTTCGGCCTCCAAGATCTCGTTGATTTCCTCCGGAGTCACTTGGCGCTTGGTAACAAAGGTCATATCCGATATGGAACCTACTTTGGCCGGAACGCGTATGGCCACCCCATCGAATTTACCCGTAAATTGCGGTAGTGCCTTGGTAGTGGCAATGGCTGCACCCGTGCTAGTGGGGACCAAATTGTCAGCTGCAGCTCTTCCCATACGATAGTTTTTGGGGGACGCCCCATCCATCAAACTTTGGGATGCTGTATAGGCATGTACCGTGGTCATGATCGCTTTGTGGATTCCGACCCTGCGATTCAAAATTTCGACAATCGGGCTAATATTGTTCGTAGTACAACTGGCACATGAGAATATTGATGTTTCTCCCAAAGAAGAACTGACACCATGTACCACTGTAGGTACATCTTGACTTTTCGTCGGAGCGGAGATTACAACAGTCTTGGCCCCGGCATTCAAATGCTTGGCGGCATCATCCCTTTGGGTAAATATTCCGGTACTTTCAATGACAACGTCCACCTCAAGATCTTTCCATGGAAGATCCTCCGGATTTCTTTGCTGAAAATAGGGAATCTCAATGCCATCCACCAGTAAAGTATCCCCGGAGACAGAGACTTTACGGTTGTACGGTCCGTAGGTGCTATCATACCTGAGGAGGTAAGCCAAATTTTCAATGGGCAAAATATCATTGATGGCCACAACGGACAATCCTTTTGTTTCAAGGATTACTTTTAAGGAGGCACGACCTATTCGTCCCATCCCGTTAATTGCTATTTGTTTCATTTTAATGTATTTAATTCGTTTTCCAATTCCGTTATCCGTTTTTTCAATGGGCTACCATATGGTCAAGCTCTTCTAAGGTGTACCGTTGGACGATATGCTGAGGGCAATTCACGTCAACCGCCTTGATTTTAAATATTATGGCCCGCTCCACATTTGCAGAATAATCCTCGACTGCCAATGATTCTATCAATGCGGTATCCTTGAATTCCACATGGGCCTCCCCCCAGATTTTCACCCGTGTCCTTGAAGGGTAATCCATCAAGAATATGAAGGCCTTTGGATTCTCGGAAAGGTTGCCGATACTGATGTATTGTTGTTTACCGGAAAAATCTGCGAAGGCCAATGTTTTTGGGTCCAGGACCTTTAAAAAACCGGGTGCTCCCCCTCGATGTTGGATGTAGGGCTGCCCCTCTTGATTGGAAGTTCCCATATAAAAGGAATCCCGCTGTTCGATAAAATCCATGATGGGGGGTATCAGCTCGTTTTGCCAACCTCTTTTACTTTCCATACGAGCATATGCCTTTCTTGATCCATAGTGTTCTTGGAGCGCCTTGATGGTCGGGGTGAAGGCAATATCGGAGGTGTACTTCTTGGGCTGCTTTTTCATTGACGCTTATGTTATGGACATTAATTGTGTACCATATCCTTAGTATGGATTTATTGAAAAACCTGACATGAAAAATTCGTTTTGATCTTTTATTGAGGAGAATCCCGATCTAATGGAGTTGGAAGTGTTTCAAATTGAATGAAATACAATGGACTGAAGAAAGGCCTTCAAAATATCTTTCCCGATTTAGGGTGGGATTGGGGAAATGCCTGCGATATCCAAACAGATTCCTTCATGTATTGATACTTATTTAGTATGGAAAGGTGGTCATGGACCTATGCACTGGCCATTGGCTTACCTTCGTCCATAAAGGGATATGGTGGAAATACTGTTCTTTGGAAATCCGGAAATGGCGATTACATTTTATTTTTAACAATCTTGTGCAGGATACCTTCTAAAATTGTTTCGTCCAGCGGTTTGACCAAGAAGGAACTGACCAATGGGAATTTGGCTGCATGTTCTTGGTCCCCCGGATCAATGGATGAAGTAAGGATATGGATTTCAATGTTTAATTCCGCTTTCTTGCCCTCTAGGGCTTTCAAAAACTCCCAGCCGCTCATTACGGGCATATTGAGGTCCAAAAATACCAGGAAATTTTTATCGGTATTTTTCAGAATGTACTGCATGGCCACTGATCCATTATAAAATAATTTAATGGGAATTCCAGGGAATTTGGACTCCATGATGGTCTGATTTACAAAATTGGTTACGGCATCGTCATCAACTAGCAATATTTCCTTGTTCATTGTTATTATCTGTATTGGTTATTTTAATGATTTGATGAAGTTGGTCGTCTATTTCAGCCACAGCCTTATCGATCAACTGAATTGTTCGGTCAAAGGACATGATTTCTTCTCCCTTGGAACGATACAGATTTGTTAAGGCCATGATCCTGGTTAGCGGAGATCGTATGGCATGGGACTGTAGCCAAGCAATGTCTTGCAACACCGTATTATGGGCTTTTATTTTTTCCAGTTGCTTCCGTGTTACGGTAACATCGGTCATCGATCCTATGGTTCGTATGGGTTCACCCTGCGCTCCACGTTGTACATAATAGGTGTCGGTCACATAGCGGATGGTCCCATTTTCCAAGCGTAATCGATATTCCAGTTTTCCATGTGACATCTCCCTATTTTCCAATTGTTGAAAAAAGGAATCCCACACCCTATCGATATCATCTGGATGGATTTTGCCTAACCATGAACTATCTTTCGTAAAGGGTTCCTTTACAATCTGTTCCTGTCCATCACAGATGATCTTGCTGTGAAGAATGGTGTTGTTTCCATGGTCCAAGTCCCAAATTTTTTGATTGCTGGCCAGCATGGCCAATGAAAATCGCTCGTTACTTTCTTTTAGCTTTTGTTCATACTCCTTCCGTTCTGTTATATCCATGATGGTACCTTCGATATGCGAGGTTCCCCCTATATCATTAAGTATCAACTGAATTTCTTGTTGAACCCATCGTATGGAGCCATTGGCCGTTAATATCCGATGTTCAAAGCTTTTCAATTTGCCTGGTTCCAGATGATCCAACAAATCATCGGTCAACAAGTGTCGATCCTCGGGATGAAAAACATTGATCACATTCTTTAAAGTAGGTGTAAAGGAATGTGGCTCATATCCATAAATGCGAAAGGTCTCATCGCTCCATTCCGAAAGGTCGGAGTTAAGGTTTCGTCGCCAATACCCTAATTTGGCAATTCTCTGGGCCCTGTTGAGCCTGTTGTTGCTCAAGATCAAAAGGTCTTCGGATTCCTTTAGCTCCGTGATGTCCATAGCGATCACCAATTCAAGGGTCTTGTCTTTATCGGGAATCAAATTGGATTTTAAATGTACGGGAAAGACGGTTCCATCCTTTTTTTTGTGGCGAACCAAACGCTTCTTGAAATAACCCTCATCCCTTTGGTGTATATTCTTAATGGCATTTGAAAGGACATGGATGTCTTCTTTGGGACGAATATCTTCCAGGGTGATGGACAGGAATTCTTTTTCACTATATCCATATTGACGCACTGCTTCATGGTTCACTTTTAGAAACCTCAAAGTATCAGCATCGTAAATCCACATCGGATGTGGGGAAAAATTAAAAATACAGTCTTCCGGTAACTCGAAATTTGTCTGTTGGGGGAACATTTAATTTGGTTGGGTTGTATTGGTTTATTTTAGGGTAAAGTGGAATTGTGTCTTATACGTGCTCAATCATAGAAAATCAATTTGTGGGTTATCGGAACAATAATCCGCCGAGATCGCTCACGGACCTTGTTAAAAAAAGAGGCATCAATATTGTTCAAGAAATACGGGTCCATAAAATTTTGACGATGACAGAGCATTTCTCCCAAAGATACTTTTTTCTTACATTTTGGGCATATATTTCGTGTAATATCCATTCCGTTCCCGTGATGCACAACACTCGCACAGAGGTACTAATGTTGTTCATCCAACAAATGAATTTCTCCATAGCTTTAAAATGTGCTTTTACAATATTTGCAGAAAAAATTGTGGAATTATCCTATTTTACTTGCTTTTAGGCTTGGGCCCTTTCCATTTTTCTGCTCAATGATTCCATACCGAATATTGAACAAGCTTTAAATTCTTATAATTCCTTAGGCCTAAACCTTATAAAAAAGATATATCCAAATTGATCTTGACAATCTGAAATTCAGTGAACTCAATATCGCGGCCATGAATGCGATGATGAAGAAAACACTAAGGGGCGAAAGGCCGATCAAGTACCAAAACAGGAACAGGCACACTATCATTTGAGCTGCGGTGAGGGCATAACTGACAAACATGGCTCCAAAAAAGAAGCCGGTTTCCTTTTCGAATTTATAACCACATGTTGGACATCGAGGATACATTTTGGGAATTCGAAATGGGAGCCAAGCGTGGTGGTGCTGAAAGATGTCCCCGTTCTTACAATTGGGACATTTACATTTTAGTACATGTTCTAATTTTCCCATTACCATAATTGTGAATGCCCAAAAATGCTGCTATATGTTGATATTTTCTGTGTAATATATTCGCATATATTTGTATTATTAGGACATTATATGAAAATCCCGGTATTAAACATCCACCAGTTTCATGAATCATCGAAACTGAACGAGGTATATGTCAATTCTTTTTCCCACCACATGGAATTGAACAGGAAGCTTATTGATACGCCCCATAGTCATGATTTTTTTTTGTGCGTGCTTTTTTTTGAGGGTAGGGGAGTTCACGAAATTGACTTTAAGACCTACGATATTCAACCTGGCAGTATTTTCTTTTTGAAACCTGGCCAAACCCATTTTTGGGATTTTGAGGCCCCACCGGAGGGATATATATTTTTCCATTCACAGAGTTTCTATGAACTGAATTTTTTGGGACATGGACTCGCGCTTTTTCCCTTTTATTGCTCGTTGCTAAATCCTCCAATAGTAACGGTAACTCCAGAGGTGTTGGACTCGGTAGGGAAGAAGTTCAAAGAGGCATATTCGGAATACAGTGGAAACAGCATGCTTCGTAAAATGAAATTACTTAATTTGATCAATGGGATTTATATTGAACTTACACGTTGCTATACTTCCAGTACAGATTTGGACAAGCCTCTTTCTTCAAGATATGCCGATATATTACAACGGTTGGAGGTTCTGATAGAAAAGCATTTTCGGGAAGAAAAGCTACCAAAGTTTTATGCAGACCGATTGTACATTACCACCAAACACCTCAATAGGGTCGTGAAAACAACACTGAATAAAACAACAAGTGAATTGATTGCCGAAAGAGTGGTATTGGAAGCCAAGCGGATGATGGTGCATTCGCCCGGTAATTTGGCGGATGTAGCCTACGCCCTGGATTTTTCGGATTATGCGTATTTCTCAAAATTTTTTAAAGATAAAACCGGTAGCACTCCAACGGCGTTCCAAAAAACCTACCTCTAAATCTTGTGGGACTTTAAAGCTTGTCTTTGATGGTAATGTTAGACAAGGTCGTCTATTGCAGCATACTCAACGGATGGGAGGTTGATCTTTGAAAATCACAATTGCTCTTGCTATGTACATTTCCTTTATGGGAATCAAGAAAAACTTGTTACACATAGGTATATCACAAAATGTAGTTAAAACAATCTTTATTTCTAACCAAATGTTTAGCTTTGTGGATTAGTTACTGAGCTATGCCAAGAACAAAGCAATATAAGGAGCAGGAAGTCGTCGAAAAAGCAATGCAATTATTTTGGCGCAATGGCTATGAAACCACTTCTATGCATATGCTCGAAAAGCAAATGGGAATCAATAAATTTTCCATTTATGCCAGTTTTGGAAGTAAGGATGGGGTTTTTCTGGAAAGTATCAAATGCTATGAGCAGCAATTGAACAGACTTATAGACAAACTTGAAAAAAGTTCCAATGGGGCTGATGGCATAAAGGAGTATTTCAGGGATTTTCTGGAATTCTCGAAAGACAACGGTCGTGGTAAAGGATGTTTGATAACGAACACTGCAAACGAAATCGGTCAAGATGCCGATGAAAAAATAAAAAAGGTCCTAACCGACTTTTTAAAGCGGGTGAGAACTGTATTTGCGCAGCTACTTGAACAGGATAGGACCAAGAATCTGGAGCTGATTGCAGCGCAAGCGGACTACTTGATTATTTCCATGTTCGGTCTTTCCTCCGCTTCAAGGGTTTTCGGTCCCGACCAAATGGAAAATTATATTGAAAATATATTTAGCAACCTCTAATATTTTTTTACAATATAACTAACCGATTGGTTAGTTATATTAACAATTAAAACGAAGATCATTATGAGTACAACAACGACAGGTGAGAATTTAAGAATCCACACCATTGAAACTGCCCCTGATGCGAGCAAGCCCCTATTGGAAAAATCCAAAAAATCATACGGTTATGTGCCTAATTTACACGGGGCGCTTGCCGAGGCACCGGGCCTATTGGATGCTTATCAGACCATGCATCAATTATTTTTGGATTCCTCGTTCGACAAGGATGAACTGACCGTGGTTTGGCAAACGATCAATGTGGAGCATGAATGTCATTACTGTGTACCTGCCCATACCGCTATTGCCAAGGCAATGAAAGTGGATGATTCCATTATAGCGGCTTTACGGAACAAGACAACCTTGCCCACTCCTAAATTGGAAGCTTTGCGGAACATGACTTTGGCACTGGTACGCAATAGGGGTGTGGTGTCACAAGAGGAAATAACAGCTTTCTATGAAGCAGGATTTAATCAAAGACAGCTACTGGAAATCATTCTTGGTCTTTCCCAAAAAGTGATCAGTAATTATACCAATCACATCGCGGAAACAACATTGGATGATGCTTTTAAGCCGTTTGATTGGAAAAATTGATTAAAATCCACGAACAGTATCAGGTATCTTTGGGAACCAAGGTGTTTTAATGAAATATCAGTTCCTTTGGTGACTACCTGAACGTCCTGTATAGGTAATTTCTCCAAAGGAATTGGCGCTTTTAGTTTTGGGTTCATGCGGTCCGATAGGAGGGTGAACATATAACAAGGCTTTGACAAGCAGCAAGCTCAGTATAAGATATTTCATTGGAGAATTCATTT
>NHBR02000004.1 GCA_002167435.2 Allomuricauda sp. TMED12
AATAATAAACGTGAGGATTATGAATACGATTTTGCAGGAATTATTATTAGCGAAGGTGTTTTAGAGCTAATGCAAGATGGCTACGGATTTTTAAGATCGGCTGATTATCATTATTTATCCTCCCCTGATGATGTTTATGTATCTCAATCTCAAGTTAAATTTTTTGGACTTAAAACTGGAGACACCATAAAAGGAATTGTAAGACCTCCTAAATTTGGTGAAAGATACTTTCCATTGGTAGAAGTTGATAAAATTAATGGAAGAGATCCAGAATACATCAGAGACAGAGTTCCTTTTGAATCTTTAACTCCTTTATTTCCATCTGAAAAATTTAACTTAACTGGACACAGCCAAGAATCTATTTCTACTAGAGTTATGGATTTATTTTCTCCTATTGGAAAAGGACAAAGGGGAATGATCGTTTCCCAGCCCAAAACGGGTAAAACCATGTTGTTGAAAGATATTGCCAACGCTATTGCGGCCAACCACCCAGAGGTTTACCAAATCATTCTTTTAATTGATGAACGCCCTGAAGAGGTTACCGATATGCAACGTAACGTACGTGGTGAAGTAGTGGCTTCTACTTTTGACAAAGAAGCGACCGAACACGTAAGAGTGGCAAACATTGTACTAGATAAAGCGAAGCGCTTGGTGGAATGTGGTCATGATGTGGTAATTCTTTTGGATTCCATTACCCGTTTGGCCCGTGCCTACAACACCGTGCAACCAGCTTCCGGTAAAGTATTGAGTGGCGGTGTGGATGCCAATGCACTGCACAAGCCAAAACGTTTCTTTGGAGCCGCCCGAAATATTGAGAATGGTGGATCACTTTCCATAATTGCTACGGCATTAACGGAAACAGGTTCCAAGATGGACGAGGTTATCTTTGAGGAATTCAAGGGTACCGGTAACATGGAGCTTCAATTGGACAGAAGAATATCCAACAGAAGAATTTTCCCTGCCATCGACCTTATTTCTTCCTCTACACGAAGAGACGATTTGTTATTGGACGAAAACACTATTCAACGTATGTGGATCATGCGCAAATATCTTGCAGATATGAATCCTGTGGAAGCCATGGAATTTATGGATCAACGCATAAAGCAAACAAAAAACAACGAGGAATTTTTACTCACCATGAGCCAGTAAAAAAATACAACTCCTTGAACCATAAGATTACGAGCCCTTCATTTTTTTGAAGGGCTTTTTGTTGAGTCAATTTATAGAAAAGACATATCTTTATTTCAGTTTCCTCAAAACTGAACTTTAAACACTTAACTATGAAAAATTACAAAAAGGCCTTTCTTGCGCTTTTAGGATTCACATTTTTAGTACTGGGAGCTTGTCAGCAAGGTCCTAAAAAAGAAGAACCGACCGAACCTAAACAGGAGAAGGTTTTACCTCCCGAGGGTATTATTTCTTTGGAAGAATCGAAATCCCTGTACGACAATTACACTAGGAACAGGGTAGATATTATTCAGCAATTCGAAGCTGAACGGAGTCCTGACAAAAAACATATTCCTGCTCGTTTCACATCTTTTACCTATTCCGATATGAAAGATTATATGGCATACGTGGAACAAGAAGCTGAAGAGGCCGGTGTTAAAGTAGCTTCGCTCCGTTTATATTTTGCAAACTATCCGGACAAGCCCGATTTTCCCGATGGCAAAAAAGTAGTGCACCCTAGACAGAATTCCATTTTTATTGTGCCCACTACCATGATTGATGGCAAAGAAGAAGGTTTTTATATAGGATCAGATGGAAAGGCCAAACCAATAAGAGCAGTTGTTGGCAACAAGGAAACCGGAGAAGAAAGTGAACCCAACACCTCACAAGCAAGTTTTGCCCCTAATCTTTTTCAAAGTGGAGATACAAGCTTGAACCTTAACCATGGCTCTTCAGGACCTCCACCATACACAGATTTTTAATATTGGGCGCTATGCCAGATAATCTTATCAGATTTTTAACGGATCATTTTTATATCCCCTTGTACTTATTTACTTGGCTTATATCGGTGATTAGGTATAAAAGGTTTTACGATACACCTTTAAAATATCTGCCCATGCTTATTATCTATACTTTTTTTACTGAGGTATTGGGCTATTTTATTAAGTATTACAATGAATTCGTTTTCTTTTCTGATGGAAGGTATGCTTGGCACAATGTTATTATTTATAATGTTTATCAGATAGTTTTCTTCCTTTTCTTTTTTGAAGTTTATAGAAAAGTATCGAAGAATAAAGCTATTAAAAAGCAAATTCGCTACCTAAGTATTTTGTGTGCGATAGTCTACCTGATTAATGGAATTACCTATAACCCTTTACATAATCAAATGACATACGCTCATATTGTAGGCTCATTTATGATGCTGTATATATTGGTCTTGTATTTTAGGGAAATATATTTGGAGAAAATCTCACATCCTACAAAATACAATTTACTGTTTTGGATAAGCTCAGGCTTAATGGTTTTTTACTCAATTTTTCCAATAATATCAATTATTTATCTACTGGATTTAAATATTGGAATCCAAATTTACTTTAGACCACTGCTCCTTACCGCTATAGCTTTGATGTATATTCTTGTAAATATTGGGTTGATTTTTGGAAAAAGAAAGGCATTTAAATAAAGACAAACATTTATATGAACAATTGAGCCTCCATATTTGGAGGCTTTTTATTTCCTATTTTAGCCCATCGACAAAACACAGGTAGTTAAAGAATTACGCAACAATAATGGATGCCATTTATACATTTATCACAGAGCAATATATTCTTCCCTTTTACCTTGTTGTTTGGTTGGTTTCCATGGCATGTTACCGCACGTATTTTGACACCCCATTGAAATATTACCCCATGTATCTTATGTACACCCTATTAACCGAACTTTTGGGGTATTTTATAAAATTTCATGAGGAATTCCAGATATTGAGTGACAGTAGGTATGATTGGTACAATGTCATCATATATAATATCTACTCAGTTATTGCCTTTATGTTTTTCTACCATATTTATTGGCAAGTGTTGCGAAATGCCAAACATAAAAAATGGATCGTGATCGGTGCTGGGATAAGTTTGTCAAGCTATATAATCAGCCTGTTCTTTCAAGACCCGTTCTACTCCAATCTTTATTACGCCGACCTTGTAGCTTCAATGGTATTGTTATTTAATATATGGCTGTATTATAAGGAAAAGAAGATTGAATTCAGCCCCTACCCCAAGAGATACAATTTGATGTTCTGGACCAGTTTAGGCTTAGCTGTTTTTCACATATTTTTCCCTTTTCTGATTATTATTGGCTACGAAGCCCCAAAAATTTGGATTGAATATAATCTTAGGGATATACTATGGATTTTTATCTTGTTCATGTATGGAACATTTATGATTGGTGTGTTAGTGCATAAAAGAAAGGCATTTAGATAGGTTTGGAATTAGACCCAAATAAAAACGCCCCCAAATTGGAGGCGCTTATTATATAATGTATTGACAAAATTTACATTGCTGCAACCTTGGTCGTCAATTTACTCTTAAGGTTTGCCGCCTTATTGTTATGAATGATGTTGCGCTTAGCCAATTTATCAATCATCCCAACTACAGTAGGCAACAAAGCTTCAGCAGCCTTCTTATCTTCTTCATTACGCAATTTCTTGATGGCATTACGCACAGTTTTGTGCTGATACCTGTTACGCAAACGTACTGCTTCGTTTCTTCTAATTCTCTTTAATGCTGACTTATGGTTTGCCATTGCTTAAATTTAATGCTTTCTAAATCCTTTTTGTAGCCCGTAGGGGAATCGAACCCCTGTTACCAGGATGAAAACCTGGCGTCCTAACCCCTAGACGAACGGGCCATTAAATTTCAAAAACTTAGGGCTAAGCCCAAATTTTAAAAGTTTCAATAACCTTTTGTAGCCCGTAGGGGAATCGAACCCCTGTTACCAGGATGAAAACCTGGCGTCCTAACCCCTAGACGAACGGGCCATTATGCTTACATAATTGCGGATGCAAAAATACAACTATTTTTAAGTCTTGCAACAGTAATTTTTATTTTTTGCATCCTCTCTAATAGGCCTTTGCAAACAACACCCTTTGAACGGATGGTTTTCCCGTTACCATACACTTACCTTCTTCCTTTTCCATATTCAACGGAATACAGCGTATTGTGGCCTTGGTCTCTTCTTTTATCCTGTCCTCGGTTTCGGTTGTTCCATCCCAATGGGCAGAAACAAAACCACCCTTTTCCTCAATAACTTTTTTAAACTCATCATAAGAGTCCACTTTGGTTATATGGTTTTTTCTATAATCCAGCGCTTTATTAAATATATTTTCCTGAATCTCATCCATCAACGACACTACTTTATCCACAACTTCCCCGGCCTTTACGATTTCTTTGGTCAAAGTATCTCTTCGCGCTACTTCAAAAGTTCCGTTGGCTAAATCGCGTTGACCTACCGCCAAACGTACAGGCACACCTTTCAATTCATACTCATTGAACTTAAAGCCAGGTTTATGGGTGTCCCTGGTATCGTATTTCACAGTAATACCTCTATCACGCAACTCTTTTACCAATGGGTCCACTTTTTCTGAAATGGCATCCAATTGGTCCAACCCTTTATAAATAGGAACGATCACTACTTGTATAGGTGCCAATTTAGGAGGAAGTACCAAACCATTGTCATCACTATGGGTCATTACCAAAGCACCCATCAATCTGGTAGAAACACCCCAAGATGTAGCCCAAACATATTCTTGTTTACCTTCTTTGCTGGCAAACTTCACATCGAAGGCCTTTGCAAAATTCTGACCCAAAAAGTGTGAAGTACCTGCCTGCAACGCCTTACCGTCCTGCATCAAAGCTTCAATACAGTAGGTCTCCTCCGCACCAGCAAATCGTTCACTCTCTGTTTTGGTTCCTTTAATTACAGGAACGCCCATATATTTTTCAGCAAACTCGGCATATACGTTCATCATAAGTTCCGCTTCTTCCACGGCTTCCTCTCGTGTGGTATGCGCAGTATGACCTTCTTGCCACAAAAATTCCGCAGTCCTAAGAAAAAGACGCGTCCTCATCTCCCAGCGCACCACATTCGCCCACTGATTAATTTTGAGCGGTAAATCCCTATAAGACTGCACCCATTTTCTAAACGTATCCCAAATAATGGTTTCAGAGGTTGGTCGAACAATAAGTTCTTCTTCCAATTTTGCATCTTCATCCACAATAATGCCACTACCGTCCTCGGCATTCTTCAATCGGTAATGCGTTACAACTGCACACTCCTTGGCAAAACCTTCGACATGACTTGCTTCCTTGCTCAAATAGGATTTTGGAATAAATAATGGGAAATAAGCATTCTCATGACCAGTTTCCTTGAACATTTTATCCAATTGACCCTGCATTTTTTCCCATATGGCATACCCGTAGGGTTTAATTACCATACATCCTCTAACCCCTGAGTTTTCAGCCAAATCTGACTTTACAACTAGTTCGTTATACCATTTGGAATAATCTTCCGCTCTGCTCGTTAAATTTTTACCCATGTATTGTAGTTTGGCACAAAACTTGTGACTGTAGTCATGTAATGATTGGGTAAAACTAATTATTTTTAGTATGTTCAACAATAAAAATTGCGCCATGTTAAAGTCTTTACTCCATAATAAATTTAAAACCTCCACCATATTGGTGGTCGCCACTCTCTTTATGGCCTCCTGTGGTTCCTACCAACAAGCTTCCTATTACGATGACGGCATTTACTCTACAAACGATCAAGTCGTTAGGGTCGAAAAGAAAAATGCCCAAGCAGTAAGGATTGAAGAACAGGAAAATAATATCTACGGGGATTATTTTGGCGAAAAGGCAAATGAATATGGTGAAATTTTGGATAGCGAAGTGTTTACGGACATCGATAGCTACTCTAGCCAAATGTCCAACGACACCATTCCTTATGGTGAACAAACCGATTACTACTCCTACAACAATAATTATAACGGAAATCCAGGGTGGGGAGATAATCCTACAAGCATTTCTATAAATGTATATGATAATAGTTGGGGATGGGGAGGCTATTACGGCTGGAACAACCCTTACTTTGCTTGGGGATGGAACTATCCTTACTACAATTCGTGGGGATGGGGATGGAACAACCCTTGGAGATATAACCGTTGGGGCTGGGGTGGAAACTTTGGCTGGGGTTGGGCCGGAAACTGGGGTTGGGGATACCCATACAACAGTTGGGGCTGGGCCGGATATTATGGATGGGGAGGCTATTATGGCAGTTATTGGAACCGCCCATATTATAATAGAGGTTATTATGGAAGAAATTATGCTTATATGTCCGGAAGAAGAGGTTATGCTTCTCGTATTCCAGGAACAACTCTATCATCCAGAACAAATGGATACACCAGCAGAATACGAAACAACAGCGGACGTTCCAATGCGGCCTTATCCCGTAGCAACAACAATATAGCAAGAAGAAGCACCCAAGGTTACAGCAACAGATCAAATGTAAGAAGATCGGTAAGTACCGATGCAGTTGCTAGAAATAGAAATTATAGAACAAGTAGAAGTACTCGAACTTCACCAAATTACAATAGAAGTTCAAGGACGTACCGTTCATATGGAACATCGCCTTCTACAAGAAGTAGTAGAAGTTACAACAGAAGTAGTTCACCTTCAACAAGAAGTTACAGAAGTTCTGGTGGAAGTGCAAGAAGCTACCAATCCAGAAGCTCAGCGCCAAGCAGAAATTATAGTCGTTCTTCGAGCAGGTCTAGCTCTAGAAGTTACCGCAGCAGTGGTTCTTCCAGAAGCAGTAGATCAAGTGGAAACTATAGAAGTTCTGGGAGCAGCTCTAGAAGCTCAGGTGTAAGCAGGTCTTCTGGATCATCTAGATCTTCAGGAGCGTCACGTTCTTCCGGCAGTAGAGGCGGAAGAGGCGGCAGACCATAATTCCCATAAACTGTATTGATTAATCTAAATCATCATAAGAAATGAAACGAATTTCAACTTTCATAATGGTATTGGCATGCACCTTCGCTAGTGCACAGACCATTGATGATGTATTGCGCTACAGCAGCGAAAACCTTCAGGGAACTGCTAGGTTTCAGGCTATGGGCGGTGCATTTGGAGCATTGGGTGGCGATTTATCTGCCCTGAATATCAACCCCGCAGGTTCAGCTGTCTTTAATTTCAGTGAAATAGGCATTACCGTTTCCAATTACCATACAGGCAATGATGCCCTTTTTGGCAACACCCTTACCAATACCACCTCCAATTCCTTGGATTTCAACCAAGTGGGTGGTGTATTCGTATTCAATTCATCCAATGATGGCCCATGGAAAAAAATTGCATTGGCTTTTAATTATGATATGGTTCAAAATTTCGATAATGAATATATAGCGTCAGGCAATACATCCATAGGTGTAGACAATTATTTCCTAAATTTTGCGCAAGGAGAACCCTTGGGGCCCCTTCGCACTCAAGAGGGAGAGTTTATCGAAGATGCCTATTTGGATATCGGTGCCAATCTAGGTTACTCGGCCCAACAAGCATTTCTTGGTTTTCAAGCTGGGATAATAGAGCCTGTTGACGACAATGACCAAAACACTTCCTATTTTTCGAATGCACAATATGCAAACGTCAACCAAAGATATTTACAAAACACTTCTGGATATAACAGTAAGTTCACATTGAATTTTGCAGGTCAATATGAAGACAATCTTTACTTGGGAGCAACAGTAAACTTCCACAATGTTTTGTATGATAGGATTTCCTATTTAGATGAAGATGGCTATGATGCCGAATCTCCCGTGCAGTTTACTTCATTCGACAACTTTTTACATACCGAGGGGTATGGTTTCTCTTTTAGCTTAGGAGCAATTGCCAAATTGAATCAATCCATTCGGGTAGGTGGTAGTTACCAATCACCCACATGGTACACGCTGACAGATGATACATCGCAACGCATCAATTCCAATTTAGCGGTACCCGATATTGACTTCATTAATTTTGGTATTGTAAACCTCTATGATGAATATAGAATAAAAACTCCTGAAAAATTTACCGGCAGTGTCGCACTTGTATTTGGGCAAGACGGACTTATAAGTTTGGATTATTCTTATCAAGATATGTCCAAAGCTGAGCTGAGACCAACTTCTGACCCAAGTTTTACTGCAGAAAACGATTTTATCGCAAGTACTTTGGGCGCTGTTAACTCCTATCGCTTAGGAGGTGAATATAGAATTGAAGAAGTTAGCCTAAGAGCAGGGTACCGATTTGAGGAAAGCCCTTATGCAGATAGTGATTTTGTAGGAGACCTTAATGGTTTCTCGGCGGGTATTGGTTACAACTTTGGAGCCAGCCGTTTGGATTTGGCATACAGCAGAACAGAACAAGATGTAAACTCCTATTTCTTTGATGGTGGCATTAACAGTGCTGCGCTGATCAACAGAATAAACACCAATATTGCTTTGGGTTACACTCTGAAATTTTAAAAAGAGAAAAATAAAATAATATTAAGGCTGGAAGAAATTCCGGCCTTTTTTTATCGCACTAAAGAAAAGTGTCTCCGTACTTGTGTGGCAACCACTATTCCATTGTCATCACGTTCATAATCCAACCTAAACCAATAATCGGAAGAAGGCATATCCCTTCCATTGAATGTTCCATCCCAACCAAAACTGGTATCCAGCTGCTTTAATAATTTACCATAGCGATCAAAAATATATACCACTGGATTGCTAAGTTCCTCCACACCAAATACGTTCCAAGTATCGTAAAATGTATCTCCATTGGGAGTGAAAAATTTAGGGTACCCTACCACAAGAAATTCAATAGGTTCTGTAATACCACAACCATTCTTATCGTTGATCACCACCGTATTTACACCAGGGGGCACATCGTAGAACAAAGGGTCATCTTGAAATTCACCGTCATTTATGGCGTATTCATAATTTCCATCTCCCACAGGAACAATCTCAATATTATATGGGTCTGTTTGGTCACTGTTCACTAGATCGTCAATCACTCGGACCTCATCCAGTTCAGGAGTTCCATAAAAAGTAATCAATATATCATCCGTTATTGTAGTCCCAAATGTCGATTCTATAGTTACACGGTAACGCCCAGAATTTGGACTGGAGACCGTTAACTCGGTCTGTCCCGCACCCGTGGCAAGAACAGTCTCATAAGTACCATCATCATCCGCATCCAATTCCCATATTATATTGGAAATACTAGGCCCTACAGGTGAGTTCAATGCACTCAAAACAATATCTGGATCACCTTCGCAGGCAACAATATCAAACCCTAAAAATTGATCACGGAGCGTACAGTCCAAAGCATTATCCTGATTTTCATCTACCGAACTACCAGTAAAGGTTAGGATAAAGTCCTCCGGTTCATCATCAAAATTGGTGTTGTAGTTGTTGATGTACAAATAATAAACCTCTCCTGCGGTAACGTTCAACCATTCATCGTAAGTATTCTGACTCCCTTTAACAAAAGGCGCCCCTTCCCTACCATCAATTGGATTAATCCCTATTCCAGTGAAATTGGTCTCATTGTATTCGTAATTACAGCGAATGGGCTGTGCACTCCCATCTCCAATAATAGTGCAAAAATTTTCATTGGAAGTTTCATCAAAAGGACCGTATAAGGCAAAATCC
The DNA here is from genome assembly GCA_002167435.2 of Allomuricauda sp. TMED12. Classification (GTDB taxonomy): domain Bacteria; phylum Bacteroidota; class Bacteroidia; order Flavobacteriales; family Flavobacteriaceae; genus Flagellimonas. Next base: position 9,662 of record NHBR02000004.1, read on the forward strand.
CACTCTGCGGTAATCGGGCTACCGGGATTTACCGGCAATGACTCAATATCAAAACCAATTTGGCCATCGGTACCGGCCCTAAACACAAACCAGCCGGTATTGTTCTCAATATTTGCAGAACTCACACTGCCTTTTTCCAGACATCCCGTTTGGGTAATTACCTCAGGGGCAAAATCATCAATATCGCCACCGCCATCGGTGGTTCCCAAAATAGGTGCATCTGCACAAACAGGTATTGCTGTTCTGCAATCTGGGGAGTTTTGCGCGCTTACCACTTGGAATAGAAAGAAACAACAGACAGCGCTTAATAGAGCTCTCATAGAATTTTGGGGCTAAAGGTTATTCTATTTATAACCTGTATAACTCCTTAATTCTCTGTTTTAGTATGTGTTTATCCGAGAAATTTGCAGTTAATCGATAAACGGATAAGTCTGTATTATCGCCTCAAAGAAAAATGGCTTTGCAGATATTTGGCATAGGTTCTGTTGCCATCATCATCCACATAGGACAATTTGAACCAATAATCCGTGGAAGGCAGGGGCTTGCCCTTAAAACTTCCATCCCACCCAGAGTCAAACTCCGTCATTTGCTTGATGAGCTTGCCGTAGCGATCGTAAATGGTTACAATTGGAGCATTTAAGGTGGAAAGTCCTTCAACTTGCCATGTTTCGTTCAACACATCACCATTGGGCGAAAAAATGGCCAGGAACCCAACCACAACTATCTCTTCCTCGACTTCACCACAACCAAAAGGGTCTCGCATGCTTACTGTATGTACTCCCGGAGCAACACCTTCAAAAACATTACTGCTCTGAAAATCATTTCCATCCATACTAAATTCATATTCCCCATAGGTTTCCGTATTGATGGTAACCGTATTGTTCACGCTCATATCCTCAATATCAATACTGGAAATAACCGGCACATTGGATATCGCAACAGACACTGTTCGTGAAGCTTCACAAATAGTTCCATTGGATTGATTGGTAACTATCAAGGTATATTCCCCCGCTTCCGAAACCATAATGGATGGGGTTTGCTCACCTGTACTCCATTGATAGGAATAGCTAGGGTTCGGCTGAGTCTCCCCAATTTCCAAACTTCCGACTGCTTCGCATATAACCGCTTGCGCATCAAAACTTAAAAGTGGCGTTTCAACAGCGTTCAAAGCAAAGCTTTGGGTAGCATCATAACAATCGGGATTCGCCAAAGAGGTAGTCCTTACATAAATGGTTTCGTCACCTCCGGTCAATACATATTGTTTCTCCATAGGATTTACGCCAATATCAGCATCGACTTGTGAACTATGGTAACTTACCACAAAATTATCGGGATCCATCCCGTCAAGAGCTTCTTCATTCTTTTCATTTAAATCGAAGGTCAAACCTGCTTCATAACAAAAGGTTTCATCAACAAGCATTCCAGTAACAGGCACCTCATTAAAGCCAACATGCACGTCACTTACAATACTTTCGCTAGGTGTATTCACCACAACACGGTATTGCCCTGTAGTTAAAACATTATACGTAGCGCCATTCACACCTGCAATCAGTTGATATCCACTTCCCGTATCGCTATACCATTCATAGTTAATTGCTCCTGAGGTTGTACCATCCAAAACCACAATGTCTCCTTCGCAAGCTGCAATCGGTGGTCCGAGTAAATTGCTTACAATGGAACAATCCAAAGCACTATTTGGATAGTCCACCCAAATATCTCCGGTAAACTGAATAGAAAACCCAGAATTTAAGTTGCTGAAATTATTGATAAAAAGATAGTAATCCTCTCCCGCTTCCACTTGGACCCAATCCTCATAGTGCACCGAATCCTCATCACCCGTTGGGTCTACCCCTACTCCAATAAAGCTGGTTCCTTCGCTATTATCAAAAAAATTGCAGCGAACAGGATCTCCCAAATTACTGCAATCACTGGCACGATACAGCGCAAAATCCCAATCCTCATTGCTATTATGACCAATATTAAACCCCAACTGACCAGCTTCGGCAGTCCTAAATCGGTACCATGCCGAATTGGATTCTATGCCACCTGTTGTGGTTTGCTCCAAACATCCGCTGGATGTTGCTCCATTAAAGTCATCGAAACCAAAACCATTGGTACCACCATTTATAGGCGTATTACTGCATATGGGAATTGCATCAGCACAATCTTGGACAACCTGCGCTTGCGCAGTCTGCCAAAACATCAGCAATAATAAGGTCTTTAAAAAAGGTTTAAACATAAAAGACTGTAGGTTTGGGCATTATAAAAGTACCTTGGTATCTGCCTTAACAATAATTTATGTTGTCAAACCCGCCATACCAGATGTTAAATCGGTCATTAATGTATATCTTTGCTCTCCTTAAGCAATAGCTATGAAACTAGAGCAGGCATTGGAAGAACAATATGAAGAAAGAGGAAACGACCACGTTGGTTCCTCAACGGATACCCCGATGAGGGAAGATGCTTTTGTATTGAGCGATGAAGAAAAAATCGAAAGAATACAAAAAAGTGTAAGGGAAATTATGCTCACCCTGGGTCTCGATTTGGATGATGACAGTTTAAAAGGTACTCCAAAACGTGTAGCCAAAATGTATGTACAGGAAATCTTTGGTGGGTTGCATCCAGACAGAAAACCGAAATCATCAACTTTTGACAATAAGTACAAGTACGGTGAAATGTTGGTGGAAAAAAACATAGTGCTTTACTCTACATGCGAACACCATTTATTGCCGATTATTGGACGAGCACATATTGCCTACATCTCTAACGGAACTGTAGTAGGGCTTTCCAAAATGAACCGTGTGGTGGATTATTTTGCAAAGCGACCACAGGTTCAGGAACGTTTGAACATCCAAATTGTAAAAGAACTTCAAAAAGTATTGGGCACAGAAGATGTTGCTTGTGTTATAGACGCCAAACACCTTTGCGTAAATTCGAGGGGAATACGCGATATCGATAGCAGTACAGTAACTGCGGAGTATGGTGGGAAATTTAAAGATGAAGCCACACGAAGGGAGTTTTTGGACTACATCAACCTAGATACCGAATTTTAAACATCAACGTTTAAATGCAACTTTACAAAGACCAATCTTTACGAATCCATAATTCACTTACTGGAAAAAAAGATTTATTTGAACCCATAAACGAAGGCCACGTGGGCATGTACGTTTGTGGACCTACAGTATATAGTAATGTACACTTGGGTAATTGCCGAACCTTTATGTCGTTTGACATGATTTTTAGGTACTTCAAACATTTGGGATACAAAGTTAGGTATGTTCGCAATATTACAGATGCTGGGCATTTGGAGAACGATGCAGATGAAGGGGAGGACAAAATAGCCAAAAAGGCCAAATTGGAGCAAATTGAACCCATGGAAGTGGTACAGCGCTATACAGTGGATTTCCACAATACCTTGCAGCAATTTAACCTTTTGCCCCCAAGTATTGAACCCACGGCTACCGGTCACATTATAGAGCAAATAGAAATTATCAAGGAAATTCTTGAAAAAGGATTGGCCTACGAAGTAAATGGTTCGGTTTATTTTGACGTGGTCAAATTCAACGAAAACCACGATTACGGGAAGTTGAGTGGTAGAAAGTTGGAAGACATGATCACCCATACCCGCGAACTTACCGCTCAGGATGATAAAAGAAACCCACAGGATTTTGCACTTTGGAAAAAAGCAGAACCCCAACACATCATGCGATGGCCATCACCATGGGGAGACGGTTTCCCTGGATGGCACTTGGAATGCACAGCGATGAGCACCAAGTATTTGGGTGAAACTTTTGACATTCATGGAGGCGGAATGGATCTTAAATTCCCTCACCACGAATGTGAGATAGCCCAAGCCGAGGCCAGTACTGGGAAATCGCCTGTAAACTATTGGATGCATGCCAATATGTTGACCCTGAACGGCAGAAAAATGTCCAAATCCACGGACAACAATATTTACCCTGCCGAGATTTTTAGTGGTGACAATAATATATTGAGCAAGCCGTATACTCCTTCAGTTGTACGCTTTTTTATGATGCAGGCCCACTATACCAGTATTTTGGATCTTAGCGATGAAGCTTTGCTAGCATCCGAAAAAGGATACAGCCGTTTGATGGACGCCTTGGAGAATGTTGAAAACCTAAAAACGGGTGACAAATCCGATTTTGATGTTTCCGCATGGAAACAGAAGTGTTATGACGCCATGAACGACGATTTCAACACACCAATTCTAATCGCTCAGCTGTTTGAAGCCGTTAAACATATCAATCTTATAAAGGAGGACCAAGAAACCATTTCCAAGGAAGACAAGTCGTTATTGGAAAGCACACTAAAAGCTTTTGTTTACGACGTGCTTGGTATAGAAAACCAATCAATGGCAAAAGACGACTCCAATACATTGAACGGGGTTATGGAATTATTGATCGATATTAGAAACGAGGCACGTGCAAATAAAGATTTTGCCACTTCCGATAAAATCCGAGATCAATTGGTTGAATTGGGCATTCAAATAAAAGATGGTAAGGACGGCACTACTTTTAGTGTAAACTAAGAATGTTTCACAAATTTTGATTGGTACTCACCAGGTGAAACATGTATTTTTCGTTTGAACAGCCGATTAAAATAGGAACGGTTCTCAAAACCGCATTCCAAATAAATCTCCTTTATTTTCCTATCAGAATCCTTCAAGAGATTGACGGCCATTTTTATGCGCTCACTATTGATGTAATCTATCGGTGTAACCCCTAACTCTTCTTTAAAGGTCTTATGGAAATGAGATTCGCTCATACAAGCCTTTTTGCTCAAATCGCTTACAGATAATGGTTCATGTAAGTGTTGTAATATATATTCAATTACATAGGCCAACCTATTATTGGAGCCTAATTTTGAAGCATTCTGCGTATACTTTTCCCATGTATTGCCCTGTAAAATTCGAATAATGAGCTCTTGCAGCATATTATCCACAAAGAAATCCTTGGACGGATGGTTTTCGGTGAATAAATACAGTAGCCGCTGAATGATTCCATAAATACTGGCATCATTGGTAAAGTGGTAATTGTAATCCATCAAGGCCCATTCGGAGCCATCGTGCTTGGGCATCACCTCGTTCATCAAGCCAATCACATTGTTGATTTTCTCATCAGATATGGACATGGCCAAACAGCGTGTCGGATTATCCTCGTTCGCTTCGGGAAAGTCGATACACATTACTTCATTGGAAGGAAGTATCAGGGATTCTCCGGGAAGAAAATCAAAAGATTTTTTATCTCTTAAATGCATTACCTTTTTTCCAATCAACATAGAAGCAAGTACAGGTTGGTCAAATTGAAGGAGTACTTTTTCTGCTTGGGAATGCGTCTCAAAAACATGCATTGAAGCATTGTTCAGCGTGTACGATGTTTGGTTCTCAACTAAATTCTCGAGTTTTCTTTCCTTAAAAAATTTATCCGGCAACTGCATGTAAAATATCTACTCCTTAAAATATTATATAAATACTTACTAAATATAAAAAATATGATGCGGTATTCTGTTAAAAATATAAAAACAAAGAGGATTGGTCATGTCATTAATAGAATACGTCAGATATACAGGGTTCAAAATCAATACTTTTAGAATCAGTCACTTGAACAAAGTGTGAACAAACATAAAAATTAACTTTAACAACAGTATTATGAGCAATGTACAAACTACTGAACGCAGTGTTTTGGAAAAACCAAAGTTCAAAGATCAGTATGAAAATTACATCGGTGGAAAATGGACCCCACCAACCAAAGGAGAATATTTTGATAATGTTTCTCCGGTAGACGGAAACTCCTTCACCAAAATTGCACGGTCAACTGCAGAAGATGTTGACAAAGCAATTGATGCCGCTTGGGCGGCCGCACCGGAATGGAACAATTCATCCGCAACATACCGCAGCAACCTACTATTGAAGATCGCCTATGTTATGGAGAACAACCTCGAGGTTTTGGCCCGTGCCGAAACTTGGGACAACGGAAAAGCTTTGCGCGAAACACGAGCAGCCGATATGCCATTGGCCGTGGACCACTTCAGATATTTTGCTGGAGTTATAAGGGCAGAAGAAGGATCTGTGAGCGAGCTGGACTCCAATACCGTTTCCATGAATATTATGGAGCCACTAGGAGTTGTAGGGCAAATCATCCCTTGGAACTTCCCTATTTTGATGGCCGCTTGGAAAATTGCGCCAGCATTGGCCGCCGGAAACTGCGTGGTACTAAAACCCGCAGAGCAAACCCCGGTTGGCATCTTGATTCTTATGGAATTGATTGAGGACATTCTACCTGCAGGAGTGCTCAACATTGTAAATGGATTTGGCCTTGAAGCAGGAAAACCCTTGGCTTCCAGCCCAAGAATAAAAAAAATTGCCTTTACGGGAGAAACCACCACCGGGCAGTTGATCATGCAGTACGCTTCCAAAAATATTATCCCAGTTACGTTGGAATTGGGCGGTAAATCCCCCAATGTTTTCTTTGAAAGTATCATGGAGGCAGATGATGAATTCTTTGATAAATGTTTGGAAGGTGCCGTAATGTTCGCCTTGAACCAAGGAGAAGTTTGCACCTGTCCTTCAAGAATCCTGGTACAGGAAAGCATTTATGATAAATTTATGGAACGAGTGGTAGAACGCACCAAGGCCATCAAACTTGGACACCCGCTAGATCCAAACACGATGATGGGCGCACAGGCATCCAATGATCAGTACGAGAAAATCCTGAACTACATCCAAATTGGTAAAGAAGAAGGATGTGAGGTACTTGCTGGAGGCGAAGCAGCCTACAACGAAGGTCTGGAGGGCGGATACTACATTCAGCCTACAATCTTAAAAGGAAATAACAAAATGCGTGTGTTCCAGGAAGAAATTTTTGGGCCAGTGGTCTGCGTCACAACCTTTAAAGATGAGGCAGAAGCTCTGGAAATAGCCAACGATACCCTTTACGGTTTGGGTGCTGGGGTTTGGACACGAGATATGCACCAAGCCTATAAAATTTCCAGACAAATACAAGCAGGTCGCGTTTGGGTAAATTGCTACCACAACTACCCAGCCCACGCACCATTTGGAGGGTACAAAAAGTCGGGTATCGGACGAGAAAATCACAAAATGATGCTTAGCCATTATACCCAGACCAAAAACATGTTAATCTCTTACGATAAAAACAAATTGGGCTTTTTCTAGGATGGAAAAATTGATAAAACGAGTATTGGTTTCGGACAATGCCAAAAAAATCATTGACCAACTTAGAGAGCGTCATGGTGAACTTATGTTCCACCAAAGCGGAGGATGTTGCGATGGCTCATCGCCCATGTGTTTCCCAAAAGGCGAGTTGATGGTAAATGAAAACGATGTGAAATTGGGCACCATCCATGGGTGTGATTTCTTTATGAGCAAAGATCAGTTCGAATATTGGAAACACACACAACTTACAGTGGATATAACCACTGGCCGTGGCGCCAGTTTTAGTCTGGAAATACCAATGGGAATTCGTTTTGTTATTAAGTCACGACTATACACGGACGATGAGCGGGAAAATTTAGAATCCCTGCAATCAACTTCCGAAGAAGTTTAAATTGGGCCCCGACTTTGTCGGGGCTTTTTGCTACCTTGTATTTTCTTTTAGGAATGGATAACATGAAGAAAATATTGATAGCGCCATTTGTTGTTTTGGTGAGATTTTACCAGCTTTTTATCTCCCCAATGCTACCTTCAACTTGTCGCTATTCCCCCACTTGCTCCCAATACACCTTAGAAGCATTAAAAAAACATGGACTCTTCAAAGGAGGATGGCTTGCCATAAAACGTATCGTAAGTTGTAATCCTTGGGGAGGAAGCGGATATGACCCCGTTCCATAAAAATTGAAGTTTAAATAAAACCGTGCAACCGTTCAAAGTCGTTATATTAGTCCCAAAATTTAGATAATGTATTTCCTTGGATTTAATTGGAACCCCGAAGGAACCCTTTTTAAACTGGGTTTTTTACAGATAAAATATTACAATCTTCTGTGGATCGCAGCCTTTATTGTTGGCTGGTTCATCATGAAAAAAATCTTCCTGAACGAAAAGAAATCCATGGAAAAATTGGATTCGCTTTTCATTTATACCGTGGTCTCCATTATGCTGGGAGCCCGTTTGGGTCACGTCTTTTTTTATGATTGGGACTATTACAAAGAGCATTTGGCAGAAATCCTTTTGCCTATTCGAGAAAGTACGAACGGTTCCCTATTTGGCATTATAAACGGCTACGAATTTACCGGGTTTACAGGCTTGGCAAGTCATGGCGCTACCATTGCAGCAATTATCGGTATTTGGTTATACACCAGAAAATGGAAGGATATCAAAATGCTTTGGTTATTGGACAGACTGGTAGTTCCATCGGCCATTGGTGCCGCTTTTGTCCGGTTTGGTAATTTCTTCAATTCTGAAATCAATGGAAAAGTAGTGGACAAATCTTATTTTTTGGCTACACGTTTTATCCGAGATTCGGACGATATGCCAGCGTATCAGGCCATGGCACTTACCAAGGAACAAACTCCAAACGCAGCTTACAAGGCCATTCAACATAATCCGGAATTTACGGAAGTTTTGCAGTCCATACCATATCGTCATCCGGCACAGTTGTATGAAGCTATTTGTTACATTTTCGTGTTTATCGCTTTATATCTTTTGTATTGGAAAACCGATTGGAAGAACAAACCTGGTTTTCTCTTTGGGTTGTTCATGGTTCTTTTATTCGTAGTTCGATTCTTCGTGGAGTTCTACAAAAAGAGTCAAGGTGGTTTTGAGGATACCCTGGGCATGCTCTCTACAGGCCAATGGCTCAGTATACCGATGATACTCATCGGCGTCTATTTCATGGTTAAACCTGCACCCATAGAACTATAACAGTATGGTAAAATTTGGCAAAGTAATTCTTTTGGTTTTTGCAATTGTTTTGGTTTCATGCAAAACCGAATCTAAACAAGCACTTAAAACAGAGACTATTTCCTTTACCAAAGAGGGAGAGCTTACTGTGATGTCCACTGAAACGGATTCCATAAAGGCAAATTTTGATATCGAGATTGCCGAGACGGAATATGAAACCCAAACAGGACTCATGTATAGAAAATCCATGAAAGAGGATAGAGGAATGTTGTTTATTCAGCCTTCCGAGTCCTTACAGTACTTTTACATGAAGAATACAGAAATCCCTTTAGATATCATCTACATCAATACGGGAATGAAGATTGTTAGTTTTCAAAAAAATGCGGAACCGTTTAATGAAAACACGCTTCCCTCCAATGCCCCTGCCAAATATGTGTTGGAAATCAATGCAGGACTTTCGGACCAATTGGGATTGCAAGTAGGCGACAGCATCACATTTTCTCGGAATTAAATGTCAAAATATCTCTTAGAAAATCAAGAGACCGAACGATTGGCCTTTCGCAAATTGGAAGAGTCGGATTTTGAGGATTGGCTGCCTTTTTACCACAATCCAAAATCGACCCAATTTTGGGAAGGACCGCCCGTTGATCCAGTTGAAGCCTGCAGAACACAATTCGATAGGGTTTTTGAACGATATGAAACCGATTTGGGTGGCATGAATGCACTCATTTCGAAAGAATCGGGAGCGTTGGTTGGCATTTGTGGCCTGCTTGTTCAAATAGTGGATGACCAAGAAGAATTGGAAATTGGCTATTCCGTGCTTCCCAAGTTTTGGTTAAAAGGCTATGCTTTTGAAGCCGCCCAAAAATGTAAGGAGTTTGCCTTTGAAAATAACTTTTCCGAATCTGTGATTTCCATTATTCATGTGGATAATGTGCCATCTCAAAAAGTGGCCGAAAAAAATGGAATGTATTTGGACAAAACCACGACCTACAAGTATAATCCAGTTCATATTTTTCGGGTGAATCAAGGATAATCGTAATTTTGGGTCAATACCTCCTTTTAAAGTATGAAATCAGCCAAAAGCTTCGCCATCCTTACCCAAAACAACTCCAATACCAAGCAACTGGTTGAAAATTTGCTAAAAAATCGCCTTGTTAACGGTTTGAATGAACTGCAGCCTTTGAACGGACTGCTTTTCTCACGTTCAGAAATCAATCGTTACATGGATAAAGAGGAGCGCCATGACATCAAAATTTTAACCAAGGAAAGTGACCAACCTTTAAAGACCATGAGCAGTGGGGAACAAAAAAAGGCATTGCTCAACCATTTGTTACAACAGAACCCCGATTTTATGGTGTTGGTGAATCCTTTTGACAATTTGGATGTGACCACACAAGCCAAATTGAAGGAACAACTTTTGGATATCGCTTCCAACAAAATTCTGGTTCAACTAGTCAGTCGATTGGATGATATTTTGCCTGTAACCACCAACTTTTTTAAACTGGATGGAGACAGTCTTCATCAGTACGATTCTCCGGATACTTTTTGGAGCAAAAACAACACTGAAACCTTCAATTTTAATGGTTCCATTCCCTTGCCATTATCTCCTGTTGAAGTGGAAGGCATAGAATTGGTCAGTTTTAAAAATGTATCCGTAAGTTTTGATGGTCGTCAAGTTTTAAACCAAATCAATTGGACTATCCGCAAAGGGGAATTTTGGCAAATAATTGGGCCCAATGGCAGTGGAAAATCCACCCTACTATCCATGATTACGGGAGATAGCCATAAAGGATATGGACAAGACCTGACGATTTTTGGACAAAAGAAAGGGAGTGGTGAAAGCGTTTGGGAGCTCAAACAAAAAATAGGATATTATACTCCGGCAATCACCAATAAGTTCAGAGGCTATCACAGTTTGGAAAATATGATTATTTCAGGGCTCCACGATTCCATTGGGCTTTATGTGCAACCTACGGACAGCGAAAAGCACTTAGCCCACGAATGGTTGAACCTTTTAAACTTAAAAGACAGAAAAGAAGACCACTTTCGCGATTTGACTGTTGGAGAAAAGCGATTGGTAATGGTAGCGAGGGCCATGGTAAAACATCCCCCTCTTCTTATTTTAGATGAGCCCACGGCTGGTTTGGATGATGCCAGCGCGAATCTTTTTGTTGCTCTGGTGAATAAAATCGCCAAGGAAAGTGATACGGCCATTGTTTTTGTTTCTCACCGGAAAGAGCCGCAACTAAATCCAGAATATATTTATGAGCTACGTCCATCGGAAACAGGTTCAAAAGGAATCAAATTAATTTCATAAACAGTTCATAAACAAATACTTAACCAACTCATCCGTTTTTTTGCTATCTTATAGGGTATTCAATCGTTAACTATTCCCTTACATGCAAAAAATTAATGTTAAGCCAGGCGCCAAACTTGTGGATTACAAGGCGTATGGCTCCCTCTACTCTTCTGTTCTGGATTTTACGGAACAGGCCAAAGAACCTATTGAATCCCTAAAAGGGCGAACCATTTGGATGATTAATTCCACTGCTATCGGTGGCGGTGTAGCCGAAATGCTACCCAGCCAAATGCGGATATTGCGAGAACTCGGGGTATCCATCGAATGGCTTGTGATCGAAGCTAAAAAGGATGCGTTTTTTGATTTGACCAAACGTATCCACAATGCCATTCACGGAAGTGGTAATGGAGTTTTTACGGAGGATGACCGCAAGGTTTACGAGGAGGTTAATCGCAACAACCTAGCAAAAGCTTTAGAATTGATCAACGATGGTGATATTGTGGTGGTCCATGATCCACAACCGATGCCCTTGGCAGCAATGATCAAAAAAGAAAAGAACGTTTCCATTATTTGGAGGTGCCACATTGGTCTGGAAGATGATACAGAGGTAACCGATGCTGTATGGAAGTTTTTAGAACCCTACACGAACGATTATGATCATTTTGTATTTAGCCTTCCCTCCTATGTTCCAAAGCCTTTAAAGAATAGAACATCCATTATTCCTCCGGCTATTGACCCATTGAGCCATAAAAACCGTGAACTCCAATTGCACAAATGTATCGGTATTTTATATCAATCTGGAATTTTGGACGACCACAAAGCCATATTGTACAATCGATACGAACATTTGGTAAGAAAAGTAATGCCAGATGGTTCTTTTGATGTTTTGGATGCAGGCCAAAATCTTGATTTGATTTATCGTCCTATCATTACAGAGATTTCAAGATGGGACCGGCTCAAAGGTTTTAAGGAATTGATGGAGGCTTTCATTCGAATGAAATTGGATAACCGTAAAAATGGCGATCCAAAAAGTCTAGAATACAAACGTATTGAAATGACACTGCTGGTGATGGGTGGTCCCGACCCTGCTTTTGTCTCGGATGACCCAGAAGGCAAAGAAGTACTACAAGAACTAACTGAAACCTATAAAAAAGTGGACAGTAGTATGCAAAATGATATTGCCATCTTATTGTTGCCATTAGACAATCCTAAGCAAAATGCCTTAATTGTAAATGCACTTCAGCGAACATCAAGTATCATTGTTCAGAATTCAATTCAAGAGGGGTTTGGACTTACGGCGACAGAGGCCATGTGGAAAAGAAAACCTGTATTGGTCTCGAATGCAGCAGGACTTAAATTTCAAGTAGTTCATAATAAAACAGGTCAAATTAATCCTGACCCAACAGATATTGAAAGTTTATCCAAAACCATGGCCTATATGCTCAACCATCCTAAAGAAAGAGATAAATGGGGCTTTAATGGCCAGCTCAGGGTAATCCAAAACTTCACCTTGTTTAGCCAACTATTATCCTGGCTGGAAACATTATCAAAAAACAAAACATAGCTATAAAAAACAAAGGCCCTCAAAATAGAGGGCCTTTGTTATAAAGTGTAATATAAAAAAACGAAAAACTATGCTCCTGTAGCAGCAGCAATTTTCTTCTTTAATGAATCGAACATTACAGGGGTTGCTATAAATACGGATGAATAAGTACCTACAACTACACCTACAATCATTGCGAACATAAATCCTCTTAAGCTTTCACCTCCAAAAATAAAGATGGCCAACAATACGATCAATGTGGTAAGGGAGGTATTCAACGTTCGGCTCAAAGTACTGTTCAATGCCAAGTTGATGTTTTTGCCATTATCCCATCCTTTTAAACCGGTAATTTCACGAATACGGTCAAAAACTACCACCGTATCGTTCAGGGAGTAACCAATTACCGTGAGAATTGCTGCAATAAAGGCTTGGTCGATTTCCATGTTAAAAGGCATAATGGTTCCGGTCAAGGAGAAGATACCCAATACAATCATCACATCGTGGAATACGGCAATAACGGCACCCAAAGAGAATTGCCATTTTCTAAATCGCAATAGGATGTATAGGAAAACAACGGCCAGTGAACCTATAATGGCTAAAATGGCACTCTTCTTAATATCATCTGCAATGGTAGGTCCTACTTTACGATATTTCAACACCCCTAGATCTTCTTCGGTACCTCCCGGCTTAAAGTCATCATAAGTGGTGCCATCGGGGAAATATTTTTGAAGATGTGTGAACATCTCGTTCAAAATCTCCGTATCCACCTCTGGTCCGTTTTCTTCAAACCTATAATTGGTTGTGATTATAATTTGATTGTCAGCTCCAAACGTTTTTGCATTGGTTCCACTTCCGAATACCGAGTTCAAATCACCGGCAATCTCCGAAGGGTTTACTGCATGTTCAAATCGGATTTGATACGAACGCCCCCCTACAAAATCCACACCTTGCTGAAGACTTTTGGTTGCTAACGAGAAAATACTCACTGCTAATAAAATTCCAGAAACGATGTAAGCTACTTTGCGCTTGGACAAGAAATCAATGCTCAAGTTTTGGAACAGGTTCTTGGTAATTCCAGTACTGAAATCCAATCGACGTCCTTTCTTGTTGGTATATGCATTGATCATCAATCGAGTTACAAAAATGGCCGTGAACAGCGAAGTAACAATACCAATCATCAAAGTAGTGGCAAAACCTTTAATCGGTCCTGATCCAAATATAAATAAGATAATCGCGGTAAGTCCCGTGGTAATGTTGGCATCCAAAATGGAAGACAAAGCATTTCCAAAACCATCGGCAATGGCTTGAGCTTTTCCTTTTCCTCGATTCAATTCTTCTTTTATTCTTTCAAAAATAAGTACGTTGGCATCCACCGACATACCTATGGTCAATACAACACCCGCGATACCTGGCAATGTCAATACAGCTCCTAGGCTGGTCAACACCCCAAAAATCAACAGAATGTTGAACAATAGGGCGATATCGGCAAATACCCCTGCTCTACCGTAGTAGAAAATCATCCATACCAATACAAATAGCATTGCTATTGCAAAGGACATAAACCCACTATCGATGGCTTCTTGACCCAATGATGGTCCTACTACGAACGAGTCGATGATTTCCGCAGAGGCAGGTAATTTACCTGCACGCAATACGTTGGCGATATCTTTGGTTTCGTTTACAGTAAATGTACCCGTAATTTCCGAACGTCCTCCAGAAATAGGTCCTGAAGAAACGCCAGGAGCAGTATACACCTTGTTATCCAAAACAATGGCAATACCTGTTTGATTGTTGTAAGCATCACCTGTCAATTCTTCCCATTCCTTGGCGCCACGAGTATTCATCGTCATGCTAACGGCAGGTTTGTTGAACTGGTCAAAAGTATCCTGTGCATCGGAAACCACATCTCCACTTATTCTTGGAGTGCCGTCCCTGTTTGATTTTAAAGCATACAAATCAACTACCTCAACATCCTTGGAAGGTCTCTCCCAAAGAAACTTGGTAAATTGAATATCGTTAGGCAACAACCTTTTTATCTCTGGCATTCTCAAATAACCACCAATTTCAGCTGTATCAGATACCATGGCTCGTGCAATGGCGTGGCTACCTGGGTTGGCAGGAATCAATTTACCCAATATTGGATTGACATCTTGGGTCATATCCAAGGAATCTTGAGCCACATCAGAAAGCAATGAATCAATTTCAGATTCAGGTTTTGAAACCTCTTCTTCCTTAGCTTCTGGTTCCAAGATATCTTTTAGGCGCTCGTTGGCGTTCACTAAAAAATTTCCAAGACTTTGATTGCTCTGTGGATAGGTTTCCCAAAATTCCAATTGTGCCGTACTGGATAGTAACTCTTGGGCACGTGCAATATCTTTTGCTCCTGGAAGCTCCACTACAATTCTTCCAGAGTTTCCTTCTCTTTGTATGTTAGGCTGGGTTACTCCGAATCCATCGATACGTTCACGAAGTACTTCAAATGCAGAAACGATGGATTCATCAATTTTTCTCCTGATGATCGGCTTCACCTCATCATCCGTCATTTGAAAGTTGATGTCATCGCTAAGCCCCTTGTTTGCAAAAATATCTGGGGATGCCAATTTGGTCTCACCTTTAATATTATCAAAGGCATCAAAGAATAGCTCCAAATAAGTGTCATCACTATTTGTTGATGCTTCATCCGCATCGGCCAAGGCTTTGTTGAAAACTGGGTTCTTGGTATTGTTGGCCAAGCCTTTCAAGATGTCCTTAACGGAGATCTGCAAGGTAACATTGATACCTCCTTTAAGGTCCAATCCCTTGTTCAACTCTTTTGTCTTGGCATCCTCATAGCTCGTAAAGCCCAAAACAGTGTTCTTACTAATGGAATCCAAATACGATGCCTCTAAAGCTTCACGCTTTGCAACATAATCTTCCTCAGCTTCCGAAATTTGGCTAACTGCGTATGCTTCAGCATCATTCTCCAACTTGTTAGTGATGAAAGTATAGGATAACTGATAGATGCTCACCAAGCCAAAAAGGATCGCGAAAAGCCTTATAAGTCCTTTATTCTGCATTGATTGTTAATTTTTTAGAAGTTTTCTTAAACAGCGTGCAAATATATCATTTCCGATAAGATTTGACAATAGAAATTGATGTAATTGCAATTACGGTTGATGGTTATGCTGTTAAAATGAAATTGTCATTTCAGACAAACCCCGAAATTTCCACACAAATTGATGGTCAATCTCTTAATGGGCGACGTCCGAAATGACAATTTAGTTGGTTATAGTTGATGAGGGTTAAAGCTCTAAAAGTCCGTTGGTTTTTTTAACTCCAGCTGCACTTTCTTGCATTTTGGCTTTTTCGGCATCGGATAATTGAATCTCAACGATTTTTTCAATTCCGTTTTTACCTAGTATCACGGGCACTCCAATGCAAATATCATCCAAATCGTACTCACCCTCCAAAAGCGTGGAACAAGGGAACATTTTCTTTTGGTCGCATGCAATCGCCTGTACCAATCCAGATACAGCTGCTCCTGGGGCATACCATGCACTGGTTCCCAACAAGCCTGTTAATGTAGCACCACCTACTTTGGTTTCTTCCACTACCCAATTCATTTTATCATCTGACAAGAATTCAGAAACCTTTACGCTATTTCTGGTAGCGTGTCCAATTAACGGAACCATTCCTTTATCACTATGTCCACCGATTACCATACCATCCACATCGGAAATTGGCGCTTCCAAAGCTTGGGCCAATCTATACTTAAAACGGGCGCTATCCAATGCACCGCCCATTCCGATAATTTTATTCTTTGGCAATCCAGTGGCCTTATGCACCAAATAGGTCATTGTATCCATTGGATTACTCACTACTATAATGGTTACATCCGGGGAGTGCTCAATAAGGTTTGTTGCCACAGTTTTAACAATTCCAGCGTTGATTCCGATCAATTCCTCACGCGTCATACCCGGTTTACGCGGTATACCGGAGGTAATCACTGCAATATTACTACCTGCAGTTTTGCTGTAATCACTGGTACTTCCCGTAATTTTGGTGTCAAATCCGTTCAAGGAGGCCGTCTGCATCAAATCCATGGCTTTTCCTTCAGCATATCCTTCTTTGATATCCAATAAAACAACTTCTGCCGCAAAATTTTTCATTGCTATGTATTCAGCACAGCTTGCTCCTACTGCACCTGCTCCAACTACGGTAACTTTCATTTGTATAGATTTAAATTTTAGTCATCAAAAATAATGCATTTAAGGCAGAAAAAAGCTGAATTTTACCAGTTTTAGCGGCCTAATTCTTTCAAAACGCCAAAGTTGCTGTTCTTTTAATGATAGAGATAAAGCGAGCTTCCACAAGACTAAGAGCATCAAAGCAAATATTTTATCTTTTCAATGCAATAGATTCCTACAAAATTGCGTTCTAATAGTCCCAAAATCAATTTAACCTACTTGACCTATGAAAAAACTCTTTTCATTGTTGTCCATTGTTGGCATTATCGCCATAAGCAACTGTACTCGTGTACCTGACAACCACGACCCCATTTTGGGCATCTGGGCAAAAACTGAATCTTTCAGCCTTGAAGGAAAAAGCGCAAATACTACACGTGAAGAATGGATTTTCAACGATGTTTACCTAGGTAGATACCAGAGATATTCCAACTCCGAGTTAATTTTTTACACCGATTTTAAATGGTCCCAAGAGAATGGAAGCTATTCCCTTATTTATGGTGACCCTCAGGTAACGGATATTACCGTTAGCCTGGAAAAAGCAAAAGAACCTGAAGTATTGACCTTGGATAATGGCTCGGTCTTCGCCACCAGGGAATGACGTGAAGACTACATATATGAAAATAGGAGGCCCCATAAATGGGGCCTTCTTTATTATTGGTTGGTTGATTTGATTTTCTATCTGAATCCGAAGTTTACACCAAAGGTGAAGGTGCTAAATTCAGAGATATTATATTCTGCATTGAGCCGAAAGAAACCCAATTTGATTTTTGTACCTAGATTGGCAGAAACACCACTTGCTTTCTTGGAAACAGAGAATGGGTCCACAACGGTTTCAGAGAAGAAAGGTCCATTGGCCTCATAGGTGCCCAATAAATCAATATCCGATTTACCGGTGATATACCCAACACCACCGTAAAAATTGATTACAGGTATATTTCTGGTGGAAACAACCGCACTGAAGTTCCATGTTTTAAAAGATGCATCAATACGCTGATTACTTCCGCTAATGGTGGACGACTCTGTAAAATCATATTCACCATTCAAGTTGGTATACCCGATAACAGCAGATATAGCAACAGGCAACACTTTATCCGCTGGCAACATCTTTGTAAAGTCATATTGCAATCCAGCTCCAAACAATCCGATTTTGGCATCATCATCAAATTTGATTTTAGGCAAAAAACGAGCTTTTACTTCCAATCCTTTGACCAAACCTACACTACCCTGCAGGTATCCTGATGGGATAAAATTGAGGTTTTCAGCGGATAAACCAGTTGGAAGTTCAAATTCTTCCCGGAATAAACCGCTTTCATCCTCAACAAAAACATTTACTCCTTCAATATCACCTAAACCGGTCGCTACCATTCTAGCCTGACCTGGATTATCTACAAAATCCAAGTTTTCGTACTCAGCAGGATTTAGCAGGAAGGCTTTTTTATCATCTTTATTTTTGAACCCGGTCATGTTCCCAATAATGGAAATTTCGAATCCACCTAAAGGTTTAGCATCGGCAGTATTGTACCACCCATTGGAAATACTATAAATAGATGCTTCGGATACAGGTGCCAAATAGGCATTGGCAAATCGTTCGGCATCAGCAACTCCCGAAACAAAAATATCGTT
Source organism: Allomuricauda sp. TMED12 (assembly GCA_002167435.2). Lineage (GTDB taxonomy): Bacteria > Bacteroidota > Bacteroidia > Flavobacteriales > Flavobacteriaceae > Flagellimonas. The sequence goes on from NHBR02000004.1 coordinate 28,231, forward strand.
CAGGTCTTGGGCTTTACCCAAGGTTACAGAAACTAGGGCTAGCACTAAAATTATTCTTTTCATGATGTTGAAGTTTTTCCCAAAACTAAAAAACTCGCCTTGGAGGGGCGAGTTTTTGTTGTGAAATGCCTATTATCTATACATCTATGTTAGCATAAACGGCATTTTTCTCTATAAATTCACGTCGTGGCGGCACCTCATCCCCCATTAACATGGAGAATATACGGTCAGATTCGGTCGCGTTATCAATATTCACTTGACGTAATGTTCTAAATTCTGGATTCATGGTGGTATCCCAAAGCTGCTCGGCGTTCATTTCCCCAAGACCTTTGTATCGTTGTACACTTGCACCACCGTTCATTTCTGCATTGATTGCCTCTCGTTCCTTTTCATTCCAGGCATACCTCTTTTTGGAACCCTTTTTCAACAAATATAGTGGTGGTGTGGCAATATATACATGACCGCCTTCTATCAGCTCACGCATGTAACGGAAGAAGAAGGTCAGAATCAAGGTTTCAATGTGACTACCATCAACATCCGCATCACACATAATCACTACTTTATGGTATCGTAGTTTATCCAAGTTCAATGCCTTACTGTCTTCTTCTGTTCCAATCGTAACTCCAAGAGCAGTATAAATATTCTTGATTTCTTCGTTTTCAAAAACCTTGTGCTGCATAGCTTTTTCCACGTTAAGGATTTTACCCCTCAATGGAAGAATAGCTTGGAAGTTTCTATCCCTACCTTGTTTGGCCGTTCCACCTGCGGAATCACCCTCTACCAAGAATACCTCACATTTTGTGGGATCTTGCTCGGAACAGTCGGAAAGTTTCCCTGGCAATCCACCTACACTCATCGGGTTCTTACGCTGAACCATTTCACGAGCTTTTGCAGCGGCATGCCTTGCTTGTGCAGCAAGTTTCACTTTTTCCACAATTTGCTTGGCATCATCTGGATTTTCCTCCAAATAATTGGTCAGCATTTCGGATACGGCCTGACTTACGGCACTGGTTACCTCTCGGTTACCCAGTTTGGTTTTAGTCTGACCTTCGAATTGCGGCTCGGCAACTTTTACGGAAACGATGGCAGTAAGTCCTTCTCGAAAATCATCTCCTGATATCTCGAATTTCAACTTGTCCAACATACCCGAATTGTCGGCATATTTCTTTAGAGTAGAAGTAAGTCCCCTTCTAAATCCTGAAAGGTGCGTACCCCCTTCATGGGTATTAATATTGTTCACATAGGAATGAAGGTTCTCCGTATAGCCTGTATTATAGACCATAGCCACTTCTACAGGAATGCCATTCTTTTCCCCTTCCATGGAGATTACATTCTGAATCAAAGGCTCTCGGGTACCATCCAAAAACTTGATAAATTCCTTAAGACCTTCTTCGGAGTGGAAAACCTCCGAAATAAACTCTCCTTTTTCGTCCTTGTTTCGTTTATCGGTAAGGGTTATAGTAATGCCCTTGTTCAAATAGGACAGCTCGCGCATTCTATTGCAAAGGGTTTCATAATTATATTCTGTGGTTTGGGCAAATATGGTTTTGTCAGGAACGAAGGTCACAATAGTACCTGTCTCCGTACTCTCACCAACACTCTTTACAGGGTATAGCGTCTTACCTCTTTCATACTCCTGTTCCCAAATTTTACCATCCCTATATACTGTTGCTTTCAAATGGGAGGACAAAGCGTTCACACAGGACACACCTACACCGTGAAGTCCACCGGAAACCTTATAGGAATCCTTATCGAATTTACCACCAGCACCTATTTTGGTCATTACCACTTCAAGGGCAGAAACTCCTTCCTTTTTGTGCAAATCAACAGGAATACCCCTACCATTATCTTGCGTGGTTATTGAGTTGTCCTCATTGATGATCACATCAATCTTATCACAATGACCAGCCATGGCCTCATCTATGGAGTTATCCACTACTTCGTAAACCAAATGGTGCAATCCACGGACCCCTACATCCCCAATATACATGGAAGGTCTCATACGTACGTGCTCCATTCCCTCAAGGGCCTGGATACTATCTGCCGAGTATTGTTTCTTGTTAACTTCTTCGCTCATATATTTTTAAGTATTTGCCTCAAAATTTCAAATCTTACAAATATAATCAATACCCCGTGCAAATGGCCTCTAAGAGCCTTCCCTACCGCCTAAGTTATCAACAAATCCTGTGGAAAACAGTCCACTTTTGACAGCTTGCGAGCATACTACCTAAAACAACTAAAAAAGCCCCTTGGATAAGGGGCTTTTCGGACTAATTAAAAAATGAAACTAGCTTAGAATTTACTGCTTCATATCGTTTGGTTGGTTTAAACGGGGGTTATTTCACATACGCATCGGTGTGAACCTTAGCCACAGCTCGTCCCGATGGGTCGTTCATATTCTTAAAAGCTTCATCCCACTCCAAGGCTATCTTGGTACTACAAGCTACCGATGGCTCCTGCGGAACACTCAATGCGGCTGCATCCGACGGGAAATGACTTTCAAAAATTGAACGATAATAATATTCTTCTTTGGATGTCGGTGTCTGTATTGGAAACTTGAAATGGGCATTTTCCAACTGTTCATCACTAATTTCTTCCTCTACCATAGCTTTCAAAGTATCTATCCAGCTGTATCCCACACCATCCGAAAATTGTTCTTTCTGTCTCCAAGCTACACTTTCCGGTAAATAATCCTCGAAAGCCTTACGCACGACCCATTTCTCCATACGCTCGCCGTTGATCATTTTATCTTTTGGGTTTATACTCATGGCTACATCCATAAATTCTTTGTCCAAGAAAGGAACTCGCCCTTCAATACCCCATGCAGCTAAAGACTTATTGGCTCTCAAACAATCGTACATATGAAGTTTGTCCAGCTTTCTTACGGTCTCCTCATGAAAATCCTTTGGGCTTGGCGCCTTATGGAAATACAGGTATCCTCCAAATAATTCATCGGCCCCCTCACCAGAAAGAACCATCTTAATTCCCATGGATTTGATTACCCTGGCCATTAAATACATGGGTGTGGAGGCTCGAATAGTAGTAATATCGTAGGTTTCCAAGTTGTAGATGACATCCTTGATGGCATCCAAACCTTCTTGAATGGTAAATTTTATCTCGTGGTGCACCGTACCAATATAATCTGCCACCTTTTGGGCAGCAGCCAAGTCGGGCGAACCTTCCAATCCTACAGAAAAAGAGTGCAATTGCGGCCACCAAGCATCGGCGGTATCACCGGATTCCACTCGTTTTTGAGAATATTTTTTGGCAATGGCCGATGTCACGGAAGAATCCAATCCTCCAGAAAGCAACACCCCATAAGGTACATCGGACATTAACTGACGGTGCACGGCAGCTTCCAAAGCATCCTTAATTTTTTGGATACTGGTTTCGTTTTCCTTTACAGCATCATACTCCATCCAGTCACGTTTGTACCATTTCACAAACTCACCATCAGAACTGTGCATATAGTGCCCAGGAGGAAACAATTGGATTTTTGAACAAGTACCCTCCAAGGCCTTCAACTCTGAAGCTACATAAAAGGTTCCGTTTTTATCCCAACCTATGTACAATGGAATAATACCCATATGGTCACGAGCAATGAAATATTCATCTTTCTCCGAATCATAAATGGTAAAACCGAAAATACCGTTCATTTCATCCACAAAATCAGGTCCTTTCTCTTTATATAGGGCTAAAATCACTTCACAGTCAGATTGCGTTTGGAAATCATATTTCCCATCAAACTGCTTTCTTAACTGCTGATGGTTATATATCTCGCCATTGGCAGCCAAAATCAATTTACCATCCGCACTCAACAATGGTTGTTTTCCTGAAGCAGGATCCACAATGGCCAATCTTTCGTGAGCCAAAATGGCTTTATCATTGGAGTAAATACCACTCCAATCCGGCCCGCGGTGCCTTACTTTCTTCGACATCTCCAACAATTGGGGCCTAAGTACTTCCGTACTTTCTTTTACATCAAATGCGCAAACAATACCACACATAATAAAATATTTAATAACAATTTTAAAACAAAAGTCAAGTTTATTATTATAAAATAAAAGTCTTATTTAATTATAAATAACATTTATTAACTTTTAATAATAAATAAATACATATTTGTAATTTATACTTCCTTTTTAACTTTTAATCCGAACGTTTTGTAAGGTTGCTTAATTTTCTCGTCTGTATATTTGAACAACATTTAATTAAATAGTTTTACAAGGAACTTAAATCACAATCATGAAGAAATTAACATTACTACTTTTAGTGCTTTGTACTAGTTTGGTTTTTACTACTGATGCCACGGCACAGAAGTTTAGCGGACTCGACAAAAGTCCAGCGGACATTGCTTATTATCCAGCAAGTTCTAAGGAAACTGCCAAAGCTGCCCGCGTTATTTATAGCCGTCCACAATTAAAAGGACGTAGCTTGGCGGAACTTGCTCCGGTAGGAAAAGTTTGGAGAACTGGTGCGAACGAAGCAACAGAAATTACATTTTACAAGGACGCCAAAGTTGGTGGAAAAACCATTAAAGCCGGTTCTTATTCTTTGTTTACCATTCCTGGTGAAGATGAATGGACGGTTATTCTGAACAGCAACTTGCACCAATGGGGCGCTTATTCGTATAACAGCGATGGTGATGTAGTTCGTGCTACTGCCACTACTTCTACCGACAACGAAGAATTGGAAGCATTTGCCATTGCTTTTGATGATGATGGAAATATGGTAATGGGTTGGGGAACTACAAGAGTTACCTTGCCTATCAGCTACTAGAGAAATTCAGTTTTTACTGTATAAAAGCCCCAAAATGGGGCTTTTTTATTGTTTATAGTTTTAAGAAACAAAGATTAAAATAGATTCTTCACTTCCTACCCGTTCGGTAAGCAGATGTTCAGAATGACAATATCCTATTATTTCTTCTGAACACCTCCCAAGAAAACGTGCTCGGCAGTTACATTGGGGATTTCTTCTGATGGAATCGTCATAATATCATCGCTCAAAATCACAAAGTCAGCAAACTTGCCGGGTTCAATACTTCCTTTCTCATCCTCCTCAAAATTGGAATAGGCCGCCCAAATGGTCATACCCTTCAATGTTTCTTCCCGGCTCAAGGCATTCTCCATCTGAAAACCTCCTTCGGGATATTGCTCCACATCCTGACGGGCCACTGCGGCATAAAAGGTCAAGAATGGATTTACTTGCTCCACAGGGAAATCGGTTCCCAAAGCCACCAATCCCGCTTTATCCAATAAATCCTTAAAAGCATAGGCCCCCTTGACACGTTCAGGGCCCAACCTATCTTCTGCCCAATACATATCACTTGTGGCATGGGTAGGCTGAACAGATGGGATAATACCATTTTCAAAATAATCAAAATCTGATTGCGAGATTACCTGTGCGTGCTCCACTTTCCATCTACGGTCCGTTTTACCTTCCAAAGCTTTTTCATATGCCCTGAGGACAACTATGTTGGCAGAATCACCAATGGCATGGGTGTTCATCTGGTAGTCGGTCGCGGCAATTCGCTGTGCTAAGGCTTCAATTTGATCCACAGGAGTTACCATGGCACCAAAATGTCCAGGCTTATCAGAATAAGGCTCTCGCAAAGCAGCCCCTCTTGAACCCAAAGCACCATCTCCATAAACTTTTACCGAACGAACATTCAACCCATCGGTTTTGATGATTCCCTTATCCAAAAAGTAATCCAAATTCTCGGGATAGTTGGATACCATTGCATATAACCTGATGGATATTTCACCCGCTTGTTGCAAACTATCTATCAATTCTATGATTTCCCTGTCCAAACCAGCATCGTTCACAGTAGTCAATCCATAACCCAAAGAAATCCTTTCAGCATCTTTCAGGGCCTGAATTTGTTGTTCTTTGGTCAATGGAGGCACAATAGGATCGATAAGTCCCATTGGATTATCCACTAAAACACCCGTTAGCTTACCGTTTTTCTTTACGATTTCACCCCCCTCGGTTTCAGTATCTACCGTAATTCCAGCCAAATCCAAAGCTTTTTGATTGACCAAAAGGGCATGTCCATCAATTCTACGCAAAGCAACAGGCGTATCTGGAAACAATTCATCCAATTTCTCTTTGGTCGGGAATTCCTTTACTTCCCAATCGTTTTGATCCCATCCCCTACCCATTACAAAATTGGATGGGCGCTCCTTGTGAAAGGCAACTACCTTTTCCAATATTTCGTCATAGCTTGAGGTTCCAACCAAATCTACCACTTGCTGATTTTGACCCAAACCATAAAAATGGCAATGGGCGTCGATCAAACCAGGAACAATTGTTTTGCCCTCGGCATCCAAAAGTTCTTTGGCATTGTATTTTTCTAAAATTTCTTCAGCAACACCAACAGCAACAAACTTTCCATCTTTTATGGCAAAGCTGGATGCATTGGAGAAATTTTCATCCACGGTGTAGATATCGGCATTGGTAACAATAAGGTCTACCTCTTCTTTGGTTTTGCAAGAAAAAATCAGAAAGGCAGTAGCAATTAAAAGAATCCTTTTCATTTCTGTTGGTTTCCATCAAAAATAGAAAAAGCGTGGACAATTTACGGGTTTTCGTCCTCAAACTTCGTCATCACAAATTCCACTCTGCGATTCTTTCTTCGGGCCTCTTCGGTTGGTGTGGTATCCAACGGTTCGCTATCTCCGAAACCTTTGGATGTGATCCTGTTTTTATCCAATCCCAAATTGATTAAATACTGCGCCACAGAACTAGCTCTTTCGCGAGAAAGCACATCGTTGTATTCATCGGAACCCAAATCATCGGTATGCCCATTAATGGTAACCTTTAGGTTGGGGTTTTTCTTGAGGTGCTCATAAACATCGCGAAGACTTTGCTCCGCTTTGGGCTGAAGGTCAAAACGATCAAAATTAAAATTGACGTGGTCCAGCACATAAACTTCATCAGTTTTGTATTCGGGGCCCAGATAGGTCAAAGAAATATCATCCAAATAGTAATAGGAATAACCTTCCTCCCTTTTTGAAGACTTTATAGTCTTCAAGTAATTAGTACCTGAATTGCTTTTGAAATTTCCAAGAATGAGGTAATTTTCAAAACCTTTGGACATAATGTCAAAACTCAATTCCATCCAATTTTGCTTATCCTGATAATACCCAGAAACTGGAAATTGTTTGATATGTGATGTTTGGGCAGAGGCGGTATAAAGTTGATTTTGTGAAAGTTCGCGCTTGGTATGCACAGAAAGTGGTTTCTCCGCGAAAACAGCCCCCATATCCATCACGGCGCCATCCGATTTCTCTGAAAGACTCAAAAATAAAGTCAATCGGTATCGGCTTCCCTTTACCAAAGTTTCTTTTAACGGTACTTGAATGTACTCACGGTAATCACGAGGTGCGAAGAGGTAAAGTCCGGCATAAGCTGCACCTTCGTAAGGTTCTTGCTTGCCCTTAAAATTCATGGGGACACCCAGCTTGGTCCGGCTGCATTCATTAAAATAATCGGTTGTACCCAAGGTGGGGGCACTCCAATACGCTGCATCTCTATTTAGATTGCTCATTTTAACCGGGCAGGAAACAAAATCCTCAAAGCCACCATTTTGTACCAAATTCTGGCTAAAACCCGAAGAAACAATCAGCAAAAATAATATGTACTGAAATCTTACTTTCATGTCTTCCAATTAATTTGGAACTGACAATCATCAGTAAATCAATGAATTGACAGAAAGTAATGAACGGTATTTTTAACAATTTATTGCGTATTCTCCTACAGGTTAGAAGTCAAACTTATAAGATACGCCCGCCAAAGCTTGGAATCCTTGCACCCTAAAATTGGCCCAACGCTGGTAATTGTTGTTGGCAATGTTGGATGCTTTTACAAAAATGGAGAGTTGTTCGTTGAACCTATAACCCACATGCGCATTGGCATCAAAAAAGCCGTCCAAGGTAACTTGTTGGAATTGTAGTTCCGAATCAAGAGGATTGATTTGGGACAACAGATCATCCCGTTCTCCCACATAGAACAAGTTGGCTCCCATATACCAATGATCAGTGATTTGATAGTCCATGAACACAGAACCTTTAATGGAAGGTAAGTTCCAAGCGGGATTATCCGTTTCAGTGTCGTAATCATAAAATTCTCCGTTTACGCCCAGTGAAAAGTTACGGTTGATATCCACATTGATTTCGCCGAATACGCCCAAGGTTTTTACATCATCATAAAAAACTTGAAAGGAATTGCCATAATAATAGCTTTTCTCGTCATCCCTAAAAGTGTTGATTGGGTTATGAAAGAACAAAGGTTTTCTGTTCTCCGCCATGTAGGAACCTTTGATATTGTAGCCGACATTGGAGGTCAACTGACCTTTTAGTCCCAAATATCCTTCATATTGCTGGTCGGTGGGGACAATATCCAAAGTTGGTGACACATAAGGGTTTTCATCCACAAAATCGTGATAGGAGTTCTGCTTCAATTCCCCTTCTATTCCTCCGTAGGCAATCACATTGTCGTCCATAACACGGTACGAAGCCGTTATAGCGGGATAAATATAAAAGTTGTTCTCGCTGTTTTCCATATCCAACCCATAAACAAAGTTGGCTCCCAAGTTAATGGTCAGGTCATCACGTAAAATCAAAAGACTTGGGGTTACCCCTGCCTGTAAAAGGCTATAATTTTTCTCGCCGTCGTTTACCGATTCTGTAATGGTGCTATTCTTAAAATTACCTCCTACATAATCGATCTTTACTCCTATAGTTATCAATTCCTCGGTAATGGGAAGTTCAAAAGTCGGATTGATTACCGCTCGATTCTCGGTAGATTCCGTGGCATCCCAAAAACGTCTCAGCAATATGTTCCCACTTTTAAAATAGGAATCTTCCATATTGAAATGCGCCTTGGCCTCTGCATTGAAATAATTTTGCGTCTCATCCATTGCATTGATTTCGTCTCCCGTAAACAATTCACTCTGGATCCCATACCAATTGTAAAGTTGATGCTGTAATCCTATGGCGGCGCCCCAATCCATATACCGATCCTTTTTGGCATAAGAGGCGTTCAACTCGGTATTGTAGAAATCTGTATCCAGAGGTGTGGAATCCAAATCTCCACGGGAAGAATTGTGGGTAAGTCCAAAATCCAACAAATCTTCTCCCCTATTAAATTCTCGGCTCGTATAAAAATCCACCAACGCATTATTGTAGTTGCCCAAACCAACCGATGTATAGGAATTGTACAAGGTGGGCGGTGGTGTTTTCTCCACTCCCGAAGCTTTACCCTTTGCAGGGGTAAAAGTCGATGCCACGGGCACGGAAAATATGCTGTAATTGATTTTCTTTTTCTGAAGCACGATGGAATCGTTCAAACTGGGCGAAGATTTAATCTTAAAGGCATCCGAAACGGTAGGGGAATACGGTTTTACCACCGTTACCGTTTCCGTACCAATGTTATCCTCTTCTTGGGCGATAACAGCTCCGCAAAGGCTCAAAAAAAGTAATGAAAGTATATAGGTTCTCTTTTGCATCTTATGTCTCGTTTAGTTTTCGTTGGGGTCTACGGATGAATTACTCTCGGCTTCTTTGGCTTTGATAGTGGCTAGCTCACTTTCTGCTTCCGCAACGATATCCTCAAATTCAGAAAAATTTGAGATGACGCTTTCCAAAATATAGGTGGCCTGAAAAGCATCTCCTAAATTGTAAAAGTTCTTGGACATGATCACCAAGCCCTTTCCGGCCCATTCCTTGTAAGCTGCATAATCCTTGGCCAATTTTTGAACGGACTCGTTGGATGCTTCAAAAGCCTGTTCCTTATTTTTAAAATAAGCATCGTAGTACCACGCTTCGGCAGCAAGTTCTCCTGAAGCAATTTCCCTTACATCTTGATAGGCTGTTTTTGCCAAACTTTCATTATTGGTGGCAATAGAGGAACGCGCTATCATGATCTGCGCATCACTTTTGATGCGATCATCAATTTTTGGAGCGTTCAACACCTTTTCGGCATAATCAATAGTTTGGGAATAGTCCTTCTGTCCATAAAAACCTTTCATCAAATTGGATTGTGCAAAGGTTTTGTTCTCGGAAATATCCGCGGTACTCTCCAATCTTTTCAAATATGGAATAGCACTGTTGTAGTCTTGTTTTTCCACGTAGATTTGGCAAACACGGGTCAGTGCTTGTTCGGTATATTCACCATTCCCGCTATCTGCGACAGCCTTATACTTTGGTAGGGCATTATCTTTTTCTCCGTTCGCAAAATAGAGCTGTGCCAAAGCAAAATTGACATTTTGGGCGTGCAATCCGTTCGGGAAATCTTTTAGATAATCTTCGTACCCGCGAATGGCTGCTGGAATTTTACCTTCAATCTGTTTTCTTTCGGCAGATTCAAAACTGGCATTGTCCAACTCGGTATCGGTGACCTCCACAAAATCCAAGTTTCTGGCCCAAGCTGCATATTCGCTTACCCGACCTTCGTCCACATAAACCAATTTGGCCGTGGCCACCGCTTGCTTGGCCTCTTGCGTATTGGGATATTTTTGAACCACCTCTTTTAGCTTTTCCAACGCTTGATCGTTACGACTGGAATTGTAATACACCAATCCGGAACGCAATAATCCTCTTGGAGCAAATTTGCTACGGGAGAATTCGTCAACAATACGATCGTAGGTTTGCAGTCCTAAACTTTCTTGATTGTTTTTGATATAGGAGTTCCCCAATTCAAATAAGGCATCATCTCGTAATGATGAACTTGGGTACATGGTCAAAAACTCGTTGAGACCATCAATCTTTGCTGAATTATTGCCCAAGAAGCCCTCGCAAAGTGTTTTTTGGAAGGCAGCATAATCCCGCTCGGGTCCATTCATCTTTGATGAAGTATTATAGGCCTTCTTCGCCAATTGATACTTGCTGTTCACAAAATAGCTATCGCCCAAACGCAAGTAACCATCATTCTTTCTTTGGTCATCAATAGCATTTGAAGCCACCACATTTTGAAAATAGGATATGGCGTTGTTATAATCCTTTAGTTTGAAATAAGAGTATCCCAAATTGTAATCCAACTGGTCATATTCCGAAAGCGACTTTGCTACTGGCGAGTTCTGGAACTTAACAAAATCGACCAAGGCTTCCTCAAAACGGTTCAGTCGATAGGCTGATTCTGCTTTCCAGTAGAGTGCACGTGCTTCAAAGTTTGCGTTATCTGCACTTTTCAGGGATTTATCGAATCTTTCCCAAGCCCCTTCGTAATCACCATCAATAAAAAGTTCAACACCACGGTAGTAGGCCACTTTTTGGTAGGTCTCTTTGCTAGCGTAGTTTTTATTCTCTTCCAAAAGCTTCATAGCTCCTTCAAAATTCCGGGAAGTAATATAGGAATCCACCAAAAGCTCCTGAACTTCCATTTGATGCTCATCCTTTGGATATTTTTCCAGATAAGTCGTTAAAACCTGAGGTACGGGTTCGTAGGCATTACCAATTTCGTAACTCAAACGAGCATAGTTCAACCAAGCATCCTTTTGGATCTCTGGGCTGAACTCCATTTGTGAAGCATTACGAAAAGCGTTCAAAGCTTCGGATTTTTTATCCAACTTCAAATAACATTCGGCCAAGTGATAGTATGCATTCTGGGAAACCGCATTGCTTCCACCTATAATTTTGTTGAATTGTTGAATAGCTTTTGGGTAATCACCCAGCTTATAGTGGCTATACCCAAGCAGATAATAATCAGTATTGTTCCATTTACCACGTTTACCACGATATTCCTCCAAATACGGAATAGCCTCCGCATATTGTTCCAGATTGAAATAGCTTTCCCCAATAATCTTGTTGAGTTCCGAGACTTCTTGACGATTGCTTTTTGGCAATTGCTTTTTGGCCATCGCAATAGCTTCTTCAAATTTTCCCAGCTTAAAATTCAGGTCTGCCTGATAGTATGATAGTTTTTCGTCAAGTAATTCAGGGTCCTGGATTTGATCGAAACGGGCACTTGCTGAATTGTAATCGTCCTGTTCGTAGGCAATGTATCCCAAATAATATTTGGCTTGTGAACCATATTTTTGAGAGGTGGTGACCTTATTCAAATAACGTTCAGCCTCTTTCGGGCGTTTGGATGCGTACAAGGCATAGCCGTTGTTAAAATTAAAGCGATCTCTTTCCGAATAATGCATCGAATTTTCATCTACCTTTTTGTACCATTTTAAGGCATAGGGATATTTTCCTGTCTCAAAATAATAATCAGCTACATCCAAAAAAGCGGAATTTCTTTTGGTCGATGTTGGGTATCGTTCCACAAAATCTTCCATCATTTTATCCGCCCCGCGCTGGTTTAGCCGAATGGCTGCATTTGCTGCATAATATGCGCTATTGGCTTCGGTCTCGCCATCTTTAGTAGATGCCTTTACAGACTCAAAAATGTGCTGTGCCGCTTGGTATTGCTCATTGTTATAGAGCGCCAAGGCATCTTGATAGGCTTTGTTTTCGTGGGTATATATTTTGGTTTCCTGTGCAGAAAGCACAAAAAAAGTTCCCATTAAAATGGGAATACAAAGAAGGTTTTTTCGATTCATAGTGTTCTACGCTGTTCTCGATTGACTTTATTCATAACGTCAAAATTAAGGCCAAAGTATGTCAACACCTAAAGTTGTAACATTTGGTCGTGCAATATTGATGAATAATTTTAGAACTTAGTACCTTTATTCCATAAAGCAATACTATGCCCGAGACCATTGTAAAGTTACAAGACGTAGCCGTTTTCCAGAACGAGAATTTAGTCCTTAACCATATTGACCTTGAGGTTAAAAAAGGAGAATTTGTTTATGTAATCGGTAAAACTGGTAGCGGGAAAAGTAGTTTTATGAAAACGCTTTACGCCGACCTACCCTTACAACAAGGAGCTGGAGAGGTAGTGGATTTTGATTTAAAAACCTTGAAAGAAAAAGACATTCCATTTCTACGCAGAAAACTGGGCATTGTTTTTCAAGATTTTAAATTGCTTCCCGATCGTAACATTAACAACAACCTTAGGTTTGTGCTTAAAGCAACAGGATGGACCGACCCGAAAAAAATGGACAATAAAATCGAAGAAGTTTTGAACAAGGTCGGTATGAAAACCAAAGGTTTCAAGTTTCCTCACGAGCTTTCCGGGGGGGAGCAACAACGCATTGCCATTGCCCGTGCACTGTTGAACGACCCTGAACTAATTTTGGCAGACGAGCCTACAGGAAACCTTGACCCACAGACCAGTGTGGAGGTTATGAAAGTATTGCAGGATATCAATCAAAATGGGAGAACTATTATTATGGCCACACATGATTACGCCCTTATCTTGAAATATCCTCATAAAACATTGAAATGTGATGCCAGTAAAGTTTTTGAAGTGATTCAAAAAGCAATATAATCACCATGAAAAACGTATAGCCCACTGATTTTCAATATAATTACTTGATCAGCAAAAGTTTTTGTTACTTTGTCTAAACTAATTTCGCTTCCTATATATGGAAATTCTTGGTATTGATATAGGCGGATCGGGCATTAAAGGTGCCCTCGTAAACGCCGAAACTGGGGAAATGTTGACAGAACGTTTCCGAATTCCAACTCCAAAATCAAAAAAACCAAAGGACATGGCCAAAGTCGTGGCCCAAATCGTGGATCACTTTAATTATAAAGGCCCTGTAGGCTGTGGATTCCCATCAATCGTAAAAAATGGGGTCTGTATGTCTTCAGGAAATCTTCATAAAAGTTGGGTAGGCGTGAATATCGATGAGCTGTTCACCAAATATACCGGTCAAGAATTTACTGTACTCAACGATGCCGATGCTGCTGGATATGCCTCTATGAACTATGGAGTTGGAAAAGGAAAGAGTGGACTTGTGGTTATGATTACCATTGGGACCGGTCTTGGAAGCGGTGCATTCTTTAATGGTGTTTTGATTCCGAATTTTGAATTGGGTCAAATTCCTTATAAAAAATACAAGAAAATAGAAAAATGGGCCGCTGCCTCCGCAAAAGAAAGGGAAGAACTCAGCTTTGAAAAGTGGGGTAAACGCTTCAACAAGTTCTTAAAATATGTAGAGCTTATCATTTCTCCAGATTTGATTATTGTTGGCGGTGGAACTTCTAAAAAATGGGAGGAATTTAGCCATCATATCAATATTGAAACAAAAGTTGTCAAGGCTGAACTAATGAATCATGCTGGAATTATAGGAGCTGCCGTATCCTGTTTACGGGAACAGCACCATGGACATTTGCATTAATTCTAGGATTCAGGACCAAAGGAATCAACACTTCCTTTGTCATTCTGAGCGAGCAAAGCGAGTGAAGAATCTATAACAATAGTTTCTAACTCCCGATTATCATCGGGGCATTCAAAATGACAATTACCACAAAAAAAACAAGGAATCCTTATCAAAAAAAGAAAAGCGAATGAAGATGATTTTCCTCATTCGCTTTCCCAAACTACATAGTCTGTTTGATTATACTACTTTGTTTCTTTTTCTGTCCACTTCTTTTAAATAGATTTTTCTAATCCTCAAGTGATTTGGGGTCACCTCAACGTATTCATCTTTTTGGATATACTCCAAAGCCTCTTCCAAAGAAAATTTGATGGCCGGCACAATCTTGGCCTTATCATCAGCTCCTGAAGAACGAACGTTGGACAGTTTCTTTGTCTTTGTTACGTTAACCGTCATATCATCTTGACGAGAGTTCTCACCAATTACCTGACCTTCGTAAATATCTTCTCCTGGATCAACAAAGAATTTACCTCTATCCTGAAGTTTATCAATTGAATAAGGAATCGCAGTTCCGTTTTCCATAGATACCAAAGAACCGTTCAATCGCTGAGCGATATCTCCTTTTAAGGGTTGATACTCGAAAAATCTATGCGCCATAATGGCCTCACCAGCGGTAGCGGTCAACAACTGGTTTCTAAGGCCAATGATTCCCCTAGATGGAATAATGAATTCACACACCATTCTGGAACCTCTTGCTTCCATACTGGTCATTTCTCCTTTACGAATGGATACCATTTCCACTGCCTTACCAGATACTTCTTCGGGCAAATCAATGGTCAAATGCTCAACAGGCTCACATTTAACTCCATCAATCTCTCTGATGATTACCTGTGGCTGACCAATTTGAAGTTCGTAACCTTCTCTTCTCATCGTCTCGATCAAAACAGAAAGGTGCAAAACGCCTCGACCATAAACCAAAAACTTATCGGCACTATCGGTTTCCTTAACGCGAAGTGCCAAGTTTTTCTCCAGTTCTTTTTCCAAACGTTCTTTAATGTGTCTGGAAGTAACAAACTTTCCATCCTTACCAAAAAACGGACTATCATTAATGGTGAAAAGCATACTCATAGTCGGCTCATCAATGGCGATGGTTTTTAGTTTTTCTGGGCTTTCAATATCGGCAACGGTATCACCAATTTCAAAACCTTCCATTCCAACGATAGCACAAATATCTCCAGCAACAACTTCTTCCACTTTTAAACGTCCAAGACCTTCAAAAGTATAAAGCTCTTTGATTCTGGTTTTTACAATGGATCCATCTCTTTTTACCAAAGAAACTTGCTGTCCTTCACGAAGCTTTCCTCTTTGCAATCTACCGATAGCAATTCGTCCGGTAAACGAAGAAAAATCCAATGAAGTGATCAACATCTGGGTTGTTCCTTCTTGGGGTTTAAATTCAGGAACATGTTCAATGACCATATCCAATAATGGCTCAATGTTTTCGGTAGGCTCTTTCCAATCCTCACCCATCCAGTTGTTCTTTGCAGAACCATAAACAGTTGGGAAATCCAGCTGCCATTCTTCTGCACCCAATTCGAACATAAGGTCGAACACTTTTTCGTGCACTTCCTCCGGGGTACAGTTCTCTTTATCCACTTTGTTGATGACCACACATGGTTTTAAACCAAGGTCAATGGCTTTTTGAAGCACAAAACGGGTCTGTGGCATTGGGCCTTCAAAGGCATCAACCAGCAACAAAACCCCATCGGCCATATTCAAAACACGCTCAACTTCACCACCGAAATCGGCGTGACCAGGGGTATCTATAATATTAATTTTAGTGTCTTTGTAAACAACGGAAACGTTTTTGGAAACGATAGTGATTCCACGCTCCCTTTCCAGGTCGTTGTTGTCCAATATCAGGTCGCCTTTGTTCTCATTATCTCGGAACAACTGGCAATGGTACATAATTTTATCGACCAATGTAGTCTTCCCGTGGTCTACGTGTGCAATAATTGCAATGTTTTTAATTTTGGACATAACCTAAATTTTAAGCCCGCAAAGATACTGCTATTTTTTTCTTGTTTGCACACCTAAATGTTATTTTTATCTTATTGATTTAGTGGAAGTTCCAAATCTACAGACCTACACACCAACGCTTTTCGCTGATAATCCATCCAATACTGAGGTTGACCACGGGTTGAATAGTGCCTTTAAAGGGCCCTACATAATAGCCAGCACCCGCGTCGATGGAGAAGCTAAAACCTGAATCAAAGCTGCGCTGAATCCCGTAAACCAGTCCACCGTAACCGTGAATTCCATCTACTAACACACCCTCTACAACACGACTTCCCGGCGAAAAAACTGCCGCTGTAGGCGCAAAATAATTGCCCGAATTCCCATAGATAGACCTTCTGCGCCTCTCCCTACTATTTAGGTTATGATAATAACGGTTTTGAACGGTAATGGCTGGAAAAAAATCGAAATCCTCCAAGGGTTGCGTACTCGCAGGCTCCAAAGCTGCTTGATAGGCCACTCGAATATCCAAGGTACTGTTTACACCAAGGGCCATTTCGTATTCGATTCCAGGGTTGAAAACATTAAGCTTTAACTGACGAACCTCGCAGTTTGTCCCATATTGGGCATGCATAAAATGACCTGCTGACAGGAATGCCAAAAGTAGTAAGCGACGCATTGTAGGTTAATTTGGTAGTATTATAACCCTAACTTCGACAAAATAGTATGTTTTGATACGTTTATTTAATCCAAGTATGGGTCTTTCTTCTTTCTTTTAGTAGCCACCCAGCCAAATGTAAAGTTGATCAACGGCCCATATCCGTTGGGGACACCATCTCCTCGATAATATCCTGCACCAACTTCCAAATTAAAGTTGAAGCCTTTTTCGTAGGTCCGCTGAATACCGTAGACCATGCCATAAAATCCCAAATTAAAATCATCCGGACCTTCAACATTTGTGGAAATCCGTAACTGCGAAAAGAAGATAGCTTGTGCCGCGGCGATATAGTTTCCCGAATTACCGGAAGTGTTCTTTCCCAACCTATCCCTTCTATTGAAATTATGGTAATATCTATAACGGTTGTTGGTTGCCAATCCAAACACATAACCCTCCTCGTAGGTTGCAGTGGCCAAACCTAGATCAATGGAAACACTTTGGTTTTTAAATATCCCCAGTTCATAGGAAAGTCCTGGGCTCAATAAATTCAATTTAAACTGGTGGCGCTCCAAATGAGCCAAATCAAAGGTACCTCCCCGTTCTTGCCATTGAGCATCCGAAATCAACGGAATCAAACAAAGGGTCAACAAAATTATTCTGTATTTCATAGTTGATGGTTTATCTAGATAAATCTAAAAAGGATACCATCGTTTAATACTATATTTGTGCAAACTTTAAGAAATGGACATCACTAAAATTCCACAGATAAAACATACGGACAGCGATAACTTTTTCTTGTTGGCAGGACCTTGCGCCATAGAGGGCGAGGATATGGCCATGCGAATTGCGGAAAAGGTCGTTGCCATTACGGACAAGCTGAACATTCCTTATGTTTTTAAAGGAAGTTTTAAAAAAGCCAACCGTAGCCGTATTGATTCCTTTACTGGGATTGGTGATGAAAAAGCCCTGAAAATTTTGAGAAAAGTCTCTGAAACTTTTAAAGTTCCAACAGTTACCGATATCCACGAAATTTCTGATGCCGCCATGGCAGCGGAGTATGTGGATGTGCTTCAAATTCCTGCTTTTTTGGTGAGACAGACCGACTTGGTCGTTGCTGCTGCTGAAACAGGAAAAGTCGTTAACCTGAAGAAAGGGCAGTTTATGAGCCCTGAAAGCATGAAACATGCAGTTACCAAAGTTACCGATACTGGAAATGAGCAAGTATGGATCACGGACCGTGGAACTATGTTCGGGTATCAGGATATGATAGTGGATTTTCGTGGCGTTCCCACAATGAAACAATACGCTCCCGTGATACTCGATGTTACCCATTCGCTTCAACAGCCAAATCAGTTATCAGGGGTTACGGGCGGTAGACCTGCTTTGATTGGAACAATGGCTCGTGCAGGAATTGCAGCAGGTGTGGACGGACTTTTTATGGAGACTCATTTTGATCCAGCCAATGCCAAAAGTGATGGTGCCAACATGTTGGATTTAAGTTTATTGGAAAAACTACTTACCGATTTAACCGCTATCCGAAACACAATCAATTCTCTTTAAGCAGCATAAAACTGTTAAAATTTACTTTACAACACTCTGTTTAACAAGTAGATGGATTATACCTGAAATCATTATTTATAATTAGTCTAAATATATTTTGGATAAACAACCATTGGCCTATACATTTGTCAAAATCTTTATTTAGACTAATTTAAAATAATAAAATGAAACATATACTACTCATGCTGAGCTTGGCTTTTTATTCCTTAGCACAAGCGCAATCAGGAAACATCTCAGGAAAAGTAACAGACCAAAGAAACAACCCTTTGGCCAATGTTAATATTGCAGTTTCCAATACCAGTTTAGGCACAAACACAAATTATTCAGGGGACTATGAAATATCCGACCTTGCCCCTGGCTCCTATACGTTGACTTTTTCAATGGTAGGTTTTGGAACTCAGAATAAAACCGTAACCATTTATGCCAATCAGACCACTAATGTACCGGTTATATCTTTGGTAGAGCGTCAAGAACAACTTAATGAAGTTGTGGTGGAAGGAAACCAAGTGAACAAATTTGCTCGCAAAGCAAGTGTTTACGTGTCCAAAATGCCATTAAAGGACATTGAAAACCCACAGGTTTACAATTCCATTTCCACCGAGTTGTTGCAGGACCAGGTAATCACCAATTTTGATGACGCCCTTAAAAATGCCCCTGGAATCGATAAACTATGGGAGTCCACAGGTAGAGGAAACGACGGAGCAGGTTATTTCTCCCTTCGTGGATTTGCTGTTCAACCCACAATGATAAACGGCTTGCCCGGCTTGACCAATGGTAGTCCAGACCCAGCAAATATTGAATCCATCGAAGTGATCAAAGGCCCATCGGGAACGCTATATGGCAGTAGTTTAATTTCCTACGGTGGTTTGATCAACATCAATACCAAAAAACCATACTACGGATTCGGAGGAAACATCTCCTACACTTCTGGAAGTTATGGATTGAACCGAGTTAGCGCCGATGTCAATACTACTTTGGGCAACCAGAACAATATTGCACTTAGAGTGAATACCGCCTATCACACGCAAAATAGCTATCAAGATGCTGGATTTAGAAAATCCTTCTTCTTCGCACCTTCATTGGCGTTCCAGGCAAGTGATAGACTTTCTTTTAACATCAACACCGAATTTTATAACGGCAGAAGCACTAACCAAACGATGCTCTTCCTAGATAGAGGTTCGCCACTTCGTGTGACCAATTTGGATGAATTGGGTTACGATTTCAAACGTTCGTACACCAGTAACGATTTGTATATAGACACTCCAACCTACAGCCTTCAAGGTCAGATGAACTACATTTTGAGCGATTCTTGGACTTCACAGACCGTAATATCTAGATCTAATGCAAAGTCTGATGGCTACTATTCCTACCTGTACGAAGTAAGCTCAACGGTAGAAGGTCTTTCTGGTGCTCCACTTGAAGACGGAATTATATTGGCCCGCTACACCAGCAACCAAAACTCCGAGACCTTGGGAACCGATATACAACAAAATTTTATCGGAGATTTTAATATTGGAACCATGCGCAATCGCTTAGTAATTGGATTGGATTACCTTAAAACCAGAACCATTAACAATAGCACGGGCTACGGAAACCAAGGCTTTATTTATGTAGGTCAAAACCCCAATGAGTTCCAAGCTGTTGCCCCTGCCCTACACGATTACTTTGGAACCCCAATGGGAACCGGTTTGTACGACTCCGGTGTTTTGACACAAGCTGGAGCGGATGCAGGAATTGCCACCTTGGCCAATCCAGGAGCACAATTCAGTGAGGCTGAGCAAGAAATTTTCAGTGCCTATGCCTCCAACGTGATTAATCTATTACCGGAATTGTCAGCTATGGCAAGTTTGCGTGTGGACCGTTTTTCTAACGACGGATACAATCAGACCGCATTTTCACCAAAATTTGGTTTGGTGTACCAACCCATTTTGAACAAAGTATCCGTGTTTGCCAATTACATGAACGGATTCAGTAATGTCGCTCCAGTGACCGAACTATCCAATGGAAACACTTCCGTGAGAGCTTTGAACCCTGAGCACGCCAACCAGTTCGAAGTAGGTACAAAATTGAACCTGTTCAACGACAAGCTTTCTGCCACCTTGAGCTACTACAACATTACCGTAAGCGATATGGCACAGCGAATCGATACCGATGCCAACAACTATTTCTATACCCAAGATGGCGAACAGACCAGTAAGGGGTTTGAAGCGAGTATCATCGCCTCTCCAGTTGACGGGCTGAACATTATTGCGGGCTACAGCTATAACGACAGTAAGTTGGTAGAAGGCGCTGACAGCTTTACCGGTTTTAGACCTGAGAGTGCTGGCCCCATGAACTTGGCCAACGTTTGGGCAAGCTACAGATTTACTCAAGGTACCTTGGAAAACTTTGGACTTGGATTCGGAGGTAACTACGCCAGCGAGAACAAAATCTTCAATAGATCCAATGGAACATTTGCCATTGACGAGTACACCATTCTTAATGCATCTGCTTTTTACGATGCCAGAGACTTCAGAATCACGTTGAAGTTGGACAATATTGCCAACAAGGACTACTACAAAGGCTGGTCAACCATCAGCCCTCAGAACTTGAGAAGTCTTTCTGCCAATTTCACTTATAAATTCTAAGACGACAAAATGAAAAAATTCATAGCAACATTATTGCTCATTACCCTGCCCGTACTGTCGGCCTCAGCTCACTATCTTTGGATCGAGACCAACGGTACAGGGGCCTTGGGCCAAACACAGGAAGTTCGTGTGCATTATGGAGAATACACCTATGGTGTAATTGAAAAAGTGGAGGGCGAAGCTTTTCCATTGGTTTCCAAGTTTACCCTTTGGGTAATTGCTCCAGATGGCACAAAGACCGAGTTAGGTAAAAAAGCCAAGGAAGACCATTATTTGGCAAGCTTTACACCATCTCAAAAAGGTGTGTATACCATCGCTTTGAACAACAATGAAATCGATGTGATCGATTATACCCAATATGACTTTGGAATTTTCAAGACACATTATCATTCCACTGCAAAGGTTCAGGTGGGAGCTGATGGCGATACAAAAACTGCCAATCCTAACGGAATTGTGGTAAAGCAGTTGAAAAACGACGGAGAGGAAATCAAACTTCAAGTATTGTACAAAGGTGAGCCTATCGCCAAAAACGAGCTTAAAGTCTATGTTTCCGACCTATGGTCCAAAACCTTGTGCACCGACGATAATGGAGAGGTTTCCTTTGCCTTGCCTTGGGACACACAGTATATTGTGGAGACCACTACCAAGGAAGAAATGCCCGGCACTTACAATGGTGAGGATTATGAATTTATTTGGCATTGTGCCACGTATTGTATAAAACGATAAGCCATGGTGACCCTAATTTCATTCCTCACTTTTATCGCCTTTTATCTGCTTTACGGTACTTCCAAAAAGATGGTCGCCGTAAGTGAGCTGGGCACCGGGAAATGGAAGTGTAAAAACAAAAAAATAGCTCAATTAACCAGTTTGGCCTTAATGATTTTATCATTGGGGCTTAGCTGCTACTACTGGGGCCTTGGTTCGGGGACGTTCAGTTTTTTTATCCTTTTGATGACAGTTGCCAGTTTAGTGATTCTTCTTGCTCCATTAAGATTATTGAACTACCGCTTTTTAGGCATTCTTTTTTTGTGCTTCATCCTTTTTGAAACCTTTTTGTTTTAATCTATGCCAGCCAATAAAAAATATTTGAACCCATCACCCTCGCAACGATTTGCTAAAATTACCGCTGCCATTTTTGGCGGTCTTCTTGTGGCCGTATTGTTTCACATGGCCTTGGCCAGTTGGTTCAATCATGTAGCAGTGATCATTACCAGTACTTTTTCAGCATTTATCCTATGGGCCATTTTAATGGTAGTTGCCTTTTTGGGCAAAAACGGCTGGAAAGTCTGGGGCATTTACCTTTTGGTCAGCCTATCGCTCTTTGTCATATTTTATTTTGGAAACCAAAACAACCCACTTGTTTAAACTATGGGAAACCGCATTTACAATATTTTGTTCCATACACATACCGTAAGTGGTATTGTGATCAGTGTAGCACTCTACGTTATTTTCTTCACAGGGTCTTTCTCTTTTTTTAGGGATGAAATCGCAAATTGGCAACGTGGACATTTCGTTAGTCAAGAAGATGCCTTGCCAGGTAGTGTGGATGGTCGTCTCAACGACCTTTCCAAAGAGTACAATTTATACGGCCGTGATGTGGAACTAAGACATTACTACAACGAAAGAAGCATTTCTGTCAACTTGGGGGCTTCGAAAGATTCATTGGCTTCTGAGGAGGACAAAGCACCTATATTTTTCTATTTGGACCCGGAATCCAAAACCAAAACGGCCGATTATGCAAGCAATTATCATTTGGGGGAATTCTTGTACCGCCTCCACTTTTTAGATCAAATCCCCTACCCTTACGGCAGGACTTTGGCGGGGTTTGTGGCCTTCTTTTTCCTTTTTGCGATCATCACTGGAATCTTGGTACATTGGAACAAAATCGTTTCTAACTTTTACACCTTTAGGCCATGGGCCAAACTCAAAACCATGTGGACAGATGCCCATACCGCCCTTGGTGTGATTGGATTTCCATTTCAGTTTGTGTATGCCGTAACGGGAGCTTTCTTTTTACTGAAAGGTATTTTGGTGCTTCCCATGGTTATGGGATTGTATGATGGTGATCAAAACCAATTGTACGAAGATTTGGAGTACAACCATCCCGTATACGAATTCCAGAATCAAAAATTGGAAAACAATATCAACTTGGACCAATATGTTCAGGAAATGAAAGAAGAATGGGGCGATTTCAGGGTTACGGAGACGCACATTTTCAACTACGGCGACCAAAACATGCACGCCGCCATTAGTGGTTATCTGGGCTACGACACCAAACTTAATGGTTTGGGCTACCGTATCTACAAAATTGCCGATGATTCCATAGCAAAGGAAAAAGTACCGATTGCCCCAACTTCCTATTTGGATGGTGTAAAAAACATGATGTTCCGTCTTCATTTTGGCGATTACGGCGGCTATGGGTTACGCGTGATCTCCTTTATCCTCGGATTGGTTTCCTGTTTTGTGATTATATCTGGGATTATGATCTGGCTTGTGGCCAGGGACAAAAAAAACATTCCGGAAAAACGCCGAAAGTTCAACCAAAAAGTAGCCAATATTTATATGTCCATTTGCTTGAGCATGCTTCCTGTAACAGCTTTGGAATTTATAATTGTAAAGTTTGCACCAACCGTAAACATGGGCTTTCTCTACCAGACGTATTTTTCGATTTGGTTGGTGGCTACCATATTCTTTATCCTTAAAAAGGATATTGCCTTTACCAATAAATGGACATTGATTTCTGGCGGTATTTTAGGATTGTCGGTTCCGGTTGCAAATGGAATTGCTACGGGCAATTGGGTATTGGCAGCGTATCAAAATGGGTATCAGCACATCCTTTTAGTGGATTTGCTCTGGTTGATTTTGGGCATTGTATCGCTTTGGATTGCTTTCTTTAAACTAAAGACAAAAAGGTCAGAACTTGCTCCAACCAAAGGTTGATTATTTCCAAAATCCCTTATGGTTAACGGATTCTGCATCTTTGATGACAGCCACAAAAACTTCGGCATCAATATCATCCAAGGTATGGTAACGGAGCGAACGCATGACCTTTCTGCCCTCGGTTATCATTTTATCCAAATGAACACTGAGGTGTGCCGAACTCCAAAAGCCAACATCCACGTACCCCTTTTTTCGGGAAACGTTGAAATAGCAAAAAGGTTTTCCGTTCAGGTAATAGAATGGCAGTCGGTATTTATATTTCAGTTCCAAGTGGGGAACCGAGGTCTCCACCAAAACCTGTAGTTGCAGCAGTATGCTTTTAAAAGGTTCTTCTTGGTTGATGATGTAATCCTCGGCGGGGTTCATGAAAAAGCTTACTGATTATTTACGCTTAAATAGTTTTTTGACCAACTTCATTAACAGAAGTGCAACAAAACCAATTACCAATCCAAAAATAAAATCCTTGAGCAGTGTAGGCAGGCCCGGGAACAAATGGTGGAAAAATTCGATATTATGGTTGAAAATACCACCTGAAACCAATAATAGAGCCAAAGTTCCAACAATGGACAGCGCTTTTATAATTTTAGGAAGGGCATTTACCAAAACTCTTCCAACCTGATCGGAAAAACTGTTATGCTCCTCATTCATATTAATGAGCCTGTAACCGTAATCATCCATACGAACGATCAACGCTACAATACCGTAGACTCCGACAGTCGCCAATAACGCCACTACCGAAACCGTTACTATCTGAATGGTCAAAGACTCATTCACTACCGTACTCAATGCGATAATGACAATCTCAACGGACAAGATAAAGTCTGTAATTATCGCCTGCTTTATTTTTTTCTTTTCAAGTTCTGGCAACTCTTCCTCGGGAATATCAATTGGGTCTTTCGAATGCTCTTCCCCTTTTCGGTGAAAAATATATTCGTACACTTTCTCTGCACCTTCGTAGGCCAAATACACCCCTCCCAAAATCAAAATAACCGTAATGGCAACAGGCAAATAAGCACTCAATAAAAATGCAATGGGAAGAATGATCAACTTGTTCAGAAATGATCCTTTAGTGATGGCCCATAAAACCGGGATTTCGCGGCTTGATAAAAAACCGGTCGCCTTTTCTGCATTCACCGCCAAATCATCGCCCAAAATGCCCGCTGTTTTCTTTGTTGCGATCTTACTCATGGTTGCCACATCGTCCATCAATGTGGAAATATCATCCAAAACAGCAAAAAAACCGGAAGCCATAGAAATTTTTTAAGGTTAGCGATCAGGTAAGCAAAATAAATAAATCCAACCTTAACATCGGTAAAAATTGAAAAAACTATCTGCTACACCCCTTCCATGGACATTAAAGTAGCCACCCAAATAATGACTGAGGAAAAGAAAATACCGATAGTGTTGGCAGCAAAGGCCTTTCGTTTTTTCATTTTAAAAAGGTAGGCGGCAATGCTTCCCGCATAGACTCCCGTACCCGGAAGCGGAATCATTACAAAGAGCACAATGCCCAAAAACCCGAAGCGCTGAATTTTTTTACCGGACCCTTTTTTTGCTCTTTGCCCAACAAACACAGCGGATTTTTTATAAAAACGCCATTTGATCAGGTGGCGGTTAACGTACTCCAAAAAGAACATCATCATTGGAAATACCAACACATTGGCGCCAAAACACACCGCAAAAACCAGATATTCGTTCACCCCTTGGTACATCCCATAGGGAATGCCCACTTTGGCCTCACCAAATGGCGATAAGCTCCACAATGCCGCTATAATCAAATCAATGTGCAAGGTAACGAAGTTTTAAGCTGACAAACCTAACAAGGAATTTGTGTTACCTCCTCATTTTTATACTTAAATATTTATTAATTGTGATTTGCGACAAATGCAAATTGCTCCCCTTTTTCCCAACTACTTTATCTTCAGGTTAACAGTTTGTAAAATGTGATGTCAAGGATTGAAACACAATCAAAGGTTTCATAGTTTTGATAAAACCATCATCATGAAATTCCAACCATTATTCATTGCTTTATTTACAGTTTCGTTTCTCGTTGCCCAAGAGCATTCACACCAAAGTTCGAGAGCACTTGAATTTCCGAATATTCCAGGATACACCACATTAAAAACCGATTTGCACCAACATACCGTTTTCTCTGATGGAAATGTTTGGCCGAACATTCGGGTGATGGAAGCATTACGTGATAATTTGGATGTAATTTCGCTAACCGAGCATATTGAGTACCAACCACACAAAGAAGATATTCCACATCCTGATAGAAACCGTTCGTATGAGATTGCCTTGAAAGAAGCCAAAGACCATGACCTAATTCTTGTTCATGGATCAGAAATAACGCGCCAAGCCCCAGTTGGGCATAACAATGCCATTTTTATTAAGGATGCCAATCAACTTTTGGTAGAGGACGCTCAGAATTCCTTTGCGGAAGCAAAAAAGCAAGATGCTTTTGTTTTTTGGAACCACCCTGCTTGGTATGCCCAATCACCAAAGGGTAATCCGGTTTTGAGCGATTTTCAAAAAGAGCGAATCAAAAATGGGGAATTGCATGGAATCGAGGTAATCAATACTGGCGATTATTCAGAAGAATCCTTGGGGCTGGCCCTTGATAACAACCTGACCATTATGGGTACAAGCGATATACATGGCCTTATTGATTGGGATTACGTGGAAAAAGGACACACGCGCCCAATCACACTTGTCTTTGCAAAGGAGAGAACTGTGGAATCCCTTAAAGAAGCGTTATTTGCCGGAAGGACTGTCGCAGTTTTTAATTCATTGTTAGTGGGAAAAACGGAAAATCTGGTACCGTTGCTCAATGCTTCGGTAAAATTTGAAAAGGCGAAATACATTGACAACACCACAATTCTGGAGGTGACTTTACGCAACGTTACCAGTAGTGACCTGATCTTTGAAAATCAAATGCCCTACACCTTCTATTCCAGTTCCCCAGTTTTCACTATACCTGCCGGTGGCACTAAAACACTACAAATAAAAACCCTTGAAAAAATAGTGGACCTGCCCATTAAATTAAAGGCATTGGGTGCCTACATTGCTCCAAACGAGCATCCCATTATTACCTGGAACATTAGATTGGAAGAATAGACTATTTAGGCCACCGAAGAAAAGGATGTGCCGTTGATGGCCTGATCAAAGTCAGGCAATATTTTTCGAATATATTTTTTTGGGGTCTTGTCGGAGATAGTCACCCACTTTTTATCTACGTTGACATCAAAATGGAAAGTGGAAAAGTCAGTATCCACATCCAATCGGGACAACAGGAACCGCATAATCCTTGGCCTTAAACTGTATTCCAAATCGATACAGGTTCGTTGCATTGCTGGATTGTCATCTCCAGAAAACACCCAATTGAACTTCACTGGCTTTTGAGAATTAGGATATACAATATACTAAAAAACAACACATTACCAACCTTTTACCATTGTTTTTGGTTGGATGGTCATTCTTTGCCGTCGACGTAGTCCTGAAGGTAAGCGTACCTTGTCGTCAATTTACCATTTTGAGTCATCCGGGCCCTATCGAGCACACCATCCTTATCGTTGTTAAAGAATGAGGGAATCACATGCTTGGAAAAGGCCTCTCCGAAACCAATGCTTGCATCCCTGGGTAATTCGCAAGGCAGATTGTCCACGGCCATTACTGCGATGGCATTTTCTGCTTTAAAATCAATTTCCTTTTCGGATACTGGATCATAACCATAAATAGGGTCGGCAATGGTAGATGGTCTAATGGTAGTGGCCACAGGACCATCAATATCGCAACTGATATCGGCCACCACCTTTATGTTGAAGTCAGGTTGCTTGGCATCTTTTCGAGTATAAAGATAAGGAGCGCCATCTCCATAAAAATGTCCTGCAATATAAAAATCAGTCACTCTGACGAAACGGAAAAAGTCGGACTTATAGGCCTCGGGGTTTTGAAAAAAATCAGCTTTGTTTCCACGCACTCCATCTTTGCGTTTATTGTATTCCGAAGCATCTATCTGACAATATACAGGATTATTGAAATCTTCTTTTAAGTATTCTTCGACGCCAACTTGTTCCAATCCCATGGCATCGAGCATTTCTTTGGCACCATTACCTACTCTGCCTTTTCCCGTGAGCAATATTTTAATATTGGGCAATTGTATCTTTTTTAGTTCGGCAATGAGTGCTTGCTGATCCAATAACGACTCTGCCTTTGGCATTTTGTACAAATTGTACTTTAATCCATACGCCCTAAAACCGTTATAGGCGCCAACAATCCCTGCATATCGACCAAAAGCAACCAAACGGGCACCCTTGGCATTTGTAATGACCTCGTGATCGTACAATTCTATATTCTTGTCCAAAATTGCACGAAGCAGCTCGCGATTATAGGGTTGCTTTTTTATGGTGTGTGAAAAGAAAAAATATTTCTTATTGGGAATCAATACCTCGATGGGAACTTCCTTGACCCCGAGCAGCACTTCGCAAGTTTCCATATGCTCCACCACTGGCAGACCCTTTTCCGCATACTCCTTATCGGAAAAAACCCGAATGGGGGACGATTCCACTAAAATTTCAGCTTTTGGAAATTTGGATAGGACATTTTGACATTCCTCTGGTGACAGTACCACTCTGCGATCGGGCGGATTTTTGCGTTCTCTGATGATTCCGAACTTCATAGATTATTTTGGTATAATTGTTGACCAAAATAAGGGTAATAGGCAGGGTAAGCAAACTTTTTATTGTTTGATGGATATGCGTTACCTTTGCCGACCGCGTTAGGAATAGAGGCAGGTACCTTGTACGGCCGATAGCCCGACCGAAATGTTGCAAAGCAAGATTTCGGTAACGCCCACACTTCGACTGCGCTCAGTGCAGGCCAAGTTCTTTGATAAAAAAGTGAGTAGGATGAGGTCCCGAAACAAGTTCGGGACGTAATTCGATTACGCAAATTAAAAATTTGCTATCTCATTACGGGGCCGACCGGTTTTGACAGCAAGACCAATGGCGATGTAAGCATGCCGAGCGCTGGGATACAGCTCGTAAATCTCATGTTTCACACTTTTAATTGGCGAAAATAATTACGCTCTTGCCGCATAATCTGAATTATAGTAGGATTTGCCTCGTCCCTACTAGGTAGGGAAGCGAGATGTTCCTGAATAGCCCTTGTTGACGGCGATTCGTTTAGGAGCACCAAAAAAGTCAACACAAGGGTGTCCGTTCGCTTTGGCGACACCTCTAAAACCTAAAGAAGATAAGTGTATATTAGGCCGTATCTGGTCAGGTATGCAACGAAAATCAAGCAGATACTAAGCATGTAGAAGGCATGGTTATTGCTTGTTTGGACGAGGGTTCGAATCCCTCCGGCTCCACTAAAACACCATCAAAACAACACATTAAACCTGTAAATTACTGATTTACAGGTTTTTTTATTTTATTTGGTTTCGTTTGATATCAAATATTACCATTAAAAAAGGGACCTATTCGGTGAGCATAAATTTACTTCAAAAAGACTCACCGATTTCTCTGTAGTTAATTGATTTTGTGTTAAATAAAAAATATAATTTTTCTGTTTTATACGTTTATTTCTGTTAAAAAAGATAACCAAAATGAGCCAATCTTTCTCTAAATTATTCTATCTTAAAGGAAAAGATGTGAAAACCCAAATATACCTAAGTTTAACGGTCAATGGT
Organism: Allomuricauda sp. TMED12; assembly: GCA_002167435.2. Taxonomy (GTDB): domain Bacteria; phylum Bacteroidota; class Bacteroidia; order Flavobacteriales; family Flavobacteriaceae; genus Flagellimonas. Next base: position 57,933 of record NHBR02000004.1, read on the forward strand.
TAACAAATTGAATTGTGCGTTTCACGTAAAGTTGACCTTTCTAGGGAGGAATTCTTGGAATCAACATAACAAACGCTTTTTTCCTGGTAGTCACAATATTGTTTTTCCACAGATTACAAAATTCATAACAAGTTTGCAGGGCTGTTGGTATTATACAAAATACAGGTAGACGGAAAACAGTTTTAGGGGAAGCAATAGGAACAGTACGATGGGAAACAAAAAATGAGTGATCTATTATCCCTATGCACATTTAACGATTACAGACCAGTCATGAAAGGTCTGGAATTTGGTCTCGAAATTGACTAAAAACGTTTCTTTGTCACCTCATTAAGTTGTTGGAATAAGGGTTTATCCCATAGGCTTTATGAATACGGTTTTATAGTTTTTAAAATGCCACAGCAGTAAGAATATATTTCCTAGAACCATGGCAGAAGTAACTATTGGTGTTACTCTCATATTAAGCGTTATGGAAACTAGAAAAATGTTTGTCACAACTGGCATCATAAGCAGACTTGATATAACAACAAATCGATTGAAGAATATCAGTATGCCAATAAGAATTTGGAAATATCCAATGAAATTCCAATAAAAGCCGGTAGCATACATGGCTTCAAAATAAAATCCAATTGGATTATCAATTGGTAAAGCAGTGAATTTAACTCCAGGCAATTTTCTTATACCTGATAATATAAATGTCAATCCCATACCTATTCTTGTACACCAATACAGGAGTACAAAAATCTTGTATTTTTTAGACTTTTCTAATTTTTCCAAAATGTTCAAGCTTTTATTCAAAACGAATGAGTTGATTATTTGTTACAGTTGTAATTATACACAACGATTATCTTATTCTTTGAATCCAAATTTTAATAAGATAACAGTGTGTAACAAGAACTGACCCTAAGTTGGGTCTTTCGAGACATATCAGTTTTTTTCTCCCAAGTGTGGCGCATATGGTACAAATTGGAAAATTAGGTGTATCAGCGGCTCATCAAGGTAAAAGTTTTTGCAATGCAGTTATAAATTCGTTAAGGATTATATAAAACTATAAAGAACCATCAATGGAGATAGGTATTACGTAAATCCAAGAAGGTTCAAAAAATAGGATATTCTGCAGTCGAAAAATCCCATGATTGAGCATTAAACAATTGAGTAACGGAAGTCATTGAGATTCAGGTATTCGCTCGATAAAATGACAATACCAGGCATTTCGAGGCGAATTGAGCCATTACCCCTGTTCCCGCATTGGCACCTATTTGCTTCCTAAAATGAATAGCCACGAAACAAGAAAAAAAATTGGCGCTTGTATCAAATCTAAATTGAGACATATTCAATCTAAAACCATATTCATGGAAACGGTCATTTTCGTTTTTTTGCATAAACAACAAGACTCATGCGAAACTGCTTTAAAATAATCTGGGTGGGGCTTTTAGCCGGGTTGGCCAGTGAACTGTTCTTGGGAGCACTGTTCATGAGTTCCCCTGTTCAATCCGTTCTATACGACCCAGATTACCAAAGCAAACTTTTTCTAGAGGTAACCCTACAAAGAAATATGGCCATCTCCATCATAGGACTGATTATGTTGAGTGTCGTTCACAGTTGGTTATTCTCCCTACTCTCACCGTCCATGCCAGGCGGGAATTGGAAGCAAAAAGGTCTTTTTTGGGGATTCACTATTTGGGTCATGTATTGGGTATTTCAAGAATGGTTCATCTATTACACCCTCTTGGGTGAACCCATACCACTGGCAATACTTGAGCTTACCATTTTACTGGTGGGAAGCATCGTTGAGGGACTCCTTATCTCTAAGTTTCTGTATATTCAAAAACAGTCTAAACCCTAGGTTTTATGAAACAATTGACCTTTATAATCGGTTGCATCCTTGTCATTACGGTGGCAAAAGCCCAAGACCAACGAAAACCCAATGACAGTATTAAGGTATTGGTGGATTCGACATTTACCCTCTTCGAAGAACATTCACTTTACAGTTCCCAAATGGACTGGATAAAACGTAAAAAAGCCTTTTATCGCCAAGCAAAAGCTGCACATACGTTTTCGGAAGTGTTCCCCATGTTTCAAACCATCTTTGACGAACTTCAGGATCATCACAGCTTTTTCTGGTTCAACAATCAAAAATATGCTTCCAACTATGGACAATTGGATGAATCCAATATCAGAAAGCCCTTAATGGAGGCAATGGAAAAAGGAGAGGCCATACATACGGTAAAGCTTTTAGGGGATATTGGCTACATTAGGATTTCACAGGATAACACCTCGGATGACTTTGGGGATATGCAAAAGGCGGCCCAGCAAATTCAAGATATGATTTGTGAGATACATCGACCTGACATAAAGGGCTGGATTTTGGACCTGAGATTAAACAGCGGTGGGAATATGTATCCTATGCTAAGTGGTATATCATCCTTCTTGGAAGATGGCACCTTTGCCATCACGATAGACCGTAAGAACCATAGGAAATCATGGTCGCTTTCCGGTAAGGCCATTTATGAAGGTGAAAAAAAAATAACCGAACTTCAGCTTCAATGCTTACCCGAAATGACGGATAAGAAAATTGCTGTTTTGACCAGTCAGGTGACTGGTAGTTCAGGTGAAATTACCGCTTTGGCACTGCGTAACCGTGACAACACCATATTTATTGGGGAAAAGACAGCGGGATTCATGACCTCAAACGAACTGTTTAGACTGCCTTTCAACACCTTCCTCTTGCTCACATACGCGGAAATCGCTGACAACAACGGAATCGTATACAAATACATTGAGCCAGATATTGAGATCATTGAAGGTGATAACTTCAATGAGTTGACAAAAGATAAAAAAATACAAACAGCAATCAATTGGATAAATCATGAGTGACCATCATAAATTGAACACCATTGTTAGAGTTCAAAGTATCGCCATCATTCTTCTTTTTTTTGGTATGGGGATAATACTTGACAATACCTACCTTAAGGAAAAGAAGGATCCTGACATCCTTACGGCCCGGGGAATCATCATCGTAGATGCCAATGGAAAGGAGCGTATTCTTATTGGGGCTCCAATTCCACAGTCCAAGGATAGAATCCGGGACGATTACGACAAAGTCGAAAAAACTTACGGGGATTGGTTTCCACCAGAAGCAAATTTTATGTCCGTATTTAAGGAACAAGTGAACAATGATGCTTATGGAATGCTTATTTTGGATGAGCATGGATATGACAAAATGGCCATCGGAGATCCAGTTCCCGATTTGTACTATGGACGACGTATTGGACCTTCGACCGGTATTGTAATCAATGATTCCACTGGTACAGAACGCTCGGGCTATGGATTGATCAAATTAAAGGACAGATATATGGTATCCATGGGGTTTGACAGAAATGATGGTTATGAGGGCATGGTATTTAGTCTGGACGATAAAGGGGAAGCCCAAATAAAAATAAGGGAAAAAAGCCTTTCCAAATCATTGCTTTTGGGGCAGTCAATTGATAAGGGGTTATTTGGCATCCAATATATCGACAAAAGGGATACTACATCTACAAAAACCTTGGAGTTCAATTAGTGAAACCAGGCTAATAAAAGTGTAAGGGTACAGAAAAATAAGTTTAATTATATTATCATATCTGTGTTACGAAAAAAAATACTCTTGAATTCGATTCTTTTATTAATGTTTTTATCCATAGGAGGCTGTAAAAAAGAATCCTATTTTCGGGATACGGCGCCTATTCTGGAAGCAAATTCCAAGATCTTAACCTACGATTCCGTTCAACAGTCCAGTGTGATGGTACTTGGGGTTTTTCATTTTGGAAAGAACACACTTGCCGAAAAGAACCAAAACAGTATCAAAGAATTGGTGGCTTTGCTCAAAGCGTATAAGCCAACAAAAATCGTAGTGGAATGGGAGCCTGAAAGGTCGCCATTAGCAAATGAACAGTACCAGATGTACCTCAAAGATTCCTTCGATATTTCCAATAAACACAATGAAGTATACCAACTCGGGTTTAGGTTAGCGAAAGCGATGGGGCATGATAGTATTTTCATGTTTGATGACCAGACCGATTATATTGGATCTTTGGCGGAGTTTGCAACCGAAGACGACCCTTTTTCCTTTGAACTTTTTTCCGATTATGCCAATGGTGAGAGTAACGGGTTTTACAACGTCCATGAAAACCTGTTAAGGCATGTTTATGGTGAAAATTCCAAATTAAGGAATAGCATGAACCTATTGGAGCATATCACTTTATTAAATTCACCCATACATCAAAAAACAAACGCACAACGAATGCATATGTATGAAGTCAGGGTGGGTATACAAAAAAATTGGGCAGGGCCCGATTGGCTGGGCAGATGGTATAGACGCAATGTGCGTATGATGGCCAACACACTGAAAATGATGGAAAACGGGGATAATTTATTATTGATTGTTGGTGATAATCACAAATGGACCTTGGACATGTTGTTTGAAAACACTCCCGATTTTAAAGTGGATTCCAGTTGGGATTTTTTAATACGACAATCAATTATGGAAGAAGCCGAATCACTGGGATTTTTTTTCAAATACCAGCAAGACTATATTACCAAGAAAATGATGCAATGACCAAGTAGAAACGCCTAAATATCATCTGATGAGCCTACTGAATAAATTCGTATGCAGCCAATACCCCGCACTACAAAATGCAACACCAATAGCTTTCGAACACTAAAGAAATACACAACCTTACAGGAAGGTTTTTCCGGCCCGTTAACAATAAAGGCAATAACAAGCATTATGACGGCCTGGCTCATTAGATCCAAAACCTAGAATTTGATCAATATGGAAGAAGGTTCATCATAAACAAAGGTTTTCCTCAACTGTAATGACCTTGGGCATTGAAGTAGTTTCATGCATAGCCTGGAAAATAGAATTGTTCGGTCTGAACATCTAGGTCCATGTCATTTGTAGAATCATAAGGAACTAGCGTCAAAAACAAATAATGGCTAACTATGAGCATCCGTTTCAACTAATCCTAATCAGCACCATCATCATTCCCAACTCTGTTATAATAGGGCATCAAATAGAATTCAACCTCCAAGATGTCGCACAGAAAAGTCTAATGTAAATCACTGATTTCTCCCTGTCAAATTCAGTAAGGCATTTTTAGCTTGTTCAAATTCTGGATTAAGGTGAAGTGCATTTTTTAGAGAGTTTATGGCCATATCATTTTTTGATTGAAGGGCATACACCTGCCCCAATCTAAAATGGGCCCAATATTTTTTTGGAAGATTCGAAGGTATATCTGATTTAAGATATAGGTTCAGGTTTGTTATGGCTTCTTCAATGGCTAAACCACTTAAGGCAGAAACCTTACCAAATTGATAATAGCCCATTAAATAGTCAGGAAATTCAGATATGGATTTCCTACAGTATCCAATAGCCTCAACGTAGCTTTTCTCGGCAATGCTAATATTGGATAGGCGGTAATACACTTTGTTATCCGCTTGGTTATTTTCAATGAGGTTGAGATAAACAGCCTTGGCCTTATCATATTCCTTTTGTTCCATATAAACGGTTGCCTCCATGGCTCTCCCTGAAGCAACATCATATTTGGCAATTTCAAGGGCCTGATCTAAAGCCTTGGTAAAACTGCCACCGGCAATCATTGGCGCACTGATATAATAATTGGCCAGTTGAATACGTGCCTCCACTTTAGATGGTTCCAGTTCAATAGCAGATAACAGGTGGCTCTTGGCTTTAAAAGATAGACTGGCCTTTTGAAAAATATTGGCCTCCTCAAGATGCGCGATACAAGACTTAGCCAACCAAAAATGTGCATCTGCATCATCCGGAGCGTGTTCCAGTATCCTTTCGAACTCGTCAATGGCTTGTTCATATTCCTTTTTTTCAAACAAAACCTTCGCATTCTCAAATGAAGTTTTCTGCGCCATTCCACCCGTAAAGGCAAATGAGATAAAGAGCACGCTAATCGATATTTTCCTCCACATAGATGGTAACATAGGATGGGTGTTTTTCTGAATGAAATATTGTATGCTTGACCGGTTTAAAATCCATGGCTTTCAAGGGATCCTCACCGGTTCCGGGATTTCGGTTGTATTTTGGGAAACTCCCACCACTGATTTGAATTCGTAGACACTGACCAGGTTTGACCTGAAAGGCAACATCCGGTAATTGAATGGAAGTTTCTTGTATACCTCTGTCAATCGAATCAATACGCTTGATACCATCAGTAATGTTCCATGAACCTCCGGCTGAATCCACAATAGTAAGTTTTGCTGTAAGATCGGTACTTGTTCCCAAAGACTCATGTGATAGAATCACTTCGATAGGCCCTGCAATGGTCTTGGGATTATCAAAGGGCAAGGTGGTAAAGACCAAGACATCATCCCTGCTTTCCAGCATATTTTGTTCACGAACACCGATTTGATCTAAAAAAAACTGAAAATTGGCACCTCCAACAGTAGGCACAGGATTGTTGGGGTCATAAGCAAAATAGCTTGCTCCACCATTTATCCCCTCAGGAATAAAATCCCGACCAATATATAAAGTCTCTTTTTTGCTGGATCTGGGTGGCCATTGATCTGCCGCTTTCCATTTATCTTCAAACAAAACATAATAACTGACCGGCTTACTTTTATCATCCAGAGTGCCATTAAGCGTCTGATTGAACCAATTGATGGACATGGAAATCAAGCTATCCAGATTACCATAAGCATTATTGGGAAGTCGATACATTCCAGCATGGGTATTCCCATCATACAGTTGATTATGGTACCAAGGGCCTATTTTCAAGAATTGTGCACCCTTGGCCTTTTGGACAAAATCCTGATAGGTCGATAGGACGGCCGGCAACACAAAATCGAACCAACCCGAACAATGAAAAATAGCCGCATTGGATTGTTCATGTTCAAACACATCTGGTGAGATATCGATTTGGCTCAAATGCAAAACTTCACCCGAATCTGTCTCAAAATTCATCGTTGGGAAAACATCTTCCAACGGGGTATGAACAAACAATTGATCCATATCCATTTTGGATATGTCCATCTTGGTTTTTTGGCCTTCGAATATTAGCCAGGGAATCACCAATTGTTGGTGCAGTGCCCCACCAGGAAGGTTCACAGACTCCCCGTCCAACCATCCAGATAGATGGAATATACTTTTGACCTGCTTGGGAACCATTGCCAGAGAGAGCGCACAATAACCCAAATAAGATGAGCCCCAAAGTCCTACATTTCCATTGTTCCAATGTTGACCATGCAACCATTCGAGGGTAGCCGTACCATCCCGGATTTCATTCAAAAATGGCACAAATTTTCCATCCGACGCATACTTACCGCGTACATCCTGTACCACCGTGAAAAAACCCTCTTTTGCAAAAGCCGTGGCAACTTTTGCCAACCCTTCTTTGCCATAAGATGTACGGATAAGTACCACTGGGCCGGAAGTTCGTCCATCCGGAATGTATAAATCGGTAGCAAGGGAAATAGAGTCGGCAACTTTGACACGGTATTCTCGTTTTTCCTGTGCAGAAGTACACAAAAAATAAGCGAGTGCACACCATGATAGCATAATACGTTTCATGGAGCAAGATTAAGGAATCACGCCCATTATGCGAGGTGTTTTTTCAAAAATGGTACGATTGAAACATAGTAGGTAGCTTTGGGAAGCCTTATTATTTTAAGCTCTCCATGATCTGCCCGATATATCGTCTGCTCACAGGGATAACTGTATCAACACCTTCCAAAGCCAGTTCCAATCCACGGCTATCACCAGTTGCCTTCACCACCTTGTCCATATTTACAATATAGGAGCGGTGACACCTAAAGCAGCAATTCATTTCCTTCAATTGCTCTTGTATTTTTTTAAGACTCCCACGAATCAAGACCCGATGGGGATTTTGGTTTAAAGTAAAATGAATCCATGCATAGTTATCGGCATTAACAACATATAAAAAACTCTGGGGGGATACTTTGATCACCTCTTTACCATTATCGGATATGATAGTACATTCTGTATGTGAATCAGAAAGGGTGTTGTTCTGATTCAAACGTGATGCCGAAGCCAAATTGGATTTCAATCGGCTCTGTTGTGCAATATAAATGGCCAGGCTCAGCGGGATAGCCGCGATAAGGATTGTTCTTCGGGTCATTATAAAAAAACGATCGAGTGGAAAACCGCTAACATCATCCCATAGCACATTATATAAAAAGTTGGCGGAGGACAATAGGAGAATAAATGCAAGGTAAAAAAGGAATGCGCTCCAAACCTTGAAATTTTCAAATACCTTCGGAACGTAAAATGGAAGAAAAACACAGACAATTGTGGTGAGCAAACCGCTGATCAGCCCATACCCTATTACAATGATAAGTTTTTGAAAACTGATACCTTCAGTACCAATATCGATTCCAAATGGTTGGAACAGTAGTATGAACATGGGAGGGAAAACCGTAACAAGGCCAACTATGGCCAAATCCTTTTTCCATGATATCTCTATGGGAAACTTTCGAAACAACAGATTCATATTACCTCCTATGCATAGCTATTGCTAAATTAAACAATGAGTCAAAAATTTTGTTTTTTTGACACAAAAAATCTGTCAACCGCAATACTGGTTCAAGAACTCATTTCACTAAGGAAAGCTTTAGTAGTACTGTAGTTACTGCACTTTCAACGCCATTTATTCAATCTATTCATGGTCGCCCTCCTATGACGCGATGAATGGTGTTTAAAAGAGATCCAAGCAGAAAGATCATCAACAGATACAATCCAATCGTTCTTAGCAAAACAAAGGCCAGTTCTGCAAAAGGTTTTATAAGATTTCAAACTAGCATAAACATCTTACTAGGAAATTTACATATTTTAGAGGACTACAAAAACCACACACTATCGCGCTATGGACGAATACTCCTTTTGGATGGGAATATTATTCTTGTTGCTCCTCCAAGCTTTTATACTTGGTATATTTTTATTGTTAGATCGTAAAAACACCAATGTTTTTTTGGGAGCTTTCGTTATGATTTATATTCATAATGCGATAAAAAACAGCTTTCCATATTATTTGTACGAAGATTACATTATAACAAAGATATTAGTAACCTCAACCTCCAGTATATTCTATTTTCCTGTGCTGTACTTATTTGTTTTGGCACACATCAAAAAAATTCCAAGACCCAAAATTCTAAAGCACTTAGTAATTCCTACGATATTTTTCTTATCCACCTTGATCTTTAATTCCCATACAGGATTTTTGCACGAGGGCTGGAACTACTATTTCAGCTTGGTCATGAACTTACTGCTCATGGTTTGTTTGATATATTATGGCTTTCTGACCGTTCGGGTGATCATGGTTTATCCTGAGTGGAAAGATCTGCTTCTTCAGATACGCAGAAGGGTGGCATGGTTTTCCATATTCATTTTTTCCTATTTTTTTTTAGTGATGGCTTGGATTTTGATTCAGTACTTTATTGATTTCACTGATCAACAAAACGAAATAATTAGCAAAATCCAACAGCCCCTCTTTTATTTCGTCATTTTGCTTGTTCCCGTGTACTCTTACATCACGTTAAATAGATTCAAGAAATTCATCCAACCACAGAAAATCATACTCAACAAAGCCGTAGATATCGACTTGGAACAGCAGACACATGAACTTTTCACTAAAGAGAAAAGACATTTGGACCCCGCCTTCAATGTAGGGAAACTAGCGGATTTACTGGAAATGCCCATAGAGGATTTAAGGATTTTAATCAACAATCAATACCATTGCAGTGTTATGGATTTCATCAACAAAATGCGTATTGAGGAATTCAAAATACTGGTTGAAAAAGATGGCTGCGAATTATATAATATTGAAGGGTTGGCCAAAAACTGTGGTTTCAACTCCCGGGCCACCTTCTATCGAGCTTTTAAAAAACATGAGGGCAAGACTCCCTCGGCATATATCAAGAACATTGGGGATTAGAATTTTATGGAGATGGATTTTCCAATTGGAATAATGCGGTCATTGACCTGTACATTATCCTTTGTATAGGATTCCACATGGTGCTTATTTACAACAAATGATTTATGAATACGGACGAAATCACCAGACAACTTCTCCTCTACTTCCTTGAGGGAACTATAGCTGATCAAATGTTTTCTATCCGTAAAGTAGTACGTCACATAGTTGCCTAGGGCCTCGATAAAGGATTTACTGTCCATTGAAACTCTGTACGTGCGCTTATCTGCCCATATTTCTATCATGTTTTCCTTTCTATGACCATTTTTCAGTTGTTCAATCCTCCAATAATCATACATCCTTATGGCTGAAAGGAACAAAACTGTCGTATTGACCAAAACTATGGCTCTAATGATATCGAAAAAATCAAATAGGGACGCAGTAGCCTCATTGAAAATGAGGTCATAATAAAAATAGATAAATACACGTTGCAGGATGCCTGCCATAACAATCAGCAATATATATATAGCCCGATAAACTTCACTGATTTCTGCTTCAGAAGAAATCTTAGCATTAAAACAAACATCGAAATATACTACGAGAATATCCTCACAGGCATTAGTATGAGCTCCAGTCCAAACGACCTATAGTAATTCCCCTCGCAAGCCCAAATCAAACTGAAAACAATATAATTGACAATCCAAAAAAACAAGATGTTGAACGATGGTATAATTCCTTATAGCAGTCTTTTTTTTGCATTAGGCTCTAAATGCAAGTGGAAATAAATCCTTTGTTCATATAAAAAGTAGCACCGAAGGTATAAATATACTTTTTAATTGCGATAAGCCAATTATTATTGGACAAAACTTTTATTATGCAGATGGTTCAAAAAGGAACACTATGTATTTATGCCGTGTTTATTCTTGCGATATATGGACCAATGGGCCAAGACTTCAAAGAAGGGCCAAATGGAAAACCCGGTGCGGACATAAAAAGTATGGAACCCGACAGCCCGATGCCCAACTCAGGATTTGAGGTTGGTGACCTCATTCTAAGCGTCAATGGAATGGTTGCTGATTCCAATGAAGCTTGGACCAGCATCCATTACGGAATTCGAGAAGACGTTAAAACAACAATAACCGCCCGAAGAAATGATCGTGATTTCGAGAAACAAGTTAAACTCAATGAGGTCGGTAGGGAAAAATACAAAACTCTTGATGTCCATTACCAAACGATTACCAGCGATGATGGGATAAATCAGCGAGTGATCATAACCATCTCGAAGGAGGCTTAAAAGAAATATCCTGTCAGTCAATGTCTAATTCAACAATTGCGCCGTATAAACGTCTCATTTTGATTTTGAGACACTCATACCAATCTCGGTAGACCGGATTTTCATATACTTGTTCGTCAGAAATTTGAATGGCAATTTTTATAAAAAAGTGGGCAAGAATCCGAAGGGAACCTTTCCCGCTTTTATTTGTCCAAAAACAACTTATAATACCATGGATAACCCCAACGATAAGAACACCAAATCAGCTATGCGGTTAAATTTTATTTGGCAAAATATTTGGAGACACTTTACAAGTAAGTCCCTTATGGTTTTAATATTCACTATGAGCATTGGATGCCAAGTGGAGCAAGCGCAAATAGATCGATTGGACGGTACCTTAATTTCAAAGGATCAATTGAGTTACAAGGTTGACTCTCTTATGCAAAAAGCAAATGTGACGGGGCTTTCAATCGCTATAGTAAACAAAAACAGAGTTGTCTATCAGAAACCTTTTGGCCATGCAAATTTAGATGAGGGCACAAGAATGAACAACGATCAGATTTTTTCCGCCCAATCCTTTAGCAAAGCCATTTTTGGATATATGGTATCTCGATTGGCCATTGAGGGAATCATCGATTTGGACAAACCTCTTCAGGATTATCTAAAGACCCCTTTGCCAGAAATCCAATTTACTAATGAGCGAAGAGGATACCAAAAACTCAAGGGTGACAACAGATATGAAAAGGTTACTGCGAGAATGTGTTTGTCCCATACAACTGGGTTTCCAAATTGGAGATGGATGAATAGGGAAAATGATTATTATCCCGATGGTGAGATACGTTTTCTTATCGAACCTGGAACAAGGTTTTATTATTCAGGGGAAGGAATTCAACTTTTGCAATTTGTTGTCGAACAGATCACTGGAAAGGGACTTGAGGAGTTGGCACAAGAAATGGTTTTCCAACCATTAAAGATGGACAGTAGCAGTTTTATTACGCGAGAGCAATTAAAAAACCATTGTACTGGCCATACAACTGAAGAAAATGTGCTTCCCTTAAATGACTGGCCTGAACCAATGGCTTCAAGTTCACTGCAAACCACCATTGAAGACTATTCAAAGTTTATTCAACATATCTTAAAGCTATCTGATCAAGGTTCTAAAATTACGGATATCATTTTCAAGCCGAATATTAGGATTACTTCAAAGACCCAATTTGGGTTTCAGGCATGGGAGGATACCATTGAGAATGATGATATTGCTTTGAGCTACGGCCTTGGCTGGGGACTATTGACATCTCCATATGGTTTAGGAGCCTTCAAGGAGGGGCACGGAATGGGCTTTCAACACTATTCGATAGTATTCCCAGAAAAAGATACTGGAATTATTATAATGTCAAACAGCGATAATGCTGAAGGAATCTTCAAAGAACTCTTAAAAATATCCATCAAGGACGTTTACACACCATGGCAATGGGAGCGGTATATCCCCCATGATTTTGAGGGGAATAAAAACAACAACTGAAATGAGATTTCACTTTTCATGGTATGCAATGATCAACCCAAAAAAGGTATCGGCTCTACTGAGGTTTCTGACCTAAGGGATAATCGTCTTTTATCTAAGCGGACCTATCACATAGGTTGACAAGAAATCCAAGAAAACAAATTTATCAAGATAACTCTTGCCATAGAAATTATACCAAAGGCTACCTTATAGGTTTTTAAACAACAATTGTATTTGTTATTGTGTTCCCAAATATTCTTAGCCATTTTTAAATCTCTTTGGAGCAATACTGCTAATTGACAGTTTATACGGAGTTATCATCATTTTTACGTGAACTTCAGACTTGGAAATAGCCACATTCAAATGATTCACGGAAAACCCATTACAATCTTGTCTTGACACAAATTTTACTTACCATCCATCAGGTACAAAGGAATTTGGCATAGATTAAAATAATTCTCAAAATAAATCTTGAGACAAATCAAAAACAGAATATACCAATGGACTTAGTACTATTGAATAAAAAAAACATGAAAACAAAGACATTATTCCAATTTGGAATCCCTACTATGTTATGCTTATTCCTTTCCTGCCAAAAGGATGATGGCAATCTTGGCCTATGTATAGCACCTCCTTGTGGGCAATTCACAAGGCATTCCATCAATATCACTGTATTGAATAGCACGGCAAAGGATATTGATAACGTGGCAGTTTACATTGATGGAAATAGGATTGAAATAGATTCGACCGGATGGGATATGTCCAACGGACAATTCTTTACATGCTGGCAAGTCATTCCTTCAATAGATAATAGTACCTTAATAGAACTAGAGTATCAATCTGAAGGCCGTATAGTCAGAAGTGTTCTGAATACCATTTCAACCCTGGACAAATTAATCGTAATTAACATCTTGAAAAACAAAGCTCTACTCGAAAACTACAAAACTTGTAGTAGCTTCATCTAGTATGGCATTAAAAAAGTCGACTAACCAGTTAAAACCACCTTTGATACTGTATGACAATGAAAAACCAAAATTCGGTGATGAATTATCCAACCCAAAAACCTTATTTAGTAAAACAACCAGCTTAACTTTCTGGAATTACTACAATTTGTGACCACCAAAATATACTGCTGTCGGCATTTTTAGATACGTAATATCATCAATTGGGTTACCTTCCAAAACAATAAAATTTCCTTCATAACCCTCATCAATAAGACCTATTCTCTTATTGGGAAAAATGGCTTGGGAATTCTTTTGTGTAATAATCTTTAAAATACTTAAATTATCAAGAATGTTATTTTCGCTTAAATACGCTACCTCTTCAAAAAGGGTCTTTCCATATTGATCTGTACCGATTAATACGTTTACACCATTGGCAATAAGCTCCTTGATTAATTCTTTCTGGAATTTTATAATATCTCCAAGTCTTTGTTCATTTACCGTTGGTTGACCTGACAAATAATCTTTTGCATAGTTTTTTGCCAATGAACAAGTGGTCACAACTGATATATTGTCTCTTGCAGCTTTTTTCATGGCGCTTTGGGAAGGAAAAAATTCATTTTTCTTTGCCTCATTCCCTTTGTAAGCATACCCTGGAATATGAGCAATAACATCGACCCCTATATCCAAGGCAAAATGAAAATCATCTGCGGTTTCAATATGCGCAAAAACATTAAGATTTTCCGAGTGTGACAACCGTACAATTTCATTTGCCACCTCTTTAGAGACCCCTTTTCCTCCCATCATTCCTTTATAATTATAAAGTGAATCATAATGCTTAACATTCAGAAGCATAATTTTAATAGCATCCGGATTGGTTTTGATCAATTGTGGCCATTTTTCCTCAACATCTCTAAGATTGTCCATAAACCAATAAGAATCATTTTCACCCAATCTACTATAATAAATCTCTTTTGATCTGTTCCTTTTCTCTTTTGGATCATGAATTCCCATAGCAAGGGGTTCGTATATGGTAAAAGGGTGTCCATTTGTGCATGTTATACCACTATTGGAGTATTTAATATTCAATGGATAATTTTTCAACACTTTTGACGCCACAATTTGACCTTTATAAGACCCCCCCAATACCTGTACATGTAGAATTCCCTTTTCAATATACTGTGAAGCAAAGGTTTCTAAATCATAAAGGCTATTGAAGGCATGTGTATGTGTCTCAGTTAAAGTTGGTATTAAAAAATTCCCGGATAAGTCAATTGATTCATCTATTGCTTGCGGCTTTCTCAACAAGAACTTTCCATTTTCAATATATAATGGGGATTCAACGAATTCATTTCCATTAAACCATTTTGCTCCCAGCACTTCAAGGGTTTGAGCATAATGAATGTTTGAACTTATCGCTAAAATTAGTGTCACGAAAAAGGTTTGTAAAGTTCTCATTTTACCAAATGTTGTTCTTAATTTTATTAGTTTTTTATTTTTTTCAACCCTTAAAAAACAATGAATACATGGGTCAAAAAAATTTGAAGTGGTAATGGAATCTTGTATAAAGCTATCTTTTAAATTGTCAAAAGGAATAGTTTAAATGGTTGACTTTGTTTCAATTACGATAATGAGACAAAATAAAAAAGCAAATGCCGAAGGTATTCTATTTGAAGTATTTTGAGGTCAACCCTACAATTAATTGAATGTGCATCTTTTTAAGTGAAGATTACTATTTGGGGTGAGCTTTGACATGTTTCCTGAATCGATAAAATATCTGAAATCATCATTGGTCAATTTGTTCCTGAATTGGGCGATATTTGATGTTTATCACTCAGAATATTGTTTAAATGAAGCTTTATTAAATTTAGGTGACCTATTCGGTGAGCATTAAATTTTAAACGACTTGAAACCCTAATGAACAAAGGGTTTCCAGCGATAGGTCCTAGTCCCTCCGGCTCCACTTTTAAAGCCACCGTTTTGGTGGCTTTTTTCGTTCTGCCGGCCTTCGAAGGCCAAGGCGGCAAGCACACACATTCTCTAAAAAGTCCTCTAGACACTTTCTATACGGTCGATCTTCTCCTGCTACACTACCTTATTTATATCCTATTGTTCTTCAATAGGATATTTTGGTCAATTGTTCAGGGGTTTTCTCTTCTGTGCCAGCTTTGTATATATAAGTATTTCCCTCTTCGTTCATCCCATAAAATCCAGAATCAAAAACAAGAATTGAATTTGATAAATGTGCATTTAATTCTTGTCTATCTTCAAAGAATGAAATTTGTTCCTCTACTTGTGTTGTTCTATTTAATTTGAAAAGATCAAAGGAAGACTTGTTCCTATTACTGCTCCATATTAAATAATTGCCATCATCGGACCAGTTCGGCATTCGTTCACTTATATCAGGGGTTTGAATTAGATTCTTTACTGTTCCTTTTGCAACATCTAAAGTAAATATGTCAAAAACATAAGTTGAATCATTGGCCATGTTTTTTAAAAAAACGACTTCATCTCCATTCGGATGAATAAATGGCTTAAAGATCTCATCCCTTTCATATGCTGACTGTAATACAATCCTATCGCTTTTGTTTTCTAGATTTCTAATAATCAAAGCAGTTTTTCTGTTAGATTGAAATTCAGTATAAAGCATTTTTTTACCGTCAGCGGTAAAACTAAAATCCAGAGTGCCTGTTCCCTTTGGCGGGATTTGTGATACGTTCAACATTTGACCCATCCGTATTCATCCTGAAAATAGACATATCCCCTTCGCGATCGGATGAAAAATAAATGTACCTCCCATCCTTGGACCATTTGGGATTGAGATCCCACGATGTATAACTTTTTGTAAGCTGTGATTCCATGTTATTTTCAAGATCGATCATAAAAATATCCGGCTAGTTATCATTACGGTAAAAATAAAAGACCACGTGATCACCATTGGGTGAAATTCTTGGTCCGAAATCAGATTGTTTTATTTTCTGTCCATTACCCACACGAGCACATAAGATGCACGTGCTAATAAAAAGAAATGGTTTGAGTGTATTCATTTTTTTAGAT
>NHBR02000005.1 GCA_002167435.2 Allomuricauda sp. TMED12
AAATCGTGTTATCAATCTGTTGATGAGGCCGGAACCGATGAAGCGGGAAGGGGTTGTCTTGCGGGTCCAGTGACCGCCGCTGCTATAATTCTTCCACAAAATTTCCGTAATTCTGTCTTAAACGACTCCAAACAGCTTTCTGAAACAAAACGGACATTATTGAGGCCAATTTTGGAAAAAAACGCTGTTTCTTTCTCAGTTTATCACGTTTTCGAGGACGAAATCGACGAAATCAACATATTAAATGCCTCTTTCTTGGCCATGCATCGTGCAATAAACCATTTGAAACCCTTGCCGTCCTTTATAATAGTGGACGGTAACCGTTTTAAACCTTATCCTAACATTGAACACGAATGTATTATAAAAGGGGATGGAAAATATATGAGCATCGCTGCTGCCTCTGTTTTGGCAAAAACACACCGCGACGAGTACATGGCCAAAATCCATGAAGAGTTCCCCATGTACAATTGGAAAAAAAACAAAGGCTATCCTACCAAGGAGCATCGAGAAGCCATAAAACAATATGGTCTCACCAAATACCATCGAAAAAGCTTTAGACAACTTCCCGAACAGTTGACACTGGATATTTAAAAACCCTAACTTTGTGCTAAACTTCGAGAATGAGATTAAAGGCACTTTTTTGTTTACTCCCCATTTTTATAGTTTCCTGCACAAAAGAGGTAAAGACCAAAAATTCCCTGTTAGAACATTTACCGCCCAACCCTTCGCTCGTTTTGAAGATTACGAACCTCACCAATTTTAAAAGTGAGCTAAAAAACAACGTCCTCCTTAAAAACATGGAGGAGTTTTATAATGTGAAGGACATTTCAGGGAAAATTCAGGGGTTGAATTATTTATCCACTGACAAAACCTGCGTGCTTGCACTTTACGAGGTGGGCAAGGACAACTATGATTATATTTTAGGGGCCAAAAATAATTCCAGGCTTTATAATGTAGACAGTGTAGCCAACAAGACTGTGGAGACTTTAACCTACGAAGGCACCAAGGTTACCAAATACAATGTTGATGGTCTTGACGTCTACAGCGTGCAAAAAAACGACGATATCTTGATGAGCTCCTCTATGATGTTGATTGAAAACATCATAAGAGTAAGCGACAATACTGCAACAGACCGCACTTTGGAAAAACTTTACCAAGCAAGCTCACCTGATAAATCTGCCACCCTGTTCATCAACCCAAGTGGCAATACATCTCTGCTATCACTAAAAGAACAAAGCGAAACCAATGCCCCACCCTTCTCTTCATGGATCTCTTTGGATTTTACCGCCAATTCGGACGAAGTTAATCTTGGCGGAGTGGCAATGGCACCCGATTCTACGAAAAATTTCATCAATTTATTTAAAGGAACCTCCCCCCTAGCCAACAAAACAGCATCTTATGCCCCGTTGAATGCTCAAGCGATACTATCCTATACTTTTGATGATTACCAGATCTTTGCCAAAAACCAAAACACCTACTTGGACCGGGTAAAGAAAACCGACTCGCTTTTTAATACTGTTGAAGAGGTCGGCGTGATTTATTTGAACAACGAAAAAGTGGTACTGCTAAAATCTTTTGGCACAGAGAGCCTGTATGATTATTTAGACAGCCATAAGACTGCTTCACAAAACTATCAAGGCAGCGAAATTTTAGAACTGCAGGACCAAAAAATGGTTGAAGAAGGCTTTACTCCCTTGGTCAAAGATTTTGATTCCAGGTTTTGCACAGTTATAGAGAATAGCTTTATTTTTTCAGAAGAAAAGGAAGCCCTACAGACCATAATTAGTAGTCACAAAAGCTCTTCTTCCTTTGACAATGATCAAGGATTCAAAACTGCAAAAGCATCTTTGGCCAGCGAATCCAGTATGCTGTTTGTATCCAACGCATCGGGGATTCATTATTTTGCAGAACAAGAACTTTCTTCCAATTTAGTTGAAGATGTGAAGAAAAATAATTTCAAGGAACAGGTTTTTGCATCGCAAATGGTAATCGACCATGGTTTCGGTCATTTTAATATTCTTGTTTCCAAAATCGGAAAAGAACAAGAAAAAAATACGGTATCACCTCTTTTTACTTTGGAGCTGAACACGGATTTGGCATCGGACCCACAGTTTGTTAAAAACCATAGGACCAAACAACAGGAGATTGTGGTGCAAGACCAGAACAATGTCCTTTACCTTATCTCCTCTGACGGAAAAGTGCTTTGGACCAAACAATTGGATGGTCGAATCCAAGGAGAAATTCAACAAGTGGATATATATAAGAACGGAAAACTACAGCTCGCTTTTTGCACTAACGACCAATTTTTGATTTTGGACCGCAATGGCGACATAGTATCTCCATTTAAAATAGATTTTGAAGGCGGCAACCTGAATCCATTGGCCATTTTCGATTATGATGGAAGTAGAAACTACCGCTTCGTAGTCACCCAAGGTCGAAAAGTGTATATGTACAACAACCAAGCTAAAATTGTTAACGGATTTACCTTTAAAGAAGCTCCAAGCAATATTTTGGGAGCGCCAAAACACTTTAGGGTAGGCAATAAAGATTATTTGGTGTTTAAACAGGATAACGGCACTATCAGAATCTTACACCGAGTAGGAAGCGACCGCATAAAAGTGCCAGAAAAGATAGATTTTTCCAACAACGAAGTGTTCTTGTACAAAAACAAGTTTTCGGTCACCAATAAAAAAGGGGTGCTTCACCAAATTGATACCAAAGGTAAGCTTACCGCCACTAATTTTAATCTAAATCCAGACCATGGTTTTTATGCCACAAGCAATACCTTGGTTTTTATGGACGACAATATCCTTAGCATTAAAGGTAGAAAAGTGGAATTGGAGCTTGGGGTTTATTCCAAACCCAAAATATTTTACATCTATGATAAAATATATGTGGCCGTAACGGATATTCAGAATCATCAGATTTATTTATTCGACAGCCAAGCGGAGCCTATTCCAAATTTTCCTGTATTTGGCAGTTCGTTAATCGACCTTACCGATATGGACAATGACAGAAAATTGGAACTGGTAGCCAAGGACCAAGATAACTCACTGATTGTGTATAAAATAAACTAACCGCACATCTTAATGCGACATATACATTAGTTGCTACGAAACATACATTTTTGAGCTCTAAGAGGACTTCAATTTAGTAGTTTGTATGGAATTGCTATTTCAACAAACAAAACACTATTAAATGAAAACCTCAAACAAACTATTCTACTGTTTGTCCTTTGCCCTATTGATGGGTACTAGCGGAGAGGCACAATTTTTTAAAAAATTGGCCAAGAAAGCGGAAAAGGCTGCTGAACGTACAGTAGAAAGACGCGTAGAAAAGGAGACCACAAAAAAAACAGATCAAGCACTCGACAGTATTCTGGAACCGGGGTCGGGCGGCAAACAGACTCCCGGAAACGAAAACATTCCCAATGAGGAAGGCAGCACAACTAGTGGCTCCCCAATTTCAACAGGACCCCAAACTATAGAAATCTACAGTAAATTTGATTATGTCCCTGGGGACAAGCCTATTTTTTACGACGATTTCAACGATGACTTTATGGGCGACTTCCCCTCCAAATGGAACACTAATGGTTCTGGAGAAGTGGTTACCTTGGGAAACATTCCGGGCAAATGGTACTCTGTGGCCAACAGAAGCCTTACCATTCCTAATTTGGGAACAACCCTTCCTGAGGATTTTACCATGGAATTCGACCTTAAGGTAACAAACTTGACACGCAATACAGGCTCAGGCGCTATCTTGGGCATTTACCTTTCCGAAACCGATGGATTGACCACCAACGAAAACAACGTCTTTGCCAATCTGAATTTTTGCCAATACATCGCAATCGGGGTAAGGGTGGACAACAACTTTAGAGGTGACCCTGCCCCCATTGAAAACACCTTACAACAAGATTTTAGGGAACTATACAAAGATGTGGTACACGTTTCCATTGCCGTGAACAAGAACAGATACCGACTATGGCTCAATGAGAACAAAGTTGTGGACCTTCCTCAATTTATTGTAAGCCCAGAATTGATCAATTATGTTAAGTTTTATGTGAACGGCATCGACAAGCAAAAAAGACAGGAACAAGTGTTGATCAGTAAACTGAAAATATCCGAAGGCGGTGTTGACTTGAGGAGGAAGTTAATGTCCGAAGGAAAAATTTCCACCAATGGCATACTCTTCAACTCGGGTTCCGCAGACATTTTGCCCCAATCGATGGGAATCATAAGGCAGATTTCCCAAGTGCTGAACCAAGATTCTTCGATAAGTCTCAACATAGTTGGCCATACCGATTCGGATGGTTCCGATGAAAGTAATATCACACTTTCCAAAAATCGGGCTGAGGCCGTTAAAAATGCTTTGGTATCCGTTTATGGTATTTCTGCGGACCGTTTGACCTCCGAAGGAAAAGGAGAAATGGAACCAGTTGCCGACAACACCATGGCTCAAGGCAAAGCACAAAACCGCAGAGTTGAATTCATTAAAAAATAATACCTGTTAACAACATGAAACGATATTTTCTATTACTGCTACTTGCCGTATTTGCGGCTCCCCATTCACAGGCGCAATCCACTTGCAGCACCTACTACCCGTTGGTGGATGGGGCCAATCTCCAATACACCAACTACGATAAAAAAGGCAAGGAAGATGGTCAGATGAATTATAGCGTCACCAATGTAGAAAGCAATGGCGACAACACAACGGCCACCATGATGATGGAAATGGTGGACAAAAAGGGAAATACCTATACTTCGGATTATGAGATTGCCTGCGATGGCAATGTGGTCAAAATTGATTTTAAATCTTTGATGAACGAACAAATGCTCAGTCAAATGGGCGATGTGGAAATGGATATTTCCGGAACCGATGTGGAATTGCCCAACAGCCTTTCCGTGGGTCAAGAACTGCCCGATGCCAATATGGAACTTAAAATGAAGATGGGCGGTGCAATCAACATGAACACCAATGTGGAAACCATTAATCGTAAGGTTGAAAAACAGGAAAGTATCACTACTCCAGCCGGCACTTTTGACTGCTATGTAATTTATAGTGAAACCAAGACCAAAATGATGATGGCCAACAAAACTTTTCCATCACGTACTTGGCTGGCCAAAGGCGTAGGCATGGTAAAACAAGAATCCTACAACAAAAACGGAAAATTGATGGGCAGTATGGTCTTGACTCAATATACCAAATAATCGATTTATTTGTAAAAGCAAAAAACCGAGGTTTGCACCTCGGTTTTTTTTATTCCTATTCTTTCTTGTCATTATGCAAAGGAGAAATCATAATGTGGGCCCTGTGCGTTCCCGGGTTCATGATCCAAGGATGGTTTGGACCAATGGGATTTTCGGGAAGCCCGGTGGATTCGGCTGTGGCAAAAGGTAAATACACCACATACCGATAATGCGCGCCCTCCACTTCATGAGTTTCGGGATCGTACCGATCACTTTCCCCATAATAAATATGTAGCGTAGCTCCCGGTTTTCCCATATCCAGCTTGCCCGATTTAGCCTCTTCTTCGCGGATGTCAAAAATTTCAGGCCCTGTTTTACCCTCGGCACGCAATTCTCTGCCCCTGGCCATAAAAGGCTCCAGACTTTTATGGTAGCAGGCCGCATTAAAGCCTGATTGTTTTGGATTATCGGTTAGGACTATAAATTCATTTTCTCCTTTCCTAAAAGTTACAAACTCACCTGCCATATTATAACCGATAACCTTGCAACCATCTCGGCTTGCTGCAGGAGCCGCCATTAATGATGCTGCGACCAAGGCTTCATCGGAATCAATGGCAACGTAGTTGGCTGCCATCTGTTCCACTGTTTTGTTCTCCATTATTTCAGAACCAGCGGAATCGTCTTGATTATTTTTGTTTTCGCCCGTGTTCTTACAGGACATCAAGGTTCCAATCAAAATGATAGCAAAGAGAAATTGTTTCATGGTGTGTTGAATTTAGTTATCGGAGACAAAATGGGAATCAATAGAACAGAACTTTGTTCTTCGGAATTGAACCCAATGCGACCAATAGATGCAAGTAGTAAGTTAAAAAATAAATCCTAAACCCCAGCGGCTACCTTGACCAACTCCGCTTCAAAAAGTGCAGTAAAATGTTTTAAGAGCTTTTGCTTCACTTCTTCCATATCCACTTCTTTTTGGCCCAGTTCCACATTTAATGAAGTTACCGCTTTGTCCTTGATACCACAGGGAATCATCATATCAAAATAACCGAGATCGGTATTTACATTAAGGGCAAAACCATGCATGGTAACCCAGCGGCTGGCACGTACGCCCATAGCGCATATTTTACGAGCAAAAGGAGTGCCCACATCCAACCAAACACCTGTTTCTCCTTGGGAGCGTTGGCCCTTTAGACCATATTCCGCTAGGGTGAGAATCACCATCTCCTCCAAAAAACGAAGGTATTTGTGAATGTCCGTGAAGAAATTGTCCAGATCCAAAATAGGGTAACCCACTACTTGTCCTGGGCCATGGTAGGTAATATCGCCCCCACGGTTTATTTTATAAAAAGTAGCTCCCTTTTCAGCTAGTTTATTTTCATCCACCAACAAATTGTTGATGTCGCCACTTTTGCCCAACGTATACACATGAGGATGCTCCACGAACAAAAAATGATTGGAAGTTTCAAGGCCAGCATCTTCGCGCCGGTTACGTACTTTGGTGTCCAAAGTATTTTTAAAAAGAGCTTCTTGGTAATCCCATGTCTCCTTGTAATCCTTAAATCCTAAATCCTGTACGGCAACTTTCTTGTTCATGCCACAAAGATACAAAGCTCAATAATGGAAAACTATTTCTCCAGCTCCACCTCCAAATCCAGTACAGAAGGGTCTTTCATCAAATCCAAGAAATTGACCTCGTAGATCAAGGTTTTGCCATCTTGGCTAAAAGTTGCTTCTTCGACTGTGGTGGACTTAATCTTTTTTGGGAAATGGTACTTTAAGGTATAAGTAGAGCCCGAAAGAAACATTTCCGCACTCTGCAAGCTATCCACTTGCTGTTGGAACAGCTCTTGATCCACTATTTTAGCGGTACGGGTAAACTTGTTTTTTTTGAAGGTATAATTCACTTCCGTTGCCTGTTCCGAAGGCTTCATCTTACCCGTTTGTGGACTGGCGTTTGGCCCCAATGAACTTGCATCCTGGAAAGCACTGAAAGCATCGTTTACTTCGTTCACGTTTTTAAATTCGCTGAACAAATCGAACATCATTACCTTTTTTTCAGGGTCCATTACCATCCGCATATTAAAAGGTTCCAATTTTTTTAGCTTTTCTTGCTCTTCCTTTGGCAATTGTGCAATACTATCTTTTTTCTCCTCTAAAAAATCCTTGAACGAAATTATGGAATCTATGGGTTTTTCGTTGGTCTTGGCCAGTTCGTCGCCAGCCATATCCATCATTTCGGAGCCATCAAAATTGATGGACAATTTACCTGAACCATCTTCCTTTAAATGGATTTCCTCGGTAAAATTGCAGGATGCGGACAAAACGATAAGTGTGGCGACTAGTGCGTATTGAATCTTTTTCATGGAATTTTCTTAATGGTTAGTGTGTTCTACTATTTGTTTTGATTCAAAAGAATCTCACTAAAGCCAAAAGTACCATAATCAACGAATATCCAAAACGACAATGGTGTATTTTGGATAAACTACATTTGGGTAACACCATTAATATTTTGACACAACATTAATTTGGATTGTTCAAAATTACCAAAGCGGCAATTACACCGGGTACCCAACCACAAAGGGTTAGTAAAAATACAATTAGAATAGAGCCACATCCCTTACCGATTACGGACAATGGAGGAAATAGAATGGCCAATAACACTCTCCAGAAACTCATGATTATTTAATTTGATTGATGACACTTATAGGTAGTTAAAATGCCGATTTTGTTACAAAAAACCACTACTTTTAACCAGAATCGGATACAAAATGCGGTTTTTCGTCCTTATCTTACTCGTTATCAACTCGAATGTCCTCCTTGGACAATACCACATTTCCGGGCAAGTTTCCCAAGAAAATGCCGGCAACGCCATTTACCTTTCCTTGGTGGAGGATTATCGAAAATCCTCTCGCGTGTACCTGGACCAAATTGTCCATAAATCTGAAGTGGACTCCTTGGGTCATTTCTCTTTTGAAGGTGATAACTTAAGTGATCAAAACCGTATCTATCGCATCCATTTGGATGGCTGTTCGGACAATACGGGCGGCAATCACTTTTTGGGACAATGCGACAATAGTAAAAATGTGCTCTTTATCGCCAACAACAAAGACACCTTGGAGTTCCCAACTTCTTTTGAAGAACAATCCCTTTGTACCATTAACTCCACCAACCCCAAATCGGGCCTACTGTTGGAAATCGAAGGATTAAAAGAGCACATGGCCTACGACTTTGCAGACTATCCCAGCGAGGCGAACAAAAAAATGAATTTGGACAAGTGGTTCAAAACCCTTCACAGTTTTGGTGAAAAGACCAACGAACCTTTGGCGGAACTTTATATCTACGATTTTTTATCCGACAAAAGGAACGAAACCTTTAAGTTTTATCTGCAAGACCTCACCAATAACGAGTACTATGAGAACTTATCGGAAAGACTCATCACCGCTTACCCGGGCACTGAATTTACCCAACAGTATTTGGCCGAAATAACCACAGACAAGGAATTGGCCAGTTTCAACAATCCAAAATCCAGCAAATGGAACCGGACCATCATTGCACTTTTGGCAGTTTCACTATTGGGAAATGTCTTGTTCTTCTTGGGCAAAAGAAAAAAGAACAACGCTTCCCACTTACTTGAAAAGCTTACCCCACAAGAGCAAAAAATCGTTGCCCTGATACTGGAAAACAAAACCAATAAAGAGATTGCCACAGAGCTTTTTGTAAGTGTCAGCACCATAAAAACACATATCAACAATCTGTACAAAAAGCTGGATATCACCTCTAGGGACGAAATGTCCGTTCTCTTCAAAAAATAAATTTCAACCCCCGGTCTAGTACCGATTTCCAACGCGTCAAAATCGTTTCGACCATTGATTTTATTGAATTTGGCCTCCAAACCATAAATCATATAAAATCATGAAACGACAATTAACAACATTCTTTTTACTGTGCATCATCGGAGTTACGGCACAAAAATTCAATAAGGAAATCATCACCGAAAATGGACTGCAGTTCTTGGTTGGACAAATCAACCTTGAAGGTTTGCAATCCCAACCCTACAGCAACTGGTTCCAAAACAGGTACGATAACTATCAACCGGACAATGCCATGGTCGATCTTTTCAAGGAAAAATTAGGGGAATATGAAATCAAGTTGTTTTTGGGCACTTGGTGCGGTGATAGTAAACGGGAGAGTCCCAAATTCATCAAAATATTAGAAGCCGCTGATTTTCCCATGGAACAATTGGAAATCATTGCTTTGGATTATCGCAAAGGATTTTATAAGACCAGTCCTACGGGTGAAGAAAAAGGAATGAATATAATTAAAGTACCTACCATCATCTTTTTTAAGAATGGAAAAGAGGTAAATAGAATTGTAGAAAGTCCGTTGGAAACTTTGGAAGAAGACATAGCCCAAATTGTATTTAAAAAGGACTATGTGCCCAATTATGCATATTAAGTATGCACAAGGCAAGGATTTAAAGCGCAAAAGTGTAATTTTGCGCTTTAAATTTTTTACAGACTATGCAACTATCGGAACAAGAGATCGTTCGAAGGGAAAAATTGATCAAACTCAGGGAAATGGGAATCAACCCATATCCCGCAGCATTGTATCCTGTTGATGCCACTTCCAAGAGCATCAAGAATGATTTTGAAGAAGGAAAGAAAGTAGTGATTTCCGGTAGATTGATGTCGCGTAGAATTCAAGGGAAGGCATCTTTTGCTGAACTTCAAGATAGCGAAGGTCGTATCCAAGTCTATTTTAACCGAGATGAAATTTGTCCCGGAGATGACAAAACTTTGTACAACGATGTGTACAAAAAGTTGTTGGATATTGGGGATATCATCGGTATTGAAGGAGAACTTTTCACTACCCAAGTAGGTGAAAAAACCGTGATGGTGAAGAACTTTTCACTTTTGAGCAAAAGTTTAAGGCCATTGCCACTACCAAAGGTGGATGATGAGGGAAAAGTGTACGATGCATTTAACGATCCAGAGATGCGATACCGTCAGCGGTATGTGGATTTGGTAGTGAACCCACACGTAAAGGACACCTTCATCAAAAGAACAAAAATCACCAATAGTATACGGGAATTCTACAACCAAAAAGGCTATTTGGAAGTAGAAACCCCAATATTGCAACCCATTCCCGGAGGAGCTGCAGCACGTCCGTTCTTAACGCACCACAATGCATTGAACATTCCTTTGTACTTGCGAATTGCCAACGAGTTGTATCTAAAAAGATTGATTGTTGGTGGGTTTGACGGTGTCTACGAGTTTTCCAAAGACTTCAGGAATGAAGGAATGGACCGCACCCACAATCCGGAGTTTACCGTAATGGAACTTTACGTGGCCTACAAAGACTACAACTGGATGATGGATACCACCGAAAAACTATTGGAAAAAGTCGCCACTGATGCCACAGGCAGTTCCAAAGTAAAAGTAGGAGATCACGAAATTGAGTTTAAAGCTCCTTACCCAAGAGTTCCCATTTTAGAGGCCATAAAAATACATACGGGTTACGACGTTGCTGGAATGGAAGAAGATGAACTCCGTGAAGTGGCCAAGAAATTGGACATTGAAGTAGATGAAACCATGGGCGTAGGCAAGTTGATCGATGAGATTTTTGGCGAAAAATGTGAGCACCACTACATTCAACCGACCTTCATTATCGATTATCCAAAAGAAATGAGTCCGTTGACCAAAGAGCACCGTACCAATCCAAGGCTGACCGAGCGATTTGAATTGATGGTGAACGGCAAGGAGTTGGCCAATGCCTACTCCGAGCTTAACGATCCCATTGATCAGCGCGAGCGTTTTGAAGATCAGTTGAAACTTTCCGAAAAAGGAGACGACGAAGCGATGTTCATCGATCAGGATTTCTTGCGTGCTTTGGAATACGGTATGCCCCCTACTTCGGGAATCGGTATCGGTATAGATCGTTTAGTGATGTTGATGACCAACAATTCCTCTATCCAAGAGGTGTTGTTCTTCCCGCAAATGCGACCAGAGAAAAAACAAGTGGAGCTTACCGAAGAGGAAAAAGTTGTTTTGGATATTCTTAAACCGCAAGGAGAAATACCATTGTCCGACCTAAAAACAAAATCAGGTTTAAGCAATAAAAAATGGGACAAGAGCACCAAAAGTCTTACAAAACATGGACTTATCAAAGTAGAAAAAACAGAAGATGCTTTACTTGTAAAGTATACAGGATAAACCAAGAAATTCTTTTTTTACCATATATAGGCCCCTGCATTGGAAATTAAATGCAGGGGTTTTTATTTTTAAAAAAAGTGCTATCTTCCCCCAGTTTTCTTCATAATCCGAAGGAAATTTCCAGCAGCATACCCCAATAATCTTACTAAAATCTACTTATATGAAAAGAATGAAATTAGCATTCCTTTTTGTGCTGTTGGTATCGTTTGTTAGCCGTGCACAAGAGGTAACCGGAACCGTTTATGACGACCAAAATGTACCCTTACCAGGAGCTTCGGTCCTAGTAAAGGGAACTCAAACAGGAGCTATCACCGATTTTGATGGCAATTACTCCATCGAAGCCAATCCAGGGGACATCTTAGTGTTTTCGTACGTAGGCTTTAACACCCAAGAAGCAACCGTAACAGGCAACACTTTAGATGTCACCTTACAAGCAGGACTCGAATTGGAAAATGTAGTGGTTGTCGGTTCCAGAAATCCAAATAGAACGGCAACAGAAAGTACCGTTCCCGTAGATGTCATAGATATAAAGGAATTAAATAATGTTGCGCCACAGGTAAATTTAAATCAGATATTAAATTATGTAGCTCCTTCATTTACTTCGAACACACAAACCATTTCGGATGGTACTGACCATATAGATCCCGCCTCTTTAAGGGGACTTGGACCAGATCAGGTTTTGGTATTGATCAATGGTAAACGTAGACACACCTCTTCTTTGATTAACGTGAACGGTACATTTGGGCGAGGCAGTGTAGGTACCGATTTAAATGCAATTCCTGCAGCAGCAATAAAACGTATTGAAGTGCTTAGAGATGGAGCGGCAGCTCAATATGGTTCCGATGCCATTGCTGGGGTCATCAATATTGTTTTGAATACCACTGTAAATGAATTGACAGCAACCGTGACCAGTGGAGCTAACTTTTCCAAAAATGCAAATGGACAAACAGGCGGTATAGATGGTGAAACAACAAACTTTGCAGCTAGCTATGGTTTGCCTCTTGGTGAGAATGGAGGATATATCACATTTTCAGGCGATTTTGACGTTCGTCAGGATTATAATCGTATGAAAGAATGGGAAGGTAGTGTCTTTAATCTGTACAATACTGTTGAACGTTTTGCCAATCAAGATGGTTATAATTTGGCCAATTTATTGGATGACGATGTCGCAGATGTGATTCAATATGCAAATCAGGCCAATATTAATTTAAACGGAGCTGCAACCAAAGAAGAGCTTCAACCCATTTTATCTGCAGATAATACCGAAGCAGAATTGGCTGCACGAGGACTACAAAGAAGCGATTTTAATATGCGCGTAGGCCAATCTGCCTTGCGAGGTGGTCGGTTTTTTACAAACTTCTCATTGCCCTTGGATGATAAAGGCACCGAATTATACTCTTTTGCAGGTATTAGCTCAAGAACAGGTAATTCTGCAGGATTTTACAGACTTCCAAATCAAAGTAGAACATTCACTCCAGCTTACATTAATGGATTTTTACCTGAAATCAATTCTACTATAAGGGATCATTCTTTATCTGCAGGTATAAAAGGTATGGTCGGTGATTGGAATGTAGACTTTAGTAACACCTACGGGAAAAACTCCTTCTTGTACACCATAGGGAACACCTTCAACGCTTCTTTACAGAGCTCCTCTCCCACTGTTTTTGATGCAGGAGGTTTTTCTTTTAGCCAAAACACTACAAACCTAGATGTCAATCAATTTTTTGATGATGTAATGTCTGGTTTAAACGTAGCTTTCGGAGCAGAATATAGAGTTGAAAACTACAACATTGAAGCAGGTGAAGAGGCATCATATTCTCAATATACTAGCGATGGTCAGGTGATAACCCTAGCTTCGCAAGAACCTTCCCGAGATTTCTTTGGAAATGCAAGACCAGGTGGCTCACAGGTTTTTCCTGGGTTTAGTCCAAGTAACGAACTTTCAAGAGGCAGAAGTAGTGTTGCGGGGTACTTTGATGTAGAAGCTGATTTTTCTGAAAGATTTTTGGCAAGTTTTGCCACTAGATTTGAAGATTACAGCGATTTCGGATCTACCATTAATTTTAAATTGGCCACACGTTACAAAATTTCTGATAATATAAATATTCGCGCTGCAGGAAACACAGGATTCCGAGCTCCTTCGTTACATCAAATTAATTTTAATTCCACATCAACAATTTTTGACCAGAACGGAAATCCACAAGAGGTTGGCACCTTTGCAAATGACAGTAGGGCTGCACAACTTTTGGGCATACCGCAACTTAAGGAAGAAACATCAAGTAGTGTTAGTTTAGGTTTTACGGCTAAAATTCCAGAGGCTAACCTAACTTTTACGGTAGATGGCTATTTTGTTAAAATCAATGATAGGGTGGTTTATACAGGTCAATTTCAAGGACCTGGTAATGGTACAGAACTCGACAACTTATTAGGACAGGCCAATGCTACCGCTGCATCTTTCTTTGCCAATGCCATTGACACCGAGTCAAAAGGATTGGACGTTGTTATTACACATAAGGCGCAGTTTGGTGATCATTGGAACCTAAAATCTGACCTTGCAGGTACTTTTTCCAAAACAAAACAAGTTGGCGATATCAATGCCTCCCAAGTTTTAGAAAATGCAGGCTTAGTTGATACCTATTTTCCAGAGGACAGTAGGGTTTACTTGGAAGAGGCTGTTCCCAGAACTAAAATCAACTTATCCAATAGCTTAACTTCTGACAAGCTAATTTTCTTTTTGAGAAATGTATATTTTGGAGAGGTGAAAGAAGCCACTACCAATATAGATAGACAACAAGTATTCGGAACCCAATTGGTTACCGATTTATCCATTGGATATAAAGTTACCCCGGCACTTACCTTCACTGTTGGGGCCAACAACTTATTTGACATTTATCCCGATAGAGCGGCTGAGACTCTGAGTGATGGCGGAAACAACAGAAGTGGTGGGCGTTTTGACTGGTCTAGAAGAGCACAACAATTCGGAATTGGCGGCAGGTTCCTTTTTGGAAGAATCAGTCTTTCTTTGAAATAAAACTATCAACTTTTAAATATTTTATACGGAAGCCCCATCATGGGGCTTCTATATTTTTATGTTTTAACAAAAAAGCATAGCTTAGAACCCCAATGGAACTAAGTAAAAAAATTGGGCTGGTCCTAGGACCCGCTGTCTTCCTTGTATTAAACCTGTTGCCTTTTGAACTTTTATCGGAAAAAGGTGACCCCGTAATTTCAGTAGCGGCATGGATGCTGATTTGGTGGATTACCGAAGCGGTTTCCATTTCTGTAACAGCATTGTTACCATTGTTGCTCCTCCCCATTCTTAAAATACTCCCTATTGCAGAAGTCGGTGCAAATTATGGGAGCCCTATCGTGTTCCTGTTCTTTGGTGGATTTGTTATGGCACTTGCCTTAGAGAAGGTAAACCTGCACCGCAGAATCGCCCTGAACATCATAAAACTTACGGGGACCACCCCCAATAAGGTGATTTTGGGCTTTATGATTGCCACCGCCACCTTGAGCATGTGGATAAGCAATACGGCCAGTACAGTGGTTATGCTGCCCATAGCTATTTCTGTTATCAATCTATTGATTGATGATGAAGATGGATTTACAAAGAGTGATCAAAATTTTGCGCTCTGTGTTATGTTGGGCATCGCATTCTCCGCCAATGCCGGAGGTATAGCCACCGTAATCGGAACACCCCCAAACTCTGTGTTAATCGGGTTGCTTGAGAACGAATACAATACCGAAATCTCCTTTTTAAAATGGATGACCATTGGATTGCCATTCTCCATAATCATGATCACAATTTGCTACTTGGTTCTGGTAAAATGGATGTTTCCCAACCGAGACTTGAAATTCAGTGCTTCCAAAGAGGTCATTCATACCGAACTAGAAAAATTGGGCCCCACTTCCGGAAAAGAAAAAATGGTCTTGGTCATATTTGGAGTGACCGTTTTTCTATGGATTTTCAGAACCTTGATCAATAGCATTTTCCCAAATTTGGGACTAACGGATACGATGATCAGTATTTTTGCCGCCATAGCTCTTTTTGGAATCCCCTATAATATTAAAACCGGTGATTTTATAATAATTTGGAAAGACACCTCTAAACTGGCCTGGGGCATTTTAATCCTTTTTGGTGGAGGCTTGGCTTTGGCACAAGGGATGTCTACAAGTGGTATTGTTGATATGGTTGCCAACGGAATTGCCCAAAGCGAGATAAGTGTTTTGTTTACCGCCGCACTATTGATTTTCCTAATGCTGTTTATGACGGAGTTGATGAGTAACGTGGCACTTGTCGCTGTTTTAGCACCGGTAGTTGCCGGTATTGCCATAGGTCTGGACATTCCAATGCTTCACTTATTGATTCCCGTAACCATAGCAAGTAGCTGTGCTTTTATGCTCCCAATGGCTACACCACCCAATGCGATTGTATTTGCAAGCGGCTATGTGAAGATTCCACAAATGGCCCGTGTTGGGGTAATACTAAATCTGATTGCCGTGGTATTGCTTATTCTAGTATTTCAGTTTGTGATTCCACTGCTGTTCTAAAATTAAAAATGCCCCTCCTGGCAGAGGGGCATTTTTACAAACTAACTAACTCAAAAAAATGTAAGAAACTAACTTAACTAACGCTACTCGCCTTTAAGCAAGTGTGGCGTAACTCTTTGTTAGGTACAAAGTTATAACCCTTTTTAGGATAAATTATTGCAATTAGTTTTTTGTTAACGTAATGGAGAGAAAAAGAAATCGCATGGATTCAAGCCATTCTATTAAAAACAGTAGAGTAATTTCAGTCAATCACCCAAATCATTGAATAATCCGCACGTCCAAAACCATTTCACTAAAAATTCTACCTCCCCCATAACCAATGTTATTTTTTTGTTAACCAAATACTTAAAAGAATTCTTTAACATATAAAAAAACAAAAACCCCTCGACCGAGGGGTTTTTTTAGCTAACTCAAATAAGTTGTAAAATGAAAAACATTTTACTGTATTGATCCAGAGTAAGGATCAAAATTTTCTGGGAGATACTTAGAAGTATCAAAGCCCAATTCTATTTCTTCATCTTCCATGTAATTAACGGAAGTAATTGCAATTACATCAGTGTAAGGATCAAAACCTTTTGGCAATAAATACTTACTATTGATTCCCAATTCAAGTTCAACTTCACCTTCCACATAAGGAATAGCCTTTAAATCCACATACACTTCATAAGGAGAAAAACCTTCTGGTAGATAATCCTTGGTATTAAAACCAAGATCCATATCCTCTTCTTCCATGTAATTGATAGAATGTACATCCACTACTTCCGTGAAGGGATTAAAATGTTCCGGCAAATACTTTTGGGTATCAAAACCTAATGCTTGTTCAACTTTGTTTTCGAGGTATATGATGGAATTCAAATCAAAATAGCTTTCGTAAGGATCAAAACCCTCGGGAAGGTAATCGGAGGTATTAAAACCTAAATCCAATTCCGGCTCTTCCTCTATATAAGCTACCTCGTTCAAATTCAACTCATACGATGCATAATCGTTCATCTCCGAAGTTGAATTGTTTAACTCTGCACTAATATTTAATGTAGTTAAACTGTTCTCTAAACTACCGGGAGTCTCGGTTTGGTCCTCGACAACCCTAGTATTTTGTTGGTCGTTCGCTATGGCGGTACTACTTAATAAGACACTACCATAAATTAATAATAACTTGTTCATTTTTTGATTGAATTTTATGATTGATGTTATGCTTATAAGACTATTCAAAATCCAAAACGTTACAGTCTTTAGGATTTTTTTACGAAAATTGAACACGCCCTGAGCCCAGCCATACAGGGCGATACACTCCAAACCATTAGTAAAACGCAGGACTCCCAAAGGTTAGGGCATTCCGTTAAAAAAATGACTGTTAATATTTATTTAACAGTTAATTCTCTCGATTTTTAGGTTCTTTGGTTGTTTAAGTTATCCAAACTGACATATAATGATCAAAAAATTACTACCTCGACTGCTCTTAGCGGTCATTTTGACGGGTACTATCCAAACTACGGAAGCCCAACTTTTCAAAAAGAAGAAGAAAAACACCGAACAAAAAAAGGAAGACAAGTCCAAACCTGGTGACATTCAACCTTACGATAAGGTAATCACCAAAGATGCAAAAACGGACGAAGGACTTTTTAGCGTACACACCGTTGATGATAAACGCTATTACGAAATTCCCGATTCCTTATTCAACCGTGAAATGCTCATGGTGAGCAGAATTTCCAAAACTGCCACCGGAATTGGTTTTGGTGGGGGGAAAATCAATACGCAAGTGCTGCGTTGGGAGAAAAACGATAAAAAAGTATTGGTCCGTGTAGCCTCTTATGAAAATGTAGCAGCGGATTCATTGCCGGTTCACGAAGCTGTGGTGAACTCCAACTTTGAACCTGTACTCTTTTCTTTCGATATTAAGGCCATCAACAAAAAGGACTCCCTGAACCCAGCAACGGTGATAGAAATAGATCCATTGTTCACTAAAGATGTAAAAGCCCTTGGATTTCCAGATCGTTTCAGAAAAAGATATAAGGTTACCCGTATGGATGGCGACCGAAGTTATATCGAGTCCATCAAAAGTTACCCGCTGAACATTGAGGCGCGTCATGTAAAAACATATTTATCCAGCGAACCGCCAAGTAACTCTAGCTTGGGATCCATTTCATTGGAAATAAACAATTCTATGATCTTGTTGCCAAAAGAACCTATGAAACGTCGTTATTTTGATGAACGTGTCGGTTGGTTTGCCAGAGGTCAAGTAGATTACGGACTCGATGCCCAAGAAAGCAAAACGGTAACCTATTTGGATCGTTGGAGACTCGAAGTCAAAGACGAGGACATAGAAAAATATAAGGCCGGTGAATTGGTTGAACCCAAAAAACAAATTGTTTATTATGTAGACCGTGCTACGCCAAAAGAATGGGTTCCTTTTATTAAACAAGGTATCGAGGATTGGCAAGTAGCTTTTGAAGCTGCAGGTTTTAAAAATGCCATTATCGCCAAAGACCCTCCCTCACCCGAAGAAGACCCGGAATGGTCCCCAGAAGATGTAAGATATTCAGTAGTTCGCTACTTGGCCTCTCCCATTCCAAACGCCAACGGTCCGCACGTGAGCGACCCCAGAAGTGGTGAAATTTTGGAATCGGACATCAACTGGTACCATAATGTAATGAGCTTGCTACGCGGTTGGTATTTTGTACAGACCGCCGCAATCAATCCTGCTGCGCAAAAAACAGAGTTTGAAGAAAAAGTCATGGGACGATTGATACGATTTGTATCCTCCCACGAAGTTGGACACACACTTGGATTGCCGCACAATATGGGAAGTAGTGTTGCCTACCCGGTTGATTCGTTGCGTTCGGCCAGTTTTACCCAAAAATATGGTACCGCACCATCCATTATGGACTATGCCCGATTCAACTATGTGGCCCAACCAGGCGACGAAGGCGTAGCATTGATGCCAAACATTGGTATTTATGATAAGTATGCCATTAAATGGGGATACAAACCTATTTTGGATAAAACGGCCAAAGAAGAAAAACCAATCCTGAACAGTTGGATTTTGGAACACGCTGGAGACCCAATGTATCGCTTTGGTCACCAACAAGTGGGCGACATTCACGACCCAAGTTCACAAACCGAAGATTTAGGGGATGATGCCATAAAAGCTAGCTTGTATGGTATTGAAAACCTAAAACGTATTGTTCCGAAATTAATGGAATGGACCACTGAGGGTGGTGAAAATTATGATGATTTGGAAACCATGTACGGACATGTTGTCGCACAGTTCCGCAGGTATATGGGACACGTATCCAACAACATTGGAGGGGTTTACGAATATCACAAAACTGCAGACCAAGAAGGTGCTGTATATACCCATGTGAGCAAAGAACATCAGAAAGATGCCATGAACTTCATGCAGGAACAATTATTCGAAACTCCTGAATGGTTGATAGACCAAAACATTTTCAATAAAATTGAATATTCCGGTTCCGTGGAGCGTATCCGTGCTACCCAGGAACGCTATTTGAACACTATGTTGCAATTGGGCAAATTGGCACGAATCATTGAAAACGAAACCTTGAACGGCGATGAAGCCTATGGTCTGGTAGAAATGATGCGTGACCTTCGCAGGGGAATCTGGTCCGAGACCAGAAACGGCAGGAGCATTGACACCTACCGTAGAAACCTTCAAAAGGCGCATATCGACCGTTTGGAGTACCTAATGACGGCCGATAGCCAAAGTAAACAACCGGACTTTGGAGGGTATAGAAAATCCACGCCCATCAACACAAGCCAATCCGATATCCGTTCGGTGGCACGTGCTGAACTCAACAATTTAAAAAGAGATATCCGAGGAGGTCTTGCAAGAATTTCGGACACCATGAGCCGTTACCATTTGCAAGATGCTTTAGAGCGCATAGACATGATCTTGGAGCCTGCTAAATAGGCATTTTATCCACACAGTGTACAAATTGTAAAGGTGTAACCGATTCTTTTATCGGTTACACCTTGTTTTTTTGAAGATTCACATCTGTTCAAGGTCGTTTCACAACATATCGCTGAAAATCCCGTTAGGTTTAAGTACATTAGTAATCCCAAATCTCAACATCATGACCTACAAAACAAAAAGCCTAATCTACTTTTCCTGTTTCGTGGCAGCGTCCGCACTTTACTATGTAGTGGGCCAACACGATGAATTCCAAGATCAAATTAACTCAGAAACTTACGTCGAGACACAATTCGAAGATGCCGACGATTACACTGATGATACCCCAGAAGATTTGGAAGAAGATCGCAAGTAATTTCCCTAAAACACACTTTTACTGTTAAAAGCATCATAAACTATGTTGCGATGGTTAAACCTTTGGACCTACTGCTTGTCCAAGGAATAAATCATTAAAATTTAGAGATATGAAACGATTAGCAGTAGTATTGGTTATGCTGATGAGTATTGGCATGGTCGCTCAAAGAAATGATGGCCCCAGAATGCGCAAAGGTCCTAAAATGGACATGACCGCAGAAGAGATGGCCACCTTGCGAACAAAACATATGACCTTGGTATTGGATTTGACCGAGGCACAACAGGATAAGGTGCATGAGATTAATTTGGAAAACGCCCAATTTAGAAAAGCAAAATGGGACGAGATTAATGCCTTAAAAGAAAGCGGTGAATGGAAAAGACCGACTTCCGAGGAACGATTTGAAATGCAAAATGCCCGTTTGGACCGTCAAATGGCAACGCAGGAAAAAATGAAAAAAGTACTGGATGAAAAGCAGTACGAGACTTGGAAAACAATGCAGAAAAGCAGAAAAGCCAAGCACGGCAAAAAGGAAATGCAGAAGAGAGGGAGAAGAGGATAGTGTTTTTTGTTGATTTAAGATGCCGCGCCGGCCATGGTCGCGGCTTCTTTTTTTTATCGCTTTTTTAAACGATATTTTGTTTTATCGTCTTTTTTATCGATATTTACATTAATCGCTTAATTAAACGATATATCATATAATGATTGCCGTACTTACCGGAGACATCAAAAACTCCAAAGATCACAAAGCCGATATATGGTTGCCTGTTCTAAAACAGGCATTGGACCATTATGGTTCCGAACCTTCCGACTGGGAGATTTATCGGGGCGATAGCTTTCAATTGGAAACCACTCCCGAACAAGCCCTCGAAGCCGCCATCTTCATCAAGGCCAGCATCAAACAAATACGACAATTGGATGTACGGATTGCCATAGGCCTGGGGAAAAAAAACCATACCGCAGCAAAAATTACGGAATCCAATGGCGAAGCTTTTGTACATTCCGGCGAATGTTTCGACCAGTTAAAAAAACAAACCTTGGCGCTACAATCCAGCTCCGATGCTTTCAACGACACCCTGAATACCATGTTGCAATTGGCCGCATTGACCATGGACAATTGGTTGCCCGCTACCGCAACGGTGGTCAAAACCACCATGGAACATCCCGAGGCCAACCAAAAGGATCTGGCCACCATTTTGGGCAAGTCACAAAGTACCATAAGTGAGGCATTGATCCGGGCAGGATTTGACGAAGTCCAAAAAATGATCCAATTTTACAGAACACAACTCACCCAACTATGATGCTTTTGGCCCTACAACTGATACTTGCCCATTTTATTGGGGATTTTGTACTACAGCCCGCACATTGGGTGGAAGACAAACTAAAAAACAAGGGCAGGTCCAAATACCTCTACTTTCATATTGGGGTGCACGCTTTGGCCCTTTTGCTGCTATTGCAATTCCAGCATTTGGGTGCGATTGCCATTATTGTGGTGACCCATTACTTTATCGATTTGGGTAAACTATCGCTCACCAATCCAAAAAATTACCGCTGGCTCTTTGTGGTGGACCAAGTGCTACACCTATTGGTTTTGGGCGGTGTTTTGTATGCCATTTCCCCTTTTTCCTTGGATTTCGCCGCTTTGTTCACGGAAAAGACCTTACTCTTGATCACATTTTTGGCCTTTGTGACCTATGTATCCGGGATTATTATGCGCATGCTGTTGGCACCGTATATTGATGAAGTCGCCAAGAGCGACGAACCCGGCGAGGGCGGCTCCCTAAAAAATGCAGGGACCTACATCGGCATGCTGGAGCGACTGTTTGTATTTGGGTTTATCCTTATGCAGCAATGGGCCGCCATTGGACTGCTGATCGCCGCAAAATCGGTGTTCCGTTTCGGGGACCTGAACAAGGGTAAAAACCGAAAGCTGACCGAATATGTCCTTATTGGCACACTCTTAAGTTTTGGCCTGGCCATATTATCGGGGATGTTCTATTTGTATTTGGCAGACCTGATTAAAGCCTAAAAAAAAAACCGTCCCAAAGGGACGGCTTTCTCCGAATAAAAAAATCTACTGTATTAAAAACACTTTGTACTTATGGCTATGTAGCACTATAGCAACACAAAAATAACCAAAAAATATTATTTAGAATTGTTATAAATTGATTATATTTAAAAGGCAATACCTAAAGAGGTCTCCAAACACACCTCTTTTGTTCGTTGTACCTTATTGAGTTAGTTTAAGTGGAAGCGGGGCATTGTCCCGCTTTTTTTGTGGTTTTACGACACAAAAAAATTGGATAGCGTTAAGTCCCGCGCCTAAAAAAACATAGTTTAGGGTAACAAAATGATAATGAAGAAC
>NHBR02000006.1 GCA_002167435.2 Allomuricauda sp. TMED12
CTTTTGGAATTGTTGAGCATTCCCAAAACCATGCTCCCTAAAGTAAAACAGTCCAGCGAGGTCTATGGCCATACCAGTCCTAATTTGTTTGCTACTCCAATTCCAATTGCAGGAATTGCGGGTGACCAACAAGCCGCATTGTTCGGTCAAATGTGCACCAAACAAGGAATGGTCAAAAACACTTATGGCACAGGTTGTTTTATGCTGATGAACATTGGTGAAAAACCTATTGTTTCCAAAAATAATCTTCTTACCACGGTGGCTTGGAAAATCAACGGAAAAACCCATTACGCACTAGAAGGAAGTATCTTTATAG
This sequence comes from Allomuricauda sp. TMED12, assembly GCA_002167435.2. Taxonomy (GTDB): domain Bacteria; phylum Bacteroidota; class Bacteroidia; order Flavobacteriales; family Flavobacteriaceae; genus Flagellimonas. The sequence goes on from NHBR02000006.1 coordinate 317, forward strand.
CCGGTGCAGTGGTGCAATGGCTACGGGACAGTTTAAACATTATAAAAACCTCTTCGGAAGTAGAAATACTAGCTGGTTCCGTTGATAGTTCGGAGGGGGTAGTTTTTGTTCCGGCTTTTGCGGGTTTGGGTGCTCCACATTGGAACCAAAAAGCACAAGGAACCATTTTTGGATTGACCAGAGGCAGCACCGATGCCCACATTGCACGTGCAGCTCTAGAGTCCATTGCTTACCAAACTATGGATATCCTCAAGGCGATGGAGGCTGATTCCGGAATTTCCATCAAAGAATTACGAGTTGATGGAGGGGCTACTGTAAACGATATGCTGATGCAGTTTCAGGCCGATGTATTGAATACCGTTACAGTTCGGCCAAAAGTTGTGGAAACAACGGTAATGGGTGCTGCATATTTGGCGGGGCTGGCCGTTGGTTATTGGGAAAGCCCGGAGGAAATTCAAGATATTTGGCAAACCGATGTGCATTTTAATCCAACCAAAGAGCGAGAAGCCATAAATGAAGGTATCAAAGGTTGGTACAAAGCCATCAAAGCACTTGAATTTTGGACGGAGAACCCTTAAAAATTTCAAAACAATTTAAACACTAACATTCCATTTATATGACTCCTTTTGTATCTGAAATTGTAGGTACTTTTTTGTTGATGGTACTCGGATGTGGCGTAAATGCCAATGTCTCACTACAAAAAACCTACGGTAATGGCTCTGGCTGGATTGTAATTACTACCGGCTGGGCATTTGCCGTTTACACCGGTGTTGTTGTTGCGGGACCCCATAGCGGTGCACATATAAACCCTGCAGTAAGCATTGGGCTCGCTGTTGCTGGTGAATTTCCATGGAGTGAAGTTCCCAGTTATGTTTTGGCCCAGTTTATCGGGGCCATGTTTGCCGCATTCTGCGTTTGGCTCGTGAACAAAAAACATTTTGATGCCACAGAGGATGGCGGTACCAAAAGAGGTGTCTTTTGCACCGCTCCTGCTATACCCAATACTTTTTCCAATCTTTTTTCCGAGATATTAGGCACGTTTGTACTGGTGTTTTCAGTACTTTATTTTACGGATGCGGTGTTATCCACCGACAATGCGATTATCGGATTGGGTTCTTTGGGAGCCTTACCTGTCTCCCTAATCGTTTGGAGCATTGGGCTTTCTTTGGGGGGCACCACTGGCTATGCAATAAACCCAGCCAGGGATTTAGGACCACGTATTGTTCATGCGCTATTGCCCTTAAAAAATAAGGGGAGTAATGGTTGGAACTATGCTTGGATACCCATTGTAGGACCTATTTTGGGAGCATCAATAGCGGCTTGGGTTGCTTTAGCATTGCAATAATTTTCAGGAAACTATAGCCTGAGCAGCAGTATAGGCGCCAGTCCATGCATTTTGAAAGTTAAACCCCCCAGTAATGGCATCTACGTTGATGATTTCGCCAGCAAAGTAGAGGTTGGAATGTAATTTGCTCTCAAATGTCTTAAAATTGATTTCTTTTAGATCCACCCCACCAGCCGTAACGAACTCCTCTTTGAAGGTACTTTTCCCCTCTACCTTAAATGATGAGGCTGTCAATTGTTCGGAAAGTCCTTGAAGCTGCTCTTTATTGATGTCTCCCCAGCGTTCTTCAGGTGCAATATTGGCCGCTTCCACCAAACGCTTCCACAGACGCTTTGGAAGTTCGGTAACGTTGGTGCGCATAACGGTTTTTTTAGCTTCGAATCCTTTTAATTCTTTTAGATAGGCCTCCATGGATTCAGTGCTGTAATCGGGCAACCAGTTCACTTTTATTCTAAAAGAGTATTTATAATCGTGCAGGATGTTAGCTCCCCAAGCGGAAAGTTTCAGAATAGCGGGGCCGCTCAATCCCCAGTGTGTTATCAAAAGTGGGCCATCAGCATAAAGGACCGTATCATCCTTGACCTTACTTTTAAGGTTAAGTGCTTGTTTATTTGTCTGGAAAGTTTTCTTGGAAACAACCTCAACAATAGCATAAGTGCTTATGCCTTGAATGCCTTGTATCCTTTTATCATTGATATTAAAAGTAAACAGGGAAGGCACCGGAGAAACAATATGATGTCCCAAATTTTCCAACTGCTTCCAGATTTTGGGGTTGCTGCCTGTAGCCAACATCAATTTTTTGGTCTGGTAGTGCTTGTTCATGGTGGTAACTTGCCATCCCCCATCAGTTTTGTTGATGTCTTTTACAGAACTATTTTTTAAAACATGAACCCCCAATCGGTCGGCTTCACCGACCAAACAATCTATTATACTTTGAGAGGAATCACTTTTCGGAAATACACGACCATCTTCTTCAATTTTGAGGGGCACCCCACGTTCTTCAAAAAAGGACATCACATCCATGGGGGCATATTTATGGAAAGGTCCCAAAAGTTCTTTTTCACCTCTTGGGTAATTGGTCGCCAATTCTTTTGGTGAAAATTCACCGTGTGTCACATTGCATCTTCCTCCTCCAGAAACCTTTACTTTGGAAAGTACGGTTTTGCCTCTTTCAAAGATGGCAATATTTAAGTCGGGCGATAGTTCCGCGATTTGAACAGCTGCATAAAATCCTGCAGCTCCGCCTCCTACTATTATGACGTCGAACATTAATTCACACGTTCAGGATAATTGGTAATAATTCCATCAACCCCGAACTCAACCATTTTTTGAATGTCTTCGGGTTCGTTTACCGTCCATGTGTATACCTTAAATCCCTCTTCCTGAATTTTTGCGGTGTTTTCTTTGGTAAGTCTTTTAAAGTTGGGGTTTATGGCGACTGCATTTAGTTCTTTTGCAATAGCGATGGCTTTGGTTGGGTCTTCCTCCGTTAATACTGCAATTTTTATATCCTTGTTAAGGTTTCTCAAATCTTTTAGCTCATCCCATTTAAAGCTGGAAATGATAAAATTGTCTGGGCTCCAACCTTGTTTTTCTGCATAATAGTTTACTATTTGATTGACTTTATCTGCAGTTCCAGCTCCTTTAAGCTCAATATTCAAAGCCACCTGATTATTAATTAGTTTCAACACACTCTGGAGCATCGGGATTTTATGTCCCCCATTCAAAGTGAGCTGTCTTAATTGAACAATATTATATTCCTCAATATTTCCCCCTGAATTGGCTAGTCTATCCACTTTTTCATCATGAAAAACGACTATTTCACCACTTTGGATCCTAAACACGTCTATTTCAATCATGTCCACTCCAAGATCTAAAGCTTTCTGCACCGACGCCAAGGTGTTCTCGGTCTCATGGCCCATGGCACCTCGGTGTCCAATTACCAAAGGTTTTGATTTTGTCATCTCACAACTTGTTAAAAGCAAAATAGCTACAAGAGCTACAAATAAATTCTTCTTCATTCTGGTTGGGTTTTGAAGGTTAAAAATACAATTTGAAAATGAAAAAACCTTATCATTTCCTGTTGGAAGGAAACCGTACGCAATTGCAGCAATGGAACTATTGTTCTTTTGATACGCTTTATTCTGTAATCTTAAAAATATAGGACTGCAATGGCTCCAATTCCACTTGGATTTGACCTTGACCATTGTTTATGTCCATATTTGTTTTAAGCTCGCCGTACAATGCTTCGGTCAATGGATATTTTCCATCCTTCAACTGCCATTTGGAAATTACCTCCTCAGGAACTTTTAAGCTAAAGGAATAGGTTTTATGTGCATCAAAATTGGACAGGACAATTAGCTTTTCATCACTTGACCATCTTACGTAGGAGAGCACCCTATGATCGTAGCCTTCAGTATTATCTTTATTATAAAAGTGAATTTCTTGGTACTCGCCCATCAACGCTTCACTATTTATGGTGAAGTTTAAGAGTCGTTTGTAGAAATCCCGTAAGCCTTTTTCCTTTTCGGATAATTGACCGCCATCAAACTTTTTATTGTTGACCCATCTTTGGTGGTGGGGTACTCCGATATAATCAAAAATGGAAGTGCGTGTGGATTTTCCGAAACCTGCATTCTCAGCTCCTGGTTCTCCAACTTCCTGCCCAAAATAGATCATAGTAGGCGAGGTACTAATTGTTGCAGAAACTACCATGGCGGGCTTCCCCAATTGGGCATTGCCCACAAAATCGGGGCTGGCTATACGTTGCTCATCATGATTTTCCAAAAAGTGGAGCATATGATGTTCGATGTCCGCCATCCCTTTTTGCACTACGGGAATGTGGTCCGTCCATCCATAACCCTTCATAATGTGCTTAATGCTATCGTAAAGCTCTACCTTATCATATAGGTAATCCATTTTACCTTGGTGGATATAATCACGGTACAAGTCTGGATTGTATACTTCGGCCAATAAAAAAGCTTTTGGGTTTTTTATTTTAATATTGGAATTGAGGTAGCTCCAAAATTCCACCGGTACCATTTCGGCCATATCAAAACGGAAGCCATCTACGCCAAAATCCAACCAATACTGTGTTATGTCCCTAAATTTACGCCAGGAATCCGGGAGGGTCTTATCTTTCCAAAACTCAAAATGCGCTTTATAATCTTTATTACGGTATTCTTCGGGCAGTTCCTCAAAATCTTTTGTGCCATCTGGACGCACGCCATAATTGATTTTTACGGTTTCGTACCAATCATTAAAATGAGGTTGTGCCAATCGGGATCCGTTTCCTGTCCATTTTGCAGGGACTTCTTCAAATTTTGCATCGACCAACCTGTTTTCATCACCTCCCAAGGGTAAATATCCATCTTTCCATTCTGGAACTTTGAATGGTTCGTCAGGGATGTAGTAAAAATTGTTGTTTACATCATATTCTTTACTTGTGTCATCCGAAGCACCAAAATCCTCGACACCTTTGGGGTTGGTCATCCCCTCATAATTTCTTGCCACATGGTTGGGAACTATATCGATAATTACTTTTAAGCCCGCATTATGTGTTCGTTGTATAAGTTCTTTGAACTCTTCCAATCTTTTTGAAGGGTCAGTCGCCAAATCAGGGTTTACATTGTAATAATCCTTAACGGCATAGGGTGACCCTGCTCTTCCTTTCACCACATCGGGGTCGTCGTTGGAAATGCCATAGCCCGTATAATCATTTATAACTGCATGGTGCGGCACACCTGTATACCAAACATGGGTTACTCCCAAATCCTTTATTTTGGACAAGGCTTTATCTGAGAAATCCGCAAACTTGCCCACGCCATTTTCTTCAATGGTACCCCAAGGTTTATTGGTCGTATTTGTGTTTCCAAATAAGCGGGTAAATACTTGATAGACTACTTCTTTCTTCTTCATTGGCGGGGTGGTCGGATTTGGATTGCGTTCGTGCTTGCACGAAGATACGGTCACGAGAATTATTAAAAAAGTGAGGGATTTTATAGTTTTCATGCTACCATGAATGAGAAGTGTAAACTTAATTAGTGTGCAATAGAATCCCTGATCACCAAAGTAGGTTCCAATATTTTGGTTTGATAGGTTTCTTCCTCGGCTTCACTTTCTACTTTATCTATCAACATTTTTGCAGACACCTCTCCCATTTTTTCTCCATGTTGTGCCACAACGGTAAGGCTAGGGTTCGCATATTTTGACAAAACACCATCAGTAAACCCAATAAATGCGATATCCTCGGGAATTTTAAGGCCTTTTTCTTGAACCAATCGCATGCTGTAGACCGCAAAGATTTCATTTACGCACAATACGGCATCAGGCTCTTTTTCGTTTAAAAAAGTTTTGATGGCCAATTCATCCATTTCCATCGATGGCATTTTTAGGATCATGGATTCATCAATTCCAAGATTGCTCTCTTCTAGCGCTTTTCTATACCCTTTGGTTCGGGCCTTACTTACACTGAGATAATCGTCTGTCGTGATAAGTGCTATTTTCCTTTTTCCTTGATCTATGAATTTATTGGTAGCTTGATAAGCTCCAAGTTCATCATCAATGATCACTTTATCGCAGTCCACTTCATTGGTTATCCTATCAAAAAGCACTACGGGAATACCCTGTTCAGTTACTTCCTTAAGGTGGTTATAATCGGATTTTTCCTGTGTTTCCGAAGAAAGTGACATTATAAACCCATCAATACTTCCATTGGCCAGCATTTCCATGTTGATTACCTCTTTATCAAAAGATTCCTCGGAAAGACAAACAATTACATTGTAACCTCTAGCATTTGCATATTTCTCAATACCCCTAATAACGGTGGTGAAAAAATGATGAACAATATCTGGAATTACGACCCCAATATTCTTGGTTCTTTTATTTTTTAGACTAATCGCAATGTTATTGGGCTTGTAATTGTAAAGTTTGGCGAAGGCTTGCACCTTATCTTTGGTATCCCTGCTTATTTCCTCACTATTCTTAAGTGCCTTGGAAACGGTGGATATGGACACCTCAAGCTCACGGGCTATATCTTTTAAGGTAATCTTGGCTTTCAATGATGAAAAGTTTAAAGCGAAATGATTTTGAACGGAAAATTACTCAATTAAGGTATAAGGCCGTATAGAAATCCTACTTTTTTAACAAAAAGAGAACAAATGTACCCACTTGTAATCCTTGATGATATGGTTCAAAAAATAAAATTGCTATATTAGAGCTGTTTTTGTTGTATTCTTAATTATTACTCCTTTTACTGGGATTTAAACAAACTGACTTATTTATATCTGTGAAATCAACACTTCCGAAAGTTATTAACACGAAACCGTTTTCGTTATATTTTGCAATATACTTAAATTTAGATTAACCTTTTTTTTATATATGTTTAACATTTGAATTTAAATTAACTAAACTTAAAATTAATTATTTATGAAGATTACGCTACTAAAAAGCTTTTTGTTGCTTGGAGCATTTTTATGCTTTGGGTTGGTGAAAGCTCAGACAGTATCAGGTACCGTTTCGGATGCAAACGGGCCGTTGCCGGGGGCGAGCGTATTGGTAAAAGGAACTACCAATGGTACGCAAACCGATTTTGACGGTAACTTCACGCTAAACGATGTAGAGGATTCCGCAACATTGGTTTTCAGTTACATTGGTTACAAAACCGCAGAAATTGCGGTTAATGGCCAAACAAGTATCAATGTCACCCTAGAAGAAGATGCACAAGCATTGGATGAGGTGGTTATTATTGGTTATGGTCAAACCACGGTTAAGGACGCAACCGGATCTGTTGCCGCAGTTACCTCCGAAGATTTTAATGGAGGTGTTATCGCTTCCCCTGAACAATTGATTCAAGGTAAAACTGCTGGTGTTCAGATTACTCAGGCAAGTGGTGAACCGGGAGCTGGGATGAACCTAAGAATTAGGGGTTCGAATTCCATCCGCTCTAACAACAATCCTCTTTTTGTTGTAGATGGTGTGCCGTTATCAGGAGAATCAACTACACCATCTGGTGGTGATGTAATTAATGGTAGTAATGCTACGCGTAACCCATTAAACTTCATCAACCCTAACGACATCGAAAGTATGTCGATTTTGAAAGATGCTTCCGCAACGGCCATATATGGTTCACGTGGTGCCAACGGTGTTGTAATCATCACAACTAAAAGTGGTAAGACCGGACAAGGTGGTGTTTGGGAGTTTAGCTCTAATTTGAGTATCTCTACACCTGCAAATGACTATGATCTTTTTGATAGAGATGAATTCTTGTCAACAACCGCTTCCGTAAGGAGCCAAGCAATTGCAGATGCTAGTGATTATGGATACAATACCAATTGGCAAGATTATATCACAAGGACAGTAGCTTCTCAAAACCAAAACCTCTCTTATTCAAGAAATTATGGTAGCGGTAATGTTAGAGCCACTTTTTCTTATGGAAAACAATTTGGTGTTATAGAAAAATCAGCCCAAGAACGTATCACTGGAAGAATCAATGCTAGTCAACGTTTTTTAGATGACAAATTAAGATTTACACTTCAGGCTTCCATTTCCCGTGTTAACGATGATGCACCACCAATTAGTGGTACATCAGGAGCAAGTGGAAACTTGATAGGTGCTGCCTATTCGGCTAACCCGACATGGCCAGCTAGTTCAAATTTCTTCTTGGAAGGAAACCAATTGAACCCTGCAAACTATCTTGACAACTTTCAATCGGTAACCAATACAGACCGTGCATTGATCAATTTCTCCGCTGAGTACGATTTAACTCCTGAATTGACCGCAAAAGTTAGCGTGGGTTATGATGATTCTGATGCGACAGCAGTATCTTCTATTTCCGGAAATGCCAACAACTTTAACAGAGTTACCGGAAATGGTCAGTCAGCCTACAATACTTTGAACGCTAAAAGTAAATTGTTGGAAGGTACCTTAAACTACAGGAAAGATTTTGACAACTCATCTTTAGATGTTATAGTAGGGTACTCCTTCCAGGATTTCCAAAGAGTAGGTTTCAACTCTCAAGGTTGGAAGGCACCAACAACCGATCTTAATGAGATGGGTGAAATTTTGATTGAAGATGTTAACAACATACGATCTAGTATTGATGGGCCATACCAACAAGCAGGTTTTGCTTCCAACGGAACTTTTGTCAATAGCATCAATCCATTCGAGGATACAAATACTCTTGGTATTTCTTCAGGAGGTTATGCTTCGGTATGGGTCGACACTTTTGACAATACAGACGAGCTTCAATCATTCTTTGCTAGAGCCAACTATAGTTTAAACGATAAATTCTTATTTACTGCGACTGTTAGAGCGGATGGATCTTCAAGATTTAGTGAAGATAACAGATATGGTTATTTCCCATCAGGTGCATTTGCCTGGAAAATCAACGAAGAGGATTTTATAGGGGATAACATCTCTACTCTTAAACTTAGAATTGGTGCTGGTGTAACTGGTAACCAGGAAGGTTTAGGATATGCCAACTTCTTGAGAAGGGTTCGTTTTTCTGAACCAAGTATTAGTGACAGTGGTGAAATTTTGAGACCAGGTGCACAAACTGTGGCTGTACAAAACCCAGACCTAAAATGGGAGTCCACTTTGGATTTGAACGTTGGTTTGGATTTTGGTTTCAATCTTGACCGTTTCAGTGGTTCTGTTGATTTCTATAGAAAAGAAACGAACGATCTATTGTTTAGACAAGGTGCTGCCGCTCCAGCTGCCGATCCTTTTGTATTTAAAAACTTGGAAGATGGAACTATTATCAACCAAGGGATTGAGGTTGCTTTGAACTATGATTTTGTCCA
>NHBR02000007.1 GCA_002167435.2 Allomuricauda sp. TMED12
TCGGGGTTCAATCCGATTGTCAACTATTTGGCCAAAATACATTACCGCTGGAACGAAAAAGCGGATGTGGTTATTCGAATGCCCTGCGGTGGTGGTGTAGGGGCGGGACCTTTTCATTCGCAAACCAATGAGGCCTGGTTTACGAAAACTCCTGGGCTCAAAGTCGTATATCCTGCTTTTCCGTATGATGCCAAAGGATTGTTGAACACGGCTATAAACGACCCGAATCCCGTCCTCTTTTTCGAGCACAAAGGATTGTATAGAAGCATTAGAGGTGATGTTCCCACCGATTATTATACGCTGCCATTTGGTAAGGCCAGTCTTTTAAGGGAAGGGAATTCCATATCGGTGGTCACTTATGGTGCAGGAGTGCATTGGGCTATGGAAACTCTCGAAAAGCATCCAGAAATAGATGTAGACCTTGTAGATTTAAGAACGCTTCAGCCTTTGGATACGGAAACCATTTTTGCTTCGGTAAAAAAGACGGGGAAATTGATTGTGCTTCAAGAAGATACCTTGTTTGGCGGAATAGCCAGCGACATTTCTGCCATGGTGATGGAAAATTGTTTTGAATACTTGGATGCCCCGGTCAAAAGGGTTGGGAGTTTGGAAACTCCGGTACCCTTTGCAAAATCTCTTGAAGCTGATTATTTGCCTAATAAAAGGTTTGAAGAGGAATTAATTGAATTATATCAATATTAAAACCAGTTGGTTAGCTATTTTTTTAATAATTTAACAACTAGAAACATACCCCAAATCGTATATTTTTTGAACATTAACTTAATTCTTATGATTAAACGATCACTTTTACTTTTTACGGTGATGGGACTTTTGCTCTCGTCATGTTCCGTTTCCAAAAGCGCTAGAACGCAGCGAAATCTGTTCAGTGGCACTTGGAATTTGGATAACGTTTACTACGAAAACAATACTGGAAATTTTAAATCGACCATCTTCAATGATGCAGAAGATATTTGCTTTGAAGACAGTGAATGGTTTTTTAGGGACAACAATAGTACAGGACGGTATACTATTAAGCAAAGCTCACTTTGCCAAGGTGGAGACCGTTTTTTTAGATGGTCCGTAGTGGAGCCGCAACAGAACTACCAAAGTCAGCTGCAGTTTAAGTTTATTGACGAAAACCGAAAGGATATCTCTGGAGGATATGGGTATCGTCTGAACATTGTGAGTCTATCGGAGCAATCCATGACGCTTAACTCCAATGTTTCAGTTGACGGAAAACCCGTGACTATTGTTTACGAATTCTCAAAAAAATAATTACATGAAAAATATAGTTTTAAAAGGAGCGACTGCTTTTTTGGCGTTGACCATGATTATTAGTTGTGATGCCATCAAAAATGCAAATAACACTCAAAAAGGTGCTGCAATTGGTGCTGGTGGTGGTGCCGTTATCGGTGGTGTTATCGGTAACAATGTAGGTAAAGGAAATACCGCACTTGGCGCCATTATTGGTGCTGTAGTGGGTGGTGCTGCCGGTGGTTACATTGGAAACCGTATGGACCGACAGGCAGAACAAATCGAACAAGAAATACCTGGTGCCGAAGTACAAAGAGTAGGTGAGGGAATCAATGTTACTTTTAGTGGGGAGAATGGTGTTTATTTTGACACTAACAAATCCGACATTAAAGGTGCTTCCGCTACCACTTTGGATAAATTGGCCGGAATCTTTAAGGAATATCCAAAAACCAACATATTAGTGGAAGGTCATACTGATAGTGACGGTGCAGCCGAATACAATATGGGCCTGTCCCAGAGAAGGGCACAAGCCGTAACCGGTTATTTGGTGGCTAAAGGCATTTCCAGTGGACGATTTACAACCAAATGGTATGGTGAGGAACAACCTGTGGAAAGCAACGAAACTGCCGCAGGTAAAGCCGCCAACAGACGGGTAGAGCTTGCCATTGTTGCAAGTGACGAGCTTAAAGAAGAAGCTTACGAGAAAACCGAGAATTAGGCATCGACCTAAAATTTGGATATAAAGGCCCGGTCAATACCGGGCTTTTTTTTGTTTATAGATGTTAAATAAACCATTAAATGTGAGTTAAGCCATCTGGAATTTGAAAGAATTTATGTAACTTAATAGAGGTCAATCTGTTAATTTTAAATCTTTTGAGATTCTATGGAAAACATCACCCCAAATAGTTTTAAGGATAAGCAAGAACTACTGGTGAGGGTGGAGCGAAATAATAGAATGGTACAGCGCCTATTGCAAAAATTAAACTCGTACACCTATGAACCAAAATGCCCTCAGCAATTTGAAAAATTTTATGAATTGAAAAGGAGCATCCAAAACTTTACAGAACATCACCAACAGGTCGTGTCCAAGATCAAACAACGAAAGGCGGATTTAAAAGATATAAACAATAAAGAAGTTGAGCAACACTTGGATAACTTCAAAAAATTGGAAAACGATATTGCTTCCTACCTTGTGGATTAACAATCTCACTTGGGTTATCGGTACAATAAATTACTCTAAAATTTATCGGCATCGATAATTTCTTCCATAAACATACGTAATATTGCAAGGCAGTTAATCTGTCTTCTTATGGCAAAATCCTCAAACTCTGCCCTCGTCATCTTGGCTTTTTTTGCCATCTATGTTATTTGGGGCTCTACATATCTGTTAAACAAGATAGCTGTATTGGAATTGGAGCCTTTTATGCTGGCTAGTTGTAGGTTCACTACGGCAGGATTATGTATTTTCCTTTTGGCCAAGATTATGGGAATCCCCTTGACCATTACCAAAAAGCAGTTGCTAAACACCATAATCGCGGGAATTCTATTTCTTAGTTTTGGAAATGGAGTAGTGGTATGGGCACTTCGCTACGTGGATAGTGGTTTTGCCGCATTGGAGATTTCTTCCCAACCCTTGATTATTTTGTTGTTGATGCGTGTTTTACAAGGCAAAAAAATTCAGCCCATGTCGGTAATAGGGGTCATTTTTGGCATTGTTGGAATTTATTTACTGGTAAGTCAAAAGCAGGTAATTGCACAAGAAGATTCCATTATTGGAATGGTCATGATATTCTTTTGCATGCTCAGCTGGGCCTACGGAAGTCTTTTTGTAGCCAAAGCAGATCTTCCTACCAATTATTTTGTCAACACTGGCTATCAAATGTTCACGGCAGGACTGATTTTGGCCCTAATGAGCCTTGGGTTTGGTGAAAAATGGTCTTCCCCGTTGGTTTGGAGTGGAGAGGTGCAAATTTCCATGGTTCTCTTGGTGATCTTTGGAAGTATATTGGCCTTCACATCCTTTAATTATCTTTTAAAGGCGGTATCTCCGGAAAAAGTGGCAACATCTACCTATGTAAACCCCATTGTTGCCTTATTGTTGGGTTGGTATTTTTTGGATGAACAGATTACGTTGCAGTCCGTAATTGCGGCAACCATCCTTTTAACTGGAGTATATTTTATCAATACCAAAAAAACACTGGCCATTTTTGAAAGGTTTAAAAGATAGATCTCTTAATTCAATACGTCAAAGCGGTGTGTGTATTTGATGGTAAGTGTTTGATTGTTCAAAGCATCTAATAAATCATCATCTTTAACCACGTTAAAAACCACAAAGAGGCCTGTATTTGCATTTTGGAGCCATCCAAAACGGGCATTTACCGAAGTGATGTTGGAAACATTGTTACGCTGAATCAAACTCTGAACAAAAATCCGTGGGGTAAATGAATATGAAAGTCTCAATCCGCCCACTAGTGCCGTAAGGTCGCCAGTGTCTAACTGTATATCGCTATGACTAAAAGTCAAGGAAGAATTGAATTTGTCTCCGACCCTATAGTTCACCGTGCCACTATTGGAAATTTGGTTCCCGTTAAAATATCCTCCAATAATGGTTCGGGTATCAAAAGCCAAAGCGTTATTGGGATTGGTGGTGATTACCAATTGTAATTCCTCATTATTATAATAGCCAACAGGAACCGTTACATCTGAAATTGTGAAATCTTGAAATACCTGTTCCGCCGTAAAGTTGATTCCAGTGTGGATTTCTAGCCCACTTTTAAAAACCCAGTGGTTATCTACATGCAAAAAGCTAGTAACCAATTCATTGTCAAAATTCCAATATCCACGATAAGAAACATGGGGTCTAATTTCCAAAAGCTTACCTGCATTTTTAAATCTATGGGTTTTAAAAACTAAGAATTCCGGTTTTTTAAAGGCGGTTCGCTGCAAAAAGCCTACTTCTGGGTTAAATCCTTCACCAACTTCCGTATAACCTACATTTAAACGCCATCCGTTCCAATCGTAATTCCCTAGAATTTTGAAGGCATGGTCGTTTTCCTCGATACCTGATGTGACACTTTTGGCTACAAACCCCGCAATTTCCGCTTTATTTCCAATACCCCATTTACCATCTACGGCAAAAACACGGTTGTAGTCATCTTCTAGACTTCCCAATCCTGAACGATTGATGAAAATACCACCAACGGAAGAACGCGTGCCAGAAACATTATGGTTGACACGTGCTACGGTAAAATTGTTCTTTTCGATGCCTGCATCGCTCACATCATCGGTAAACATGCTCAAAAAACCAATATTGGTCTGACCTACTTTACCTGAAAGTCTGGCACCGCCAATAATGGGAACCAAACTGCCATCATCACTAATTCCTATCCGCCTACTAAAAAATAGGTCTACCTCTCCTGGGCTCCCCACACTAAATTGTCCGGCATTTTCCAGAAAAAAGGCCCTTTTCTCAGGAAAAAACAGATTGAATCTATCCAAATTCACTTGTTGGTCATCTACCTCTACTTGGGCAAAATCGGTATTGTAGGTAAGATCCAAGGTAATACTGGGGGTTACGCTATATTTTACATCCAATCCAGCATCGAAGTTGGTGTCGGTTTCATTGGGTTCTATCGACTTATCATTCACGTATTTACCAAGGACATAAGGTATCAGTTTTAAATTGCCGGGGTTTTTAAGGTCCAATCCTCCCAAATTTCCAGCAAGTGACAATCGTTTCATGTCAAATCCTAGCGGAAGCGAGGTCCAATAGGCCGTTTCGGTGTTTTTACTGATATTTCGCTGAAAATTAAGTCCCCAGGTTTTGTTATCTCCCGGTGCAAAACGGAGGGATCTAAAGGGAATGGCGAATTCTGCCCTCCAGCCATAATCTCCAATTTGTGAACGCACCTTCCAAGTGGCATCCCAGTTAATGTTGGTTCCACCAATAACACCACCTTGTTGTCGATTGGCATTGTTGTTTCCCTTTCCTTCATTATCAATTTGAGCATCGTACTCCATGCCCTGAGCATTGGTGCCGAACAAAAAACCGTTTTGTCGGTCGTGATAGGTGTCGATTATAAATAAAAAGCTATCCTCATCATTAAGGTCCGCATCTCGTCGTGAATCGGAAACCACTATTTGATCAGCATCATTATCATAACAAACCACCGACACGTAAAACGTAGTGTTGGTATAGGCAATTCGAACTTCGGTACGTTCCGAAACAGCTGCTCCATAATTAGGACGAATTTGAACTAAATCCTTGATTGCCGGAACCATTTGCCATACAGGGTCGTTGATTACTTCGCCGTCTACTTGTGGATTTTCTTGTAGTAGCGCAGCTTGATAATTGGGTTTTTGAATGGTGTTCCTTGTGCTCTTAGGTTGGTTTTGCTGTGAATGGGCAATAAAAAAACAGAAAAAAAAAGCAAAAACAGAAGTTTTTATAGGCAGTTTCATCAAGGTCAGTTTAGTTGGTTCGCTAAATATAATGTATAAATAGAAATTCGTTTGAAGATTTCGTAAATTGTGGTAGGCAAATAATGTGACAGATGAGAACAATTTTAAAACTTGGTTTACTTGCTTCCATAGCATTGTTCTTGGCATGTTCAGCAAGTTCAAAGACCACCGCAACTCCAGAAGAAATAGCTGCGATGGAAAAGATGATTTCCAACAAACAATTTGAGATTCAGGCCCAATGGGCCCAACCTATGGCAACTCAAAGCTTAAATAGTATTGCCAATTCGGGCTTGTTGCCGCCAGGAAGCACTGCAAGCCAAATTGATATCTCTGGAACCGGAGGATATTTTCGCATGGTAGGCGATAGCGTTATGGCCGACCTTCCATTTTTCGGCGAACGTAGAATGGGCGGATACTACAATCAAAACAAAACTGGAATCATATTCGCAGGCATACCCAAGGACCTCTCATTTTCTCCTAATAAAAAAGGAGTCGGACAAACCATGCGTTTTACAATAAGTGAAAAATCTGAAGGATTTCAGGTAATTGTACAATTGTATCCCAATGGCACAGCCAGGCTTACCGTTTCCAGTACCCACCGTACAAATATGTGGTACCAAGGCAATCTTTCCGAATACAAGGAAGAATAATAGGTTTACTGTGATTCATTTCAGACTTTCAGCTAAAGACAAATGAGATCAAATCCCAAACTTCTTCCTCTTTCCATCATTTTATCATAGCTTTATTGATTCAGAAACCGAAACACCTAATATAACAAGATGAGAATGTATACTTTGACCTTAAGGTCTGTACTGATGCTGATGCTTTCAGTAGCTTTTATTGCATGCAAAGGAAACAAAGAAGGTAACGAAAAGGAAACTACCGAGGAAGCAGCGGAGAATGCCGAAGAAACACCAAAATATACGGGTAATCTACCTTTGGACCGTCTTAATCTGCCAGAAGGTTTTAGCATAGATGTCTATGCAGAAAACTTGGAAGGCGCCCGTTCCATGGCCATGGGTGCTGACGGTACTTTGTTTGTGGGTACTAGAAATGAAGGTAATGTATATGCCGTAAAGGATACCGATGGAGATTATAGGGTGGATGATACCTACACCATTGCATCCGATTTGGAGCAGCCTAACGGACTGGCTTTTAGAGACGGCGCCTTGTACGTTGCCGCAGTGAGTCGTTTGTTTAAATACTCCGACATTGAATCACAACTGGAAAATCCACAGGAACCCGAATTGATCTATGACGATTACCCCACTGAGTTTCACCATGGGTGGAAATACATCGCTTTTGGTCCTGACAATAAGTTATATGTGCCCGTAGGTGCGCCTTGTAACATCTGTGATCGTACAGATGAAGATGAACGCTTTGGTACCATTACCCGAATGGACCCCGATGGTAGCAATCGAGAGATTGTGGCACACGGTGTACGAAATACGGTGGGCTTTACCTGGCATCCAGATACCAACGAACTTTGGTTTACCGATAATGGTAGGGACATGATGGGCGACGACATTCCTCCGGGCGAACTAAACAAGCTTACTGAAGTGGGGCAGCATTTTGGTTACCCGTTCTGCCATGGTGGAACCGTAAAAGACCCAGAATTTGGTGATCAGCGCCCATGTTCCGATTTTGTGGCCCCAGTGCAACCTTTAGGAGCACACGTTGCCGCTTTGGGTGTGAAATTTGGAAAAGGTCCCATGTTTCCGGAAGCATATCAAGGCCATGCATTCTTGGCCGAGCATGGTTCTTGGAACCGTTCCTCGAAAGTGGGGTACAGGATAACCATGGTTAAGCTGGAAAATGGCGAAGCTGTTAGTTATGAACCTTTTATTGATGGTTGGTTGGACGAGGAGTCGCAAGAGGCTTTTGGTAGACCAGTGGATTTACTCTTTTTGGAAGATGGCTCTTTGCTCATCTCCGATGATGTGGGCAATGCTATTTATAGGGTTACCTACAAAGGATAAGATTATATAAAATTAATCAACGAAAGTACTTGGGAATGGGCATTTGGCTCATTTTCCAAGTACTTTTTTTTTCGTCTTTATCGGTAACCTCAATAAAAAAGTAATTGGCTCCTCCCTCCATTTTAGAGACAATGTGCTCCACGGTAAATATTGATTCGTCATGATGAAAAATAAATTCGGTTACCTCTCCATTGGGTGTTTCGTTTACCTTTCCATGCCGCAAAATTAAATTGGGTTTGGCCAAAATACTGTTGCTTTTGTGCCAACAGAGATAGCGGATTTCTCCAGTGCGCAGCCTATCGATTCTTACAGTGAACTGTCCATCTCCAAAATAGGCCAAAATAGATTCAATATTGGGTGCTCTCCAAAAAATGGCTAAGTAGGTTTAAGTAGGTTCAGGTTTGGTTGAACGTCAATACAATTCTGGTATTGCATCAAACCTTGTTTCTTTTCCCCCAATGTGCACCGGACAACCAACCGGCAATGTAAATAATGATTCCCAGCATTATCAAACAAAATATCTGTAAGGCATTTATAGTTTCAAGTGTAGTCATACTCTCATTTTTGATCAAACTACATCATATGCAATTATTTTGCGCACTTAATTGACGAATGCCCCATTTGGATTCACCAATACCCTGTTTGAATAGACGAGATTATCAATTTGATATTGAGATAAATCAAAAGGAAGGAAAATTGTCCATTCACTGGCGTACTTCATCCATTTTTTCATGCGTGGTATTGCCGCAACTTTGTCCTATCAAAATTTAAGTTTAATCATTTAAAGAAAATAATATGAAAAATTTGATGCGAACACTTACCGTGTTCATGATTACCATTACAGGGCTCCATGCTCAATTACCAGAACCAGGTTTTATTATTGACGGAACCACCGCCATTGTAATTACCGATCCACAAAACGATTTCCTTAGCCCCGACGGTGTGGCCTGGGGTGCTGTTGGAGAGAGCGTTCAGGAGAACAACACCATCGAGAACTTGGAGACCATTTTTAAGTTGGGCGAAGAATACAACATTCCCGTATTTATTTCTCCCCACTACTACTACGAGCACGATCACGTGTGGAAGTTTGAGGGAACCCTCGAAAAATTGATGCACAACATCAGCATGTTCGACCGTGGGGACCAATTGAACGTAAAAGGTTTTAAAGGTTCCGGTGCCGATTGGTTGCCACGTTACAAAAAATACATTAACAAAGATAGAGTAGTGGTTACAAGTCCTCACAAAGTGTTCGGTTCCGAGTCCAACGATTTGGCCCTGCAATTGAGAAAACAAGGTGTGGACAAAGTAATCTTGGCAGGAATGTCCGGAAACCTTTGTGCTGAATCACATATGAGGGAATTGGTGGAAAACGGTTTTGAAGTAGCCGTGGTGGGTGATGCTACAGCTTCTGCCAAATTACCTGGATTGGATGGTGATCAAGCTGCCCAGACCAACTACAAAATGATTTCAAGCCGTGTGTTCACCACTCAAGAATTGGTGAAAGAATTGAAAATGCACGACATGAAGTAAAACTTAAGTGTTTGTGATGTTGAAGTTGAGTAACAAGGGGTCAAACTTAGGTTTGGCTCCTTGTTTTTTTTGTTGACGGTCAGGTAGTTGACATCCATAGGGAAAATTGTCCAAGGACTTGCGACATCTGTCCATTTTATCCACGCCAGCATCGCCGCACCTTTGTAATGTCAAAAATTGACAAACGAATTAGTAATTAAAAAACAGAAAGTTATGACACGTTTACAAGCATTAGATCCAAAGGAAGCAACCGGAAGATCAAAAGAATTATTTGAAGGAATCCAAGGTAAATTGGGTATGGTTCCCAACATGATGAGAACTATGGGGAACTCCTCAGTGGTTTTGGAAGGTTACTTGAACCTTAGTGATATTTTGGGCAAAGGATCTTTAGGTGGAAAATTGGGAGAGCTATTGGCCTTGACCGTAGCAGAATCCAACGCCTGTAACTATTGCCTATCCGCTCACTCCTTTATCGGTGAAAAATTGGTAGGTATCGATACTGACACCTTGAGTGCTGCAAGAGATGGTGAGAACGCAGATCCAAAAATTGCTGCTGCCTTGAACTTTGCAAAAGCATTGATCGCTAAAAACGGACGCGTTTCTTCTGAAGACGTAGCCGCTGTTAAGGACGCTGGATACACGGATGGTGCCGTAGGTGAGATCGTGGCACACGTTGCCTTGAATGTATTCACCAACTATTTCAATAACACAGCCAACACCGATATCGATTTCCCAGTAGTGGAAGCCGCCATGGTATAATCAATTAGTAATCCTTAAAATCAAATACAAATGAAAACATTTAGAAATCTATTTCTTTTTGGAATTATGTTGTTTGCCGCTATCAGTGTGCAGGCACAGACTCCTCCAGTAGACGATAATGGTCTTGCCATTGGTGGTTACGATGTGGTATCCTACTTTTCTGGGACGGCACAACAAGGAAGCAAAAGCTATGCGGTAAAGCATCATGGGGCAACCTATTACTTTGCAAGCAAAGCGAATCAAAATGCCTTTAAAAAATCTCCAAAGAGCTATTTGCCTCAGTTTGATGGTTACTGCGCTTGGGGTATAGGAGCAAAAGATGCCAAGTTTCCCATCAACCCGGAAACGTACACGGTAATCGACGGAAAATTGTACCTGTTCTTTAACGGACCCTTCAACGGGGAGCCTTTCAATACGTACGAAGACTGGGCACAACGCACTACGGAGCTTAAAAAAGCGGCACACGCCAAATGGCCCAAGGTGAAAAACAGTAAATAGTTTTAATTAGCTAATAAGGGTAGGGCCTCGCCATAGGTTCTGCCCTTTTTTAATTTTAAAAAAATAGCGACCATGGAAATAGAAAAAAAATTCCCGTTACCTCCCTTTACCGAGGCAACCGCAAAAGAAAAAGTACAATTGGCTGAAGATGCCTGGAACAGCCAAGACCCCGAAAAAGTAAGCAAAGCCTATACGGTGGACACCGAATGGCGCAATCGTTCCCAGTTCGTGAACGGTCGTGAGGAAGTAGTTTCCTTTTTGACGGAAAAGTGGCAAAAAGAAAAAAACTACAAATTAAGAAAGGAACTGTGGGCCTTTACCGACAATAAGATTGCAGTTCGTTTTGAATACGAATACCAGAATGCCGAAGGAGCGTGGATTCGCGCGTATGGAAACGAGAATTGGGAATTCAACGAGCACGGGCTTATGCAAAAACGCTATGCCAGTATCAACGATCTGCCGATAGATGAATCGGAGAGAAGACTTTGATAAAATGTCAGGTCGAGCGCAGTCGAGACCGCTTAAAAGTAATTGAGACAAAAGACTTCTCGACTGCGCTCGAAGTGAAAGATTTCAGACTTCTGATTACTGATAACTGACTACTGATAACTGAACATATATGGACATCTACAACACCAACACGCTCATCGACGAACAGACCGGAAACCTGGCCTTTAAACTCTCCACTTTTGAGGATAGCTGCCAGTTTTGCGATACGCACCGGTTTAATTACTATTCCTTGATCTGGATAAAAAAGGGGAGGGGTACCGCCCAAGTGGACTTTACGGAGTACACGTTTACGCCAAATACCCTATTTGCCGTAACGCCCTACCAACCTTTTACCATAAGCGAGGAAGAGCCGTTGGAGGGCGTGGTGTTGAATTTTCATCCCGATTTTTTCTGTATCCACAAGCACCACGAACAAGTGGCCTGTAACGGGGTGCTCTTTAATAATATTTACAGTCCGCCCACACTCTGTGTTACTGAAGAGATGTGCCAAAATTTTGAACTGATGTTGCAGCAGATGTACACCGAGGTTCAAAAATCGGAACTGGCGCAGTACGAGCTATTGGTCTCTTACCTTAAAATATTTTTGATCACGGCATCCCGTGCCAAGGCCAAGCAACAGCCCGAAGCTTTAGAAGGCACATCGGACGAAAAGGAGCCCTTTATCCTCCAAAAACTCAAAAACCTGATAGAGACCCATTACAAGACCATACACTCCGCTGGGGAGTATGCCGATTTGCTGAACATTAGCCCCAAGGCCTTGGCAAAGATGACCAAGAACCACTTTAACAAGACCATGACCAACCTGATCAGCGAACGGATCATTATCGAGGCCAAGCGCGAGCTGTACCTTACCAACAAAACAGTAAAGGAGATTGCCTACGACCTTGGGTATGACGATGAGCACTACTTTAGCCGCTTTTTTAAAAATAATGCCGAAATTTCCCCTAAAACCTATCGCGAAACCGTGGGCTTTGCCCGTGGCGCCGTAGCCTAAACCAAACCTATGAAAGCACATGTAATACGCCAAACCGTGCCCGTGCCCTTTGGGCAGTTGTACGGTGCCCTAAAAAAGCGCATTGTAGACCACGGCTTTTTGCTGTTGCACGAGATAGACACCCAGGCCATTGTGGCCAAACATGGGGTGATCATACCACAGTTAAAGCAATTGCTCTTTTTTGAGCCCAAATATATTGCGGAGATCATGGCGAACGATCCCTTGGCCATAAACGATATCCCCTTAAAATTGGTACTGCAGGAAATTGACGCCCAAACTACCCAACTAAGTTTTAAAAACCCTGTGGGCAGCCTACAGGATTATGGGTTGAAGCCCGAAATGGCAGCCGAGCTGTTGAAGCGGGTGCAGGGAATACTTGCTTTTTAGGAATAAAGATCGGCTTTGTGCATTGGTTGCACAATGAAGTTCTGTCTTTGATGAAAACAAAAATGCCGTTTATCCAAAATCGGTGTTCATTGTTTTATTTTTTCCATAAAAAGTAGTTTCTTTAGTACGCTAACCATTCAATCTCAAACCATATGGGCTTGTCCAAGTTCCTCCTGCGTTCGTGCTTTATTTTTATATCGTTATTTGCCTTGGGCTGCTCCAAGGACGATGTGGACCATAGCGACCCGAATTCGTTTTACAGTGGTGCGGCCACCAATGCCAGTAGTACTGATTTAGTCGGCTATTGGGCCATAACAGAGGGCGAGTATGAGGGCACTAGAATCCCTATTCCCATTAACTATACGGATTGTGGCCGCGATTTTTTTGTGTATCGCGAAAGTGGTGTTTATGAAGAATACGTGTACACAAGTTCGGCTTGTGAAACCATTAGTAGCCAACTACAATGGGAGCTGGACAAAGGAGTGCTTACCATGAGGACACTTTCGGGCAGTACCGACGATTTGGTGATTATTAAACTTTCGGCCACGGAATTTCAGTTTAAGGCACGCGTGGATATTGATGAAGATGGAGAGTTGGATGTGGTGGTGCTCATTGCCAAGCGCTACACCCCAGATGAGAAAGATTTTTACACCCAATCGTTCCGGTACTACGATAGCGATTTTAATTATGAGCTTATTGGATACACCTGGCAGCCTTACGATGGTTTTCATACGTTTGAAAAATATGAGATTTATCGCAGTCAGGGTGAAAACTGTTCCAAGGCCAATGCAGAATTGGTGGCCACCATTACCGATGTGAACGAAACGGAATATTTTGACCTTGAGCCCCCCGTAAGCGAGCGTTTATGCTATTTTTTAAGGATCTACACAGATCAAGGAGTGTTAGGGGACAGCTATTTGGAAACATTCGACCCCAGTTATCTTCGCATAGCCCCGGTGAACCTGAACGAGCCCACTGTTACGGGCAACACAATTTCTTTGAGCTGGGACGCTTCGGATTCCCCTTATTTTTCGCATTACGAAATTCTGGTACGCAACCATGAAGGTGGTTCGGGCCATGGTTTCCAAGATAAAACGGTGGCCACTATTTCGGATAGGGAAACCACTTCGTGGGTAGATGAAAACCCACCGTATTTTGAAAATCCCTACTATCACATTAGGGTGCATACCCTTTTTGGATACAAAACGGATTATAGCACGGACGCGACCACCTATTGGCAAGTTCCTTTTAAAAGACCAGAAATTCTATCCTTAAAGGAGATAAAATCCTATGCCATAGATCCATCGGAACCCGTAATCTATTTTTGGGGTCAAGAAAGTGGGGAGGGCATGACACCTTTAAATATGTACCGCTTTAACTATGATACCCATCAAATCGAGGCAATAGCAAATATTGACCCGCAGTATGATACCAATGTGCCCATTAAAGTTATTGTTTCACCAAATGGCAAAGAGCTTATAATAAAACAAGGTGTTGAACTCCATTTTTATGATGCTTCGACCATGCAGTTTAAATATGCCATCGACCCGGAAACAGTTTTTAGTATCGGTGATTTTAATTATGACCCCCTACGGGATATCTGGGTGATTTCGGATAGTGACGATATTTTCACCTTACAGCGGGATAATTCCACTATGAGCTTTATTGATACCGCGCCACATTTTGTGGAACACCAGGGCAGCGGCAGGTACAAGTTCATTATTTTAAACAATGGGCAGATAATTCTGGGGCATCGGAACGAAACTACCAGTTTTGTATTTGATTTGGATGCTAATGGAAATTTTACTGGAAATCAGTCAGTTAATATACAGTTTAGGCAGGCAAACATTTATGAACAAGAAGAATTAATGTACAATGCGGCGGCTGGTATACTTGTTGATAGTGAGCCAAACAGAATGTATTCTAGTACCACGTTCCAAAATTTAGGTTCTTTTGAAAAACCGAATTTTCCAACAGGTCTAAGTGCGGACGGTAGCAAAATTTTTGGCACAGACAACGATTACGAATGGAACATTGATTATGACAGCCCGCATAAAAAAGAGGCCCTAATTTTTGACAGGAACAGTTCTATGATTACAACAGTTGAAACTGTAGGTTATCCGCATATTCTTTTTGAGAACTTTAGAGGAGAACTAATGAGTATCTCTAGCGGTTTAAAAAGGGCAACCCTTTATAGGGATTTAGCCGATACCGCTGATATTTTTATAGAAAAGGTGGATGTACCTTAGGTTTGCCTCGATAAAAAGCAAAATAAAACCGCCCCTTACAATCAGCAAGGGGCGGTCTTTAATTTTTAGAAGTAATCCAATTACTGCACTATGCTGTTCAGTTTTTGTACCTGTGCATCAAAAGCTTTTAGGGTGGTGGCCAATACCCCAATTTGTTCCTGTGCTTCTTTCCATTCCTTCTGTTCAATGGCCTCGCGCACGCCTGGAAGTGTTTTTACCCCATACCCTGTGTAAAATCCAGGGGCATAGATCTGGTGTTTGAACCAATCCCTGCGGGGAAGACCTTTTTCTTGCAACAATACCTGCTCCATGCCCATCAACTCTTGGTTAAGTTGTGCCTTTTTAGCATCGGACAAGGCAAGTACATCGGCCTTGGAAAAGGTGGCTATACTTTTCTTAAGATCAGCAACCACATTTTGGATGGGCGAGAAGTCCAAATACGGAACTTCGGCCTCCATTTTTGCGGGAGCTACGGGTTTTTTGGGATCCATCACCAATTGGTAGGTATCCGCTTTAACCAGTTTGTTGTGTTTTTCCACTTCGGCACGCATGCTTTCCAAGGTTTTCATCACCTCGCCCAAATAGGTTTCAATAGTACTGTGCCATTGGGTCAATTCAAATGGCAATACTTCGGCATTTGCCAAACGCAAAGAGATACGTCCAGCCGTGTTGGCCAAAGCAACACCATAAGCAAACCCAGGATCCTTAAAACGGGTGTAGTGGGAGTAAGTGTCGTAAATGGTGTGATATTCACCGCCACGACCTTCACCACCGTAGCCCAGGTTCAATGAGGCAATACCGGTATGCTGTATAAATGGGGTATAATCGGAACCAGAACCCAATGCGGACAGTTTAAACGAGTTGTCCCCACCACGGATCACATTGGCCGCTTTGCGACGCTCCGCTACGGACACCCCTTTTTGTGGGTCGGTTACTACATTGGCCACTTGGCTTACCATAGCTTGTAGGGAGTGGGAACCTCCGGCGCCTAAATAGCCACGGCTGTTTCCATCGGTATTAATGTAGGCAACCGCTTTTTCCTTCAATTCCGGGATGTGGTCCTCTACCCATTCGGTGGAACCGATCAGTCCTGGCTCTTCGGCATCCCATGCACAGTACACCAAGGTACGTTTGGGTTGGTGTCCTTCTTTGGCCAATTGGGCCACTACGCGGGCTTCTTCCATCAAGGCTACCATTCCACTAACTGGGTCACTGGCGCCGTGTACCCAAGCATCGTGGTGGTTTCCACGGATTACCCACTCGTCTGGGAACTCATCACCTTCCAAAGTGGCGATCAGGTTATGGGCTGGTTTTAATTGCCAGTCAAACTCCAATTTCAAGTGTACTTTGGCAGGTCCTGGACCAATATGATAGGTCAATGGCAATCCACCTCTCCATGAGTCTGGCGCCACAGGGCCTTCCAAAGCAGCCAACAACGGTTGTGCATCTTCGTAGGAAATAGGCAATACTGGAATTTTGGTGATGGTCGGAGCGGCTTCGCGGTCCAAACGCTTGGCATTTTTGGTCGCGGCATAACCTGGGGTCAACACATCACCAGGGTACAAGGGCATGTCCATTACGGAACCACGTTGAACACCTGTTTTGTTCTTGTACGGACCTTCGGGGTATACATCACCTTGGTAGTAACCGTCATCCTTGGGGTCGGAGTAGATGATACAACCAATGGCACCTTTCTCAGCGGCCAATTTGGGCTTGATACCTCTCCAAGAACCGTAATATTTTGCAATCACGATTTTACCTTTTACATCGATACCCAGTTTTTCAAGTTCTTCGTAATCGCTGGGGATTCCATAGTTCACAAAAACCAATTCGGCCTCTACATCACCATCGGTGGAGAAGGCATTGTAGCTGGGCAACAATTTGTCACCTTGTGCGGTGTACGGGTCGCCCTCAACGGGAATGGCTTCCAAAGAAGCGGTGTACTTGGTCGGAGCTATTAATTCCAGCACGCGAACCTTTGGGTAAGGAAAAAGCACGTGGTACGTATCGATCTTGGTTTTATAGCCCCAAGATTTGAACTGCTTTTCCATCCATTTTACGTTCTCTTCACCGTATTCGGTACCTACCCAGTGGGGTTCGGCGGCCATCCGCTTCATCCATTGGTCGAGATTGTCGGCGGAAAGTTGTTTTTCGAAATTTGCTTCGAGTTGAGTCTGTGTTTCCGAAGCTTTTTCACTGAACCCAATAATGTTGTCTTGGGCCGAGACACTGATTACTCCACAAAGCAGGAGTAAGGAAAGTAATTTATTTTTCATTGTTCTGAATTAGCTCCCTAAATTTAAGGGATTGTTTAAAGGTAATGAAGCAAAAAGGGAAGAAGTGATGGCAAATGTTCAAAAATTTTGCATTTTCTTTGAAAAGCATCATTCAAATTAAAAGACACAAAATGAAAGCCGAGATAGATCATTACTTGTCGGAAGGTTGTGGACGCTGTTCGTTGGGTGGCACCCCGGAATGCAAAGTGCATAGTTGGCAAGATGAACTCAAATACCTCAGAAGATTGGTATTGGACTGCGGACTGACCGAAGAATTGAAATGGAGCATGCCCTGCTACACCCATCAAAGTAAGAATATCTTAATGATTACGGCTTTTAAAAATAATTGTACGCTCAGCTTTTTTAAGGGTTCCTTGTTGAAGGACGAGCAGGGTATTTTGGAGAAGCCGGGCGAGAATTCGCAGGTTGCTCGCGTATTGCGGTTTACTCAGGTTGACCAGATTAGTACACTGGAAAATGTATTAAAAGCATACATTTATGAAGCGATTGAAGTAGAAAAAGCAGGTTTGCAAGTCAAACTGAAGAAAACGGCTGAGTTTGATATGCCCGAAGAGCTTCAAAATAAACTGGATGAAGATGAAGCGTTCAAAACAGCTTTTGAAGCCTTGACCCCAGGACGGCAGCGTGGGTATATGCTTCATATCGCTCAGGCCAAACAGTCCAAAACACGTATCAACCGTATAGAAAAATGTATTCCCAATATCTACAAAGGAAAGGGGTATAACGAGAGATAAATTTTTATTAACCTTCGTCTCTCTATCATTTATAAACAATTAAACGCTGCGATATCATCGGTTTAATTTATTTTGATTAACTTTCTGAAATATAGGTAGATAGATTTATCTATTTGTCGTAGTTATCACCCCATGGCTTTCAATGATTATCGTTCATTTCCTACAACGAGCGATTTATTTGAATACGTAACAACCTAAACAAACAACATATGGAACGCACACTTTTTGAACGACTTGGAGGTAGGACAGGCATTTCCGCTATTGTAGACACCACTGTTGACAACCACATGAAAAATCCAGCAGTGAATCCAAGATTTCTTCCTTTAAAAGAACAACCGGAGCGATTGAGGATAATAAAAGACCACACCATAGATTTTTTCAGTATGGGCAGTGGTGGTCCAGCAAATTATACCGGTTTGGACATGGTAGCTGCTCATACAGGAATGAATATTAGTCCAGGTGAATATTTTCATGTAATGGATGATATTATGCTTGCTTTGGATGCAAACGGTATTGATGAGGATGCTAAGAAAGATGTTCTTTCTGTTTTATGGTCCTTAAAAGGTATGATTGTTTCCAAATAGCCAAGTAGTTATGGTCTTGGGCAATTGGTAACTATTCGGGAATATTGGTTAATTTAGGAGCAACCAACCTAACCAATATGTCTCAACGTAGAAAATTCTTGAAACAAGGTACAGCGGCCATGATGTCGCTACCATTCATTTCTTTCGACCCCAAAAAAGACTGGTCCATTGCCCCACTACAAACCTATGCGTCAAAAGATGAGGCGTATTGGAAAATGGTACGTAAACAGTTTCCATTAAAAGAAGGACAGACTTATTTTAATAATGGAACCATGGGGCCGACTCCCGGTTATGTGCTCGATAAAATGTTCGATCACATGATGCATTGGAACGTGGAAGCTGCTACCGTGGACTATAAAAATGGCTCTGGTCCGGAGTTATTGACGGGCTATTTCCCTTATGAGGAATTGCGAACCAAATTAGGCAAGATCATCAATTGTGATTTTAAGGAAATTTCACTGACACAAAACGCCACCTTTGGCATGAACTACGTGGGGATGGGCCTCGATCTAAAAGAAGGGGACGAGCTACTGAATACCAACCAAGAACACGGAGGTGGTTTTGGGGCTTGGCAATTGTTGGCCAAACGCAAAGGCTGTGTGTACAAACAGGCCACCATGCCCGAACCTGCCAATGACGCCCAAGAGATTATAGATGCCATTTTTAAGGAAGTCACTCCAAAAACCAAAGTGATTGCGATTCCGCATATCATTTCTGGTTTTGGAACGGTTATGCCGGTAAAGGAAATCTGCACCGAAGCGAAAAAGCGTGACATTTTTACCATTTTGGACGGTGCGCAGTGCGTGGGCCAGATTCCAGTGGATGTGAAGGATATTGGGTGTGATGCCTATTATTCCAGTCTGCACAAATGGTTGTTGGCACCTGCTGGAAGCGGATTGTTGTACATCAATAAAGATGTGGTGGGCGATATTTGGACCACTATTGCCAGTTATAATTGGGACAACCAAGATGATCACGGTTTCCGTTTGATGCAAAACGGAACAGGAAATGCTGGCCTTATGGCAGGTTACGAAGCTGCCGTGGATTTCTTCAACACGATTGGTCACGATGTCTGGTTGGGCCGAGTGAAGGAACTGGGCAAATACCTGCGTGATGGGCTTAAGGAGATGAACCATGTCACTTTTTACTCTTCTACCAATGAAACTATGGCTGCTGGTATCACCACCTATGGCGTGGAAGGCATGTCCGGACCGGAACTACAAAAATATATGTGGGAAAAAGAACGTTTGCAACCACGTTCTGTCGGAAGCAAAATGTTGCGCCATTCCGTACATATTTATAACTCCAAAGAAGAAATAGATAGGGCTTTGCAATTGGTTAAAGGGTTAGGGTAAAGTTTTAATTCCCTTTCTATTTCATCAACGCTTTGTAATGAGCGCCAAATATTTTGAAAATTCCTGTTTCACCTTCGGAAATAAAAGCAGCAACCCAATCATGTTGGGGAATACCATGGCCAAGATCATGGCATCCGAGAATTTAATTACGGCATCCAAAGTAATGGCCGCTCCGAGTACAGTAAACAGAAGAAATATAACCTTATAGGTCAAATCAATAAATTTTCCACGCCCAAAAAGATATTTCCATGCTTGTAACCCATAATAGGACCAAGATAGGATAGTGGAAAATGCAAAAAGGCAAACCGCAGCCATGAGCACATACGAAGAGCCGCTTATGGAGTTTTCAAAAGCCAT
The DNA here is from genome assembly GCA_002167435.2 of Allomuricauda sp. TMED12. Taxonomy (GTDB): domain Bacteria; phylum Bacteroidota; class Bacteroidia; order Flavobacteriales; family Flavobacteriaceae; genus Flagellimonas. The sequence continues at coordinate 19,949 of NHBR02000007.1, forward strand.
GGAGGTGATGTTGACTCCACCCAAACGGCTGCCATCATGCATCAAAGCCTGGCCATCCACCACATTGCCATAAACAAACATGCCATCCATATTAAAAAGAATGATCACAATGGCCGTCATGGTACAAATAAGCACGGTGTCTATAAAAGGCTCAAGTAAACCTACCAACCCTTCCGATGCAGGATACGCGGTATTCACTGCAGAATGGGCAATAGCGGCCGAACCAGCACCCGCTTCATTGGAGAATGCCGCTCTTCGAAACCCTTGGATCAGTACCCCTACGAATCCACCGGTTATGGTGGCCTTGGGTGTAAAGGCTTCCGTGAAAATGAGTCCGAAGGCATCATCGACCCATTGAATATTGGAAAAAATGATGAACAAGGATGCGCCCACATACAAAATGGCCATGAACGGAACCACTTTTTCTGTAACCTTGGCGATACGTTTTATTCCACCAATAATGACAATTCCAGCCAATAGTGCAAAAATCAACCCAATAATACTACCGGACGATTCCCCCGAAAGTCCAAAGCGTTCAATGATCTGTGCTGCGGCTTGATTGCTCTGAAAGGCATTTCCTCCTCCAAAAGAGGCACCAATGCATAGAATGGCAAAAACAACAGATAAAAACTTGCCCAAATGGGTCAATCCCATTTCTTTTAATCCTCTGGACAAATAGTACATGGGCCCTCCAAAAACATTTCCATCTTTATCAATATCACGGTATTTTACACCTAAAGTGCATTCCACAAATTTTGAGGACATTCCGAGCAGTCCTGCCAAGATCATCCAAAATGTGGCCCCTGGCCCTCCAATGGAAATGGCAACGGCAACCATGGCAATATTGCCCAGACCAACCGTACCCGATACTGCAGTGGCAAGGGCTTGAAAGTGGTTTACTTCCCCTAAGTGACCTTCATCTTTAATCGTATCCATTAAATCACCCTCCACTTCATAAACCTGTGGCTTTAATTGGGGTTGATTTTTTTCAAGATCGTCATACTTACCACGAACCACCTGTATGGCGGTCGGAAAATGGCGAATATTGACAAAACCAAAGTAGAGGGTAAAAAAGAGTGCTCCCAAAATCAAAATAATCAAGACCAAAGGGATGCTATGGCCAAAAATGGGAACCTCTGCCAGAATAAAACTTTCCCACCATTCTGCAAATGGCATAAAGCCATCATTGATTTTTTCATCCAATCCTTTTTCCGAAGATGATGCGAATACGGAGGTACTTGAAAGTGATAATAAACTGAATAACAGTAATCTGCCCATAACTTGAAATTTTCGGGAATTTCGATTGCGGATTTGAGTTTATGGACGGTTGTCGGAAAGAATCTTGAAATGTCAGTAACTAAAAAACTGACAAATCCATTGTAAGTCATTCATTTTCAATATGGATGTTTTCTTTGGGAAGTTGAAGCCTAATTTTACGCTCCCTGTTTTCCGACATTTCGAACAAAGTGTTTTTGAGCGGTGTAAAATGCTTGTTCTTGGTCCAATTCTTTTTCCCGAAAAGGCCATTGAGCAAGGCTTCCACCAATCGTTTTAACTCATTATGATCGTTGATGTCGTAGTTTTTGGCACCATCGAAGTTTTTGGGCTTGATTTCGAGCCAACCTTCGGTGGTCACCAGTCTTCGCTCTGCAAAAGTTTTCAGAAGCCGGTGGAGCGCTGGGGTTAGTTGTACCGTTCTGTCTTCATGGCCCGGAAAACCTTTAAGAATCACTTCATAATTGTTGGGAACGTTGGATTTGTTACGTTTCTTGAAAAGAAGCTTTAATTGATATGTTTCGGGAATAACGGTTTCGGTGAGTTCTTTGACCCAACTTAAGGCCAGTGCAAAAAAGAGCATGATGAGCGATGTCTTGAAAATAGCCGAGAACAATAATAGGTTTATGGTATTGTCCATCAGTTTATATACCTGTGCGATTAAGGTGATGAGCACGGTTATGATGGCCAAAAGACCCAACAATGGGAGTCTTCGTTTAATGAACGATTCCCAAAGTACGAAACCTAAAAAGACAAGGGTCAATAGTGCATAATAAACATCGAGTTCGTTTATGGCCGATGCCGACCGGCCAAGGAACATTTTGTGTAGAGTAGGAAGTAGCGCAAATACAAAGGGAATCCCTATAATATAGGGCCAAAACTTATTTTTTATTAGTCCAGCAAAAGGTTTGGGCAAATATTTGAACCATGGTAGGGCCAATAAAATAAAAAGACTGTTCAGCAAAGAAAACACGCTTCTAAGACCTTCTTTAATAGGATAACTGGACTCATTGAAATCCAAGTATATCACCTCTACCAATCCGGAAAATGCCCAACAAAGTATGGAAAGAGCCAACCACACCGGTCCAAAATCTTTCTGTTTTTTCCCAATATGATACCAAATGGACATTAGGGCCATAAAAGCAAATAGGCACACCACAAATTGCCACCATCCATAAAACTTCGAAATCTCCAGTGTGGAGGATATTACTGGATTTTGGTATGTTGAACTGATTAGAAGCAATTATAATTGGATGTTGAATAGGTTGTCAAGGTATAAATATAGTAATACGATAGAGCAAAGGCATTAGTTATTTATTATATAAGAGCGGTTTGAAGCCAAGGTAACTAAGTTTATGGCTATATTTAAGAAACCTTCAATATTCCATGGATAAAATCAAAACTCTTGCATTACTAGTAGTAGTACTTATAGGAACCTTGTCAAACGCACAAGACAGAGAGGTATTTCAAAACGTAAATGAATTGGTAAAGGAAACACAGCGTGTTATTTCCATTGCCCCAGGGCAAGTGATTGACACGGCCTACTTCCGAACTTTGTTTTTGCCCACGGCACACTTTAGTGTGGTCGGTAAAGAGGATGGAGTGTATATGCAAGAGACCATGGGTCTCGATGAATTTCTGGAAACGCTTACAGATGAATACTATTCGTTGGGATATCACGAAGAATCTACGGGTGAAATAATTGAAGAATACAACGGTATGGCTCAGGTTATCCAGAGTTTTGAAGGGTTGGATTCCGAAAATGAAACTGGGAAGGGTGTAGGAAGTTATCAATTGGTGTACTCCGAAGGCCGTTGGTGGATTGCCAATATGGTCTGGGCCATAAGTTCGGATAATGGCAAGGATATTCCAAAGAAGTATTTGAGAAAGCAATGATTAAAAACAAAAAGGCGCACCTTTGGGTGCGCCTGTTGTGTTCATTCTAAAATGTAAACTTACTTTTTCATTCCTGGAACGCCCTCTGGTTTTGGTCGGGTTTCTTTTTTTGAATAAACCCATACTAAATATGTGCTTTCACGCATTTTTTCGTTTTCTGTATCTGACTATAAACAAAATGATAACAGCAATTAACCCAATAGGAATGGCAATCAAAAGTCCAATGCCTAGAACTGTTCCAA
>NHBR02000008.1 GCA_002167435.2 Allomuricauda sp. TMED12
GGGGAGCCGCTCACAAACATCAACGCACTGGCTGATAGTTTCTGGACCGGTTATCTCGCCGCCCAAGGTGTCGGCGACTATCTCTATGCCGAATTTGGACGATAATCGAATGAGTGCAACCTCACCTATCTTCATTGGTGGCATGTATAAGTCTGGCACATCACTGCTGCGCGCACTTATTGGTCAGCATCGGGACATAGCGTCGGATCTAGAAACTTATTGGTTCGATCTGGATGGTGCCGATCCAGATGCTCCAGAGACGCGCGAGGCAATTGCAAGATGGGCTCGGTTCTTCGATCGTGACTCCGACGAACTCTTGCAACTTTATCGCCATGCCTCGTCAATCCGTGATGTTTTGGATGACTTGCTTGGGACAGTTGCCCGCAGGATGGGAAAGAAACGCTGGGCTGAGAAGACGCCCAGCAACATTGTCCATGTCCCACGTATCCTAGAGCTCTGGCCAGATGCACGCATATTGCATATTGTGCGTGACCCGCGCGATATCTTCGCATCGCTCGTTAGGGCAGATAAGTGGTCGACAGCGCAGGAGTTTGGAGAACGCTGGACCACGATGCTTGGAGCGGCGGAAAAGCTAAGCCCATGTCAAAATCGGTCCGTCTTGGAGATTGTATACGAGCGATTAGTGCTCGATACCGAAGCGCAAATGAGGGAAGTGATCGAGTTTCTCGGAGCTCAGTGGGATCCCGCAGCGTCGGTCTTCCAAGGAAAGAACGATGATTTCCAACGGGTGTTGGAAGTAACGGGCAAGTCGAGCACAACACTTCAGCAATTATCGCAGCCTTTGACTGATGCTCGGATCGGACTTTGGCACCAAACTCTCAGCGATGACCAACTCCTTTCCATCCGCGAATACGCTCGCAGATCTGGATTAGGGAGCACAATGCAAAGGATCGAGAATGCATGCGAGACTGCAATCGCGGAGGCAGGAAGTAAATGACCAATGAGCCAATGGCACGATCGAGTTCCGCGCTCATCCATCCTGGGCAGTATCCTGAGATGGACCTTAACGACAAAGTAATACTGGTCACTGGCGGGACTGGTTCATTCGGCCAAGCTTTCGTGCGCTACGTCCTCTCAAAATACAATCCACGCAAACTGATAGTGTTCTCTCGAGACGAGCAGAAACATTATGACATGGCGCAGACTTTCAGCCAGAACCGGTTTTCAGCAATCCGCTACTTTATTGGTGATGTCCGTGATGTAAGCCGGTTGGAATTGGCGATGCGTGAAGTTGACTACGTCGTGCACGCAGCAGCTCTGAAGCATGTCCCGATTGCAGAGTACAACCCCTTTGAGTGTGTCGCCACAAACATAAACGGCGCCCAAAACGTCGTGACTGCAGCAGTTCGCACCAATGTTAAAGCCGTTGTCGCCTTATCAACGGATAAAGCAGCCAATCCGATTAATCTATACGGAGCGACAAAGCTGGCCTCGGACAAAATCTTTGTCGCTGCCAACAACTTGTCAGGTACGGGCGGCTGCCGATTCTCAGTTGTCCGCTATGGCAATGTACTCGGCTCTCGCGGCAGCGTGGTTCCCTACTTCTGCAAGCTTCTCTCCGAGGGCGCAACGAAGCTACCAATTACTGACAGACGCATGACACGTTTCTGGATCACGCTAGAGCACGGTGTACATGCTGTCCTCACTTCGTTGGCGATGATGGCCGGCGGAGAGATTTTTGTGCCAAAGGTATCAAGCATGCGAATTGTTGATCTCGCCCATGCTCTTGCCCCAGGTGTTGAGCTTGAAGAGATCGGCGTGCGACCTGGTGAGAAATTGCATGAAGTCCTCATAACCGAGGATGAGGCTCGCACTACTCTTGAACTGGATGACCGGTATCTCATCTATCCCGTAGCTACTGGCTGGACCCGTGACAAGTTCCCCGCTTACGAAACACAAAGTGTGCCTGAAGGTTTCAGTTTCGTCAGCAATACGAATGATCGATGGCTGGATGCCACCTCTCTGAACGAGATGGTCATGGATCTGGCTACCAACACAGAAAAATGACGACCCAGCAGAAAGCATTTCTGCCCTACGGTAGACAATCTATCGACGAACGAGATATCGCTGCCGTTGTTGATGTCTTGCGCGGAGATTGGCTTACCACCGGGCCGATGGTCGATGCTTTTGAAGCCGACTTTGCTGTTGCTAGCGGTGCCGCTTACGCAATATCCTGCTCCAGTGGTACAGCGGCACTTCATATGGCTGCCCTTGCGCTCGACTTCCAACCTGGGCACTACGCTGTGGTACCGGCAGTTACGTTCTCGGCGACGGCAAATGCCCTACGCTACTGTGGCAGCGAGGTAATTATTGCCGACGTCGACCCCGCGACCGGCCTGCTGACAACAGATACAGCCATGGCCGCCATACACCGAGCCGTTAGTGACGGCATTGATCTATCACGCATTCGCGCATTCTTTCCCGTTCACCTGAACGGCCAGTGCGTCGAGATTTTGGAGCTGGCAGAGCTGGCAGCTCAGACGAACTGCTCACTTGTATTCGATGCCTGCCATGCGATCGGCAGCGACTGGTACGACCTTGATGGAAACAGTCATAAGGTTGGTGCCAACCTTGGCGGCGCGATGTCCACTTTCTCATTGCATCCGGTGAAGACGGTGACCATGGGCGAAGGAGGCGTGGTGACTACTGATGATGCGGATTGCGCCGAGCGTCTGCGCCGGCTCCGCAGCCACGGTATTACACGAGACCCTGCATGCTTCGTTGAGAAGTCCCAGGCGTTTGACTCAGACGGTGAAGCAAATCCTTGGTACCAAGAACTCGTCGAGTTAGGCTACAACTATCGCGCAAGCGATGTGCACTGTGCCCTGGGCCGCAGCCAACTGACACGTCTCGATGCGTTTGTCTCAAGACGACGCGAACTGGCAGCTCGCTATGATTCATTATTGACATCTTACGGTAATTTTCTCACTCCGGTTGCACGCACCGCCAGTTGCAATCCAGCTTGGCACCTCTACGCAGTACTGATCGACTTCGCATTGATCGAAAAGGACCGGGCGACCGTCATGCGGCAGCTCGCTGCCGAAGGAATAGGCACACAGGTGCACTACGTACCACTGCATCGTCAGCCATACTATCGGCAAAGATACGGTCGGACCAAATTACCTGGTGCCGACGCCTACTATGAACGCTGCCTTAGTCTGCCATTGTATCCAACTATGGAGGTTGACGACGTCGATCGCGTTGTTGATGCGCTTGCAGGTGTTCTGTCGAAATGAGTTCAATCGGAAAGGTCTCTGCAATCATTGAAGCCCGCATGGCGTCTACGCGACTGCCAGGAAAGGTTCTCATAGAGGTTGCTGGTAAACCGTTCCTGCAGCATATGATCGAGCGAGTCCGACGGGTGCCGAGGATCGCGGACGTTATTGTAGCGACAACAGATGGACGATCTTGTGATCCGATCGCCGATCTCTGCAAGCACCTTGGGGTTTCGGTATTTCGCGGAAGCGAAGAAGATGTCATGGATCGCGTAAAGGGTGCAGCACAAGCGCATGACGTGGACACGATCGTAGAGCTGACAGGCGATTGCCCTCTTATAGATCCTCTGATTATTGACGATGTGATCCAGGCGTATAACGAAGGCAATTGCGACTACGCTGCTAATATCTTTCAGTCAGGGTATCCGCTTGGTATGGAGTGCCAAGTTTTTTCGACAGATGTTCTCGTTGATGCGGTCTCACGAACAGATGATCCAGACGATCGCGAGCACGTCAGCCTTTACATTTATCGTAATCCTGAGCGCTATAGGATCCGTAAAGTGCTGGCTCGAAAAGCACTTTTGGCACCAAAATACAGACTGACACTCGATACTCCCGACGATCTTGAGGTGATCAGCGCGGTCTTCGATACATTGTATCCTCTGGAGCCGGAGTTTGGGCTCGACGCCATACTCGCATTCCTCTTCGACAACCCGGCAGTAGCCGACTTGAATGTGGGCGTTGCTCAAAAGCGTGTCTGAGCTAAAGGTATTGGTTGTGGGCTGCGGAAGCATGGCTGGCGGTCTTGATCAGCCCATGCAGGCTAGTCGATCACCCATCACACATGCTGGCGCCTTGTCAGGGAACGATGCCTTTCGGCTTGCCGGATGTGTTGACCCTGAAGATGGACAGAGAACTGCATTCCAGAAAAAATGGAACATCGCTCATGGATACTCGAACCTGGATGAGGCGTTGTCAGCGCGTTCCTATGACGTTGTATCAATTTGCTCACCGACCGCTTTGCATTTCGATCACCTAAAACGTGTTCTTGCCGCGCGGCCCCGCGCGGTTTTGTGTGAAAAACCGCTGACCACATCACGCTCGGAGTCTCGTGCGATCGTGGCCGCCTATAGCGCCGCATCTGTGCCGCTGATGGTGAACTATCTACGGCGCTGGGACGCGGCTATTGCGACCATAGAAACTGAACTTCTCTCCGGCCAATGGGGTGAGTTACGCTGTGCTATCGGCCTCTATACGAAAGGTGTGTTACACAATGGCGGACATATGGTCGATCTCTTTAGACGGCTGTTTGGGAACGTAACTGCTGAGACAGTATTTGACGTGCGCGGCACGAGTGATTCTGCTGACCCGACGGTTGGGGCTCTGCTCCGCGCCCCAGCAAATAAACCTCTTCATATGATTGCTGGTGATGCTGAAGATTACCCGTTGTTCGAACTTCAAATTGTGACCGAACGCGGTGTCTTAACTGTCGAAGGCGGTGGACTCTCTATACGGCGCAGAGCCGTGGGCGATAATCCAATTGCACCGTCTCACCGCTTCCTTACAACGGGCACTACATCAGCGGGCGAGGTTGAGCATGCCATGCCGGCTGTGATTGCAGAACTCGCAGAGGTAGCGCATGGCCGAAAGCCTCAATCGTCCTGCGACGGCTCAAATGCCCTAGCCACCGAGGAGGTTTGCCATGATCTCATCGAGTTGGCTCACCAATATCGAGGATCCAACCATTGAGCGAAGAAAGCAGCATTGTATTCTTTGCGCGCGATCCGGGTGGCGCCAACGCTGTGGCTGGAGCCTACGAGGCATGGGAGACTCTGTGTCTGGAGCATAACGCTCTATCTGAGACGTGCGGACACAGCGTAGCAGCCATGGCAAAGTCGATTTTGGCAAAGGACTATGCCAGCGCAACTTTTGCAACCCTGGGGTTAGCGGCAGAGGATTGGGCCATTGCGTCCCAGAACTACAAGTCCATCGCAGAACTACTCTCCACAAAACGTTGTGGGGCGCTTGCAAGCGCAACGAACGATATCGACGACGATACCTATCTCGATATTTGGCGTGCTGCTCAGCAACAAGGTATCCCGGTAATTGCCGTGCTGGATGATCCGCAAAGCCTCCAATTCCGGTTTGGAATATTCAAAGGCCAACCTATTTGGCCCGATCTTTGTCTCGTGGCAGATGAAGCACTGATCGGAGCGCTGCGGGCAGTAGGGCTACCGTCATCAGTTCCGGTATTAGTGAGCGGCGACTTGCATCTTGCTGCAATACGCCGGCGTGCTGACACCTTGAGCGACACCACTGTTGCAGCGTTAAGACGGCAATGGGACGCGGACGGCGATGCCTTGGTTATACTGTTTGCATCGTCGGCATATAGCGAGATGGGCGCTGCTGGTCGAACCAATGTAGGTGACGAGCATCAATCACTAACAAACATTCTTGAGCGCATTGATCGTGGCTGGCGCCCCGGGCCAAATGGAACGCCACTTGTTGTTATTAGACCTCACCCGCGTGATGAAGCGGACAAATACGAACGTTATTTGAAGCGCGAGTCAGTCGCTGTAATCGTGAGTAACGCCGGTACATCTTTCGAGGCGATCCTCGCTGCTGATGTTGTTACTGGTACAAGCCCGGCGGTGTTGCGAGAAGCACATCTACTTGGAGCTCGGGTTGTGGAAGCGATGCATCAGCCAACTCGATCCAAAGTTTGAACTGGCGACGAGCAGAGTACGCAAGAAGTGCCGCGCACAGTAGCAATTGTTCAGGCGAGATGGGGGTCAAGTCGGCTACCGGGCAAGGTCCTGCTAGCACTTGGTGGAACCAACGTGCTCGAACAGGTGCTTGCACGATGCCATGCGATAGCCGGTGTCGATGCTGTCTGCTGTGCGGTATCCGATGATTTGTCTTCCGAACCGGTGGCAGAGGAGGCGGCCAAGTGCGGCGCGGCTGTTACACGCGGCCCGCTAAATGATGTTCTAGAACGCTACCGTTCAGCCGCGGAGGTGACCGAAGCTGACGTGGTTCTCCGAGTAACAAGCGACTGCCCTTTGATAGATCCTAAAGTATGTGCCGCCGTGCTTGATCTACGCGAACGCGAAAACCTGCACTATGCATGTAACAATATGCCTCCAAGTTGGCCACATGGTATTGACTGTGAGGCCTTTACCCGCGACGCACTAGAGCGGGCGGCGAGAGAAGCTAGCGCCTCATACGAGCGTGAGCATGTGACTCCCTGGATAAGAAACAACAAGACGCTCACAAGAGGTAACTTGGCAGGACCCGGTGGTGATACACAGGCGTATCGCTGGACGATTGACTATCGCGAAGATTATGAATTCCTTTGTGCATTGTGGCCGCACCTACCAAATCAGCCTTGCTTTCCCTCAGTTGCTGACGTGTGTGCTGTGCTTGAGGAGCATCCTGAAATCGCTCGAATTAACTCCACGTGCGTCGACGTTGCGCGCGTGGTTAAGCAGTCAAGAACGATGACGACGTAGGAGCCCAAGGTGCCTGAAGATTACTCATCCACGAAACAGGTCGCGTTCTGGCAGGGTCAGTTCGGTGATGAATACACTGCGCGCAACTCCGCAGCCCCAGACTTACTCCGGTCACGCACCGCAATGTGGTCGAACATTCTCAAAGCCACCGCCGGCAGATCACCTGCTTCAATTGCAGAGATCGGTGCCAATTTGGGGACGAACTTACGTGCGTTGCGCAATCTTTCGTCGGCACGACTAGTCGCGGTTGAACCGAATGCCAGCGCCCGCGAGCAACTCATTAAGGATCACGTGGTAGCCGCTTCGGACTTACATGATGGCATTGCTGCAGCCCTTCCGCTGCCAGACGGTTCTGTTGATCTTGCATTCACCAGCGGTGTGCTCATCCATATTCATCCGGATGATCTGCTAGCGTCTTGTCGAGAGATCCATCGTGTCTCATCCCGCTATATCGTAACTATCGAATACTTCGCCGATCAACCGACAGAGATCGTCTACAGAGGCAATACCGGTTACCTCTTTAAGCGCGATTTTGGCGGATATTGGCTCGATAACTTCGATGGTCTACAGCTCCTCGACTATGGATTCGTATGGAAACGCGCGACAGGGTTGGACAATCTAACCTGGTGGATTTTCGAGAAGCGTGACTGAGGCTGCGCCAGAGGCTCTTTTTCGTTTCGACGCCGGTCCTGGTGTCGGAAACGGCCACGCTATTCGAAGCACAACCTTAGCTCATGCCATGGCCGAGGCAGGTTGGCACTGTGGCGTTGCCACAACCCAAGCAGCGCTTGACGCCGTACCCCAGATTGAACGTATCGGCACGGTTCACAAGCTGGTGTCAAGCTCTCAGGTCAAGCCCGAGGAAGAGCTGCATCATATCGACGGCGCAGAACTCCTGGTGATTGATCACTATTCGCGTGGCCGCGATTATGAGACTTCGCAACGTGAGAAATTTCCGCGGCTCGTCGTCTTCGAGGACCTGCCGACCAGAGCCCACGATTGCGACGTTTTGATTGACCCGACACCTGGTCGCGTCCGCGATTGCTACGAGACACTCGTACCAGCGGCTTGCACTTTGTGCTTAGGGCCGGAGTTCGCCGTTCTTCGTCCTCAGTTTCGCGAATATCGTGCTCGAGCTCTGGCGCGCCGACGTGAAGCGCAGGTGGAGCGTGTGCTAATTGCTGTGGGTGCCGACGACGCGGATAACTTGACCAGCCAGGCCTTGGCCGCAGTGCTTGAGAACTTTCCAAACTTTTGGGTGGACATTGTGCTGGGGCCGACCGCGGCTCATTTGGAGACTATTCGCAATCTTGTCATGCAAGCCGGGTCACGCGTCAATCTCAGCGTTAACGTTGAGAACATGGCCGAACTCATGACCAAGGCCGACATTGCAATCGGGGCTGCTGGCTCTAGCGCCTTGGAAAGATGCGCGCTCGCTTTACCGTCAGTGGCAATTGTTGCTGCCGATAATCAACGGGATATAGCATATGCACTGGAAGAGCATGGCGCCGCGCTTTCCATTAAGGCGCATGCTCAATCAGGTGCAATTGGTTCTGCGTTGAAAACACTTGTCGGTGATACGGACGGTCGCCGAGAAATGGGTCGGGCGGCGAGTGCCTTGTGTGATGCAAGAGGCGAGAAGAGGGTCATGCTTCGCATGGTCTCGCCTGTGTCGGCCAATGACCAACGTCCTGTAACGTTGCGGTTAGCTGAGCAAACCGATGAGAATTGCCTGCTTGAATGGCAGTCCCACCCGGCTACACGACGCTACTCGCGCCAGCCTGAAGTTCCATCCGCCGAGGGACATCGTGAATGGCTCAAGCGGCGCCTGCAAGACGACGATTGTCTCCTTACAATTATTGAGCATGGCGGCGAGGAGGCCGGGATGCTTCGGCTCGACCGCAAGAGCGAAGGTACTGAGATTTCAATCCTCACGGATCCACAGCGTCACCGCACCGGTATTGCTCGCGCCGCGCTTGCGCTTGCGAGGCGAGCCGTTCCCGGAGACAACCTTGTAGCGGAGGTCCTTGCCGGCAATACTGCTTCGCATGCACTGTTTGTTCGTGCTGGCTTCAAGGAAGGGCCAGATGGCCTCTACCACATGCCGCGCTTACACTGATCCCATAGGATACGTCATTTCCAACCAAGCAAAAAAGCCAATTACGTTTGCGATAGCGCAACGCCGCATCGGATACGACACACCTCCCTACGTGATTGCCGAACTCTCTGGCAATCATAACGGTGAGCTGTCCCGCGCTCTGCGATTGATCGATGTGGCTGCCGAGGCCGGCGTTGACGCAGTCAAACTGCAGACCTACCGAGCGGACACCATAACGATCGACCACGACGGACCCGGGTTCCGAATTAATGAAGGCCTTTGGGAAGGCCGCACACTGTATGAGTTGTATGAGGAAGCTCACACACCATGGGAATGGCACCCAGCACTCTTTGATCACGCTCGTAGTCTCGGCCTCGCGATCTTCTCGTCACCGTTTGACGAGACCGCAATTGATTTCCTAGAGACTTTGGACGTGCCAGCTTACAAAATCGCATCGTTTGAGGCGATCGATATCGGATTGATCATGGCTGCGGCGCGTACTGGAAAGCCTTTGATCATTTCGACCGGTCTGGCAAACTTGGACGAGATCGAGCAAGCAATAACGGCGGCGCGTAATAGTGGTGATGGTGGCGTCGCGCTGTTGCATTGCGTAAGTGGATATCCGACGCCCGTCGGTGAAGCTAACTTGGCGACTATTTCTGATATGGCCGCGCGGTTTGAAGCTAACGTCGGGCTATCGGATCACACCATGAGCACAGCAGTGCCGGTTGCTGCTGTTGCACTCGGAGCGGTGATTATCGAAAAACACATCACCCTGGCCCGTGCTGACGGTGGTCCCGATGCAGAATTCTCTCTTGAGCCAGATGAACTCGCTCAATTGGTCACCCAAGTTCATGATGCGTGGCAGGCGCGTGGCGAAGTTGGGTACAGTCGCAAGCCAAGTGAAGCTGCAATGCTGCCATTCCGACGCTCGCTCTATGTCGTGGCGGATGTCGCCGAGGGCGAGATCTTTGACAATAACAACGTTCGATCAATCCGCCCCGGCCTCGGACTACCTCCTCGAGAGTTACCGCAAATTCTTGGCCGCCGCGCGTCGCGAGATCTTGCACGCGGTACGCCGTTGGCCCACGGAGATATAGATGAATGAGTGAACGTATTTCGGATCTGGCCCTGCTTGGCGGACAGCCAATGCTTGACCAAGCGCTTGCTCCTTTCAATACGATTGGCGAAGCAGAGCGGCGCGCTGTCGAAGCAGTCCTGGATACCGGTGTTTTGTCCGGCTTCGTCGGCGCGCCTGGACCAGATTTTAACGGGGGACCGGCCGTTCGCGAACTGGAAGCGCGATGGTGCGACCGCTTCAACTGCACGCATGCGGTGAGCGTCAATTCAGCTACTTCAGGCCTCTATGCGGCAATAGCGGCCGCAGGTGTTGGTCCAGGGGACGAGGTTATTGTACCGCCCTATACTATGTCGGCCACGTGTATTGCCCCGCTCGTCTACGGCGGCATACCGGTATTTGTTGATATCGAACGCGATCATTTCTGTCTCGACCCAGATCTCGTGGAAGCCGCCATCACACCTAAAACGCGTGCCATCCTGACTGTTAATCTGTTCGGCCATCCAGCTGCACTCGGACGATTACGCCAAATTGCGGATAAGCATGGCTTGATACTTATTGAAGACAATGCTCAGGCGCCGCTCGCCAAGGAGAACGGGCGGTTTACAGGGACCATCGGGCACATCGGCGTATTCAGCTTGAATCGTCACAAACATATTCAGACGGGAGAAGGAGGA
>NHBR02000009.1 GCA_002167435.2 Allomuricauda sp. TMED12
AGACCAATAATCTCTTTGGCTGTTATGGGGTCTAGACCACTGGTTGGCTCATCATACAATATCAATTTCGGTTTTAAAATTATGGCTCGGGCAAGTGCAACACGCCTTTTCATTCCTCCCGACAGTTCTTCGGGCATTAAATCCATGGTGTGGGCCAAACCTACATTTTCCAGGGCTTCCTGTACCAATGGAAGGGTATCGCTAATGCCTTCGAACTTTTTTCGGTGCCGTCTCATGGGAAATTCCAAGTTTTCCCTTACCGTCATGGAATCGTACAGGGCACTTCCTTGAAAAAGAAATCCGATATCCGAGCGAAGCTCATCCAAATCCACTTGATCCAAACTGGCTATATCCTCGCCCAAAACCTCCACCAATCCACTATCGGGGGCCATTAATCCCACAAGACATTTGATCATTACAGATTTTCCTGAACCGGATTTTCCCATAACCACCAAATTTTCACCTTTGTGCAACACCATATTAAAACCATTGAGTACACGGTTGTCACCAAAACTCTTGTACAAGTCTTGTATGCGGACTACAACATCTTCCGAAGATGTGCTGTTTTTAAGTGGCGCTATGTTTTCCTTTACATCCATCACAATTCATAAAATATATCCGATACGAACACTGCGATAAAATCGACCACGAATAAAAGCAAGGAGGCCATCACCACAGCTGTATTCGCCGCAATACCTACTCCTGCTGTACCTCTTCCCGTTTTATATCCTTTATAGCATCCGGTCAATCCTATTACGAAGCCAAAGAAAAAGGATTTTATAGTGGCTGGCACTAAATCTCCATAGGAGAGCGCATCAAAAACTGTATTAAAATACAAGGTAAAAGACACATTCCCTTTCATAAATTCAACTAAGGAAGAACCAAAAAGGGCTATTAAATCACCAAATATCACTAACAAGGGCAGCATTAATGTAGCTGCCAAAATTCGCGTCACGACCAAATATTTAAACGGGTTGGTACCGGAAACCTCCATGGCATCAATTTGCTCGGTTACCCGCATGGAACCCAACTCGGCCCCAAAACCAGAAGCAATTTTACCAGAACATATTAAAGCTGTAATTACCGGGCCTACCTCTCGAACTATGGAAATACCGACCATGTTGGGCATCCAAGAAACCGCTCCAAACTCAATTAAAGTGGGACGGGTTTGGAGCGTTAACACGAGACCTATTATAAATCCAGTGGTGGCAACCAATAGTAAAGACCTATTTCCAACTTGGTAGCTTTGTTTAAGCAATTCCTTAAACTCAAAAGGAGGGGTTGCCGCTTGTTTAAAAAAACGCACGGCGAAATAAGAAACATCTCCTATTTCTATAAAGAACTCCTTGGTCCTATTGATCATTTGTGCTGCAATAGCCATATTTAAACCTATTTCGGCCTAATCAAAAATAAGTTTGTTGTGGTTGTTTTCATATGACCAATGTCATTAAGAAGCTTTCAATCAGCCAGATGCACAGATAGGCAAAACCAATTTTCCCAAGAGATTTTTCAATATCGCAAATACTTCTCTAGGACAATAAATGACTCAGGTCATTTACAGAACTTTTCAATCACACTACCTTTCCGAATAAAATTTAACACCATGAAAAAGGCTATTTTATTTATTGGATTATTCTTTGCTCTCTCTGTATTTCAGGCCTGTGGCCCAGTGATTGTTTCCCATAGACTGGCAGATCCACCACCACCTTGGTTTTATCCAAATAGGATCGAAGCAGTAAGATATGTTTTCTTCCCCGAGTTCAACATTTATTATGACCTGAACACTAGGGTCTACATCTATTTGGATGGCGGTGTTTGGGTAAGAAGAAATGTATTGCCCCCTAGATACCGATCATATAATTTAAATAGATCAAGGTACGAAAGGGTAAGAAACTACTATGATGACAATATTGAGCGCTACCATAACCAGAACAATAGCAATAGAGGTCGTAGCAACAAAAGTGGCGTTAGAAGAAACAATTAAACAAACCTGGACCAAGTCCAATAGTTGAGGAATGTCATAAAAATTAAGAAGCATTAGTTCTACTTTTAATAAGAACTAAAACTTAATGGCATGCTTAATTCTGAAAAAATAGGAAACGAATTCTACCAAAATCTCGGAAAGCTCTTTTATGCCGTTGCCATGGCCGATAACAATGTACGGCCCAAAGAAGTCAAAAGATTAAGGGAATATGTGCGACAGCATTGGTTGGAGGTAGACAAATTTGAAGATGAATTCCATACCGATGCTGCCTATCAAATCGAGATTGTTTTT
The DNA here is from genome assembly GCA_002167435.2 of Allomuricauda sp. TMED12. Lineage (GTDB taxonomy): Bacteria > Bacteroidota > Bacteroidia > Flavobacteriales > Flavobacteriaceae > Flagellimonas. The sequence continues at coordinate 2,276 of NHBR02000009.1, forward strand.
GATTGGTTGGAAGGTGAGGAAAAAGATGGGGAAGAATACTTTAAAGAGTTTAAAGAGTTCTACATGGAACATCACGAAAAATTCCCTGAAACCATCAAGAAGCTAATTGTAGAAACTGCTGAATCCATTGCCAGTTCTTTTGCAGGAAAAAATAGATCGGAGATGTTGACTATATTTAAGCTCAAACAGCTCTTTAACCACTAATATGGCATTAGCAGATTTTATTGATCATACCAATTTAAAACCCACCGCAACTGTAGCGGAAATTCAAAAACTATGTAAAGAAGCCAAAACCTACGGTTTTTATGCGGTATGCGTGAATGGTTGCCATGTATCCATAGCTAAGGAGACGTTGCGCAACACCCCTGTAAAAGTAGCTGCTGTAGTTGGTTTTCCATTGGGCGCCATGTCTACTAAATCCAAAGTATTCGAAGCCAAGGATTGCATAGAAAATGGCGCGGACGAAATTGATATGGTCATTAATATTGGATGGTTGAAATCGGAAATGTACGATGCCGTTCGAGAGGAAATCAACACTATAAAACAGGCTATCGGAGATAAAATACTTAAGGTAATTATTGAAACATGCTACCTTACCGATTCAGAAAAAGAAATAGCCTGTACATTGGCAGTTGAGGCCCATGCAGATTTTGTAAAGACCTCAACGGGATTTGGAACTGGTGGTGCCACTGTGGAAGATGTAAAACTGATGAAAAGAATCGTTGGTGAAAATGCAAAAATAAAAGCATCTGGCGGAGTGAAGAACAAAGAGATGGCTTTGCAATATACTGCCCTTGGAGTATCGCGAATAGGTACTTCATCCGGTCCCGATCTATTAAAATAAGAAAACATGAGTACCCACATAGAAGCCAAACCAGGTGAAATAGCCGAAACCGTTCTAATGCCCGGGGACCCATTGAGGGCCAAATGGATTGCGGAAACATTTCTGGAAAATCCCGTTTGCTACAACCGGATCCGGGGAATGTTGGGCTATACCGGCACCTTTCAGGGAAAAAGGGTATCCGTTCAGGGCAGCGGAATGGGAATGCCCTCTGCTATGATCTATTTTCACGAACTCATCAACGATTATGGGGTGAAGAACATTATACGCGTTGGGTCTGCAGGATCATACCAAGAAGATGTAAAGCTCAATGATGTGGTCTTAGCGATGGCGGCCTCTACCACTTCGGGAATGAACAACTCCAGGTTCATCAATTCGGATTATTCCCCAACCGCTGATTTTGACCTTTTTATAAAGGCGGTCAACTATGCCCAAAAGAACAACATACCCATAAAAGCAGGGAATGTGCTCTCTTCGGATGAGTTTTATAGCGATGACCCCGAAGAATATAAGCTTTGGGCCCAATATGGAGTCCTCTGCGTTGAAATGGAGACGGCAGGACTTTACACCATTGCAGCCAAATACAATATAAAGGCCTTGAGCATTTTAACAATTTCGGACTCCCTGGTCTCCCAAGAAAAGCTGTCGGCCCATGCCCGTGAAACCACATTTAAAGACATGGTTCAAATTGCACTGGCAGCTGCGATATCTTAAATGCTATTCAACAATTGGGGCTCTTGTTCAAATGGCAGGCCTGCAAAACCTGATTGGCCTTGCTCCCATCCCTATAGATTGTAATTCCTTTGAGTCCATATTTCCAGGCCGTCCTATAAATATCCGAGACTGTTTCTATAGTGGTGCTTTTTGATAGATTAATGGTTTTGGAAACCGCATTGTCCGTAAATTTTTGAAAAGCCTGTTGGTGCCGCAAATGGTATTCCCACGGAATCTCCAAACTAGTTTCGAATACTCTTCGTATTTCTTTTGGAATATACTCCAGATGCTGAATACTTCCTGCAGCCAGCACTTCGTCTTTCACCTCATCGGTCCATAGACCCAATTCTCGCATTTTTGACAAAAAAACTGGATTAATTTCCATTTGAGTCTGGTTTTCCAATATTCCTACTCGTCTAAAAGCCAGAGCATACAAAGGTTCTATGGAGTAAGAAGTGTCCGCCATGACCGAAATACTGCCCGTAGGTGCTATACTGTTACAAGTAGCATTTCTCATGGGCTTATTGGGGTAGAAAACACTTTTTTCCCAATTGGGGAATACTTCATGTTCCTTTGCCAATTCTGCCGATGCCTCATAGCTTTTCTCTTGAACAAATTTCATTAGTTTTTCTCCTAGTGAGATGGCTTCATCAGAAGCATAGGGTATGTTGAGCAATGCCAATAATTCGGCCCACCCCATTATTCCAAGTCCAATTTTTCTATTGCTTTTGGTCTCTTGCTCTATTTGCGGCAATAAATAGTGGTTTGCCGAAATCACATTGTCCAAAAACCTAACGGCTACACCAATGGCATTTCCCAAAACCTTCCAATCTACTTCTCCCCGGTCTCCTTCAAGTTTTACCATTTTTGATAAATTAATAGAGCCAAGGTTACAACTTTCATATTCAAATAATGGAACTTCACCGCAGGGATTGGTACTTTGGATGGTACCTATTTCAGGTACTGGATTATGTTTGTTTATCGTATCCAAGAAAATAAGCCCCGGGTCTCCTGTGGCCCAAGCTTGAGAAACTATCTTGTTCCATAGTTTTTGGGCTTTGATGGTTTTCGTCATCTTTTTTGTTCTTGGGTTTGTCAATTTCCAATCCGTTCCCTGCTGTACCGCCTTCATAAAATCGTCGGTAATCCCCACGGATAGATTAAAATTATGCAAAGCATCCCCTTTGGATTTTGCCAGAATAAACGCTTCAATATCGGGATGGTCCACGTTTAGTATTCCCATATTCGCACCTCTTCGTTTTCCTCCCTGCCTTACGTGTTCTGTTGCTGTATCATAAATTTTGATAAAGGCCATAGGGCCCGAAGAAATACCTCCGGATGATGAAACCATGTCCCCATGTGGACGAAGCTGGGAAAAGTTATAACCTGTTCCTCCCCCACTCTGATGAATCATGGCTGTATTCTTCAAGGTGGTGAATATACTGTTTAGGCTATCTTCAACAGGCAACACAAAACATGCGCTCAATTGTCCATTGAGCAATCCAGCATTCATTAAGGTTGGTGAATTAGGCAAAAAATGGAGATTGGCCAGAAGGGCATAAAATTTATTTTCCCATTTTTTTCTATCCTCTTTTTCCACACTTGCCACATACTTGGCCACTCTCCAAAAAAGTTCTTCCGGGGATTCTACTATTTTTCCTTCCGTATTCTTCAACAAATACCTCGCATTGAGTAATTGCTTTGCATTTTCTGAAAGTTTCATTTTGTTTTGAGTGACATACCTGTTTTCTCCGTTAAAATTTCTTTTAATGCCTTTGTGGTAGTGGAATCTATCAAGTTCAATGCTCTTACACCACACAATTCCTTTACCATTCTTGCTCCTGCCAAAGTGTTGGAAGCTACGCCCGTGACAATATCGGGAACAAGTTCAAAAGCCTTCATCAAACCATACACAGCATAAGGGTCCGAAGCACTCAAAATGGTACATTTGATATGCTCTCTCAATGCATTTATTGCAATATCCCCATTATAGGGCTCCAAGGGAGATGCCCCAATTTCAATAATGGCAACATCAGCATTTTCTTTAGCAATTCTACTGAGCATCTGTTCAAATTTTTCTTTATAGATGTCGGTGGAACAAATAGAGGAAGGAAGTCCAACATCAACAAAATCCAATATCTTGTCCGCTCCAACATCCTTAAAGGCCAAAATATCTTTATAGCGACCAGCCCCAGTAAGTTTTGCGCCGACCACCTTATATCCTGCCTGTTTGAAAATATTGGTGACTATTCGGGCAGAAGTTGTTTTCCCCGCAGACATTGAGGTTCCCACAAATAAGATTACCGGGGTATTGAATTGAACTTTGGGAATCGTCTCGACAAAGTCACCCATGGTAAGCTTTTTGCCATCCCTAACAGCATGACCTTTATAAATAATCTTGATCATTTTTGGAATGAACATGGATTTGGACGTTAGTTTACCAAATAGCCCAGCACCTGTGAGTACCGTCATTTTTAAATCGTCCGTTACATTTCTCCAACTCCCGGTCGCTTCCAGGGTGGCATACCGTTCCCCTAATGCGCCTACTATGTGCTCACCAGCAATAACACCTCGCATCCTACCATTGGGAAGTTCAATTTTCAAGCTTTCACCACCCTCATTTAAAATTTCACATACGACATAGTCACCTGTTTGCCATTTATCTTTGGGTAAGGCTCTTACTTCGAACCCCTTTTCCGCGAGGTCGGAAATTCGGGTCAATGATGCATAAATGTATTTGTGATCCATCATAAAAAGTTTAATTGTCCCCTGCTTCGGCTAACATCAATAGGGTCAGTAATGCTGTCCTAATTGGAAACTCGTTCAATAAAATATGTTCGTGCTGGGCATGGGCCCCATCTCCTGTGGTTCCCAGTCCATCCAAGGTCGCAGTATACAAACTGGTGGTATTACCATCCGAACCTCCGCCGGCTGTTGCTTCCTCCAGTTCCAACCCCAAAAGGGCGCCTTTGGCCTTGGCCAATTTCCAGAGCATTCGATTGCCTGCTGTGTGCTCCATTGGAGGTCTTCCTATCCCTCCCTCTATGTGTACCTCTACCTCTGGCAATGTAGGTTTGAGTGCAAGAATCTGTTTTGTTATCTGCTCCCCATCTTTTTTGTTCAATACACGCACATCCACCACCGCTTTACTTTCCGGTGCGATCACATTGGGAGAAACCCCGCCTTCTATCATCCCAACATTCACGGTAATCCCTTTATCAAAATCGTTCATAGCATATAGGTGTTGCACTTGATGGGATAACTCCACAATGGCACTTGCCCCCTTTTGAGGGTCCAGTCCAGCATGGGCTGCTTTCCCTTTAACTGTAATCGTAAAACGCCCAAGCCCTTTTCTGGCAGTTTTTAATTTACCCGTCAATCCCAACGGAGGTTCCATAACATAGGCGCGTTCACATACCTTGGCCAATCGTTCAATAGCTTTTCTGGATTCTTTGCTTCCAATTTCTTCATCGGAATTAATCAGAATAACAGGAGTTAATGGCATAGTCAATTTCAATTCATCAATGGCCTTCAAGGCAAATATGATTTGGGTAAGTCCGGCCTTCATATCATAAATTCCCGGCCCCTTCATGGTTTGACCATCCTTTGTCAATGGCATATCTTTTAGTGTATTCATTTCCCATACGGTATCACAATGGCCTATCATTAATTGTAATGCCTTGGTTTTATCCCTGCTTTTAGGTCTAGCATATAAAAACCCACCGGTCTCTTTACCTGGTACATGTAAGGTGTAAAAACCCAACTCCCTCAATGTCTTTCCAATAAACATTAAAATTTGATATTGGGACTTTGGGTTACGCGAAGGCGATTCCAACGAAACGAGCTTCCCTAAGAAATCCACCATTTCTTTCTCTCTTGATTTGAGTTGATTCAAGATAACATCTGCCATATGTGTAACCTTGGAAGTCATCTTTTAAAGTCTTTGGGAAAGGGAAAGTTGTAGGTTTCATCAATTTTGGCAAAACGACCGTAGGGAATATAAGCCAGCAATGGATTATTTCTCAATTGTTCTTGGTCGTCCCGTTCTGAAACCCTCAAATAGTCGTTGTGCACGTAGGCTTCTTTTATTTTTCCGGCAATAATGCTATTCTCACCAAAGCCATCAATAATCCTGAACAATTCACATTCGAGGTACAAATAAGCGTCCTTCACCAAAGGTGCATCCATGCAAGCTGCTTTAACCAAGGGCAAAGACTCTATAATCTGTTGGGATTTGGCCAATTCTTCTGTCCTGGGTGAAGCACTCAATGAGGTGGTTGTTACTTGATCTGGTTTAGGAAAGCTGACCGTGAATTCCCCTGTTTTTTTCACATTTTGATACGTGCCATGTCGAGGGGTGCACACAAACCCAAAATAGTTGTCGAACCCAAGTGGGGTGGCCATATGTTTTGGCGCAAGATCATACCCATCTTCCTCTTTGGTTCCAACAACAACCAAAGGAGCTACCGTGAATATCCTATCCCATATTGGGCTACGGGTATCCAATGAAACATAGCTCCTGTCCTGAAGAACGTCCATGATAACTGCTTTGATTCTTCTAAAAATACAATTATGAATCAGGGGCTCCTATGACCTAAATCAGGAATACAATCAATAAAAACGAGGCTCCAAAGCGTAAAAAAGGAATATATCGATATGTCTCGTGGATGACCTATATCATTTTAAATGATGGTATTGTAAAGTAGATTTGAGATAATCCATAGGTGTAGGCCAAACCATCACTAAAGAACATAAATGGGATAAAAATGTCTGCTAATTCCGAATATAACGACACTAAAAACAATGAGAGGAACATGGGTGAAAATCCAAAACCTCCCAAAGGAGGCAGCAACATAAGCTGGATATACTGGCTTGTACTTATTTTCTTAATAGCATTCCCATTTTTCACTAAAAGTGTTGGGACCTCCAAAGAAATTGGCTGGTCTAAATTCGAAGACACTCTTTTGGCGAAAAATGCCATCGAAAAGATTGTTGTCATCAACAAAGAAGTGGCTCAGATCTATATGAAAAAAAGTGTTCTGGACGACCCCGAATTCAAAAGTGAGGATGACGGGTTGTTTTCCTCAAGCTCTGGCCCCCAATATTACATCACCATTGGATCAGTAGAAAGTTTTGAAAACAAACTACAACGCGCACAAGAGGACGCCGGTATTTCCGAAAAAATTGATGTTAGATATGAAAACCGAGTGGATATAGTCTCCATTTTGTCATGGTTATTGCCGCTGGCTTTTTTCATTTTCATTTGGATATTCATGTTCCAAAGAATAGGTGGTGGAAAAGGAGGAAGCTCCATTTTCAATTTTGGGAAGTCCACACCAAAACTTACCGAAAAAGGTACCAAAAGCAAAGTCACCTTTAATGATATTGCCGGGCTAAAAGAAGCTAAGGCCGAAGTAATGGAAGTTGTGGACTTTCTTAAAAACCCAGAAGACTACACAAGGCTCGGTGCCAAAATACCTAAAGGTGTTTTACTTGTAGGACCGCCCGGAACAGGAAAAACCCTAATGGCCAAAGCCGTTGCAGGAGAGGCACAGGTACCCTTTTTCTCTATGTCTGGGTCCGAGTTTGTAGAGATGTTTGTTGGGGTCGGGGCATCTCGTGTACGAGACCTCTTCAAAAAAGCCAAGGCAAAGGCGCCGAGCATTATTTTTATTGATGAGATTGATGCTGTTGGGCGCTCACGAGGTAAAATCAATGCATTTCAGGCCAATGATGAACGTGAAAGTACCTTAAACCAACTACTTACCGAATTGGATGGGTTTGGAGACAATACAGGAGTTATTGTTTTGGCCGCCACCAACCGCCCAGATGTTCTGGATAAAGCTCTTCTGCGCCCTGGAAGATTTGACCGCCATATATATTTGGAACTCCCCAATCAATCGGAGCGTGCTGAAATATTCAAGGTTCATATACGCCCCTTAAAGCTTTCAAAAAATGTTGATATCGAGGTACTCGCCAAATTGAGTCCGGGGTTCTCTGGAGCCGACATTGCCAATATTTGTAATGAGGCAGCCTTGATTGCGGCACGAAAGAAAAAAAACGAAGTGGAACACGAGGATTTTATGGCCGCTAGGGACCGGGTCATTGTAGGAATGGAACGAAAAAGCAAGATTATTTCCCCAAAGGAAAAAGAGATTGTTGCCTACCATGAAGCCGGTCATGCCGTTGCCAGTTGGCATTTAAAACATGTGGACTCCCTTGTCAAGGTTTCAATAATCCCCAGAGGAAAGTCATTGGGGGCTGCTTGGTACTTACCGGAAGAACGTCAAATTGTGACCAAATCGCAATTTATTGACCAACTATGCGCTTCACTTGGTGGAAGGGCAGCTGAGGAAATTATTTTCAATGAAACCTCGTCAGGTGCCCTGGATGATCTTGAAAAAGTAACCAAACAGGCCTATACCATGGTCTCATATTATGGTTTGGACGAGGAGATTGGCCCTATCAGCTTTTATGATTCCACGGGCGATAACGAACATTTACTTGGAAAACCCTATAGCGAGGAAATGGCCAAACAAATTGACCATGAAGTGCGCAATTTGATCATGTCCGCCTATGAACGAACCAAAAAATTACTGATGCAGCATAAGAACGAATTGGAAAACCTGGCACAATTACTTCTAAAAAAAGAGGTGGTGGACAAAGATGATCTCGAAAAACTATTGGGCAAGCGCGGTGAAAAAATATTCGGTGAGGATACCGAAAAACCCAGTAACCCTAACCTACTGGTAAATTATTTCGATGTTGGAAACAACAAATTTAGAGAACCCTTCAAATGAAGAGTCATTGATTATTAAACATAAAACAAAACGTCATGGAAAATACATTAATTTACGATTCAGACCTCCATTTTGAACACAAACAATGGGAAGGTGAGCTCGATTTTTGGAAAGATGAGTTAAAAACCTTTAAGAACAGATTAAGTGAACTTATTGGTAAATACGAAGATCAAAAAGTACTTGCCAAATTGGAACATTTTCAAAATGAGTTCATTTTGCACGGTAGCGTTATTGAGGAACTTGAGGAAACCATAGAAGAACATGAATCCAATATGGCCGAACATAGTAAGGTGGGTGAAGAGGCTTTGGACGTCTCTTTGGTTGAAAGGCATTTAGAGTTCAGACAAAAAATGGAAACACAACGTCAAATATACGCTGACCTAAAAAAGCAGTTCTATCAATTCCTGACAGAATACTGGACATAGGCACCTAGCTTTTTTAATAGCTGCGAACTTCCCATCACCAATGAGGTGATACTTTATTTACCTTGTGTTGGTTCCAACGAGACAGGAAGTTCAAAAACCTCAAGGGAAAAATAGGGCAAGGCCGCCAATAGATGGTCAAAAATATCTGCCATTACATATTCATAATTTTCCCAGCGTTTATCTGAGGAGAAAGCATATACTTCTAAGGGGATTCCTTGTGGGGTCGGCTGTAGTTGCCTTACCATTAAGGTCATACCTTTATTTATCGCAGAATGACTTTCCAAATAGTTGGTCACATACTTACGGAACAGCCCGAAGTTGGTCAGGTTTCTTCCATTGACCAAAAGTTCCTTATTTATTTGGTTTGATTCGTTATAGTTGTTTATCTGTTCGTTCCTGCTGGCTATGTAAGCTTCGACCAACTGAATTTTTTTTAACCTTTCACTTTCATCTGATGATAAAAATCGAATACTTTTTTGACGAATAATCAATGATCGTTTTATTCGTCGTCCACCCGAAGCCTGCATACTACGCCAGTTTTTAAACGAATCGGAAATTAGGGCATAGGTAGGTATTGTGGTGGTGGTCATATCAAAGTTCTGAACTTTCACAGTGGCCAAGCTTATCTCAATGACATCTCCATCTGCGCCATACTTTTCGAAAGTAATCCAATCCCCTATACGGACCATATCATTAATAGTGACCTGAATACTGGCCACAAGACCCAGAATAGAGTCTTTAAATATGAGAAGAATTACTGCTGAAGCTGCTCCCAAGGCCGTAAAAAATTTCCAGACCGTGGTCTCGGTGACAATGGCAAAAATGGTAAGTATACCCACAATCCAAGCAAAGATCATGAAAACCTGAACGTAGCTATCGATAGGTTTGTCCCTAAATTTTGGAAGGGTCTTTAAGTACCCGTTGACACTTTGAAAAAACTTCCTAAAAATAATCAGGGTCAAAAAAACGTAAAGTATTTTTATGGCCTTCAAGGCTATGCCTTCCGCATAATCAAAATCAGCAAAAGCGACGGGAACAAACTCCAACAAAATAGTCAAAGGCACCATATGAGCCACATAACGTGGAACTCGGTGAGCCACTAAAAAGTTATCGAAATTGTTTTTGGACTTCCGAGCCAACCTAACCGAGAGCCCTCGTAAGATTTTCCAAATAAGTATATCAAGAAAGGTGACCAAAATGAGTACCACTACCAACAAGACCAGAAGGTTGACATATGCTGCAATACCCTCACTCATTCCAGTCTCCAACAAGTAATCGTATAATAAACGACCTAGGTCTTTGTCCATAATTTTCATTTAAGAAACAGGGTATAAAATTACGTAAACTAATCCTGCCTTCCATAGAAGTAAAACATCATTTTATATAACGTCCAATAGCTATATATTATAAAATGGTTCAACTCAAAAATCAAATACTATCTACCAATCATAAAATACCATTTAAACCCTCCCCTTTTGTCCAAAAAAATTATATTTGCACACCTAAAATTCCAAAAGCCCACGTGGTGGAATTGGTAGACACGCTACCTTGAGGGGGTAGTGTTCGAAAGGACGTGCTGGTTCGACTCCAGTCGTGGGCACAAAAGAAAACCGCAAGAAATTGCGGTTTTCTTGCTTTTAAACACTACCTGAAGAATCCTCAACTCTTTTCACAAAACACTGATATTATTGAAGAAGATTCTAAATTTTATGATAAAAAACTAGGATGACGTCTTTTTAATCGTAAATTTGTTTAACGTTTAAACTAAAAAGATGAACAACGTAAAGACTTCATTCAGTATTCGGGATATGGAAAACCTTTCGGGAATTAAGGCCCATACCATACGAATTTGGGAAAAGAGGTACAATTTGTTCAGTCCAGAACGAACAGACACCAACATCCGAACGTACAACCTGGAAAGCTTACAGAAGCTATTGAATGTTACGTTGCTTTATAAAAATGGGTATAAAATTTCCAAAATTGCCAAGTTAGGTGATGAAAAAATACCTTCATTGGTCAACGAAATTATTACCCTTAAAAGTGAAAAGAGCCACGCAATCAATTCTTTTAAATTGGCGATGCTCAATTTTGATCAATCCCTCTTCCTAAATACCTATAATGAGCTGATGGAAGAAAAGTCGTTCACCCAAATTTTTAACGATGTCTTTATCCCGTTGTTGAACGAACTTGGGTTATTATGGCAAACCAATACCATAAGTCCTTCTCACGAGCACTTTATATCCAATTTAATCAAACAAAAAATATACATCCATACGGAGAAACTCCAGTTTGAGGCCCCTACAAAAAAAGACGAAGTATACGTACTGTTTCTCCCAGAGAATGAAATACATGAATTAGGGCTTTTGTATCTTAATTATCAGTTGGCCCTACATGGATACAAAACAATATACTTAGGGCAGACTATGCCAATTGAAAGCCTGGAGGACCTTCTTAAGTATTACCATAATATTAGGTTTGTTTCCTATTTCACCGTTGTTCCGACAAAGGACGATATTGATGATTATTTTGAAAAGTTTGGAGAGGTTTTAAAAAAGTCCCCAGATTCTAAACTATGGGTGCTTGGACATCAGATTCAAGAAATTGATGAAGACAGGGCGAAAGGGCCCATCAAAATCTTTAAAACCATTAATCAACTAATAGAATCGCTTTAATATCCTTATGAAAAAAGTAATTGTTATTGGTTCTGGTTTTTCATCACTTTCTGCCTCCTGCTATTTAGCGAAAGCTGGCTATGAGGTTGAAATGTTTGAGAAAAATGACACAGTTGGTGGCAGGGCAAGGCAATTAATAAAAAATGGTTTTACTTTTGATATTGGCCCAAGCTGGTATTGGATGCCCGATATTTTTGAAAAGTTTTTTGGTGACTTTGGCAAAAAGACTTCCGATTACTACCATTTGGACAAATTGAATCCTGCTTATAAAATTTTTTTTGAAGATGATATTATCACCATTGGTGATTGTATGGAGAGTATTTGTGAAGAGTTTGAACGTATCGAGGCTGGTAGCAGTGAGCACTTGAAACAGTTTATAAGTCAAGCACAGGAAAACTATAATATTGCCATTAATAAAGTGGTTTTACGCCCAGGCTTATCCCCCTTGGAATTGGTGACCAAGGAAACCGTTTTAAAAGTTGATCAATTTTTCAAAACCATTAGTCAACAAGTACGAAAGCGGTTCAAAAATCCAAAATTGGTTTCCACATTAGAGTTTCCTGTACTTTTTTTGGGAGCCAAACCAAGTAATACTCCGTCCTTTTACAATTTTATGAACTTTGCGGACTTTGGTTTGGGTACATGGCACCCAAAAGGGGGTATGTACGAAATCATAAAAGCCATGAAAAGCGTGGCCGAAGAATTGGGCGTTACCATAAACACCAATAGCCCGGTTAGTCATATTTTGGTCTCCGATGGAGAAGTTTTAGGTATACGAAGCAAAAAGAAAAACTGCATCGCAGACTATGTTGTGAGCGGTGCTGATTACCATCACTCCGAGACTTTGCTCGATAAAAAATACAGGCAATATTCCGAGGAGTATTGGGACAAAAAAACCTATGCCCCATCTTCATTATTATTCTATATTGGCTTTGATAAAAAGTTAAAAAACGTCGATCATCATAATTTGTTTTTTGATACCGATTTTGAAAAACATGCCCAAGAAATCTATGACAACCCACAATGGCCCAGTAATCCATTGTTCTATGCCAATTTCCCATCCGTAACAGATCCATCAATGGCTCCCAAAGGAAAAGAAACAGGGTTCTTCTTGGTACCCATTGCTCCCGGGTTGGAGGATACACCACAACTACGAGACCAATATTTTGATATTGTGATGGACCGATTTGAAAATTTAACCAAACAAACTGTAAAAAATTCAGTAATTTTTAAAGAAAGTTTCTGTGTTAACGATTTTATTGAGCAGTACAATTCCTATAAAGGCAATGCCTATGGTTTGGCAAACACGTTGCGCCAAACTGCTTTTTTAAGACCTAACCTCAAAAGTAGCAAAGTAAAAAGCTTGTTCTTTACCGGTCAGTTGACCGTTCCCGGACCAGGGGTCCCACCATCCCTGATATCTGGTAAACTGGTGGCTGATTTAATCATTAAAGAAGAAAAAAAATGAAAACTATTTTTGACGACGTTTCTTATAGCTGTAGTAAAATTGTAACCAGTTCCTACAGCACCTCTTTTTCGTTGGCAACCAAAATGTTGGCTCCTTCCATCCGCTTGGATATATATAACATTTACGGCTTTGTCCGTTTTGCAGATGAGATTGTGGATACGTTTCACGATTACAACAAAAGAAAACTGTTCGATGCTTTTGAAAAAGATATGGAACAAGCTATCGAAGATAGAATTAGCCTGAATCCAATTTTAAATTCCTTTCAACATACATATCATAAATACGACATCCCTCATCATTTGGTGGAATCCTTTATGAAGAGCATGCGAATGGACCTTACCAAAAAAAGGTACGAGACCTTTGACGAATACCGTGATTATATTTATGGTTCTGCCGATGTAGTTGGCTTAATGTGCCTTTGTGTTTTTGTAAAAGGGAACAAAGAGAAATACGAAGAGCTGAAAGAATCGGCCATGGCTCTGGGTTCCGCTTTTCAAAAAGTAAATTTTCTCCGTGATTTAAAAGCTGATTACGAAGATTTGAACAGGACGTATTTTCCAAATACGGATTTAATGGAACTCGATGAAGTGTCCAAAAAACGGATCGTAGATGAAATAAAGGCGGATTTTGCACTTGGATACTCTGGTATCATCCATCTCCCGGAACAGGCAAAGTTTGGCGTATATACGGCTTATCGGTATTATAAAAAGTTGCTTCAAAAATTACAGAGCACTCCTCCTTTGGAAATTAAAAATACACGGATTCGTGTGCCCAACTATCAGAAGTTCGGACTTTTGGCACAATCATATGTTAATTACAAATTACAATTGGTACAATGAAAGTAGCACTTTGGATATTGATATTTTTGGCCACCTTTTGCTTTATGGAATTCATGGCTTGGTTTACACATAAATATGTAATGCATGGTTTTTTATGGAGCCTCCACAAAGACCACCATAAAAAAGACCACGATTCGTGGTTTGAGCGAAACGATGCATTCTTTATTTTCTACGCTATCGTGAGCATGGCGCTATTCTACTTAGGCAGTTATACCACTTTTTGGTATGGATGGCCTTTAGGTTTCGGCATACTTGCTTATGGGATTGCTTACTTTACAGTTCATGATATTTTTATCCACCAACGCTTCAAAATGTTTAGGAATGCTAATAATAGATATGCCCGTGGCGTCCGTAGAGCCCACAAAATGCATCATAAACACCTAGGAAAACAGGATGGGGAGTGCTTTGGTATGTTGGTGGTGCCCTTTAAATATTTTAAAAAGAAATAACTACTCAGCAATAAGTTTGTCCAACAGTGCTCTGGTCTTATCGGAATTCCAATTGGCCGCACCTGTTTTATCCACTACGATGTTACCCTGTTTATCAACTATATATGTAACGGGTATACTACCACTTTCCAATTCTTTTGGTGTCGCCGAAACTTGAAAATATACGGGCAAATCATATCCTTTTTTCTTTAGAAATGTCTCGACTTTTTGCTTTTCATCATTTGCTACAAAAACAAAAGTCACCTTATCTCCATAATCTTTATAGAGATCGGCAAAACCTGGAAGTTCTGCAACACAGGGAGGACACCAGGTTGCCCAAACATTAATTAAAATTACTTCTCCTTTTCGAGACTGCAGATTGGTTTGTTTCCCTTCTAAATCAATAAGGTCCCAATTGTAGTTTTTTAAATTGGCTTGTTCGTCCTTGTCAACTGTACTTGGAGATAGTACTGTAGCTACTATTTTATTCACCCATACCCTCGGGTAAAAACCCAGTGGGGTGAACAATACGAGAACTATGGCCAAAATCCATATTCCATTGCTAATTTGCTCCTTGGTAATCTTCATTCTGCAATTAATTCATCCAACAACTTGTATACTTTTACCGTACTCCAATCCGAAATTCCCTCTTCATGGATCACAATGTTCCCCGATTTATCAATCAGATAGGAAGCGGGCACACTACTAGCATCAATAGGCATTTTTTCACCAATGATCAAATAAGTTAGTGGAAATGTGAAGTCATGCTCGTCCATAAATGCTTCAACAGGTTCCCTTTCTTCATCGGTAATGATATAAAAATCCATCTTGCCTTTATATCTGTCGTATAATTCTTGAATACTTGCAAGTTCGGCTTCTGAAGGCAAACGCCATGATGCCCAAAAATTGACCAAGATTACCTTGCCCTTCGATTTTTCAAAGTTGAAAAAATTCCATTCTTCATCCTTCAGTTTCCAATCGTAATCGGTGATTTGTTGACGTTCTGCCGTTTCGATGACTTCAGGAGAAAATGAGAACATTCTGTTTAACCATATCTTTCCATAATAACCAATTGGGGTTACAAAAAACGACAGGATAAAAAGAATTAATACTACATTGAGAATGGTCTTTTTATTGATTTTCATTGAAAGTTATTTCTCAAAAATTAAAAACTCCTGACATCTTAAACAACATCAGGAGTTTTTTACTGATTATTTTAAAAACAATTAAGCATTCTGTTTCTTGATCAAATTCAAGGCCGAACCTTCGTTGAACCACTTGATTTGAGCATGATTGTATGAATGGTTCGTAATGATGGTATCCTTACTTCCATCGGCGTGCACCACTTCAAGTGTCAAAGGTTTGTCCGGTGCAAACTCAGCAGCATCAACAATATTGAATGTATCGTCTTCCTGAATCAAATCGTAATCATCCTCATTGGCAAAGGTCAAGGCCAACATTCCTTGTTTCTTCAAGTTGGTTTCGTGAATCCTTGCAAAGGATTTTACAATAACAACGGCTACACCCAAGTGCCTTGGTTGCATGGCCGCATGTTCTCTTGATGATCCTTCTCCGTAGTTATGGTCTCCCACAACAACAGTCATAATTCCTTCTTTCTTGTATTCACGCTGCGTATCTGGAACTCCACCATATTCACCGGTCAACTGGTTTTTAACGAAGTTGGTTTTTTTGTTGAAAGCATTTACCGCTCCAATCAAGGTATTATTGGCAATGTTATCCAAATGACCTCTAAAACGTAACCAGGGTCCTGCCATGGAAATGTGGTCGGTAGTACACTTTCCAAAGGCTTTGATCAATAATTTCATCCCTTGAAGATCACTTGCCTTGATTGGGACAAAAGGCTCCAACAATTGCAAACGCTCAGAATCTGAAGCTACTTTAACCTCTACTCCACTTCCATCTTCAAGAGGGTCTTCGTAACCGTTTTCCTTAACTTCAAAACCTTTTGGCGGTAACTCCCATCCTGTTGGTTCATCCAACATTACTTCTTCACCATCTTCGTTGATCAACTTATCCGTCAATGGGTTAAAGTCCAAACGACCTGCAATGGCAATCGCTGCGGTCATTTCTGGTGATGCAACAAATGCAT
This sequence comes from Allomuricauda sp. TMED12, assembly GCA_002167435.2. Taxonomy (GTDB): domain Bacteria; phylum Bacteroidota; class Bacteroidia; order Flavobacteriales; family Flavobacteriaceae; genus Flagellimonas. Next base: position 18,573 of record NHBR02000009.1, read on the forward strand.
GCGTGTTCGGGTTACCGTCGGCACGTTTTGCAAAGTTACGGTTGAAGGAATGTACAATGCTGTTCTTTGGAGCGTTCTTTGGATCCTCATATCGTCCCCATTGACCAATACATGGTCCACAGGCATTTGTAAAGATCTTGGCATCCAATTTTTCAAAAATATCAAGGATACCGTCACGTTCGGTAGTATATCGTACTTGTTCTGAACCTGGGTTGATACCAAACTCAGCTTTTGTTTTCAATTTTTTGTCCAAAGCTTGTTGCGCAATGGAGGATGCTCTCGATAAATCTTCATAAGAAGAGTTCGTACAAGAACCTATCAATCCCCACTCAACAGCTAAAGGCCAACCGTTTTCGGTAGCTTTATCCGTCATTGTTCCTACTTCTGTAGCCAAATCCGGGGTAAATGGACCATTTAGCAAAGGCTTCAATTCAGAAAGGTTGATTTCGATTACCTGATCAAAATATTGCTCTGGATTAGCGTACACCTCTGCATCAGCAGTCAAGTGTTCTTTAACCTTGTTTGCCTCATCGGCAACATCTTCCCTATCAGTAGCCCTTAGGTAACGCTCCATTGATTCGTCGTAACCAAAGGTTGATGTCGTTGCTCCAATTTCAGCACCCATGTTACAAATGGTACCTTTACCTGTACACGACATGGAAGTGGCGCCAGGGCCAAAATATTCTACAATAGCACCTGTTCCACCTTTTACGGTAAGAATTTCAGCTACTTTCAAGATAACATCCTTAGGGGCTGTTCAACCGGAAAGTTTACCTGTCAATTTTACACCGATCAACTTAGGAAACTTAAGTTCCCATGCCATTCCTGCCATTACATCCACAGCATCTGCTCCTCCTACACCGATAGCGACCATTCCCAAACCACCAGCGTTTACGGTGTGAGAATCGGTTCCAATCATCATACCTCCAGGGAATGCATAATTTTCCAATACTACTTGGTGAATAATACCAGCTCCTGGTTTCCAAAACCCAATACCATATTTGTTAGATACAGACCCCAAGAAATCAAACACCTCTTTACTAGTTTCATTGGCATGTTTTAAATCTGCCGCAGCACCATCTTTAGCTTGGATCAGGTGATCGCAGTGAACCGTGGTAGGCACTGCTACTTTGTCTTTTCCAGCTTGCATAAATTGCAACAAGGCCATCTGAGCCGTTGCATCTTGACAAGCGATTCTGTCGGGAGCGAAATCAACGTAATCTTTGCCCCTTATATAGGCCTTTTCGGGATTACCGTCCCAAAGGTGAGAGTATAAAATCTTTTCAGAAAGCGTTAGCGGCTTACCTACCAATTTCCGGGCTTTTTCCACACGTTCTCCCATAGAAGCGTAGACACCCTTAATCATGTCTATATCAAATGCCATTATTCAATTAGGTTTTTTATGATTTTTGTAATTTGGTAAATTTACTAAAATGAGAAGGAATTTGAAATTAGAATCGACCTAAATAAATGTCGGTTTTCTCATTTTTTACAATAATTCCGTGATAATTTTTTCCTCGGTGATACCTTCAGCTTCCGCTTTGTAGTTTTTTAGTATCCTGTGACGAAGAATTCCCAAGGAAACTGCCTTAACATCCTCGATATCCGGAGAGAACTTTCCATGGATGGCTGCATGTGCCTTGGCGGCTAAAACCAAATTCTGTGATGCTCTTGGTCCTGCCCCCCAATCAATGTAATTTTTTACGTAATCGGAAGCGCCGACTTGATCTGGGCGTGTTCTGTTAACCAACCTTACCGCATAATCCACAACATTATCCGGTACAGGAATTCGCCTGACCAAATGTTGCACTGCTATAATCTCGTCGGCATTAAACAGTGTATTTATCTGGACCTCATCGTCTGTAGTTGTGGATTTTACCACTTGTATTTCTTCTTCAATCGAAGGGTATTTTAGTTCTATGGCAAACATAAAACGATCCAATTGGGCCTCCGGCAATGGATAGGTTCCTTCTTGCTCTATTGGGTTTTGTGTGGCCAGAACAAAATAAGGTTGATTTAATTTGTGTTGCTTTCCCGCAATGGTCACCGCTCTTTCCTGCATGGCTTCCAGCAAAGCGGCTTGGGTTTTGGGCGGTGTCCTATTGATTTCATCCGCCAAGATGATGTTCCCGAAAACTGGTCCCATTATAAATTTGAAGTTGCGGTTTTGGTCCAACACCTCGCTTCCTAAAATGTCACTGGGCATTAAATCCGGGGTAAATTGTATTCTTTTAAAATCCAATCCCAATGTTTGTGCAATGGTATTGACCATTAAGGTCTTTGCCAAACCAGGAACCCCGATCAAGAGAGAATGTCCTCCTGTATAGATGGATAGCAGTATTTGTTCAATTACCTCTTCTTGGCCTACAATGACCTTGGCAATCTCCTTTTTTAAGTCTTGGTGTTTTTTTACCAGCTTTTCAACTGCATCTACATCCGACATATATTTATTGCTTTACCCAGTTGTTAGCAAAATCGCAATCTCTACTTTCGGTATCCACATGGATGTAAGTATCATCGATATGTTCGTCCATCCAACCTTTTATGGCTTTGAATTGCTTTTCTCTTAACGCCAGTTCTTGAATTTTCATATAATCTTTTGCAAAATCCGCCTCGTGCTCATCATAGCGGTTGGAAATTTTCATGATCTTGAACTTGGGAGATCCACCTCTTTGGTCATCTTCGCGAATAGGCCTTGATATTTCACCATCCTTTAGATCCCTTACTTGGTTATAAAGGGTTGGATCCATTTTGGTCAACTCAAAACGAGAATCAAAATTGATAGGGTTACGAAGCAATCCACCATCAAACTTGGTTTCTTTTTCATCGGAAAAATTCATCGCAGCTTCGGCAAAAGTGTATTTTCCATCCAAAACCTGCTGACGAATAGTATCCAGTTCCTGAGTTGCTTTATCAATGGCACTTTGAGGAATCTTTGGAATCAAAAGTATATGACGAAGGTCTAATTCCTGGCCCCTGATTTTTTCTATATAAATAATATGATATCCAAATGAAGTTTCAAATGGCTCGGAAATCTCTCCTTCTTGAAGACTAAAGGCAACATCTTTAAATTCCTTTACAAATGGGGTTTCCTTGGTCATACTATAGAACCCGCCCTTTGATTTGGAACCGGGATCCTGGGAATACAAAATTGCCTTTACATTAAAGCTGGCATCGTTCTCCAATACATCCTGCCTAATCTCCTTTAATTGATTGATTACTTTCTGTTTTTCTTCTTCGGGAGCTTCGGGTTGCTTAACAATTTGGGCTATTTCCAATTCCGCACCAAAAACAGGCCTTTCATCTTCTGGGATTTTGTAGAAAAACTGGCGTACTTCTTCCGGTGTCACCTCAATTTCCTCAACAATCTTGCCCTGCATTTTTTCCGAGAGCATACGCAATTTGTTGATTTCAAAAAGCTCTTCACGGAAACTTTCCATATCAGCCTTTTTGTAGTAACTCAACATCTTTTCAACACTTCCAATTTGCTGGGTAAGCTGCTGAATCTGTCTATCGCTTTGGGCATTTACCATATCATCGGATACCAACAAACTATCCTGTACAGCTTGGTGTGCATAGAGCCTATCCTCCATAAGCTTGCCCAAAAGACTGCAACGTGTAATATCTTCTGTTGAGGCGCCTTGGTTTTTAAGATCGATCAAGGTTTTATCGATGTCAGATTCCAAAATCACATAGTCACCGACCACGGCGGCTATACCATCCAATTTTATTTTTTTGGTAGCGCTTGTAGTATCTTTTGCGCCCATTGCCTCATCGGCTCCCTGTGCTCGGATAATTCCCATCATTGCAAAAAATGCGATAACAGATAATCCGTTAATTTTCTTTGTCATAAACCTCAAATTCGTTCTTCTTAATAGCTTCATCAATAATTTCGGTTTCCAGTTTCTTTACGTAATTCAATTTACGCCGGTTCAAAATCAATTGCTTTATATCTGGCTCCACATAATCAAAAGGAGCTGTTTCATTGACTTCCAATACATTGGTCACCAAGCCCAAATATACCTCTAAGGAATCTTGTAGCTCAAAAAATTGTGATTTTTTTAAGTGGGTTTCCTCATTTGCCTGCGTCAACGGGGAAATTTCTTCAATTACCCGTGTGGCACTTACCCAAATGGAATCGTTAAAATGTATTTTTTTGAACTGTACCGCTATGGAATCCAAATATCTTTTATCAGAATCGTCCCATTTTTTTATTCTGTCCTCTACACCATTCCTGTCCAAAAATTGATTGGACATACCCACAAACCTGAGCTGGACCAATTTTTCATTCAGTTTGAAATTTTCCTTTTCACGTTCGTAGAATTCTTCAAGCTGACTTTTGGTAACGGCTGTATCCTGGGATTGATTTACCAAAGCCTCAATATAGGCCCTGGTGTACAGGTCTGCACGATAATCTGAAACCAAACGGTCAAACTCCGCCAATTTTTCCTCGGGCAAATTTATTTTTGATTTGGACAACAACAGCTGCTTGGATGCCCAATTGTTGATGTAATTGGTCACAAAAACAGTACTGTCCTCAGCTGTCATATCATCTCGGATAAAAGAGGCAACATCCTCTTTATATAAAAAAGTATCGTCTACCCTTGCCAATGGTTCCTTTTCTTCAACCTTATTGAACATACCCTCGCATGAGGAAACTAATATTGCTGCCAAGGCATAAAGGAAGTACAGCGTATTTTTTTGGAGCTTAAGCATTTCGCAAAAATAACAATTACAAAATCCCCTACAAGAAGGTTCTAATTTCATTAACAGATTTTTTAATGGAAATAGATGGCCAGAAATCGCTACTTTAGTGCAAAACCAATCCAAACATGAATTACACCACCGAAATTGTGGTCGATGTTCCTCGGGAGGAATTTATCAAAAAAATGGACAATCCCGAAAACATGAAGCATTGGCAAGAGGGGCTTATTGGCTACGAACAATTGTCCACAAAGCCTGGACAGGAAGGCGCACGGATGAGCCTTAGTTACAAAATGGGCAAACGGGAAATGAACTTAGTGGAGACCATTATAAAAAGGAACCTGCCGGATGAACTGCATATGACCTACGATACCAAAGGAGTCCATAACATCCAAAAGAACCATTTTAAAGAAGAAGGTGACAAAACCCGATGGGTTTCTGAATCCGAGTTCCAATTCTCTGGATTTGGAATGAAACTCATGGCATTTTTCATGCCGGGCGCTTTTAAAAAACAATCTCTAAAATATATGCAAGATTTTAAGGCATTTGCCGAAAAAGGTGAATCCGTGCTTAACTCCTAAAACACAATGGAAAAACTTTTGGATAGAAAAATTAAGATTATTTGGGACTTTAGAGGTCCAAGTGCGGCGCATACTGCCGAACACTACCTGAAACACCTCAAGGAATTTGTGGAAGTGGAAGAATTAAAATATGACCTTGGAGGCGTGGAGCATTTTAGCCCTACCCATAGTATTGCTTATTTAGTGGTTGCCGAGTTTGAATTGGAAGAGGTAAGGAGCATTCTTAAACCTCACCGTGGCCAAGTGTACAATCAAGAAATTTAAGTTTACACCTATGTGTAATAGGTTTGTAATTGTAGGTTTATTGGGGTTGGTGATATCTTGTTCCAACAACCCTCCAATGGATTCTTTGGTAAAAGCGCTTTCATCACAAGATCCCAAAATTAAAAATGTGATGGATAATCTTGAAGCGCATGAGGTTCAAATCCGATACACCCAAATTGACAGAAGAAACGACAGTATTATTTTTACTGATTTTGATTTTCAGGTCGATGAAAATAACTATTTCTACCCCGCCAGTACGGTAAAGTTTCCTGCAGCAGTAGCCGCTTTGGAAAAACTCAACGAAATTGATTCGCTTTCCATGAATACCCGGTTTTTTGTGGAAGGAGATTCGGTACAAACCACATTTGCCAAGGCCATTTCGGAAATATTCGCTGTTTCGGACAATGCTGCGAACAATAGATTGGTGGAGTTTTTGGGTCAAGACGATTTAAAAGAACGGATGATGCATAGAGGGGTTTCACCCATACGGATTGCCCATCGGTTATCCACAAGTAACGCAGACGATGTAACCACAAAAACTTTGATTTTTTACCTGAACGACTCCACCACCTCCTTGAGCAAGCCCATAATAAACTCGCCGATAAATCCCCTCGACTTAAATAGAATAAGAAAAGGGATAGGGTTTATTGCCGATGAATCCTACCAACAGGGACCTTTTGATTTCAGTTTAAAGAATTATTATCCCATCAAGGCGCAAAGTGCTTTGTTAAAGCGTATTATTTTTCCAGAAGTATTTCCAAAGGAACAAAGGTTCAACCTGAGCGACAACCAACACAAGTATCTGTTGACGGCTATGCAGACGCTACCTCCAAAACTTGGATATGACCCAGATGAGTTTTATGACAGTTATGTAAAGTTCTTCATCTTTGGGGATAACACGGACCCAATGCCCAATCACATTAAAATTTATAACAAGGTGGGATATGCTTATGGCACACTTACAGATTGCGCTTATATTAAAGACACTAAAAACAATATTGATTTTATGGTCACCGCAACCATACTGGTCAACAGCAACGGTATTTTCAACGACAACAACTACGAATACGACGAAGTAGGCATACCATTTTTAGCACAGCTGGGTAGAGAGTTATATCAAATGGAATTGGCCCGAAAAAGGTAATAGTACCAAAATAAAAAAGCACCGCAATGCGGTGCTTTTCAACATCAAAACAAACAACCTTTAATTAGTTGGGCATTACAACGTCCTCAATAATATGGATTACTCCGTTTGAGGCAACGACATCTGTTTTGGAAATTTTACTCCAATTTCCATTGGCATCTTTCAAATAAATGCCATCGTCCTTTTTCATAGCAGTTAATTTCCCACCGTTTAAAGTTGTAAGTTCTGCTTTCCCGTTTCCTTTGTTTAGTGCAGCAGCCACATCGGCAGCCATCAATTCTCCTGAAACTACATGATAGGTTAGAATGGCCGCTAATCTTTCTTTGTTTTCTGGTTTCAACAGAGCATTTAAAGTCTCAGTATCAATTTTGGCAAATCCTGAATTTACAGGGGCAAATACAGTGAAGGGTCCATCCCCTTTCAAGGCGCCCACCAAATCGGCAGCTTTTAAGGCCGTAACCAAAGTTGAGAAGTCATCCACAGAAACAGCTATATCTACTATGTCATTGGATTTTTGAGCGTTTGTTAGTTGAGTGCCGAATACTAAAGCACAGGTAGCGAAGGCAAAGATTAATTTTTTCATTTTTCTTTTTGAATTTTAATGATTAATTGTTTTTAAAGCGTTTTCTATTATTATTTACACCTGGTTTGGGCAAATGGATGAAGGCCGTAGTTTTTTATCATATATTTAACACTAGCAATGAAGAACAGTTTTGAAGACCATGAGGTAATCACCCGTTTGATTTCAGGTGACGAAACGGCCCTCTACCAATTATATGATAAATATTCCGGAGCTCTGTTCGGGGTTATTCTTCGTATGTGTCGTGATAAAATCAAGGCTGAAGATCTTCTCCAGGAAACTTTTGTAAAAATTTGGAAAAACATAGAGGCCTACGATGCATCAAAAGGTAGGTTTTATACCTGGGCCTACAGAATAGCACGTAACACAACATTAAATTCAATACGCAAGAAGAACAAGCTCATCCAAACCGATGATCTGAGTGTATATGATATTAAAGAAGTTAATGAAGAGGAGACAGATTATACAGCCTTAAAAGGTTCCATTAAAACCCTTGAACCTCATCACCAGAAAGCTATTACATTAGTGTATTACAGTGGCTATACCCACAAACAAGCCCATAAAAAAATGGGCGTACCGTTAGGCACTTTTAAGTCCTATATAAAACAAGCACTAAAACAATTACGGGAGACGTACAGCGAAAAGTTGATTTATATTTGGTTCGTTTTAGAATTAATGCCATGATAGATAAGAAAAGGATATTGGAAGAAGGACTTCTAGAGCTTTATCTTACTGAAGAGCTCTCAGAAGAGTTGACCATTGCAGTGGAAGAAACCCTTGAGAAAGATAAAGAACTCAAGGAACATTTTGATGCATTGGAAGCTGATTTTGAACGCATGGGCATGGAACAGGCCATAGCACCACCAAATGCCATTAAAGTAAGATTGAAGAATGCTATCAATCAAACTGAAGCAACAAAAACAAATTGGGTACCCTTATCCATTGCTGCAGGTTTTGCTTTGATTTTTGGCCTTAGTACCTTTTGGTTATACGTTAAATGGCAAGGTGCAGAAAGTAACCTAAGTACGCTTCAATCACAGACGAGTCAGTTGCAGCGTAAAATGGACAACTTAGAATCGGAATTTAGACTCACATCCAATCGTTTTGAAAGCATCAATAATCCCGATGTTGTTCCTTTGGTTCTCTACGGAAACCAAAAAGCACCCAATGGAAAGGCAGTTGCCTATGTCAACCACAAAAGTCATCTGGTACTTGTTAATCCGAAAGGGTTACCCACATTGCCAAAGGATAAAACGTATCAAATGTGGAGCGATGTTAATGGAGAAATGATCAATATGGGGACTTTAAGAACCGACAATGAGTTGGTGCCCCTAAAGTATATTGAAAATGCCGAGTCCTTAAATATCACTATTGAGCCCGCTGGTGGGAGCGACCACCCAACGGTGGAAGAATTAGTGTCCTACGTGATACTGTAATCGACCAATTTCTGAATATTGGCAATCAAAAGTGGGACATTACTCCGAGAATCAAATTCTTTTCGCCAACATCCCACTTTCCGGACTAGAATCATTTAAAATCATGGAACTTTATCCAACCATTTCTGGTTGTGCGTTCCAGTTTTCATTTGCCAAGAGTATTTGGTCAAAATCAATTCCTTCGATAGGCCTCAAGGTTTGGCTCGCGGCATCCCATTCTATTTTTCTACCCAATTTCCAAGACAAACCTGCCATGTGGGCGGAGATGGCCTCATCAAAACCTTCTTTGATACCACAACTTACATTTCCTCCATTTTTGATAACGCTCAACCACTCTCGCATATGGAGGAAGGTAGAATCTACTCGAACACCATCAATATAGGTCCACATAAGTCCCTTATCAGCAAAGTACTGTGATGTGGCCGACGATACAGCATCTGTTGCATTTGCTGCTGGGTCGTATTGATAAATTGGCACATCGGGTCGCATTTTTTCGGCTTCCAACATATCGGCATAGCGAGTGGATGCACCATCGGGCCAAACAGTCAATCTATTGCCCAATTCCATGGTGGCATCGTGCCCCATTAAAATGGTAGGCCGGCTGAACCCATTCCCCAACGTGGCGCTATAGCAAAAGGTCATCCCTTTTTCTTTACCCTTTATTTGACTGCTTCCAGTACTGAAATCAGGAAATTCCATATTCACCTGGATTACATCGGGTACATTTCTACCATCGTTATGGGTATAAATTCCGCCTGAAGAGCTTACCGAAGCTGGAATACCCATATTGAGCACACAGTTTAAACGATCATAATCATGAGACAACAAATCCCCTGAAAGACCAGAGCCATAGGACCACCATTTACGCCACCTAAAAAAATGGTTTTTGTTGAATGCCACCTTTGGTGCAGATCCCAGGAATTGCTCCCAATCAATGGTCTCGGGACTTGCCTTTTCGTGGATATCGTAGTTCCACGCTCCATTGTCATCGTTCCTATTGGTATTCGTCTGAATCAAGGATACATGACCAAGGGTTCCTTTTTCCACAATATCACGAGCCGTGCTAAAACTTAGGGTTTGTCTATGTTGGTGACCTACGGCAAAAACCGCATCGGATTTTTCAGCAGCATCACGCAAGGTATAGGTCTCACTAACCGTATGTGTCATCGGTTTTTCCACATAAACGTGCACATTGTTGTTCAAAGCTTCGATGGACATTGGTGCGTGCCAATGATCTGGAGTGGCAATCACCACCGCATCCACTTCCCCACTTTGAATCATGTCCTTATAGGTCAGGTATCTTTTAATCTTATTATCATCGCTAGAAAACGAGTTGATGAACTTTTCCGCTCGTACATCGAACACATCGCATATACCAACTAGTTTCACATTGAGTCGTTCTTGTGCTTCAAAATCCTCCAATCTTTTATTATTTGGGTCTTCTTCGGCAGCTAAACGCATTTCTTCTTTCCACTCATCGGTGGCAAAACCCAATGCCCTTGTCAATTGTTCTCCACGAATACCAAAACCAATCACCCCAATACGAACAGGATCTCCCCCTATTCCCGGCACCGCCGGTGGCAATGAAGGTTTTATATTGAGTTGTTCCAATATTTCCGAGCGTTTGTTTCTTGACCCAACAGCGGTTGCAGCCCCAGCCCACCATACCGCTCCAAGTACGGGCAAGCCTCCCAATCCTATTAAAAGGTCTCTTCTAGTCCATTTCATTGTTCCTGAGTTTTAATTTTGTTCTTCCTAAGATAATCAAGGCCAAAGTATGCGCCCGTAGGTAGTTGATAAATCACAATTATTGCCACAAGTTCGATTAGGTTTTTATTGACCAGCCAATAGTTTCCCTCCACGTTCATTTGCATTAAACCAGGGAAAGGTGGATGCGCCAAAAAATAAAGTGCCAATAGACCAACGCCGACAATGGCACCGATACGTTCAAAAATTCCAAGGGTAAATGTAACCCCGACCACCATAAGGGCGATAATATTCAAGGTATCCACCAAACCAATGGTTGAATCTCCTATCAACATAGTAAAAAACCCTTCAAATGGTCCTTGTGCGGTAGCCAAATACCCAAAGGACGTCCATTCGGGATTGTACATCTTCACCACACCCTCAAATAAAAAGTGCCACCCTATAAAAATTCGAAGCAGGGCAACACTTGCTTTCAGTTTATTTTGATTTTGGTTCATAGTTATTATAGTTAATTGTACAGAATTGTTGTTTCTTAAAAGTGATTGGAATCAAAAATTGGAATTCAAACATCAAAGTTTTCATTTTGAATTACTAAAAGTACCCAACACCGATACCATATACCATGACCGATGTCAGTTTTGAGGAATAGAAAAAGTTACGAAAATATTTAAGTGCTTAAAACACTTTAGATCGTATCGATTTTAAGAAGAGTTAAAACCAATGCAAACACATACGATCACCTAAGTACAAATATTGGCAACTGTGCTTTGAAAAAAAAGTATTGTCCTTGTCTGAAATTTAGGCAGGCTCCCCAAACAAGTCATAGTCCGAAGCATCCGTAATTTTGATATTCACGAAGTCTCCGATTTTAACGTAGTGTTTGGTGGCATCAATAAGCACTTCGTTATCCACGTCGGGGGAATCAAACTCGGTACGGCCCACAAAGTGGTTCCCTTCCTTCCTATCAATTATACAACGGAAGGTTTTACCGATTTTCTCTTGGTTCAGTTCCCAAGAAATTTGGGATTGAACTTCCATGATGCTGTTGGCACGTTCCTGTTTAACTTCTTCGGGAACATCGTCCTCCAAATTATAGGCGTGAGTATTCTCTTCGTGACTGTAGGTAAAACAACCCAATCGTTCAAAGCGCATTTCCCGAACCCATTGTTTCAAGGTTTCAAAGTCTTCCTCCGTTTCTCCAGGATAACCAACAATCAATGTAGTTCTAATGGCCATTTCGGGTACGGTTTTTCTAAAATCTTGCAGCAACTTTGTTGTCTTGGCCTGAGTAGTACCTCGACGCATACTTTTAAGTATGGCATCTGCTATATGCTGAAGGGGAATATCGATGTAATTACAGATTTTTGGCTCGTTGCGCATCACCTCCAAAACATCCATCGGGAAACCTGTAGGGAAAGCGTAGTGTAAGCGAATCCATTCGATCCCCTCAACTTTGGCCAAGGCTTGAAGCAATTCTGCCAAGTTTCTTTTCTTATATAGGTCAAGACCGTAATAGGTAAGGTCCTGTGCAATCAAAATCAACTCTTTCACCCCATTTGCTGCCAATTTTTCAGCTTCCGCCACCAAATCTTCAATAGGTGTGCTCTTGTGCTTACCGCGCATCAATGGAATCGCACAGAAAGAGCAAGGCCTATCGCAACCTTCGGCAATTTTAAGATAGGCATAGTTTTTTGGTGTGGTCGTCAATCGCTCACCAATTAACTCGTGTTTGTAATCGGCACCCAGGGCTTTCAACAAATTGGGAAGGTCACTGGTACCAAAATATGCATCCACATTGGGAATCTCCTTCTCCAAATCTGGCTTGTAACGCTCACTCAAACAACCTGTCACAAAAACCTTGTCCACATCGCCAGCTTCTTTGCGTTGCACATAATCCAAAATGGTGTTGACACTTTCCTCCTTGGCGTTTGCAATAAATCCACAGGTATTGATTACCACAACATTGCCTTCTTCTTCATGAGCTACCTCTTTATTGTTGGCACGTAATTGTCCCATCAATACTTCGGAATCGTAGACATTTTTACTACAACCTAAGGTTACCACATTGATTTTATTCTTTTTGAGCGATTTTGTGCGCATAGATCCTTTAAATGGAGTGCAAAAATACAATAACACAAGGCATTACAATAACTTCAGCGTATAATTTTAGAAGAAGGAACTCTTATTCAGACTAGAAAGCTATACCAAACTTATTAATTCTGATACCCTTCTGGAATTTTTCGGGCCTTGGTCAAATCCTCAAAGGCTTTTCCTATCCGCAATAAATGTGCTTCAGAAAATGGTTTTCCAATAAAGGTCAAGCTTTCTGGCTCGCCATCAGCCTTGTAGCCCATCGGAACGGTCAGAGCAGGATATTCCGCCACGGCAGCATAACCTGCATGGTAATTGTTAATGCTCAAAACGGCATCAAGCTCCTTTTCTTCCATTATTTTGAAGAAAGCTCTTCCCGATTCTTTTAAATCCTTTTTTATTTTTTCAAATTGTTCCGCGGTGGTCGAATCTGCCAAAATACCGTCAAAACGAGCTTGCCCATAAGGTATCCTAACCAGAGAATCTTGGTTGTTAAATCTGACCACATCCTCTACCGATTCCACTTTTACAGCATCCTTATCTTTTACCTGAGACTTCAAATAGGCGGGCAGATCATGTTCCATATCCAAGTTCAACAAAGTTAAAAAGCCCTCCAAGGGTATGTCTTCTGGTTCAAATTCTATGATTTGCGCCCCTGCTTCTCGCAAAGCTTCCACATTGGCAGCATAAATCGAATCTCGCTCCATTAAATTTGTCATTACCCCAAGACGGGTTTCTTTAAGAGGCTCAGGGTTCATCCAAGCAGATAAAATTCCAGGTTCTGCACTTACCGATTTATAATCAGCCTCATCTTTTCCCAACATCGCATCCAGGAGAATGGCATTGTCCGTAACATTTTTGGTCATCGGACCAGGGGTGTCCAGAGTACTCGAAATGGGTACAATTCCAGTTCTGCTCAAGAGACCAATGGTCGGTTTTAAGCCCACTACGGAACTCTGGCTCGATGGTGAAAGTATACTTCCTGAGGTTTCTGTTCCCACCGCACCTACTGCGTAGTTAGCCGCTGTTGATGTTCCACTACCTGCACTGGATCCTCCCGTATCAAAGACTCGTCTTCCATAGGGATTCAAGGTTTGTCCTCCAACAGCACTTTGTCCGTTAGGGCATACACCACAAATAAAATTGGCCCACTCACTAAGGTTTGCCTTCCCTAATATTAACGCCCCCTTTTGCTTCAAACGTTGAACAATAAACGCATCATCAGTCTGATTTTCTTTAAGAGCGATGGCACCAGCCGTTGTCTTCATTTCGGCTGTTCCGATATTATCCTTCAATAAAATGGGCATACCGTAAATAAGGTGGTGGGTCTCTTTGCTTTCATCCAGTTGACGTGCTTCTTCCAGCACATTGGGGTTCAGTGCAATTACCGTATTTAGTGTCGTGTTATTGGGCAGTTCATATTCATAGATTCTGTGCAAATAGAACAATACCAAATCTTCGTAAGTGAACGTTCCTTCATCAATATGGTTTTGAATGGTGGGTATGTCTTGCTCCAAGACCAAAGGCTTCATCTTTTCATATTGCGCTTCGCTGAATTTTGATACTTCATCGTAAAGCGGTAAAAACACCTCGTTCTTATCCAAGACCTTGCTCTGAATAAACTTATAGCGCATCCTTGGACTTTCGTTATCCTTACTAGCCGCCACTTCCAATGAATCGTTGTAGGGTGTCCAAAGGACGATATCTTCCTTTGGTTCCGTGTTTTTTTGTTTACATGAAATAAATCCGATAATTAGAAAAGAGCAAAAAAGATATTTGTACATAGTAGCTTATATTTTGAAAAACGAATCGACAAACTCATATTTATTGAACACTTGGAGATCCTCTATTCCCTCACCAACTCCAATATATTTTACGGGAATCTGAAATTGATCGGAAATTCCGATAACAACCCCTCCTTTGGCGGTTCCATCCAATTTGGTCACCGCCAAACTGGTTACCTCGGTCGCCTTGGTAAATTGCTTCGCTTGTTCAAAAGCATTTTGTCCCGTAGAACCATCCAGCACTAAAAGAACCTCATGTGGGGCATCGGGAACAACCTTTTGCATTACCCGTTTTACCTTAGAAAGCTCGTTCATTAAATTTACTTTGTTGTGCAAACGTCCTGCAGTATCCACCAAAACCACATCGGCATTTTCTGCTACGGCGGAGTTTAGGGTATCAAATGCCACGGAGGCAGGATCACTTCCCATTTTTTGTTTTATTATGGGTACGTCAACTCGCTTGGCCCAAACTTCCAATTGGTCAATGGCCGCAGCTCGAAACGTATCGGCTGCCCCCAAAACCACCTTCATCCCTTTATTTTTGAATTTGTGCGCCAATTTTCCGATGGTCGTAGTTTTACCTACACCGTTTACGCCCACTACCATGATCACATAAGGTTTTTTGTCCTTTGGAATGGTAATCTCACTATCCTCCCCTGCTTGGGTTTCAGAAAGTAGTCCAGCTATTTCTTCACGCAATATGGTATTGAGTTCATCGGTGCCCATGTATTTATCACGTGAAACACGTTCTTCAATACGATCAATGATCTTTAGAGTGGTATTTACACCCACATCCGAAGTAACCAAGATTTCCTCGAGACTATCCAGCACCTCATCATCTACCTTGGACTTGCCCGCTACAGCTTTCCCCAACTTACCGAAGAAACTGGTCTTGGACTTTTCGAGTCCCTTGTCCAAGGTCTCCTTTTTATCCTTTGAAAATATATTTTTGAATAAGCTCATCCTATGTTCTTTGAGAATGATCAAAGATAGCAAAGTAAGGGGAGTTTTGTTAAATCAAAATACACGCAAAACACACATATTGCATAAGCATGATTTCGTTTTACAAAACAATCCATACTTCAACTCCTCAAGGTTTTACCTGTGCATTATAGGTATACACAACAAATATTAGAGTGCTTCGGGGCACTTGTTTACTTTTATAATGGTTTAGTTTTCTCAAAATTCCATGAAAAATCCAATCAGAAGGATAGTAATATTACTACTGGCATTGTTTTCGATAACAATTTCAGCACAAGAAACGTATTCGGATTCATTTAGCTCTGTATCCTATGCAAATAACGATGGAACCCAAAATTGGTCCACTAATTGGCAAGAGTTTAATGATAACAACAATCCTGCAAATGGCTATATAAGTATAAACAACGATGAGCTAAGGTTTAGATACATTTGGTCCGAGAACATAAGACGATCGGCAGATTTAAGTTCTTACTATACAGCCTCCCTATCTTTTGATTGGCGAACATCTAGTCTTGAATCCGGCGAAACATTGATTATTCAAGTATCCTCAGATGGTTCTTCCTTCACCACATTAGATACATTCACTGGTAGTCAAAGTGGTACGTTTGACCAAGATATAACAGCTTACATATCCAGCAATACCACTATTCGCTTTAGAAAAGGAGGGGGCGACTGGTCCGGTAATGATGACCGTGCCTATATTGACAATGTAACCATTTCCACAACATCAGTTCCTCAGACAGATTCAGATGGAGATGGAATAATTGATGTAGTTGACCTAGACGATGACAATGATGGAATAACCGACGAAGAGGAGTATTGTTCCACTATAAGCGCTTCCTTTCTGACATCATCAGATGTAGGAGAAAGATCTGTTGTTATCAGCCACACAGATACCGGATATTTGAGACTTGATTTTTCATCTATGGATAATTCGTTTCAATTGGACATTAATGGAACCACTGCACATCCTTCAGTTTTAGAATTTGAGAACGGGGCATTGGATGCTGGTGACGAATATTTTGTGTTCCAATCGGATGG
Organism: Allomuricauda sp. TMED12; assembly: GCA_002167435.2. Classification (GTDB taxonomy): domain Bacteria; phylum Bacteroidota; class Bacteroidia; order Flavobacteriales; family Flavobacteriaceae; genus Flagellimonas. The sequence goes on from NHBR02000009.1 coordinate 34,886, forward strand.
AAGTTTTATAAGTCAGCCTTGGGTGGCCAACTCCAATGGCATACCAAGACTAAGATTGATTGTAAATGAATTTGGCCAAATAAGCCTTTACGGTAGCCGAACTACCTCCTCCACAACATTGGAGCTTATGGAGGCTCAGGGCGGCACACCCTTTAATACCATTCCCTGGATACCTGCGAACAATAATACATTTACGCTAACCAACCAGGCTGGTCCTGGTCCTGAGGGTTTTACGGGAGAATTGTTCGCAAGTGCTATTTGTGATACCGATGGTGATGGAATCAGTAATGAGTTTGACCTAGATTCCGACAATGATGGAATTTATGATATTGTTGAATCCGGTGTATTGAATGAAAGTGGTGTGGCGGATAGCAATAACGACGGTAGAATTGATGGGGCCACTTCGAGCTCAGGCTCAAACGGACTGTTCAATGCAATCGAAGATGTTGATACGGAGTATGCAATTCCTTCCTATTCCATTTTGGATTCCGATGCCGATGGAAGTTATGACGCTTATGTGCTGGATGCTGATGCTGATGGATGCAACGATGTTCGAGAAGCGGGGTTCACCGATAATAACGATGATGGTTATTTGGGACCCAATCCTGTTACTATTGATGCCGAGGGAATAGTGACAAGCGGTTCCGATGGCTATACAACCCCAGCCGATAATGATTCCAACACTACATATGATTATAGGGAAGTCGGTTCAGCACCGACCATAACGTCACAACCAGTTAATACAACTACTTGTCCAGGGTGTACAACAACCATATCCGCTACTGTGACCGCAGACCAATTTCAATGGCAGTATTATAATGGAGTTTCTTGGCTCGACCTTTCAGATTCTGGGGTATACTCGGGAACTTCGACCAGCATGCTGACCATAACCAATCCTACTCCTAGCGAAAACAATACACAATATCGATTGCTGACCAGTAATGATGCATTTATTTGTGGAACCGAGACTTCCAATACGGCCATATTGACCCTAAGGGTGAATACAGTAGTGACCAATAGAAGAGTTACATACAGAGTAAATAAAAACTGATAGTAGTTTTTTATCTACATAAAAAAAGCCGCTAAATAGCGGCTCCAATATTATATGTGAAAGATACTTTCTTTCTTATTTTTTGTTCAACCAGTCATTAACCATTTCTGGTGCCATTACAGACTCCACAAAAGTATATGCTCCAGTTTTTGGAGATTTAACCATTTTAATGGCCTTTGTCAATCTTTTAGATGATGACTGAAGTGTTGCTACTGTTTTCTTTGCCATGGCTTATATTTTTCTGCCCTTTACTTAGTAAAAAGCTATTACTTAATTTCTTTATGAACTGTCATACGCTTAAGGATAGGATTGTACTTTTTGATTTCCATCCTATCTGGCGTGTTCTTTTTGTTCTTTGTGGTAATATATCTAGAAGTACCTGGCATACCAGATTCCTTGTGCTCCGTACACTCTAAAATTACCTGAACCCTATTTCCTTTCTTTGCCATTGTATTGTACTTAAAATGCTTTTACAACTTACTTTTTGGAATTGATTTCCTTCAAGACAGCAGAGATTCCTTTTTTGTTGATGATTTTCAACCCACGGGCAGAAACGTTCAAGGTTACCCAACGATCTTCCTCTGGAATATAAAATCTCTTCTTGGAGATATTCGCATCGAACCTCCTTTTTGTCTTATTGATAGAAAAGGAAACGTTGTTTCCAAACATCACCTTTTTTCCTGTTACTTCACAAACTTTAGACATCTCCCTAACTATTTGAGTGATTTTATTGAGGCTGCAAATTTATACCATTTTAATGGGACGTACAAAATTCTTTTTCAGAAATTTAAAATTTCTTTGTACAACAACTCAAAAGCCTTGTTTACAGACTTTTTAACAACCCTTTCCCGGTGCCTGCCCATAACGAATTTTTGAGCAAAAGTTCCAGTTGGTGAACTTATTCCTATATACACCGTACCAACATCGGCATCAGAATCACCTTTTGTAGGGCCGGCGTTTCCTGTTGTAGCTATGGCAAAATCGGTTCCCAACTTGTTTTTCACATTTTCGGCCATGGCAATGGCAACTTCTTCGCTTACCACGGAATGCTTGTCTATAAGTTTTTGGGGCACCCCCAACAAATGCACCTTTGCTTCGGTAGCATAACAGACCATACTGCCCTTAAAATAATTGGACGCGCCGGGCACTGAGGTAATTCGTTCCGCGATACTTCCTCCCGTAAAGCTTTCCGCAGTAGCAAGGGTCATTTTTTTATTGGTAAGCAATGTGCCAATTTGTTTCTCTACATTACCGTCCGCTTCTTCTTCACCATAAATAATGTCTCCTATTAAGGGGTACAGTTTTTTTACCTGCTCCTCAATACCCAAAAGCAACGCCTCCTTATCTTCACCTTTCGCGGAAAGTCTCAACCTTACCCTACCTAGATTGGGTAAATAAGCAAATTTTATATATGAAGGCAGATTATCTTCCCAATCTTCAAGCTTTTCCGCAATGGCACTTTCTCCAAGACCATAGGTCATGATAGTTTTGTGCACAATGTAGGGTCTATCGTATTCTTCGATAATTTTGGGCAACACCGACTTAGTAATAAGATTTTTCATCTCATAAGGGACACCAGGAAGCGAAACAAAAGCAGTTTTTCCCTTTTTCATCCATATACCTGGAGCCGTTCCAAACTCGTTGTGCAATACCGTTGATTTTGATGGAACCATGGCCTGCTCTCTGTTCAAATCCGAAATGGGAGTGGTGATATATTTTTTGAAGAGTTCTTCAATATGATTTAAAACGTTATTATCCCTAACCAATTCATCTTCAAAAAATTCGCAAAGGGTGTGTTTGGTAACATCGTCTTTTGTTGGCCCCAAACCACCTGTGATAATAACCACCGAAGAACGTTCTCCAGCTTCTTTCAGGGATTTTAAAATATGTTCCCTATCATCCTGTATAGAAGTAATTTGATAGACCGAGACCCCAATTTTATTAAGCTCTTTAGAAATAAAAGCTGAATTGGAATCCACAATTTGACCAATGAGAATCTCATCCCCAATGGTGATTATCTCGGCTTGCATCTATAAATCGAAGTCGTTTTTTAATTCTGTCACAACCTGTAGCACATCTTTTTTCAGAATGGGGAATTTTTCTTCAATCTCCTGCATGCTTCCTGTTGTTTTGCCTAAGGTCTCTATTTCGAGTGCCTTGGCCCTTGTGTGCTCCATACCCAAAATATCTACGTTGGGTTTAATTTTGTGAGCTAGCTTATATATGTTTTCGTAGTCCTTACTGCAAATTGCCTTTTCCAGGCTTTCCAAGTCCTCAGGAACTTCTTCCAAAAACACAGAAATTACAGATACGATGAAATCCTCATCCCCTTCTGCCATTTCATTTATCTTATCGAGGTTGTATATCATTACCTTACTTTAATTTCAAATAGTTGTTCTCCTTCCAATGCACCGACAAGGTAGTCATTTGGGCTTACTTTACCAACACCGGCAGGAGTACCCGTAAAAATGATATCTCCCTTTTTCAGCATAAAATATGTAGATACGTGGGCTATGATTTCATCTATCTTCCACAACATCAAAGAGGTATTTCCTTCTTGGACCTTGTCTCCATTTTTCGACAATGAAAAATCCAAGTTGTCCACATCCTCAAATTTCTTCTTGGGAAGCCATTTGCCCACAACGGCCGCTCCATCAAATCCTTTGGCCTTTTCCCAAGGCAAGCCTTTGGATTTTAGTTTGGACTGAAGGTCTCTTGCCGTGAAATCGATGCCCAGACCAATTTCATCATAATATTTATGTGCAAATTCTTTGGAAATATGTTTTCCTACTTTTTTAATTTTCACCAAGACCTCTACTTCATAATGTACATCTTGGGAAAATTCGGGAATATAAAAATCCTGCTCTTTGGGTAATATGGCAGAATCGGGTTTTATAAAAACCACAGGTTCATCTGGACGCTCATTACTGAGTTCATTAATATGATCTACATAATTGCGTCCTATACAAATCAGCTTCATAATTTGTTTATCGGGGGTTAACGCTTGCTTCTATTAAAACTTATTGTTGAGCTTGCTCAACTTTATCTGAGTAAGTACTTTTTTGGTATATAATGGAAAGTCTGCATTAAGAATCCAGCCAAAATAGCCGGGTTCCTTTTCCATGACCTCGTCCACTGTTTTTCCTTTATGTTTCCCAAAGGAAAATATAGGATTATCATTTTCATCCACACCAATGAAACCAGCAAAATCAAGATTCTGTCTTCTGGTTGTGAATTCTGATAGTTTTTTTACATCGTTTTCCAACTCGGGATACCGTTCCAACTGTGACAACAATACTTCATAAGTGGCCATGGTATCAGCCTCGGCACTATGGGCATCATCCAGGTTTTTATCACAATAAAATTTATAGGCTGCCTCCAAGGTGCGTTTTTCCATTTTATGGAAAATGGTCTGCACATCGACCGAAACCATACTCTTCATATCAAAATCCACATCGGCGCGGAGCATTTCCTCCGCCAATAAGGGAATATCGAACCTATCGGAATTAAAACCTGCCAAATCGCTATCACGAATCATCGCATAAATATCTTTGGACAATTGCTTAAAAGTTGGCTCATTGGCCACTTTTTCATCGGAAATTCCATGAATGGCCTCAGATTCAGCCGGAATTGGCATTTCTGGGTTCACCAACCATGTTTTGCTTTCTTTGTTTCCGTTGGGGAAAACCTTCAAAATAGAAATTTCAACAATTCTATCCTTGGCCACGTTGGTACCAGTGGTCTCCAAGTCAAAAAAGCAGATAGGTTTGGTCAATTGTAGTTGCATGTGGGACTTTTTAAATAAACTTGGCTTCTAAATTAAGAATAGTGGCAGGAATACGTGCGGTTTTCCTCTATATTTCCCTGTTTATGTCCCAAGCCTCTAAATAATCAGCCACTGCTTTTACAAACATACCGCCCAACGCGCCATTTACCACACGGTGATCATAACTGTGGGATAGGTACATTTTACTTCGGATACCAATATATTCTCCTTGGTCGGTCTCAATCACCGAAGGTATTTTTCGGATAGCTCCCAAAGCAAGGATACCTACTTGTGGTTGATTGATGATCGGGGTTCCAAAGACACTTCCAAAAGAACCTACGTTGGTCACCGTATAGGTTCCATCCTTGATTTCATCAGGTTTTAACTGATTGTTCCGAGCTCTGTTGGCAAGGTCGTTCACCGTTTTGGCCATACCTACCAAGTTTAACTGGTCAGCATTTTTAATTACGGGCACAATCAAATTTCCATCGGGCAAGGCAGCTGCCATACCCAAGTTGATGTTTTTCTTTTTAATGACCTTGTCACCATCCAACGATATGTTCATCATTGGGTATTTTTTAAGGGCCATGGCCACAGCTTCCATAAATATGGGAGTAAAGGTCAATTTTTCCCCTTCACGTTCCTGAAAAGCATTTTTCACTTTATTTCTCCAGTTCACCACATTGGTCACATCTACCTCAACAAAACTTTGCACATGCGCCGATGTGGATATACTTTCAACCATATGATGGGCGATCAATTTACCCATACGGGTTAATGGAATTACCTCATCTCCTGCTCCAACTTGTACTTTGGATTCTTTTGGTTTATCTGCAACAGGCGCTTTTGATGGTTCTGGGGTTGCGACCTTTTCGGTCTTAGCATCTGGTTGCTGAACAGTATCAACCTTGGTTGCATTTCCATTGGAACGGTTTTCCAAATAGGCCATGATATCATTCTTGGTCACCCGACCTTCTTTCCCTGTACCCACAATAGCCTCCAACTCGTCCATGGAAACATTTTCTTCCTTAGCTATATTTTTCACCAAAGGTGAGTAAAATCGTTCCGAACTTGAAAAATCGGGCACCGATGTAGAAACGGATTCTTTTACTCCCGCCATTTGAACTTCTAACTCCCTTGCCGGCACTTCAGCGGTTTCCTCTACCGCTGCTTCTTGATCGGAGCTGTCATCCACAACAACATCAACGTCACCTTCTACCTGGATTACGGCAACCACTTCACCAACTTTTATGACATCATCTACATCGAACCGCTTTTCCAACAACACCCCATCTACTTCACTAGGAACTTCGGAATCCACTTTGTCAGTGGCAATTTCAAAGACGGCTTCGTCCATCTCAATGGTATCGCCTACCTCTTTTAACCAATTGGTCAAGGTAGCTTCTGCGACACTTTCTCCCATTTGCGGTAATTTCAATTCAAATTTTGACATATTCGTATTTATCAAAGTGATTTTGATTAGTATTTTACAAAAATACTAAAGAAATCGACTTATTTTTGATTTATGTTCATTAATTTGCTTTAATAGAGTTTTCAAAAGGCACTCTATTAATTATACTTCTGCCCAAAGTCACTTCATCTGCATACTCCAATTCATCTCCAACGGAAATACCTCTCGCAATTGTGGAAGTTGTGACCTCTAGCCCTTCCAATTGTTTATAAATATAAAAATTAGTGGTATCGCCCTCCATGGTGGAGCTTAGAGCTAAAATTAATTCTTTGACGGCCCCATCTTTAACCTTGTTGACCAATGTGGTTATATTAAGGTCCTGTGGCCCCACACCCTCCATAGGGGATATTTTACCTCCCAATACATGATACAATCCATTGTATTGTGATGTGTTTTCGATGGCCATTACATCCCTGATATCTTCCACCACGCAAACCATGGTCCCGTCCCTTTTGGGATTGGCACAGATTTCACAAACTTCGGTATCGGAAATATTATGGCAGTTTTTGCAAAAGTTGACCTCACTCTTCAATTTCAGCAGTGCATGGGCCAACAATTCGGTTCTTTCCTCGGGCTGTTTCAGTAAGTACAGCACCAACCGTAATGCTGTTCGCTTACCAATTCCAGGCAATTGAGACATTTCGTAAACTGCATTTTCCAATAGCTTCGATGAAAATTCCATAGCATCAATTCTCCTGCAAAATTACAATTTTACTGTTACGAATTTACTTTCGTACTTTGCAATTCAAATTACATATATGTCAGCCACACAAATTCTGTTGCTAATAGGTGCCTATTTCTTGGTGCTTATCCTTATCTCATACTTTACTGGAAAAAACGATTCCAACGCCGATTTTTTTAGGGCTGGCAAACAATCACCTTGGTATGTTGTTGCCTTTGGAATGGTCGGGGCCTCGCTCTCTGGAGTAACTTTTATATCGGTTCCTGGTTGGGTAGGCGATAGCCAGTTGACCTATATGCAAGTAGTGCTTGGCTATCTATTTGGATATTTTGTGGTTGCCTTTGTGCTTCTCCCACTGTACTATAAACTTAACCTTACCTCCATTTACGAATATTTGCACGATCGTTTTGGAAAGGTGAGCCACCGAACCGGGGCATTTTTCTTTTTTATCTCCCGAGTATTAGGTGCCGCTTTTAGACTGTACCTAGTGGCCATTGTCTTGCAGCAGTTTGTTTTTGATGACCTTGGAGTTCGCTTCGAATTCACCGTGGTCATCTCTATTTTATTGATTTGGATCTACACAAACAAAGGAGGTATAAAAACCATCGTTTGGACGGATACCCTGCAAACACTTTTTATGATTTTAGCGGTAATCCTTTCCATCATTATGATCAATCAAGAATTGGGTTGGAGTTTTAGTGAGTTTTTAGCTTCGGATGAATTAAAGAGTTACAATTATTTTTTGGTGACAGATAGTTTTTTAAACAAAAGCTATTTTATTAAATCATTTGTCGGAGGTATGTTCGTGACCATCTGTATGACAGGGCTAGATCAAGATATGATGCAAAAAAACCTTACCTGTAAATCCTTGAAAGATGCACAGAAGAATATGGTCTCCTTCAGCTTTGTGCTTGTAGGGGTCACATTTTTGTTCATGTTATTGGGAGCTTTACTTTTCATTTATGCAAAAAGGGAAGGTATTGGTATCCCTTTAATGGACGGTACACCAAAAACAGATTTATTATTTCCCGAAATTGCATTGAATGGTGGCTTGGGACTGAGCCTCTCCATTACTTTTATGCTTGGTCTAATTGCTGCTGCCTACAGTAGTGCAGATAGCGCCCTTACTTCATTGACTACTTCTTTTTGTGTGGACTTTTTAAATGTACAAGCGAAAGAGGACAAAGAGCAAAAGCGTATCAGAAAACGCACTCATATTGTAATGAGTGCAGTGTTGGTAATTGTGATTATTGCGTTTAAGTACATCCTCAGCAGTAATGTTATTGATAGTTTGCTCACGGTGGCAGGTTACACATATGGTCCATTGTTAGGTCTTTTCGCCTTTGGTATTTTCACCAAACACAAAATTAAAGATAGTTATGTTTGGATTGTTGCACTTGTTTCGGTGATTACCATAGTTTTGATTGCCAATGTGCCGGCAGATTATTTGGGAGGATACCAAGTTGGTTATGAATTGTTACCACTCAACGGATTATTAACTTTTATTGGCCTGTGGTTGATCAGAACCAAAAAATCGAGTACAGAGACTAGTATTGCCCAGTAGCCAACAACACCAAAGTACAGGCTACTTCGACCTCAACACCAGCATTTTCAAGGATTTTGTAGAATTCTGGATTTTCCGTACCCGGGTTAAAAATGACCCTTTTGGGATTAAGATCCATTATTTGTTGATAGTACTCCTTTTGGTTTTTAGGATTTAAATATAAAGTTACCGTATCAATATTTTGAAAATCACCCAAGTTATCCTTAATTTGCACACCTGATACAGTTCCCCCACGTATCCCAAATGCGGTTGTCTCAACATTGTTGGCAACCAACCTACGAATTGCTGTGTTGCTGTATCTTCCTGGGTTTGTAGAAGCCCCTACGACAAGTGTTTTTTGCATTTGTTAATTTTTGTGTTAAACTTTAGTATAGACTGTAACTTATCATAAATAAAGTCGTCTATTTTTCATAACTTATTGTCATTGGTAAGACTGTATTTTTATAGTTAATGGTTAGTGTTTAGTATAGCTTATCAATGTTTAACCCCGGTATTTTTACCGGGGTTTCTTCTTTTTAGAAACTTTTTCTTTTTGTCTTTTAAAAATACAACCCCTTACAAAGGTGTACATTACATAATCTTTTTTTGTTAAAGAATGTTAAAACAATAGTTAACTGTAACATTTCCGGCGTTCGGGCGTCTTAAAAATATCATCAGTCAATCAATCTAATCATCAATCAAAAAACGAACTACTCATGAGACATCTGAGCTTTCTATTCGCACTATTGCTGTGCATGACATCCCCATTTATTTCTTTAGCAAACGACCCTGATACCGCACTGGGCATCATCAACGGAAAAGTTGTTGATGATGCTTCAAACCAGCCTGTGGCCTATGCCGCTGTTGTCATTAAATCAGAGGATGGCACAAAGACCATTACTGGAGGTATTACCACTGAGGACGGAAACTTTGAAATCAAAAAGCTGCCCGATGGCACCTTTATCTTTGAGGTACAATTTATCGGATACAAAACCTATTCCCAAAAACTGATAATAGCGAAGGGAAAGCGTAACCTCAATCTGGGCACAGTAATCTTAGAGGAAGAAACCAAAGAACTCGAAGGCGTAGAAGTGGTAGCCGAACGCACAACCATAGAACAGCGTGTGGACCGAAAGGTAATCAATGTAGGGAAAGACCTTACCACCGCTGGTGCTTCGGCAGCGGATATTATGAACAACATCCCCTCTGTGAATGTGGATGCCCAAACAGGCGATATTTCGCTACGCGGAAACTCCAATGTAAGGGTCATGGTAGATGGAAAATTGTCCAACGTACCTGTGGCCCAGTTGCTAAAGCAGATTCCATCCACATCCATAAAATCCATAGAACTGATTACCAACCCTTCTGCCAAGTACAATCCGGAAGGGATGAGCGGTATCATCAATATTGTTTTGCACAAAAACGCAAATATTGGCTTTAACGGAAACATAAACATGGGCCTTACCAAAGGTATCGAGGCCAAATTCAATAGTTCTGTGGATTTGAACTACCGTAATGGAAAATTCAATTTTTATGGAAACTACGGCAACAATATTGGCAAGTGGGTCAACGATGGGAGCATTCTTCGCGTAGAGGAAAACTCGCGTCAAAAGTTTGATTTTTTCAACAACAACAAATCACATCTCTATAAATTGGGCGTAGATTTTTATCTGAATGATAAAAACACGATTTCCTTTTTTACCAATCAGAACATCTATGATGGAAAAGGTGATGGTAAAACTCAGGTTACCTATTTCAACAACCCATCCAGAAATGTGACCCAATTGTTCTTTGACGATTCCAATAACCGCAGCGAACAGTACAATTTTGACTATAAATTAGATTTCAACAAGGAAGGTCATAATATAGAGTTGGAAGTGGACCACAACCTGTTTGAAAGTGAGCAGGATGCTGATTTTAGCTCCACAGGTGCATCCACCTTTCCAAATTATATGGATTTTGTGGATACCGATCGTACACAGACGACAGCGAATTTGGATTATGTAAACCCGTTAGACAGCATTTCCAAACTTGAACTGGGGCTTCAATCCAGAAATTTTGAGACCAAGGTGGATTATTCCTCGACCGGCCAGTCCTTCAATTCCAACGGAGACTTGGTGCCAACACCATCTACAAAATTTGTGTATGACATGGATATTTATTCCGCTTACGCCACTTTTGGACAGTCTTATGAAAAATGGTCCTATCAAATGGGTGTGCGTATCGAGGACGTACAGGTAAAAGCAGATACCAATGCCGTACGTGCCTTTACCGATAAGTATACCGAAATCTATCCCTCCGGATTCGTTACTTATAAACCTAACGAAAAAGACCAGCTACAAATCAGTTATAGTAGACGCGTGGATAGACCAGGGCTGCAACAAGTGAACCCAATCAGGGAATTTGCAACACCGTTACTATCGGCTTTTGGAAATCCAAATTTAGTTCCTCAGTTTACAAGTTCCTATGAAGTGAACTACACCAAAAGAATTAAAAATGGTAGTGTTACCGGCGGTGTTTTTTACCGAAGTATTACAGATGAGATCAATAGGGCGATTTACATCGACCGTTTGGATCTAAACAAGACGATATTGACCTTTGATAACTTTGACAACACATCTGCCTACGGCGTAGAGTTATCCACTAATTACAAGCCCATAAAATGGTGGAGCATCAACGGTAGTTTTGACCTATTCTCACAGACCCAAAGAGGACTTACGGAAACATTGAATACTACCGATCCCAATCCAACCGAGGATGATATTGTAGAAGAAAAGGTGAAAGTTGACAACACCGCTTGGAATTTAAGGATGAACAACAGCTTTACCGTGACCAAAAAACTGACACTCCAAGCCTTTGGATTCTATCGTGGCAGAAACAAAAGCATACAGTTTGATGCCAATCCCATGTACTTTGTGAATTTAGGAGCACGGTACAGCTTTGCTGAAGGCAAGGGGACCCTCAGTTTTAATTATAACGATATTTTCAACACGATGCGCTTCGCGTTCGAGGGTAGTTATCCTTATGCACAAGAGGGATCTTTTAACTGGGAAAGCAATAATGTATATGTTGGGATGTCCTACCGATTTGGAAGTGGAAAAAACCGCGCCAAGCAACGTAAAAGAAGGGACAACAACACCAAACAAGGTGGTGGCGGTATCCTATAAAAAATATTGATGCCCATATTCGAGTGTTGGTTGGTTATCTTGTGATGGCATCAATCAAAAACCCCGATCCTTTAGGATCGGGGTTTTATTTTTATTTTTATTTTTTTATTTGATGGGATTACCATCTTATAATCACGCTGCCCCAAGTAAAGCCACTACCAAAAGCAGCTAGGACCACTAAATCACCTTCTTTGATTTTTCCTTCTTCCCATGCCTCTGTCAAGGCTATAGGAATGGAAGCAGCTGTAGTATTTCCATATTTCATGATATTGTTGAATACTTGGTCATCTTTCAACCCAAACTTCTTTTGGATGAATTGTGAAATTCTTAGATTGGCCTGATGTGGTATCAACATATCAATATCTTGAGGTCCTAGATTGTTCTTCTGTAAACCCTCCATGATTACTTCACTGAATCGTACTACTGCATTTTTAAATACAAACTGTCCGTTCATATAAGGAAAATACGAGGTATCCTCAGGATCATTATCTGCGATAATATCGTTTACCCAGCGTTTCCCCATACCAGGAGCTATTAAAGAAAGCTCTTCGGCATGTTGTCCTTCAGAATGTAAATGGGTGGAAAGAATTCCTTTTGAGGTATCTTCTTCACGTGTAAGAACAGCTGCGCCTGCACCGTCACCAAAAATTACGGATACACCTCTACCCCGAGTGGTCATATCCAAACCATGTGAATGTAGCTCGGAACCAATAACCAGCACATTTTTGTACATACCGCTTTTTATATATTGGTCTGCCACAGAAATTCCATATACAAAACCCGAACATTGGTTTCTAACATCCAACGCACCCACAGTTTTTAGACCTAAATCGCGCTGAACCAAAACTCCTGGTCCAGGGAAATAATAATCAGGACTTAAGGTAGCGAAAACGATAAAATCAATGTCATCTTTATCAATTCCTGCACGTTCGATTGCCTTTTGGGCCGCCTTTACACCCATAGAAGTAGTGGTATCGGTACCTTTAACCACATGGCGTCTTTCCTTGATACCGGTACGTTCTTGTATCCATTCGTCATTCGTGTCCATCACTTTAGACAAATCGTCATTAGTGACCACATTTTCAGGGACATAAAATCCCAATCCTGATATTCTTGAGTTATACATTACAAAGTGCTTAAATATTGAATCTTTAAAAAATACTGGGCTAAGTAACGGAAAAGTAAAAAATATATCCCAAGAACTGGATATTTATTAACAAAATTAGTCCATGTACTTTTTAAAATGGTTTACCTCCACCTTGGCCTTTAAGTCGTGCAAGAGATTATAAAGTCCAAAAAATGTGCGGTTTATGTACAAAAAGTGTTTAGACCCACGGTTTCCATTCATTTTACGGATTTGTTCGTCTTTGGAATACCGTTCGCTGAGATTGGCGATCCTAGTCCAAAAAACTTCATCACCAAAATCAAATGTTTCCTTATGAAATGGTGAAGTAAAAATAGTGAGCATCTCCTTGAACAAGGCCGTAAAAAATTTCAATTCCTCCTCAGAATCGGTTGGAGTCAGAATTTCCAGTTCGTACAATTTCTCCATAAACACCTTATCATTATTGATGTTTTCCTCTTTCGCCAACTCAAAATACGGTACATAAAAATCATCCGGTATTTGCTTGATACATCCAAAATCAATGGCAATCAATTTACCCTCAGAACTAACCAAAAAATTACCCGGATGCGGATCTGCATGCACCCTTCTTAACTTGTGGATTTGGAACATGTAAAAATCCCAAAGGGCCTGCCCCAATGTGTTGCCCAGATCAACATCGAACTCGGTTTGGGTAAATTCACCCAAATGGATTCCCTGCATCCAATCCATGGTCAAAATACGTTCACTGGACAGTTCTCGGTAGTATTTAGGAAACTGCATATTTGGAATTACGGAACATGCGGTAGTTATTTCATCACTTTGTTCCAATTCCAAAATATAGTTGGTCTCCTCAACCAATTTGTGCTCAACCTCCTTAAAATATTTTTCGGAATCTTTTCCCTTTAAGTTGAACATTTTAATGGCAACAGGTTTAACCAAGGCCAAATCACTGCTAATACTTTCTGCAACCCCTGGATATTGAATTTTTACCGCCAGTTTTATTCCATCCTTCTCAGCTCGGTGCACTTGTCCAATACTGGCCGCATTGACAGAATCTTTTTCAAACTCATCAAAAATATCCTCGGGGTACTTCCCCAAATATTTTTTGAAGGTCTTACGTACCAAAGGTGCCGACAATGGAGGAACTGAAAATTGTGACAAGGAGAATTTATCCACGTAGGCCCGGGGCAATAGGTTCTTTTCCATGCTGAGCATTTGTGCCACTTTCAAGGCACTCCCCTTCAAACTCTTAAGGCCATCATATATATCCTCTGCATTGTCTTGATCCAAAGTATCTTTTGAGGTCTGGGGATCAACCAACTTTTTACCGTAGTATTTTACGTAGTTGCCCCCTATTTTAACCCCTGTTTTAACAAGCTTTCCTGCCCGTTCAATCTTCCCGGTGGGAATGGTATCCAAACTTTTCATTAGCCTTATGCGAATTTCTCTTTATATAGGAATTTTCCAAAGTCCACTATTTTCTCCAACGGCGTACTTTCAAATATTTGAAATATGGTGGTCACCGACTTTTCAATGGCTATGTCGGTTTTTTCGAAACCAGGAGAACCGTCTTCCATCCAAAATTTTAAAATGAACAGAAATTGCAACCAAGCGCCTTCCGAAAACAAAGGAGCATTATATTTAAATATTTTGAGGTTTTTTTCTTCGTTTCTCTCTTCAATAAGGGTGGAAGCAAAATCCTTGAATCGTTTTCGAAGTCCTTTAAGTTGGCTCAATCCTTCCATTGAATACTTATGCTCATTCATTATAAAAAGCACATAGCTCCTGTTCAAGGTCAAGTTTTCAAAGAAGGTGAAGAAAAAAGTAAGCATCTTTTCCTCATTCGTCATGGAGGCATATTCCTTATTCTTTTGCATGACACCATAACTGTTGTCGAAAAATTTGTTCCATATGGATTGCTGAAGTGTTTCAAAGGAACCGAAGAAGCTATAAAACTCCTCTTCCTTTATTTTATTTTCCTTGCAGAATTTGAATACAGAGCTTGGCATCTTTTCATTTTCCAATACAGACTCCATGAACAAGCTTATAATTTTATCCTCGGTGATTTTGGATTTAGTAGTATTTGCCATTTTTGGTAATTTTTGAAGGGTTAAAAGTTGGTAAGGAGACGCAATCTAGCTTTTAAAGAAAATGCACTTTCGAGCGAAAGTGCATTTTCACAACCTAACCAATAAATAAACAAACTTGTTATAGTGATACTATTTCATAGCAATTTTCCCATAACGATGTAAAGATATATATTTTGTTTAATGTTTTTTGATTTTTAATAAACAAAGTTTTGTTAAAACTTTTTATTTGAATGAATTATAGTGGTCAAATGTCAGTTTGTCATATTTGACATTCTGGTATTTTTTTTGACTTATCAGAACTAAAGAATAAAACAATAAAAACGATGGCAACAGGTAAAATCAATGTTTCAGTAGAGAACATTTTTCCCTTGATCAAAAAATTTCTATACAGTGATCACGAAATTTTCCTAAGGGAACTTATTTCCAACGCTACGGATGCAACCTTAAAATTAAAGCACCTGACTTCTATTGGTGAAGCAAAAGTAGAATATGGCAACCCCATGATCGAGGTGAAGGTGGACAAGGACAACAAACGTATCCATATTATAGACCAAGGTATCGGTATGACCGAGGAGGAAGTGAAAAAGTACATCAATGAAGTTGCTTTTTCCGGTGCGGAAGAATTTTTGGACAAATACAAGGATGCTGGGAAAGATGCCGGTATCATCGGGCATTTTGGTCTTGGTTTCTACTCTGCTTTTATGGTAGCGGAAAAAGTGGAAATCATCTCTAAAAGTCATAAAGATGAGCCTGCAGTGCATTGGAGCTGTGACGGTTCACCCGAATTCTCCATTGAACCAAGCGATAAAAAAGAAAGAGGTACAGAAATTATACTTCATATAGCAGAGGACTCCACAGAGTTTTT
Source organism: Allomuricauda sp. TMED12 (assembly GCA_002167435.2). GTDB lineage: Bacteria > Bacteroidota > Bacteroidia > Flavobacteriales > Flavobacteriaceae > Flagellimonas. Next base: position 50,626 of record NHBR02000009.1, read on the forward strand.
GGAAGATGCCAAAATCCGTGAATTATTGGTCAAGTACAATAAGTTCATGCCTATTCCAATCAAGTTTGGAACAAAAACGGAAACCCTTCCAAAGCCAGAAGGTGCCAAGGAAGATGATCCTGCTCCTACTCAAGAAGTGGATGACATCATCAACAATCCAAATCCAGCGTGGACCAAGCAGCCCAGCGAATTAAGTGAAGAGGAATACAAAAGTTTCTACAGAGAGCTTTACCCAATGCAGTTTGAGGAGCCTTTGTTCCACATTCATTTGAATGTGGATTATCCGTTCAACTTAACTGGAATTCTGTATTTCCCAAAGTTGACAAACGACCTCAACATACAAAAGGATAAGATTCAGTTATACCAGAACCAAGTGTTCGTAACTGACAATGTAGAAGGTATTGTTCCCGAATTCTTGACGATGCTCAAAGGGGTGATCGATTCGCCGGACATTCCTTTGAATGTATCAAGGTCTTACCTTCAGGCTGATGGTGCCGTGAAGAAGATTTCTTCCTACATCACCAGAAAAGTGGCCGATAAATTGACTTCACTGTTCAAAAACAATCGTGAGGACTTTGAGCAAAAGTGGAACGACATCAAAGTAGTGATAGAGTACGGAATGCTTTCCGAAGATAAATTCTTTGAAAAAGCAGATAAGTTTGCACTTTATCCATCGGTTGATGGCGACTATTATACGTTTGAGGAGTTAGAAGCAAAGATCAAGGACAATCAGACAGACAAAGATGACAAGTTGGTCGTATTGTATGCTTCAGACAAAGAAGCACAGCACAGTTATATTGAAGCTGCCAAGACTAAAGGATATGAAGTGCTCTTATTGGATTCCCCCATTGTACCACACTTGATGCAAAAACTGGAAACATCCAAAGAGAACCTATCTTTTGTGAGGGTGGATGCGGATCATGTGGACAACCTCATCAAAAAAGAGGATACGGCCATTTCCAAATTGTCCGACGAGGAAAAAGAAAAATTGAAAACCGAGATTGAAGAGGTGACCAAAGATAAAGGGTACACCATTCAAATGGAGGCGATGGAGAGCAGTGCTTCGCCATTTATCATTACCGAACCCGAATTTATGCGCAGAATGAAAGAAATGCAACAAACCGGTGGCGGCGGTATGTTCGGTATGGGCAATATGCCGGATATGTACAACCTTATCGTAAACACCAATCACGAATTGGTCAGCGAAATCTTGAACACCAAGACAGCCAAAAAACGCCAACGATTGATCAACCAGTCCTTGGATTTGGCACGTTTGTCCAAAGGGTTGTTAAAAGGTGAAGAGCTTACGAACTTTATTGCCCGAAGCTACGATATGATCAAATAATTGGATTTTTCTATAGTCAACAACGCAAAACCGCTCATTACGAGCGGTTTTTGCATTTTATGATTATCTTGGTTGGACAAACCAATCAAACCGTGAGCAACAGCAACGATTACAATAGTCCCTCCTTTAAAAAATTATTGGATTCCCTGCAGCAGCAAAGCTGGGAATTGGAACTTATTATATCTGGTTTTGCCATTTTTGGGTTATTTACGGCATACGAACCACTTCGTATAGAAATGTTGAATGCCCAGAATGAAAACCAGATTTATCGCTTCGTTGTATACTTCATTTTGAATATTGCCTGCTCCATTCTTTTGTTCAACCTTTTGCTCCATGTTATTTTAAGAGGATTATGGATAGGGTCACTGGGGCTCCGTTACGTTTCTGGGGATATCGAATTTGATAAACTCCGATATTCCGAGCGCTTTACCAAATATTTAAAAAAGCGAATCATATCTTTTGACCGCTACATTGCCAATTTGGAAAACTATTGTAGCGTTCTGTTTGCCATTTCCTTTTTATTGATATTCTATGTACTGGCCATGACCATGATCATTCTATCGATCGTATTTGTGGCCACCTATATCATTGAGGGCGATTTATTGCCCGAAGAGTTTGGAAACATATTTGGGGCTATCCTTATAATGTTCATAGTTTTTGGTATGTTCCTAACCTTTATCGATTTTATTACCCAAGGTTGGTTAAAAAAGAAGAAGTGGATATCCCGAATATATTTTCCCATTTATTGGATTTTCAGTTTTATAACCCTTTCGTTCCTGTATCGGCCTTTGGTCTACAATTTTCTGGACAATCGTTTCGGAAAACAACTGATTTTGCTCTTGGCACCGATTTACATCATAATTCTGATGATAACGAGTTTGGAGTACAGGCAGTCCAATTATCTCGATAAGGAGCAAAGGTCATCCAGTATGTTTGCCAAAAAGGAAAACTATTTGGACATGATGACCGAAGAAGGCGACTTCCCAGGCGGTGTTGTCATCCCATCCAAAGTTATTACCAAACCCTACTTAAATATTTTTGTCCCCTTTTCGGAAAACTTGGAGAATCGTGTTTTTGCCTACAAGGATTCATTAAAACCTGAAAACGACCGAAGGGGGCTATCAAGTAGTATTAAAATAAGCTCAAATTGGAGCGACCAGATTACGAGTGCCCGTCAAAAAGACAGCATCCGAAAAGTCTATCTAAAAACTTTCAATGAGATATATTCATTTCGAATTGACACTCTTGACATGGACGAGGATTTTATCCTGACCACAGGAATAAAAAATGTACTTGGGTTTGAGACATTTCTTAAAATATCCAATCTTGATGAAGGCAAGCACATTCTGAGGCTCCGGCGCAAAAAAAAGGAAAAAGATACGGTGGTAACTCTTACAGATGTTATCTTACCATTTTGGTATTTTAAAAACTAAATTTTATGGCACCTTGGCATCTTTATGTAATGGCGGGAATGTACATCTTTGCGGGCATCATGCACTTTATAAAACCTAAGATGTATATGCGCATCATGCCACTGTACCTTCCCAACCATAAACTTTTAGTTTACCTAAGCGGTATTGCCGAAATTCTCTTGGGGATTGGGGTATGCTTTGACGCTACCCGAAAACTGAGCACCTTTGGCATTATTTTAATGTTGGGTGTATTTTTATCAGTTCATTTTTACATGCTTTCCGGGGAAAAGGCATCAGCAGGAATTCCCAAATGGATATTGATTCTTCGAATCCCACTGCAATTCTTTTTGATGTATTGGGCGTATTATTATGCGTATCTCTAAAAAGCTGTTTTGTTCATTTGACTTTTCAACCAAGGCACTTGGACAAAAAACATGAGACCCAAGAATAGGAAAGCATACACCGTTACTTTTGAAGAAGCATAACCTTCCATCCAGCTCCAATCAGGATGGAACCAATTTTCCGTCTGCACATTTTTAAACCAACCTTGACCACTATCCACTCCAAGTTGGGAACCAATTAAAATAAGCAGAGCAACAAAAGCAATAAATGCAACCGACAATACCTTACCAGATACAATGGGCTGATATTGAAACACTTTCTTCTGAGTCTCAGCTTCTAATTTGTGCATCACATTTTGGGTAAAATCAACAGAAGGGGTCTCCAATGGGGCACCTTCCATGAGCTTATCCACAAAAGCTTCCAGTTTTTTATCCTCTAGTTCATCCATTACTTTGCAATATTTCTTTGTTCACATTCTTTTCCATGATACTGGCCAATCGTTTTCTGGCCCTGAACAACCTTACCTTCAGCGTATTTACTGGAAGGTTGATCGCTTTCTCCATTTCTTGCAGGTTCTTTTCCTCAAGATAAAACAAAGTGAGGACTCCTGCATCTTCTGCCGATAATTGCGACAAACATTGATTGATCAATTCGCTACGTTCGGTCTCCACTATTTTTTGAAAGGCCGTGTCCAAATCCGCGTAGGCTATTTGATCAATATGTTCCAAATCGGTATGGATTCTTTTCTTTTTAATTTTTTTAATCCTGTCCAAACACGTGTTATAGGCAATTCTATAGATCCAAGTGGACAGCTTGGAATCCCCTTTAAAGCTTGGCAAGGACTTGTATACCTTAATAAATACATCTTGCGACACCTCCTCGGCCTCCTCTCGATTGCCCAACATCCGTATGGACAGTGTAAAGACCAAATCTTTATAGCTATCCACCAAATTGGAGAACGCATGGGTGTTACCCCCACGTATTTCCAATATCAGTTCTTTTTCTTTGTTGGTCAGCATTGTTCATTGGACGCCAAAAGCGCAATTCAGGTTACACAAAAAATAAATTTTATTAAAACGTGTAACCTCTTTGTAAAAACTTTCGTCATAGCTTATGAACAAATAAATTACGAATAATCATTAAAACGAACAGTTATGGGATCAGAAGTTATTATTATACCTATTATTTTCGGAGTCATTTTAGCCATTGCCTATCTCTATTTTTCAACCAGAAACAAGGAACGCCTGGCATTGATTGAAAAGGGCGCAGATGCCAGTATTTTTGTACGGGGCAAACGGGAAGGAGCAGCACCTTTCTGGAAAATCATTATTCTAAACCTTTCCTTATTGTTGATGGGCATTGGAGTAGCCATTTTTATAGCCTCTATTTTGAGTTACAATTTAGGAGTAGAAGAAGAAGTGGCATACCCAGGTACTATCTTCCTATTGGCAGGTGTTGGTCTTATGGTAGGTTTCAACATGACCAAAAAATTGGAAAAGGAGGATTAATCCTTTTCTAAATCAATTAATTTTAAATGAAGGACCACCGCCAAAAGCGGTGGTTTTTTTAACTTGCCAATATGAAAGTTATCTCCACAAATCTCGGCAAGCCCACAAAAATTATCTGGAACGGCAAAGAAACTATGACCGGTATTTACAAACACCCTGTTGATGAAGCTCTCTTTCTGGATGTCGAAGATGTTCAAGGAGATACGGTAGTAGACAGAAGATACCACGGTGGCACCCATAAAGCTTGTTATTTGTTTTCTACGGAAAACTACCCGTATTGGAAAGAAAAATACCCTCTTTTGGATTGGAACTGGGGCATGTTTGGTGAAAACTTGACCATTGAAGGTTTGGATGAATCACAGTTAAGGATAGGGAGCATATACAAACTTGGTGATGCGTTGGTACAGATTACCCAACCTAGGGAACCCTGTTACAAACTGGGCATCCGGTTTGGAAACCAAGATATCCTAAAACAGTTTAAAGATCATGGTTTCCCTGGCACATATCTACGCATCTTGGAACCGGGCATTGTACGTGTTGGTGATTCCATGAAACTTGTGGAAGAATCCAAAAGCACTTTGACCGTACAACAATTCTACAACTTGCTTTTTTCTAAAACAAAAGACCAAGGTGTTTTGGAATTGGCAATAAAAAATGAAGCTCTCCCGCTAAGCAAAAGGGAAAAGCTTAAAAAATGGACATAAAAAAAGGGGACCTCCCGGTCCCCAATGCACATAAAAATTAACTAAACAAACTATCTTACTTCCATAGTTTTCTTGTAGGTGCCAAATTTGTCAACTACAACTATGGTATATTCATCTTTAAAGGCTTTTTCGAAGTTAAAGGACTTTTCAACAACGATGTCACCGTCGATAGCTTCATCAAAAACAAGTCTGTCTTCGCTATCATATACTTTTAAAAGCACCTTACCTTTAGAAACATTCAAAAGGTTCATCATAATTTTTTGACCTTTCTTTACGAATACTGGGTCAAGGTTTACTTTTACCAAGTTCTTTTCAACCTCATATTTGGCTGCTGTTTTTTTACCAAAATCGGTTGCTTCTGTGTTGGCCATTCCAATTGCACTAATCAAAAGAGCCGCGGCTACTGTTAGGTTCTTTACTGTTTTCATAACACTTCGTTTTTTTATTATTACAGTACAAATGTATGTCGCAATAACGCACAGAAATACCACCATCTTTTCCAGTTTATATGCTATATTAACATGTTAGTTGTTTTAACAAAGTATTAATGATAAAATAGCATAACTTTATGGTAACATTGTAGATATTTGTGTTTTAAACACATTTGTAACTTTGCCATTAAGAAGAAAAAATTGCACTAAATGATTCAAAAACCAGCATTTGAAGCAATAGCCCCGAGTTTTGGTCACTCGTTTACGTTTCAAAAGTTCAATGCAAACAATGAGAACAAAAACAATGGGTGGCATTATCACCCAGAATTGGAGTTGGTATATGTAAACGGGGGTTCTGGCAAAAGACAAATTGGTAGTCACGTATCCTATTATAGGAACGGAGATCTTATTTTAATTGGTTCCAACTTGCCGCATTGTGGTTTTACCGATAAACTTACCGGTAACAAAAGTGAAACGTTGGTACAGATGAAAGCTGATTTTCTGGGAAGTGACTTCTTCAATATTCCAGAAATGAAAAATATTCAAAAATTGTTCGAGGTTGCCAAGGGTGGTATTGCCTTTTCAGGAAAGACAAAAATGAAGGTTGGGGAAAAAATGGAAATCCTGGAATATCAGACAGATTTTCAACGGTTGCTATCCATCCTTAATATATTGAACATTTTGGCCACCTCAACCGAGATGAATGTATTGAACGCCGAGGGCTTTTCCATTGAGACGGAAGTTAAGGACAACGACCGTATTAATATAGTCTTCAACCATGTAAAAACACATTTTAAGGAAGACATAGGTTTAGATCAAATTGCAGATATGGTAAGCATGACGGTGCCATCCTTTTGTAGGTATTTCAAAAAAATCACGAATAAAACATTTACCCAGTTTGTAAATGAGTATAGATTGGTGCACGCATCCAAACTATTGGCAGAGCAACCTATTAGCATTACCCAAGTATGTTATGATAGTGGTTTCAATAATTTCTCCCACTTTAATAAATCCTTTAAAGCATTCACAGGGCAAAACCCTTCGGAATATAGAAATCAATTGAAGACAGTGTTGCAGTCTTAAATCTCCTATCCAAAAACATCGTTTAACACTTGGGCCAGGCGCAAACCTCCTTTTTGAAGTTGTTGGAACAATAGATTATTGTAATCGTAAGAATAACGGTACCCAAGTTTTTCGCCAACTTCAACAGATCCGTATAATTCTGCACAAATTTTGTGGGATTCATCTACCCAATCATATATAGTTCCTGACTGAATTTCTTTTCTCCTTTGTCGACTTACCCCATCCAATTCCGAAGCAAGTTCCGTATACGTCATCCCATAAGAATCTATAAGGTTCTTGTCCCAAACTTTGTGTAGATTGCTTCCTTGCCCAAACCATTGTAGCTGAATAGCATTACCTCCTTTGTCTTCGGCCCTACTTGCATGCATAGGCTGATGCAGGTCCCCTATAAGATGAATGAGCATTTTTAAATGGAAGATACGGTCTTCCCTGGTATTGTTTTCATCCTTGACTTTTGCGATACACTCTTCTATGGCCATTACAATATCCCCATACTTGCTTTTTTCAGAATCCTTGTAACTCATCCCCAAAGGATAGTTGACATAATGCCAAGCAGAATATTTGGAATAGGCACGGTCTGCTTTTATATCATCTGCAAATGTGGAGACAAAAGCTAGGCTATGGCCATCCAATAGATCATTTAAGGCTCTTTTGGCTTTTCCGGATAAATAGTTTTGAGCTATTTGACCCGTTACACGATGTCCAGTCTTGCTCCAAGTAGTATTGGCAAAAACAATTACCGGAAACAAAAACAATAACAATAAGGTTTTTTTCATTTTTAAACGTCTGTTAAAATAAAGGGAGTACTTTAAAAAAATTCTTACCGCTAATTTTTGCATTGTTTTGCCAAACAGCAATGTATTTTAAAATTTTGGGATTTTTTTAACTATGTAACTCTTAAATTTGGAGTTCCAACTAAACTTGAACAATGTTAAAAAAATGTTTTGTACTTGTTACAATTCTTCTGCCATTTGCACTATTGTCCCAATCGAACCCTAGAAGCTTTACCGTTAAGTATGTAAACGACATTATTAAGGTAGATGGTATTTTGGACGAGAGTGTTTGGGAGATTGCCGAAAGCGCCAATAATTTTAATCAATACTTCCCATCGGACACCACATTGGCGGCACAGCAGACCGATATTAAAATGGTCTACAACAATACAACTCTTTATATCGGAATTAGGCTGGAGACCGAAGGTGATGACTATGTAATTCCCTCCTTGCAACGGGATTACAGGGCTGGGGGCAACGACAACATAAGTTTAATGTTCGATACATTCAACGATGGTACCAATGCCTTCCTTTTTGGTATGAACCCCTATGGGGTTCGCCGCGAAGCCTTAATCTCCAATGGTGGAGCTGATCGTAACAATTTTACTACGTCTTGGGATGTTAAGTGGAAAGGTGAGACCAAATTGTATGATGGTTATTATGTCTGTGAAATTGCCATTCCCTTGACCTCCTTCAAGTTTAAACAAGGTGAGACTAAATGGCGCTTCAACAGTTATCGGTTCGATATGCAGACTAATGAGACCAGTACCTGGATGAAAATACCCCAGAACCAACTTATTTTTAATTTGGCCTTCATGGGAGATATGATTTTCGAAAAACCTTTGGGAAAATCTAGAACCCCCATGGCACTTATCCCCTACGCGAATGGCATTGTTGCCAAAGACTATGAAAACAATGAGGATTTGAGCAAATTGGGCTTTGGAGGGGATGCCAAAATTTCCATAGGAAACGGAATGAACCTTGATGTTACCTTAAATCCAGATTTCTCCAATGTGGAAGTAGACAACTTTGTGACCAATCTTACCCGTTTTGAGGTTTCTCTACCCGAAAGGCGCCAATTCTTTATTGATAACAGCGATTTGTTCGGTTCTTTTGGAAATGGAAGGGATGCCAATCCATTTTTCTCAAGAAGAATAGGTATTGCAGAAGACAAGGATGGAGAAACCATAGAAAATGGAATTGTTGGAGGTATTAGGCTCAGTGGTAAGCTAAATAAGAATTGGCGACTTGGACTTTTAAATATTCAGACGGAGGAAGATGAACTGAATGAAATTCCAAGTAACAACAATACAGTTCTGGCATTACAGAAAAAAATGTTTTCGCGATCTAACCTAAGCTTCATATTTGTGAATCGACAAACTTTTGAAGATTACGATTTTGTGGATGAAATTGACAGGTACAATCGTGTTGTTGGATTGGATTATAATCTCGCATCACCAAACAATACCTGGACAGGAAAATTTTATTACCACCAAGCGTTTGCACACGATATTGGGGACCGAAACGGTTCGGGTGGCATGGATCTCCGGTACAATTCCAGGTTCTTCAACTTTGGTGTTCGCGGAAATTTTGTAGGTGACGATTTTCGGTCAGACCTCGGTTTCATTCGAAGAGAAGATGTTGTAGCTGCAAGACCCTTTGCAGAGTTAAACTTTTGGCCCAAAAAAGGAAAATTGAACACCCATGGTTTCCGATTTAGCCCCAACTTTATCTGGAGACCTACATTGGATTATCAGAACACCGATTACACTATTTTCACCCAATGGGAGGCCCAGTTTAAAACACAAGAGAGGTTCAACGTGCGCATGTTCAACAGGTACACTTACCTAACCGACACGTTTGACCCTACAGGCACCGACGGTGGTGTTGAGCTACCAGCAGATGTAGGGTACCATTACACCAGTTTTGAAACATCTTTCCAAAGTGATAGGAGAAAAGTTTTCTCATACTCCTTACAGCCAGGGTATGGAGAGTTTTACAATGGTAAACGTTATGTTTTTGAAGGAGATATGAGCCTTAGGCTACAACCTAAAGTCTTTCTTTCCATGGGGGTCATTTACAATAGTATTAAATTGCCCGAACCCTATGAAAGTGAAGATATTTTATTGTTCAGTCCACGAATCAACATCACCTTTAACAAGTCCATATTTTGGTCCACATTGATTCAATATGGAAACCAATTGGATAATTTAGGGTTCAATTCTCGATTACAGTGGCGATTTGCTCCACTATCCGACCTGTTTCTGGTGTATAACGACAATTACTTTGTAAACTCCTTTATGCCCAGGAGCCGGTCCATCAACTTAAAGCTAACGTACTGGCTCAACATCTAGTAAAAACAATATCTAGTATATTGTTTGGATAGATGATCATTGATGGTGTATTACTGATGTGTAAGCTTAAAAATTGTCAGAATTAACAAACGGAATGCCCAGACAAAAAATCGTAGTCCTTACGGGAGCAGGAATGAGTGCCGAAAGCGGACTAAAAACCTTTCGGGATGAAAATGGTCTTTGGGAAGGTCATGATGTTATGCAAGTAGCATCTCCTCAAGGGTTCGCCCAAAACCCGGAGTTGGTATTGGAATTCTATAACCAAAGAAGACGTCAATTACTGGAGGTCTCCCCGAACAAAGGGCATTTGGCCCTTGGTCAATTGGAGCAAACGTTTGATGTGAGTATTATTACCCAAAATGTGGACAACCTACACGAACAGGCTGGGAGTTCTCATGTTGTACACCTGCACGGAGAACTGTTCAAAGTCCGTAGCACCGTAAACGAAAATCACATTCTTGACTGGAAAAAAGATTTAGTTTTGGGAGATACCGACGATAATGGAAATCAACTGCGACCGCATATCGTTTGGTTTGGTGAAATGGTTCCTATGTTGGAAACCGCAGCACAAATTACGCAACAAGCTGAAATATTGATTATCGTGGGAACCTCCATGCAAGTTTACCCTGCGGCAAGTTTAATACATTATGCTCCCAAACAAACCCCGATTTATTTTATTGACCCAAGGCCCAATATTCGTTCATCGGATTTTGAGAACCTTACCGTAATCCCTAAAACAGCAGCTGAAGGAGTTCCCTCTTTAGTGGAACAACTTTTCAATAATTAGCCCTAGCTCCATCAGCCCATGCTAGCAGAGCACTAATTTGTTCATCGGACAATTTTGCATCCGCATGGGTCCAAGTGTATTCATTTAAAGGCATTTCACCCTCCTTCACCTCTTCGATAACTTCTTCGAGCTTGTGGTCTTTCTTTTTCGCGTCATAATTTTCCCAATCGGAGAAATTCAAATGTTCTTTTCCCTCCTCAATATGGTCCGCCAACCAATAGGAAACAGGAGCGATATTATTATACCAAGGATATTCGGTATTCGCACTATGACAATCGTAACAGGCTGTTTTCAAAATTTCTTTCACCTCGGGCGAGGGTTGGGTCTCCGTTTCAAAGGCAGTTACATAATCGCCTTCCGCAACATTTTTATCGGGTCGATAAAATTGCATTCCAATCAATAGGACCAATAGAGCAATTGCTATTTTTTTTACTATTTTCATCTCACAGGGTTTTAGTAAATATATTGATTTTTTGTGACTGAAGAAGAACTGCATATCAGGCTTAATTCCGGTAGGATATCCAAACCTCAAATAGATGTTCTGGTTCAACAATTGGATAAAGAACCCCAATTGGCACAAATACTCTTCAAAGAAGTGTTGTTGGAGGATAAAGCGGGAACCTTCAATGCCAGTTGGACGTTTGACCATTTGATGCGTAAAAAACTCACCTATCTCCTCCCCTTTTTTGAAGACTTCGTAAACGGATTATCAGAATTAAAAACCGAATCCTGTATTCGCCCCATTGCCCATGTCTGTGAAATGGTCTGCGAAGCCTATTTTAAGAAAAAAGACCCGGTTTTCACCCAAAATATTACTGATGACCAATTGGAAAAAATCATGACTTCAAGTTTTGATTGGTTGATTGGCCCAATGAATATGGCGCCCAAAGTTTTCTCTATGACAAGTCTTTACTACTTGGGCTTAAAGTTTAATTGGGTCCACCCCGAACTTAAATTGGTTCTGGAAGATAGTTATGCCACGGGAAGCACAGGATACCAAAACCGAGCGAAAAAAACTCTGGATAAGTTGGCCAAATTGGGTGTCTAAACCACAGCGTTTAAGTATCTTTGATGCTTTCAAAATTTTCATGACCATGTCATTGACACCACTTAATGCCATTTCGCCGATTGACGGTAGATATAGAAACAAAACTGAGGCCTTAAAAGATTATTTTTCGGAAGAGGCCTTGATCAAATACCGTGTTCAAGTAGAAATTGAATACTTTATCGCCCTTTGCGAGGTTCCTTTACCACAATTGAGCGATTTCAATACCGCGCTGTTTCCCGAATTACAAAAAATCTATCAAGAGTTTTCTGCGGAAGATGCACTGGCGATCAAGGACATTGAAAAAACCACTAACCACGATGTAAAAGCCGTGGAATACTTTATCAAACAAAAGTTTGATGCCTTACAACTTCAAAAATACAAGGAGTTTATCCACTTTGGATTGACTTCACAGGATATCAACAACACGGCCATTCCACTTTCTATAAAAGAAGCCATGAATGAAGTGTATGTACCTTCGTATCTAGAGGTTTTCAACAAACTTAAGGAGCTTGCCAAGGAATGGGAAAACATCCCCATGCTGGCAAGAACTCATGGGCAACCTGCTTCCCCTACCCGTTTGGGCAAGGAAATCGATGTGTTTGTGGAACGCTTTAAAGAACAGTTCAATTTATTGAACGACATCCCGAGTGCTGCAAAATTTGGAGGTGCCACAGGAAATTACAATGCCCATAAGGTAGCCTATCCAAACAACGATTGGAGAGCCTTCGGAAAACAGTTTGTACAGGAAAAATTGGGATTGCATCACTCCTTCCCTACCACCCAAATAGAGCATTACGACCATATGGCCGCTTTGTTCGATTGCCTTAAACGCATCAACACCATCTTGATTGACTTGGATAGGGATATTTGGACCTATGTTTCCATGGATTACTTTAAACAGAAGATAAAAAAGGGAGAGGTTGGTTCATCCGCCATGCCACACAAGGTAAACCCCATTGATTTTGAGAATTCGGAAGGAAACCTAGGCTTGGCGAACGCCATTTTTGAGCATTTATCGGCAAAATTACCTATTTCCAGATTACAGCGTGACCTTACGGACAGTACCGTACTGCGTAATGTTGGGGTCCCTTTTGCCCACACTATTGTTGGGTTCCAGTCCACATTAAAAGGATTGAACAAATTGGTCTTGAACCGAGCCAAATTTGATCAGGATTTAGAGGACAACTGGGCGGTGGTTGCCGAGGCCATCCAAACCATTTTAAGAAGAGAGGGGTACCCGAACCCTTATGAAGCCTTGAAAGGTTTAACGCGTACAAACGAGAAGATCAACCAGAAATCCATAGCTGATTTTATTGAAACCTTGGAAGTTTCCGATGCCATTAAAGCTGAGTTGAAACAAATAACCCCGGCGAATTACACTGGGGTTTAGGTTGTGCTTTCTTCAAAAAAGATTTGAGCTTAAGCAACACCTATCAGAATTTCATTAATAATGAAGTTGCATTGAGCTTTCCTGCAAAGAGTTAGCAAGTTTGGACGTGCTACAACCATTAGTTTTTTTCTTCCTCTGATAACTTGAACGGAATGTTATGCTAAATGCTTTTTTTACCTTTCATCAATCATCCCATTTAACCGGTGACGGAGATGGTCTAATTTTTTCTTCATTGCAATAAATTCCAATAATTCCTTTCATAAACGCCGAAGGGAAGACACCTTCATGTATCTCTCCATCAAGTACATCCAAATATAATTTCAGGTTATCAATTCTTTTCATTCTTAGCTTATTGACCAAAACATAGAGGTCAGTAATCATTCCAAATCCAGCTTCTTCTCCACCTACCGCAAAATATACTCTTGTTTCATTTCCAAATAAATCCTTGTTCAGGCTCGAAACTTGTTTCATAACATATCTATCATGCCTGGGATAATTCCAGTCGTCCCACCATAATGATGGGCTTATGATAAGATAGCGATTGAACAAGTCAGGTTGAGTGAGAAGCGTGTGTGTTGCCGCTAAACCACTAATTGATTTTCCAATTAGAACCCTATCCGACTCACTTACCTCAAAATGTTTTTCGACAAATGGAATAATCTGCTCTTTAAGAACATTTAAAAATGCATCCGTACCGCCTGATCCAACATAATCCACAGGGTTGGATGCAAGAAAATGAGTGCTATCAGGTGGAGTGAATTGGGTCGGTGTATAATCTCTCGTCCTATTTTCTTCTTTTGGCGTTCCATCTGCTTCATTGCTATAACCTATACCAATAAAATAGGCTGATGGAATATAATTGAAATATTCATAATTATTAGACATTGCTGCAGACGGAACAAATAAACTTAATGCATCAAGAAAATAGAATGAAGAAGATTTCTCTCCATTTTCAGGATTTCTTAAAGGTGGCCTTATATATAACCTATAATCTATACCATTCGATGATGTAGGTAAATCATAAACAAATACTTTATATGGGAATTCAAATGGTTTCGGTTCAATGGTTTGGGATAGCAGATTAAGCGAAAACACCAAAGCAGTTAATAGTAGCGCTATTTTTTTCATATTCACAATGTTTATTCAATATCATGAAGACTCATTAAAAACGATTACGTTACAATTGGGCATAACAATTAAACCAAATATCATCTAAGGTCCACTACAGGGCAGATAAGACAACTGAACATTTTAAAGCCTCCATCCAGATATAGTTGATGAGATACCCTTTGAATGAATAAATACTCCAGTGATTGAGGGAACCACGAAAAGATTACCCAAAAATCCATCGCTGATTTTATTGAAACCTTGGACGTTTCAGATGCCATTAAAGCTGAGTTGAAACAAATAACCCCGGCGAATTAAACCGGGGGTTAAGTTAGTGTCAGTTCGAGCGCAGTCGAGATGTCTTAATTGATTCACGACTTTACTCGAGCTGACAATTCTAATCTATTTAACCAAAAGAATCTTGGTGACAGGACCCAAGTTGGTATCAATTACAACAAAATAGTATCCATCTCTCATGTCCCTAACATCCAAAATTGTTGATGTAACTCCTGGGTATGAAAAACTCAGCCTCTTTTTCGGTATTTGCTGCAATTGTTGATATAGAGTGACACCCAAAATCTTAATAGGAGCCACCCCATCTTGAATCATAGTAGATTCCAAAATAATGTTCACCTCTTCAGTAGCAGTATTGGGATAAAGCATGACACTATCGTCCAACTCCTCATTCATGGAATTTGATTGGTAATCCGGATTCTGTTTCAATGGAATGCCACCTTCACCTATTTCACCTTCTCCAGCATGGTGGACATAAATTTTCTTAACCGGACCTTTCCCACATTCGTTTACGCCCATAAGCTGCACCCAACCTTCAATTTTTGCATATCCAGTAAAAACGTCAGCAACATCATAATAAGTGTTAGTACTTCTTATCTGCCAATTATCTCCGAAATAATCAAATTGGTCTACTACCTCAAAAGGGTGTGGCAACCACCATTCGTAATAATCCGCTCCTTCCGCTGGTCCGCCATAATATTGCACCAAGGCCCCGGTCAATACAACCTCTGGTCCCCACAAATCTGAAGGTAGACTAGGTTTACCTGTATAGACTACTTTTTCCAAAACCAATGGTTCATTTCCACAACCTTCGGAGGTCAGGGTTACTGTAATGGTAATTTGTTCGCTAAAAGTGTTCGGAGCAGTTATAAAAGCTGTTGCAGCACTATTAGGGTCTGTTGGCGAAGCTACTTCGGGATTACTGGAACTCCAATGGACCTGCACATTGTCTCCCACATTTACAAAATATAGCTCTTCATCGCATAGTTTAGAACTGCCCTCTATTGTGAACTCCTTGCATAAAAAGGAACAATCAAAAGATTCAGCATTTTGTGCAAGTTCTTTGGCCAACCAATCCCCATTGGTACGATTGAACGAGATATGGTCGGCATTGGCCCCTGAAATTGAATAGGTGGTGGAATAATTATCAAAAGGAATTTCCAATTCCTGCGGTGGTGGGTTCGCTGTGGAATATATCCGCAAAAAATCTTCTTCATCAATTATAACATTATTGCTGCCCACATCCAATGCACTGGTGGTCGGAACAAAGTTGATGTCATAAGTGAGGTCGAGAGTAAGATTGTAGGTTGCAAAAATATTGCTTTCATACTCATCAATTTCGTCTATGGTGTTGAGAAAGGGCATGGCACCACCCGGAAAATCATCCAAAAGCAATGTCTCCTCGGGAAAAGGAAACGTTTTGTTGGTTATGGTTCGCATCAAGGGAGCTACCCAAAGAAATTTTTTCTCATATTGAATCCAGCCTTTATACACCCAGCCTTCTTCCCCTCCTGGAAAGGCCCAGATATGAAAATCTGTCTTTAGCTTTGTTTTTCCGGGCAAAAAGCCCAATAATGCTGCTTGAATATCGCCCAAAGCGGCCCCAATCAAAAATCCAGTTCCCGTTAAAAATGTTATGGCATCTGAAAGTGGCATAGTAGAGCCTGTACCTTTAAGCCGCGCCAAGGTTTGGCTGGGTTCAATACCATACGGCTGTGCGCAATGGCTGCCGTTGCTGAGCGCAATATTCCGTGTCTGCTGTGGATAGCCCATGGCATTGAGCTCATCCTGCCAGGCCTCATGAGCCTGATTATTGATTTCGTAGTTTACATCGACCCAATTGATCAAAAGCTGCCGTACGGCCGGCTGGTCTATTAATTTTCTTCCCTCGTTCACTGGATAGGCCCCACTCGCTATGGCCACAGAGACATCGCCAATAGGTGTTGTGATGAGTTCGTTGAGGACATGCCTTACCATATACAGCGCTCCCGGGGGCACATGGGCCCCTTGGTGCGGGGCATCGTGGCTTATGTACAGGCTGGTATCGTGGTCCAGGTTGTTGTTCTCCATATCGCGGAGAGCATAGCGGGCGATTACCCCGCCCATACTTTGCCCCAAGATTACATTGGGTTCCGCGTTGTCTTCCTTGTTCTCGTTGACCCATTCTATTACTGCCTCCAAGGCATAGGCGTTTCGCTGCAGCCAGTCGGTACCGTTCTCCCAATTTACATAAATAATGTCAAAACTTTCTTCGGTGTCTTCCGAAATCAAATTCTTTAATTCTTGACTGGTCGAATTATCAACTGTCTTATCTAAAAACTCTTGTAAATATGTATCGCCATAATTAGGATGATTTCCAGTCAATCCAGAATCAAAACCTTCTACCACAATCAAGGGTTTATGGATTTTGTCACATTCTTTAGCTGGGGCTATTTGTAGCTTGGCCACCCCTTTCACCCCCATATAGGCTTTGGAAGCAGTAATGGTTTCTTCCCAAAGCTTATCGATGCAAGCTGGGTTTCGTGCAGTCAAGGTCTGCTGCGTGGCCTTGCCCGTAATCTTTACTGGGGTGCGGCAATACCTAAAGGTATTGTTGGTCAGTTGTAATCGAAAGGTCCATACATAATCACCATCTTCGGCAAAGTCATGGTTTAGGGTAGTGCCCAATTCCAAGGGTTGAAATCCACCACCATCCCCAAAGTCCACGGCAAAACTTTCTACCAAGGTGGCTTGGTTGGTACGCCATTCGGAATCTTCCAGCAACAGGGATATGGTGGAACTGCTGATGCGGGTTCGCGGCAAAGTGATGGCGAATACCTCTTTGGTTTCGTAGGGGTTTTGCCAGTTGGTCCCTTTATACACATCTCCATATTTTTTACCGTCAATGATTTGGATCAATCCTTCATCGAGGGCATCGGGCCGTATGCGGGAATAATGGTAGTACAATCCATTGAGTGTTATGGCCGTGGTCAAGGGCTTTTTTCCAAATTTTGCGGCATGGGACTTGGCCATGCTCTTCCAATCTTGCTCCAGGGCAATGGGGTCCACCAGTTCGGGCACCACCAGGGAGGTACGCATGGAGACCACGCTATTGTATAGATCGCGGAATACAGAGGGGACAATATAATTGTTGTCCCGCAACACGCCATCGTAATTGGGCACGTCCACAAAATCGTACCCGTAGTCCAATAGCATGCTGTGGGGAATCTTGCTTTTGTCCAATGGGCCAAAGACCTCATTGGTCTTGTTGGCGACCTCTAGGTCAAAATGCAATTGGGCATTGGCCGAAAGGCAGCAGATGAATGCAAAAAGGTAAAGTATAATAGAGTAAAAGGGTAAAAATAGTTTTTTTGTTTTCATTTTTTATAGGTTAAGTGCCATTAAAAGTATTGGACAGTTGTAGAATTATTAAAACTTCTATTATCGTTAATATGATATTTAATAATCGTAGTTGTATTCTTTGTTTGAATTTTCAGACACAAAGATTTCGTGGTACTCATCAATTACTTCTCCTCCGTTCTTTCGTTTAGATAGGCTTATTAAATTGAAATCACTTTCTGCTACGAGTACACTATCCACTTTTGTGTTAAAGGAATTTGCGTATGATTCATTACCATCATATCCAATTTGATATTCAGAATTGATGAATTCATTTTCACCTATTTTCAAGCCAACTGGATAAAGTGACCTAATTTCAAAATAATCATCTTCGGTACTCGGATTAAAACCATTGAGGTTTACGGTGATGTAAGCTTTTTTAGGGTTGTAAAAATCCATTGTAATAGTTGTATCACGTTTACCTATTGAATAAATTGAAGTGTCATAAAATGGGTTGGTAACCATAAAAATATCGGAATCTAACCCACTGTAATCAATAATCAATTGAAAAAATCCTTCGGCATTAGCACCCAGTTCCTCGTTCTCAATAAAAAACTTCATTTTGTAAAATCCGTTTTTATCTGTAGTTGTTTTTTTGATCCTTCTAATTGAACTGCCAATGACTACACCAAGGTTATGCCTGAATTCTATCGGTATATTTTCCAAGGGCTCGCCCTTTGCCGTTACCAGTTGGCCTTGGACCACGGTACAGTCTGAAAGGCACTCTAGGGCGGTATCATCCTCTTTGCGACAAGAAGCGTTGAAAATGATTAATAGTACTAAAATTGTCTTTTTCATGTTAAATAGATTTAAGTTTATGGATTGGGGGGTGCTGTTTAACAAATGATTAGAAAAAATACATGGTCTTGTATTTCATCAGTAGGTAAAATTCAGTTCAATTGTATTGTTTTCCGGAACAAAAAAAATAGTGTCTTGGTCCATTAAACCTACCCCATCCTTCCGTCTCCGGATACTGACCCAATTATTATCATTTTCTGCAACCAAAACACTATCAATTTTGGAATTTGCTGAGGTTGCTTCATAACTTGTACCATAACCCAATAAATAATCAAAGCCCCATATATTATTCTTTTCACTTTTTATTCCAGAAGGAAAAAATGATTCTAACCTAAAATAATCATCCCCAGTACTCGGATTAAAACCATTTAGGTTTACAGTGATATATGCTTTTTTGGGATTGTAAAAATCCATTGTAATGGTTGTATCACGACTATTTATTGAAGAAATATTGATGTCATAAAAGGGACTATTATTCATGTATACGTCTCCATTTAATCTACTATAATCGATTATTAGCTCAAAATGACCTTTAGCTTCTGAACCAAGCTCATCACTCTCAATAAAGAATTCCATATTATAGTAGCCATTTTCATCAGTTGTAGCTTTTTTGATTCTTCTTATCGAACTACTGTAAGGTCGGCTTGAATTGTGTCTAAATTCTATTGGAATATTCGCCAAGGGTTTCCCATTTGATGTTACGATTTGACCTTGGACCACGGTACAGTCTGAAATGCATACTAGGGCGGTATCATCTTCTTTACAACAGGAACTAATAAAAATGATGAGCAGTAATAAAATTTTCTTTTTCATTTTTATAGTTTTAATAAATAACCCAATGTAAATTGTCCTTGTTCCAAAGCACCATCTGCTTTAGCCTCAAGGAAGAGACCCATCCGGGTCATAATTCCAATACCCAATTCCATTCCGGTTAAGGTGTCATCCGCCTCCAGATTATCTTCCGTGTTCTCTACCTTAATATACCCAACATTGAAACCTACCAATCCATAAAAATCCAATGTACCATTGGTCACAAAGGAATAGGTTCCGTCAAAATTGAATGCATAAACGGTGCTTTCGAGAGGTTCGGGCGCTTTGGAAAAGAAATAGGTTGCCCCTCCAGTAACTCCCCATTTTTCAGTTATTTTGTACAGACCTCGTAGGTTTATACCAAAGGCTGGGTCTCCCAAAAAATCTTCATCAACACTGGATTCAGTGCCTAAAGAAAGTCCGCCACCTAATTTAAACTCTTGTGACCTTACTGTAGTAAATGAAAATAACACGCCCAAAATCAAAAAACTAAATTTACTTGTCTTCATATATAATTGAATTATTAGTTACTAATTCATGTTATGAGTACAGCTAGTATCATAGTTTTGGATACTAAAAACTCAAGGAAAATGGGAAATACCGCCCATATCCTATGAGGTTGATTTGTGAGATTGAAAATTTTCAAGGAGGTTATCTGCCGTAGCAGGCTAGAAAATAATAAGTCTTAACATAAGAATCCGAACGGAAACCTATTAAGGCTTTGGATGTTTAAATGTAGTATTTTTATTGTTATGACCAAAGAATGTTTTTTGGTCATAACATACATCCAAAAAATAACCCCAACGAATTATACCGGGGTTTAAGTTTTTGTCGGTTCAAGCGAAGTCGAGAACCAACTAAGACATCTCGACTGCGCTCGATGTGACAGTTATTCCTAAGCGTTTTTGTGTATTTCCACTTGATGTGGGTATGGAATTTCGATTCCGGCTTCGTCCAGAGCGATTTTACAATTTTCATGGGTTGCAAAATATACATCCCAATAGTCCTCGGGATTGCAATAGGGCCTAACCGCAAAATTCACCGAACTGTCCGCCAATTCAAGAACATTTACGGATGGCGCCGGATCTTTAAGTACCTTTTCATTAGAGGTCAATACTTTCAAAAGTACTTCTTTAGTTTTTTTGATGTCCTCATCATAGCCAACTCCAATTACAGTATCAACTCTCATTTTCCCCTCGGCGGTATAATTGATGATGTTTCCGTTGGCCATGGCCCCATTGGGTATGATCGCAAGTTTATTTTGGGGCGTTATGAGTTTGGTGGTGAAAATTTCAATGCCCTTCACTTTTCCCAAAATACCCTGAGCTTCAACCAGGTCCCCAATTTTATAGGGCTTGAATATCATGATCAACACACCTCCAGCAAAATTGGAGAGTGAACCTTGTAACGCCAAACCAACAGCTAAACCGGCAGCGGCAATAACCGCAGCAAAGGTGGTAACATCCACACCCAATCGGGAAATAACAATTATGATCAAAAATACCTTTAAAGCCCAAGAAAATAGGTTCAATAAGAATTTCTGTAGGGATTCGTCATATTTACTTTTGGACATTACCTTTCGGGTTCCACCAATGATTTTTTTCACCACCCACATACCTACAATGTAGATGATAAGTGCCGTAATCAGTTTAGGTCCAAATTCCTTCGCAAGTTCAATTCCGTAATCGAACCATTCTTGTGCTTTTTCCATAATGCCTTGGTTTTGTTAGTGTTCTTATTATGAGACACTAAGATACTAAACTAGGTCACGTTTTTTATCCTACAAAACAAAAAGGGGCGACAATTGTCGCCCCTTTTCAAATTTATGATGATTGGTCTTAGCCTTTTAGAAAATCTCCGATTTCACCAAGTCCTTCCCCTTTGTAATCGGATTTTTGAATGGCCTGCATTAATTGTATGATATGAGCTGGGTTCATATCCTTCCCCAGTACTCTTACCAAGGCAAACCCTCTTTCTTTACTATCCCCGTAAATAATCACCTCATCTATGGCATCCTCATCACCCAAATACTTTATAACTCCCTTGCCATATTTTGAATTGATTTTCATCAGCTCAACAAAGTCGTCACCTTTCAAAATCTCACGTACCTTTTTCTTTTCAATCTCGTACTCAACTTCATTATCGGCATTCTTTTTAAAGGCCAATAGATTGAACTTACGGAGCGATTCGATAGCTTCTTTTTGTGTTTCGTTCAAATTTACTTCATCCATTTTAAGGATACTGGCAGGAACGTCTATGGACAAAAAGTTCGGATTCTCCGAATTGTCCACATAATACTCCTGCAGACTTGGCTGCGAAGCACACGAAGCCAGAAGCAAAGCCCCGGCTACCATTATGGATTTAATTACATGTTTCATTTTTTTATTTTTTTGATTGATTCTGTAAACTCAAAATTCAGTTGACAATAATTAGTTGGGCTTCTGTGTATTTTGTTACACTTTCCAACCGATTATTGTCAACCGATCTATGATCTAGTTCTTCTTGCCAGCTTCATTTAGCTCTTCGGGCAAGTTCATCTTCTTGGTCAACGAACTGATATTGTTAAGGTCTATATCACCTGTAAGTGACAATATTACCGTTTCAAATTTATGCCCGTTGGCTTCTACTTCGCTCATTCCGGTCACGAACATCAACAGTTCGCTCACATGGTCTGAATCTTTTCCTTCCTTAATGTAGAATTTCACATTGGCATCTTTGTCCTTGATACGCATAAGTTCCTCCATTTTGGCTGATCTTAAATAGCTGTCCACAGAAGCTTTCATATCATCTCCAATACTCTTGTTTTCGGTTGTAAAAACTTTTAAACTTTTAAGGCTACTGGCAATTTCCATAAAATCGCGTGCTTCAGGATCATCTACTTCTACATCAATCTTTGCCAATAAATTGAACATACTCTTGTTCACGATTACCGTGGTCACATCATCCAGGTCCTCGAACTTGTCAAAAACTGATTGTGAAAAACCAGCCAAAGGCAATAAAGCCATTACTACGATTAAAATATACTTTTTCATTTTGTTACGTTTTTTAATTGTTATTGTAAATTTTTTGTTTTGCTTGTTCGAACTCGTTGAGGTAGGCCACTTTTTCTGTTCCGCGGCTAAAATTTTCTGCTAGGAGTTCAAGCGCTTTTTTGGTTTCTTGGTAAGCGTATTCCGCTTTTTGTTCCTCCAAACGCTTTTTTTCTTGGTACTGATTACCAAAATAAATGCCAAAGGCGAGAACTACTGCCGCTGCAACGGATAGCCACTTGTAATAGTTTACTCTAGGTTTTAATGGTACCTGCTTGGTGTACTTTTCTTCCTTGGCCATGGAAAAGTAATTGAACATGGGTTTGTATTGTTCTAAATGTGGTGCTACCTCATCTTGTGAAAAATACGCCCTAAGTGTTCTTTCTTCATCCACTGATGCAGTGGCCTCGAAATACTTCTCCAATATTTTTTCTATGTTACCCAATTCCATAGTTATGTTTTTTTATTAATTCTTCTCTTACTGTTTTTCTTGCCCTCGACAATGCTACGCGCACTGCGGTCGGTTTCATGTCCAAGAGTTCGCATATCTCATCGAACTCATATTGCTCTACATCCCGTAGCTGCAATATCATTTTTTGTTGTTCTGGCAGGTCTTCCATAATCCGTTCCATCCAACTTAAGCTGTCCTTCGCCTCCAACTGTTTTTGTAAGGAGGTGTTTTCGTCGCTATAGTTACTGTGAACCAATTTTAAGTTCCCTGCTTGTTTGGATTTTAATCGGTCCAAACAAAAGTTTTTGGTCATCGTCATGGCAAAAGCTTCTACATTTCTATACTCCTCCATAGACTCACTTTTTGACCACAACTTCAACAAAATTTCCTGAGTGGCATCTTCAGCTTCTTCCCTGGAAACCAACAGGCGCTTTGCAAGCCTGTAAAGTTTATCCTTAAAAGGTAAAACCACATTTAAAAATTCTGTTTGTTTCATTTGGTTGTCTTAGTTGTTTTTGTGTCTTTCTTATCGACCTACACTATCACGACGATACATATCGAAAATTGTTACAAAAAATTTGCTAATTGCTTATATAAGGCTATTTTGCAGGGCAAATTTATATGTAAAAGCATATAATTTTACTCAAGCCAACCTACACCTCTATTAAATTTTGGAATAAAATTTGAGTAAATTCAATAAAAATTAAGCTATGAAAAAGTATTTCTTCCTTTTTTTAGGACTCTCTTTGGTGTTTTTGTCCTGTAGTAACGATGACGGCATCAATAATGGACCCACCCCGAATCCAGACCCAACTGCCGATGTAACCTCACAAAATTTTATGTGGCAAGCCATGAACCTCTGGTATTTTTGGCAGGCCGATGTTGCCGATTTAGCCGATGACAGATTTACAACAAATGCAGAGTATACCGCATTTTTGGAATCATACCCCGATCCGGAAAATTTTTATTACAGTATTTGCAACAATCACAGTAGAATAGTTGGGAATGAAAACGCAACAGACCGTTTCAGTACTGAAAATGAAGACTACAAAGAGTTGGTAAACAATCTCTCGGGTATCTCCCAAAGCAACGGTCTGGAATTTGGATTGGGACTAATAGGTGACACCGACAATGTTTTTGGCTTCGTTCAGTATATTGTGCCCGATTCGGACGCATCGACCAAAGATATTTCCCGTGGGGAGTTCTTTACCCGCGTAGATGGGGTACAACTTACCGTTAGTAATTATCGAACCCTGCTTTTTGGTGATAATAGCACATATACTCTGGGAATGGCAACCATTACAAATAATACAATTTCAGACAGTGCCAAAGAAGTTGTCCTAACGAAAATAGAGAATCAGGTGGAAGACCCTATTTTGATTGCCGAAACTTTGGATGTAAATGGCACCAAAGTTGCCTATTTAATGTACAACCGCTTTTTGAGCAGCTTTAATGAAGATTTGAACACAGTTTTTGCACAATTTGTAGCCGATGGCGCTACCGAGCTGGTTTTGGATATGCGCTACAACCCTGGAGGCTCTGTTAATACTTCTCGACTTTTGTCAAGTATGATTTATGGTACCAATACAAGCGATGTTTATATTAGGCAACGTTGGAATGCTAAGGTACAGGCACAATTGAGCGATGAGTTTTTAACCGATTATTTTGCAAGCTCCACAGGTTCAAGTGCAATTAACTCGCTAAACCTGAGCAGGGTTTTTGTTATTGCTACTGGCGATTCTGCCTCAGCCAGCGAATTGGTGATGAACGGACTTGACCCCTACATCGAAGTTATCCATATTGGAGAAGTTACCAGTGGTAAAATCGAGTTCTCGATTACTTTGGTAGACGACCCAGGTAATTCCTTTATTTACAACAGCGACCGAGAAGGTGATATCAACTCACAAAATACGTGGGGATTGCAGCCTTTGGTGGGAATAAATGTAAACGCAGCCGGGAATTCCGATTATATTGACGGACTGGTTCCAGATATTGCCCTAAGTGAAGATTTGACCAATCTTGGTGTTTTGGGTGATGTCAACGAGCCGCTATTGGCCCGTGCGCTACAAGAAATCACAGGAGAATCTGCCAAAATTGACTTTACAGTGGAAATGCTCGCAGAACATTTCACCAGTTCCAGGTTCCATACACCTTTAAAGGATAACATGTATTTGGACAAGCCATTGCAATTGAATCAATAAGACCAACCTTTTTGTAATCTACATATTTTGAACACGTTAGAAAAAATCATGCTTAAAAACGGTTTGAATATAATCTATGATAGTCTATCCAGCAATAGTTTCGAAGGCAATTAAAATCAACTCTTAGCAATTATAATATGACATCAACTTTTATAAGAATGAAAAAATAATATTAAAGTAAATTTTATGTAGGTTTTTTCTTATAAAAAATATTTTTTTAATACTTTAGCAGTAACACTTAAATATCTGTTAACTATGATTAAAAAATTACTCTTAACCAATGTATTGGTTGTATTTTCAATCTGGAGCTCCTCTGCTCAATTTGATGACTTTGATGACGTCTTTGTTTTTAATGGAACAAAGCCTATTGTTCATAATAAAGTAACCGCACATGATTCTAATTGTGGAATACAAAGCCTTACTTTAAAATGGTCTTCGGTTGTAAACGAATATTACTATGTAGACAGTTATAGTTTACAAGTTCTGAACAATGGCAACTGGACTACTATACAAACTGTTTCAGCATCTTCAGGTACTGGCTCTTCCTATTATGTGACAATAAATTCTTTCCAGGCTGGTTGGAATGATTCTGAAGCTAATTTTAATTTTAGAGTAAGGGTGAATGTAAACTTGGAAGATGCAACTACGTACACTTACATCCAAGGAGATACATTAAAAGTTAAGGATTGGTGCATTGGGTCAACCGTAAATGTTAGTTTGACTCAAGCCACTATTAATAGTGGCGGACATATTTCAAACCTAGGGAGTAGTACTCCCACAATTTATATAAGTAATATTGGTCAGTCCTATACTGAATATTTCACAATTGAGACTACAACAAGAACCAACGGTACTAACTTTGGTTGGAGAAATGTAGATATTAAAACCTATCTTTCCACTTGCTCAACTTTAGGTGCTTCATGTAATGGTGGCAATATAGGGACAGAGGAATACAATTTTGATTTAATATCGATACCAAATCGTGTACCTTCTGGAACACAAACTTTTCGCAGTAGCAATATCAGATTAAGGACAAATGATGTTAGTGTTACACTAAATCATAACCAAACTTACTATTTACATGTGCGCTACTCTATCAACGGAGGCACAACAAAAGGATTTGTTTGGCCAATTAGAATCGAATATAGAGACAACTCATCTGGTGGATGCGTTTTTTGCCCCCCTTCACCCATTGAAGGCTTTCAAGCACAATCGAATTCTAACTCGATTTCGTCTCCTTACACGGTAGATATTTATAATATGTCTGGTAGTAAAGTAATCACTAAAACATTTGCAACAGAGGACGAAGAAGAAGACTATTTGAACTCATTGCCTAAAAACATTTATATAGTTAAAAGTAAGTTTGGTACCAGAAAAGTTTATTGATTTTTCATTAATTAGAAAAGAAAAGCGGCCGATTGGCCGCTTTTCTTTTTTTAAAGGTTCAGGTTGAGGCCCACCCTAAAGTTTCTACCTCGGGTCGTGAAGCCAAGCAATTCTCTGTAATCCTCATTCAATAAATTATCCACATTCAGGAATACATTCAGTTTGTTATTGATCAGTTCGTGCCGAATGGAAATGTTAAGCAAGGAAAACGGTTCCAAAGCCAAATCGGAAAAAGTCGTAAAATCCGTATCAAAACGTTCTCCCGTGTAAGCATAGGTCAAAGAGGCATCTGTAGATTCGCAAAACCGATACCACAAAGATACATTGGCCTTGTGCTTGGGAATACGAATCGCATTGTCCCCTTTCCTTTCTGTGAAAGTATAGTTGACGTTAAAACTTAAATTGGCCAAAGGCAGCCAAGTAGCTTCCACTTCCACCCCATTGGCATTGATTTCATCTGCAACATTTATGCTCATAAAATTGGCATCATACCCAATGGTATTGGTCTCGTTCCTATCAAAATAGACAGTACTGATACGAAACGAATTGTTTAATTTAAATTCAATACCACCTTCAATCGTCGAGTTTTCTTCTGGTTCCAATGCTGGATTTCCTCCAAAGGCGCCGAACAATTGTGTTAAATTAGGTGTGATGTAGGATGTAGCATACGACCCCATCAACTTCACATAGCCATTTTCCGTATCAAAAACATAGGATGGGTTCACATTGTACACAAAATGATTACCATATTCAGAGTGATTGTTCAGTCTCGCACCCGCATTCAAATTAAATCCAAAATCTGAAACATAGACCATGTTCGCATAAGGGTCAACAATGGTAAAGTCTACTTCATCCGCAAAAATAGCCTCGTCCTTAATATAGTTCACCCCTAAAATGGTATAAAACTGTTCTCCAAAAACATATTTGTTGTAAACGTCCAACACCCAATTACTTCCCTTAGTAACACTTTCACCAAAGGTATCGTTGGCCACGGACTCATAATCCGTATGGGCCGCATTAAGATGTATGGAACCCTTGCCATAACCAAATTCAGAGGACAAACCAACACGCTGCTGTTCATTCTCTCCCAAATTGGGTGCTTCGGCCATGGTTGCATCGTATTCATTTTTAAACTTGGTCTGGTTTCCATAAACCTGTACCCCAAAGCTTTCTGCAAACTGATAGCCCAGTTTTATATTAGTGCTAAAGTGAGAGAAAATGTCCTCTTCATTCCCAGGTGTCACCGCAGCGGAAAGTCCACTTTTGTATCTATTGGAAAAATCAACCCCATAATTGAACTTGCCGAAAGTACCGTTTACATTAGCGGAATTTTGAATACTTCCTATATTGTAATTCTGATCTTCGGCGGTCTGATTAGTCCCTACGCTCGTTTCAAAATTACCGGCAATCTTCTTTTTGGAACTCTTTTTTGTAGTAATGTTGATCACAGCCGTTACCGCATTGGTTCCATAAAGCGTACTTGCCGCTCCCTTAATGATCTCAATGGATTCGATGGTGTTGGGAGCAAGTAACCGAAGGTCATACTCTGCGGAAAATGTAGACGGGTCCTGTACACGAACACCATCGATAATAATCAAAACCTGACGACCTCGACCTCCTCTGGCATACACCCCTAGAACGTCACCGTCCCTACCGCGGCTTCCAGCAATCTCGATACCGCTTTTGGTGTTGATGATCTCAGCGACCGTTCTGCCCTGATTGCGTTGCATTTCCTCTGCAGTGATCTTGATGACCGTTTTACCTGAGTTTTCTCGTTTCAACTCGAATTTTGAATCGCTTACAACAACCTCGTCCAGTTGTTGCACTTTAAGTGAATCTTGCTGTACATTTTGCGCAAAAATCCCCTTACCCGCCAATAGGGCGGTAATTAACCATAAATGATTTTTTTTCATTTCGTTTAATTGAATAAACGGGAGAATAGTATGTGATGCATACGTAAACTTTTATCCCGAAAGTTTAACATTGTTTGTTTGAATCTGGCAGGTCTCCTGGCTTGTGTTTTGTCTCCTACCTTCCCACCCATTGGGCAGTGGCTTTGAAGAAGAGACAATCGCCTACTACGTACTGATGCTCAAAAAACATCAGTGCCGATTCGGCACATACTTACAGTTGCGGGAACAGCTCCGGTTTTGCACCGGATTCCCTTTTAATCCCACGGAAACTCCGTGCGAACCAAAATTCGGTGTCAAAGCTAATCAAACTGTTTAATCTTTTATGCAAAACTTTACAATGATTTTTCGTCTGTCACCCTGAGCGCAGTCGAAGGGTCTAAAATGTCTCGACTACGCTCGACATAACAATTTTGACTTTAATGATGAGGTTTCTTAGAATCTATAAATACTTAAATAATCTTACTTTTGACTCATGGCAAAAAAACAGTGGTCAGTTCTATTCCTGAGCTTGATTTTGGTGGTTTTGATGGGTTGCAAACAATCGAAAAAAAAGCAACCCGTTCAAAATCAGGATAAATCATCAAATATAACATACGCTACAGGTTTTACAGTGAAACATCAAGGTGATATTACAGTTGTTGAAGTCACTGGAGCCTGGCCAGGGTCAGGTAGTTTTAAATATGCTCTGGTGCCAAAGGAAAAACTGCCAGCCATTTCATTCCCGCGTGATGCTTATGATGCCATTATCGGAACTCCGGTAGAAAAAGTGGTGCTAACCTCTACTACACATATTCAACCGTTGCTACAGCTCAACGAACTGAACACCGTAGTCGGTTTTCCGAATACAGACTATATTTCCACCCCCGAGGCCAGAAAACTAATAGAAAGTGGCCAAATTCAAAATTTGGGCATGAACGATAGGCTCAACACAGAAATGGTACTTGCATTGAATCCAGAACTGATTGTTGGGTTTAGCATCAATAACGAAAATAAGGCTTACGACATTATTAAAAAGGCAGGGACACCCGTGGTCTATAACGGTGACTGGGTGGAGCATACACCTTTGGGAAAAGCGGAGTGGATCAAGTTCTTTGCACCTTTCTTTGAAAAAGAGGCCTTGGGCGACAGTATTTTTGCATCCGTTGAATCTTCATACCAAAAAGCCAAAGAAATCGCCCAAAATGCACTAAGTCAACCAACGGTTTTAACCGGTGGACTCTATAAAGATGTATGGTACGTAGCTGGTGGAAAAAGCTGGATGGCCCAATTTTTAGAGGATGCCAATGCAGATTATCTTTGGACAGACAATACTGAAACAGGCAGCATAGGACTCAGTTTGGAATCGGTTTTGGAGAAAGCCCAAGATGCCGAATTTTGGTTCAATCCATCAGCAGAGACCACATATACCGGTTTAGCCGAGGCCAATCCACATCATCAACAGTTCGATGCTTTTAAAAATAAAAAAGTCTATTCCAATGCAATCGACAAAGGTGAAACAGGAGGGCTCATTTTTTATGAATTAGCTCCCCATAGACCCGATTTGGTTTTAAGAGACCTCATCAAAA
This sequence comes from Allomuricauda sp. TMED12, assembly GCA_002167435.2. Taxonomy (GTDB): domain Bacteria; phylum Bacteroidota; class Bacteroidia; order Flavobacteriales; family Flavobacteriaceae; genus Flagellimonas. The sequence continues at coordinate 80,735 of NHBR02000009.1, forward strand.
TATTGCATCCTGAATTATTGACGGAGCACGAACTGCAATTTATTAAACCATTACCCTAAATGCATGGTTCCCGAACATATCGATTTTCCTTTGCACTCATGGTGTTGGCATTGCTGTGCTCTTGGTTATTGAGCATAAGTTCCGGATCGGTCACCATACCTTTTGCCGATATGTTGTCCACATTGTTCGGAGAATCCCCAAAAATCGCTTCGTGGGAGTATATCATCTGGGATTATCGGGTACCGAAGGCTTTCACCTCCATATTGGTGGGAGCTGGACTTGCTTTGAGCGGACTTTTAATGCAAACGCTGTTCAGGAACCCCTTAGCAGGCCCATTTGTGCTTGGGATTAGTTCTGGAGCCAGTTTGGGTGCCGCTATTCTTTTAATGGGCACTTCTATTTCGGCCGGGTACACTTCTTTATCATTTTTGGGTGATATCACCCTTTCCATCGCCGCAAGTATTGGTAGCTTTTTGGTTCTATTGACGGTTATGATCGTGGCCCAACGGGTAAAAGACACCATGGCCTTGTTGATCATTGGATTGATGTTCGGCAGTATTACTTCAGCAATCGTAAGCGTTTTAGCCTATTTTTCCAGCGCCGAGGATTTACAACGTTTCAATTTTTGGTCTTTTGGAAGTGTGGGCAACCTATCTGTAAACCAACTGCTTTTGTTAGGAAGCATCGTTACCATTGGAGTAATATTAAGCATTGCCTCTATAAAATCATTGAACGCTTTTCTATTGGGTGAGAACTATGCGCAAAGCTTGGGGGTCTCCTTAAAAAAATCCAGATTTACCATCATCATCGCCACCGGACTATTGGCGGGCGGAATTACTGCATTTGCGGGGCCCATAGCTTTTGTAGGCTTGGCCGTACCCCATTTGACTAGACAGATTTTTGATACGATGGAACATAAAGTCCTGATTCCGGCTGTAATGCTGTACGGCGCCATTTTAATGCTGCTGTGCGACACTTTGGCGCAATTGCCCAATTCTGCCAGTGTATTGCCGATAAATGCGATTACATCCTTGGTGGGTGCTCCTGTAGTGATTTGGCTATTGGTCCGTAAACGTAAAATGATGTTCTAATGGCACATACGGGAAAAAATATATTATCCATTACAGATTTGTCCATTGGATATGGTACCAAGACAGTAACCAAAGGCATCAATTTTAATTTGGAGGCCGGTATGCTCTGTGGTATTGTAGGGGTGAATGGTATCGGAAAATCGACCTTGTTGCGCACTTTGGGAGGGTTTCAACCCAAACTTTCCGGTGATATTCTTTTGCATGGTAAACCATTGGAAAAAATTAACACAGCCACATTATCCAAAGAACTAAGTGTGGTGCTTACGGAACAACCCGCTTCAAAAAATCTAACGGTGCAGGAATTGATTGCCTTGGGACGGCAGCCCTACACCAATTGGCTAGGTACTTTGACAAAAGAAGACAAACAACAGATTCAGGCGAGTTTGGATGCCTTTTTGCTGGACGAACTCCGTAACAACAAATGCCACGAACTGAGTGATGGGCAATTGCAACGGGTACTAGTGGCACGGGCCATGGCACAGGACACCTCTTTGATTCTTTTGGATGAACCTACCACGCATTTGGACCTGTACCATAAAGTGCAGATTTTAAAAATGCTTCAGGAATTGGCACACAACAAACAAAAAACCATCCTGTTCACCACGCATGAAATCGAATTGGCCATTCAGTTATGTGACCGGATATTGATTTTGGACGGAAAGGAACATCCCTTCGGAGACCCTTGTCAACTCATCGAACAAAAACACTTTGACCAATTGTTTCCGTCGGAAATGGTTCAGTTTGATGGAAAAACGGGTTCTTTTAAAGTGAATAAGTAAGTACACTTTCCATTTCGGCTTCAAACGGAATCCGTTATCTTTATCCTTCAGAAACTTTTTAATGAGCACAGAACTTATTTACATCATTATAGGCGTCTTTACATTGGTCATTGGGCTTTTTGTGGGGATGTATATTCAAAAACTGAAAACCAAATCTACCGAGAGTGTTTGGGAAGATAGAAATCAGAAATCAGAAAATCAGATATCTGAACTCAAGCAGGAACTAGACAGCATTCGTGAAAGAAATTCAAGTTTGGAAATAAAATTGGCAAGAGAAGAAGCCAATTCCGACAATTTGGAACAGAAAATCAAAGAACAAAAGGAAGAAGTCGAAAAACTCCAAGAAAAATTCACGAAAGAGTTTGAAAACCTTGCCAATAAAATCTTGGACGAGAAAAGCGAGAAATTCACCAAGAGCAACAAGGAGAACATTGAAAATATTCTGACGCCCCTCAACAAAAAAATAAAGGAGTTCGAAGAAAAAGTAGAAAAATCCCAAAAGGAAAACATAAGCATTCACTCTGCTCTTAAAGAGCAATTGCTCACCTTGCAGACGCAAAACCTCAAAATAACCCAAGAGGCCGAAAACCTGACCAAAGCCCTGAAAGGCGATAGCAAAATGCAAGGAAATTGGGGAGAATTGGTATTGGAACGCGTGCTTGAAAAGTCTGGCTTGGAAAAAGATAGGGAATATAGTGTTCAACAGAGCTTTAAACGCGAAGATGGTAGTCGTGTTATGCCCGATGTGATCATCCACCTGCCCGATGGTAAAAAAATGGTCGTGGATTCCAAGGTTTCCCTAACGGATTACGAACGCTATACAAATGCAGAGGAAGACGACAGGCCCAAGTTCTTAAAAGATCATATCAACTCCTTGCGCAGGCACGTGGAGCAGCTTTCGGCTAAAAAATACGAAGACCTCTACGAAATGGAAAGTCCCGATTTTGTATTGATGTTCGTACCGATAGAGCCTGCGTTCGCCATTGCGATCAATGAAGATAACTCTCTATATAATAAAGCCTTTGAACAAAACATCGTGATTGTTACGCCTTCCACGCTGTTGGCAACGCTACGTACCATAGATTCGATGTGGAGCAACGAAAAACAGCAAAGAAACGCTATGGAAATAGCACGACAGGCAGGCGCTCTCTACGATAAATTTGTAGGTTTTATGCAAGATTTGACCCAAGTAGGGAAAAAAATGGACGATGCCAAAGGGGAGTATAAAAATGCTATGAACAAATTGTTCGACGGGAAAGGCAATATTATAGGGCGTATTGAAAAATTGAGAACCATGGGCGCAAAAGCGAAAAAATCCCTTCCTGAACCTATTTTAAAACGCGCCGACGAGGACGAGTTAGAAGAACTAAACCAATAACACTGACTATGAAAAAATTCCTACTGATTTTTATCACCGCCATTATAGTTGGATTTGTAGGGTATTTGGCTTTTATCTATTACGTACCCTACAGCGAAGGCTACCGGTCTGGCGAACTTATTAAGTTCAGTAGAAAAGGAGTTCTGGTGAAAACGTGGGAAGGGCAGATCAGCCAAGGGTTGTCCGGCACCAATGTATTTTCGTTCTCCGTGGAGGATAATGAAAAGGAAATCATTGAGAAAATGAAGGAGTTTCAAGGTCAATACATTAAAGTCACTTACAAAGAACGCTACGCTACATTTTTCTGGTTAGGCGATACCAAATATTTTATCACAGAAGTAAACTCTGAAAAATCACCGATTTTTAGGAATTAGATGACACACCCCTAGCCCTCTTTTTAGAGAGGAAATAACTTCCCTCCTAAAAAGGAGGGATTGAGGGAGGTGTAGGTCTATTAGCTTCAAATTGAAAAATGTACTCCTCGATTACTCTCAAAACATTATCCATATCGTTTAAAACCTGATGATCAGTAAATCGAAACACTTGAATACCTAACTCGTTCAACCTTTTCGCCTTAATAACATCTTTCTCCCAAATTTCTTCCAGTTGATGTGAATATCCATCCACTTCAATGGCCAATCTTAGTTTATTGCAGAAAAAATCCACAATATATTCATCTATAGGTTTCTGCCTGTGAAAATCATAACCGTGCATTTGATCACGCTTTAATCTTTGCCATAAACGTACTTCTGATTTTGTAGCATTCCGTCTGAGTTCCCTTGCAAGTTCCTTTAGCTTTGGATTATATTTGATAATCATTTTGCATGGCAAATTTCTCCTTTCAAAAAAAGGATTCTATGAAAACCCCAACAAAGTATGAAAAAATTCAAATCATCCAGAGAAAGTAGAGTATCCATCACTGAATTAATGCTACCCTCCCACTCCAATTTTGGTGGCAAGGTACACGGAGGGCATATCCTTAATCTAATGGACCAAATAGCCTTTGCCTGTGCCTCCAAACATTCTCAGAGCTATTGTGTGACCGCATCGGTGAATCGGGTAGACTTTCTTAACCCTATTGATGTTGGAGAACTCCTCACCCTTAAAGCGTCCATAAATTACACGGGGAAAACTTCCATGGTAGTAGGAGTTCGCGTAGAATCCGAAAATGTTACCACAGGAGAAGTTAAACATTGCAATTCTTCCTATTTTACCATGGTATCCAAAGATAAGAACGGTAAAAACAAAACGGTACCCGGGCTCATTTTAAAGACCAAACAGGATATTCGCCGTTTTGCACGAAGTAAGGAGCGTAAACAATCTGCCTTTAAGCGCGACAGCAAATATGAATCCAACAATTTTAAGGTAAATGAATACTTGGAGTTCCTAGAAGGTGAAAACGTTAAGATGGATTTTGATTGAGCTTAGCTGCAGCCTCTTCGTCCAAAAACCAAACTAAATTGCCCGATGATGGGTTGACCAAGGATGCCGGATAAGCTTCGGAGCCTTCGATTTTTTCCACCACAGCTTCCACCTTTTCCGCTTTGGATGCTCCCGTCACCAAAAAGGCCACTTCTTTAGCCGTGTTGATTACTTTTCCATTTATGGAAACTCTTTTTTGACCTGATTCTGGGTGTGTGGCCACAACGCAGTGATCTTCGGAATCCCATAACTCAATTTCATGTGGAAAAATGGATGCCGTATGTCCGTCATCTCCCATACCTAAAATCACCAAATCGAATTGCGGTATCCCTTCTATCCTATCCAAATCTATTTCCAACAGATTGGCATAACGCATGGCTTCATTCACCGGATCTTTTTCGCCCAATATGCGATTAATGTTTTTTTTCGGCACCTCAATCTTGGAAAACAGGTGCTCTACCGTCATTTTGTAATTACTTTCGTTGTCCGTTGGAGGTACGCAACGTTCGTCTCCCCAATAAAAATGTACTTTGCTCCAATCCACTTTGCCAGCAAATTTTTCGGCCAATACATCAAAAACAATCTTTGGTGTGCTCCCACCGGACAAAGCGACGTGAAAAGTATCTTTATCTCTTAGTTTATCAACAAAATAGCTCGAAAATTGCTCAGCTACCTCTTGTTTATTTTTATATATTTTTAAATCCATCTTGAATTATTTTTGGGTCTCAAATTCTCCTTCGATCACACTCAGGATGGCATTTCGAACGGAGAATTGCTCATTGGCAATTGTTTATTGATAATTGTAATTAGCAGATTACACAATACCCAGGGTCGTCTGCTAAATTCTCACTGGGATTGCGCCAATAGCCATCCTTCTCAATCAAATTGTCTGCATTTTCTGGTCCCCAAACTCCCGCAGCATAGCCGTACATCCGAACATCTTTACCACTTTTCCAGTAATTAAGAATAGGGTCTACAAACTCCCAAGCAGCCTCTACCTCATCAGCACGAGCGTACAAGGTGGCATCCCCTTGCATAGCATCCAACAAGAGACGTTCGTAGGCTTCCATAACGTAGGTTTCGGCCAAACTGGAATAGTAAAAGTCCAAATTGGCTCGCTCCACCTTAAAGCCTTGCCCAGGTACTTTTACTCCAAACTTGATTAAGATACCTTCATCAGGCTGAATACGGATAATCAATTTGTTATCCATCTCCTGCATTTCAGATCCCTTAAATATTTGGTGGTGCGGCTTTTTAAAGTGAATTACAATTTCGGTCACTTTGGTCGGCATTCTTTTGGCCGTCCGCACATAAAAAGGAACACCATGCCAACGCCAGTTATCCACGAAAAATTTAATGGCCGCATAGGTTTCTGTGGTCGAATTCGGGTCCACCCCTTCTTCTTCTCTGTATCCTTTCACCTTTTTACCACTTACTTTGGAGGCCACATATTGTGCGCGAATTGTATTTTCAAAAAGTTCCTTTTCGTCCGTCATTATCCTTAACGACTTTAACGCTTTTACTTTCTCATTACGGATTTCTTCAGCATCGGCCCCAATCGGAGGCTCCATCACTACTAACGACACAATCTGTAGCAAGTGGTTTTGAAACATGTCCCGAAGTGCTCCAGACTTATCATAATACCCTCCTCGTTTTTCCACACCAACGCTTTCCGCATTGGTTATTTCCACATGTTGGATATAGTTTCGGTTCCATAATGGCTCAAAAATACTATTCGAAAAACGGGTCACCAACAGGTTTTGAACAGTCTCCTTTCCTAAATAATGGTCGATTCGGTAAATCTGGTGCTCTCTAAAGTATTTGTGAAGTCCTTTGTTCAACTCCCTCGCAGTCTCCAAGCTATAACCAAAAGGCTTTTCCACAATCAAACGTTTCCAACCATTGTTTTGGGCATTCATACCCGCATCGGACAAATTGTGCGCTATAGTTTCATATAGCGTGGGAGGTGTAGAAAGGTAGTAAATGATGTTACCAGAGGCACTATGTTTTTCCTTCAAGGCCTCCACTCGCTTTCGCAATGCGCTATAATCCGTATCGTAGCTATCCCCCAAGTCTTCATAATAAATCTTATCCGCAAAACTCTTTACTTTACTATCCTTGAGGTCTTTGGTCTTTTCTTTTAAATATTCACTTTCATAAACCACTCTGTCACGAAAAGCCTCATCAGAAAGGTCGCTGCGGCTAACCCCCAAGACAACGAAGTTTTCTGGCAACTGATCGGCCAAATATAGGTTGAACAAGGATGGCATTAGCTTTCTTGCTGTCAAATCACCCGATGCTCCAAAGATTACGAGCATCTGATTTTCCGTCTTTTTCATAGTGTTTCAGGTTTCTGGCAGGTTGTGCTCTTAATGGCCTAATTCATTTTAATAAGGTATCATTATTTTTGAGCATCACGAATATAAGGTTTATTTTAGGTTCGTAATTCAAGAAACATCAACCTTAGTGGTGTCTTAACACCTGAGAAGAAGAAAAAATATATAATGGCAGACACGTATGATTTTGGCCTTGTGGGCCTTGGAGTAATGGGACGTAATTTTATTTTGAATGTAGCCGATAACGGTTTTACCGCATTTGGAAATGATTTGGATGAAGAAAAAGTGAATGCTTTGATCAATGAAGGTGGTAACACAGCCAAGGTAAATGCCTCTACAGAGGTTGAAACCTTTGTGCAATCATTGACGGCTCCTCGAAAAATTATGTTGTTGGTGCCTGCCGGAAAAATTGTGGACAGTGTCATCGATGGCCTACTTCCCTATTTGGATAAAGGCGATATCATTATTGATGGGGGAAACTCTTTTTACACGGATACCGATCGCCGTGAAGCATATTTAAAAGAAAAAGGCATCAACTTTTTTGGTGCCGGTGTTTCAGGGGGCGCCGAAGGTGCCCGGAAAGGCCCAAGCATTATGCCCGGTGGTTCCAAAGAAGCCTACCAACACGTAAAACCTATTTTTGAAGCCGTATCCGCCAAATACAAAGGCGAGCCTTGTGTGGCCTATTTAGGTCCAAAATCCGCAGGGAACTACGTAAAAATGGTACACAACGGTATTGAATATGGTTTGATGCAGTTGACTTCCGAAATTTACGACCTGCTCAAAAAAGCGGGTGGACTCACCAATGATGAACTACACAAAACCTATGCAGCATGGAACGAAGGCCGTTTGCAATCCTTTTTAGTGGAAATCACTTCGGAAATCTTTGCTCAAAAAGACGATTTGACGGACAACGACCTTGTGGATATGATTCTGGACAAGGCCAAGCAAAAGGGAACGGGAAAATGGACATCACAAAACGCTATGGATTTAGGAATTCCAGTGCCTACCATTGATATTGCTGTGAGCATGCGTGAAATATCTGCCTTAAAATCCGAACGTATCAAGGCGGACAAGTTGTACGACCGTCCCTCTCCAAAAGCAGTGGATAAGGGTGATTTTACATCGAAAGCAGAACAGGCGTTGTATTTTGCATTCATCATTACCTACGCGCAGGGCATGCACCAATTGGCCGATGCCTCCAAGGAGTACGGTTACGAATTGGAACTGGGAGAAATCGCCAAAATATGGCGAGCTGGCTGTATTATCCGTGCCGCAATGTTGGCCGATATTACCGAAGCCTACCAAACCGATAAAGATTTACAGAACCTATTGCTCTCCCCTTCTTTTGTGGAAAAAGTAAAAAGCACGGTAGACGCAGCAAGAGAGTTAGTAAGTTATGGAGCCTCAAATGGCATCCCATTACCAGGATTGTCCAATGCGCTAACGTATTTTGATGCCTATACCAGTAGTAGACTGCCGTTGAACCTGATTCAGGCGCAGAGAGACTACTTTGGGTCGCACACCTATGAACGATTGGACCGCGAAGGTATTTTCCATACGGAATGGGAGAAGTAAAATCAATTCAAATGAAAAAAGTCTTTTTACTTTTTGCATTTTCCTTCACCCTTATAACCGCATCAGCTCAAAAAGTCCCCTACGTTATTTATAACACCAAAGGGAAAAAGGTCTCCTATAAAAAAATGTTGAAGACCTTGGAGGAAAAGGACATGGTTCTCTTTGGGGAGCTGCACAACAACCCCATCGCCCATTGGTTGCAGTATGAGCTTACCGCAGACCTGCATGGTAAAAGACAACTCATTCTTGGTGCCGAAATGATCGAAGCCGACAACCAGGACGAACTCAACGATTATCTGTCGGGCAACATAGATTATAAAGCATTGGATTCCACTGCGCGGCTCTGGAACAATCACAAGACCGATTACGCACCTTTGGTGGACTTTGCGAAAGATAGTAGTCTGGCTTTTATAGCCTCCAATGTGCCCAGACGATATGCCAGTATGGTGTATAAGGGCGGATTTGAAGCCTTGGATTCACTCCCAGTCCAAGAAAAGGAATGGATTGCTCCTTTGCCCATTACTTATGACCCCGAATTGCCGGGATATCAAAACATCTTAAAAATGATGGGGGACCACGGTAGTCCCACTCTGGTAATGTCACAAGCCATAAAAGATGCCACGATGGCCCATTTTATACTTCAAAATTACAAGGAAGGCTCTTTGTTTTTACATTACAACGGGGCCTACCACTCCAACGACTACGAAGGTATCCTTTGGTACCTGCAATTGGACCGACCCGATTTAGATTACGGTACCATTTCCACAGTATCGCAGGAAGATGTTCATAAACTGGAAAGGGAAAATGTAGGCGTTGCCGACTTTATCATCTGCGTAGATAGCAACATGACCACCACCTATTAAGATTTCATCTCTAGATTAGCTGTAAACCAGTCAACAAGGGTATAAATTCCGTATTTTTAAGTATTCCTATCAAAATACGAAGCAAACGCATGTTCATTCAATCGGAATTTAATTGTAATGCACCCAAATGGAGCTATTTGAAAATTTAAAGGATTGGTTCACTGATGAAGCTCTGCCATCAAGTATCCTTAAATATTTGGCTTGGGTTGTCTTGATTTTTATCCTAATCGCCTGGACACGAAGGTGGATGAAGAAAAATCTTCATGACAACTCGATTAAATACAAGGCGCAAAAAGCAATTCAAGTTGTTGGATATTTATTCATTGTTTTAATTACCATTTCCTATTTTACCGGCAGTATTAAGGATTTTGGGCTTGCCATGGGGCTTCTAACTGCAGGTATTACCATCACTCTGCAGGAATTGATATTAAGTATTGCAGGTTCTTTCTACATCTTTTTTGTTAGGGTCTACAAGCCCGGCGACCGCATAGAATTGAACGGAATTAAAGGGGATGTGATAGATATTGACAGTATGTACACCACCATGATGGAAATTGGTGAATGGGTATCTAGCGACAATTACAGTGGACGTATTGTTAAATTGAGCAACGCCTTTGTTTTTAAAGGACCGGTTTACAACTATTCCTCGGATTTTCCATTTGTTTGGGATGAACTCAATTTACCCATAAGGTATGGTTCCGATTTGGATCTGGCCAAAAAAATCGTTGTCTCCGTTGCTCAAGAAACCTTATCGGAATATGTTCAAAACTCCATTGCACAATGGAAAAGTGTGGTGAACAAATACTATATCGAAGATGCCCAAGTCGACCCTACACTTGCCATTACCATGACGGATAATTGGGTCCAGCTTAATTTGAGGTATATCGTAGACTATAAAAAAAGAAGGATTACCAAACATCTCCTAAACGAAGAAATTGGTAAAAGAATTCAAAAAACAAACGGAAAAGTAAAATTGGCTTCGGCCACCTTTGAAATTGTCAATATACCAACTGTACATATCGATAAAAACACAAAGCCGGAATAAATCAGAATAGAAGATTTCGTTTTTTTAAACATAACCTTAAATACCAGCCTTATGAAAAAATTACTCGCCACCATGTTACTGTTTGTAGCCATAAACCCTTTAGGGTTTGGTCAAGTACAGTCCAATCTAGAACTATTGGACATCTTTAACATGGAATATGTTTCCGACCCACAGATTTCTCCCGACGGATCTAAAATCATTTACGTTCGGAATTTTAAGGATGTGATGACCGACAGGAACTTATCCAATCTATGGATCATCAATTTTGATGGTTCCAACAACCGTCCATTGACCACAGGAAACCATAACGATTTTGCTCCAAAATGGTCGCACGATGGTACAAAAATCGTTTTTAAATCCAATATGGCAGATGACAAAATGAAGCTATACCTGATGTGGTTGGACACGAAGGAAACCATGGCCTTGACCAACACACCGCAGTCACCTGGGCAAGTTTCTTGGTCTTATGATGATACATATTTGGCGTTTAACATGTTCGTACCAGAAGCCAATGAATCCATTATAAAAATGCCAGCAAAACCGGAAGGTGCGAAATGGAACAAACCACCCAAGTATATTGATAAAATGAACTACCGTGGGGATGGTGCAGGCTACTACAAAGGAGGTAACTCACAATTATTTACCCTACCTATCACTGGAGGCACACCTAAACAATTGACTTTTTCCGAATTTGATCACGGAGGTCCCATTTGGGCAAAAGACAACAAGCATCTTTATTTTAGCGCCAATTTCCATAAAGATGAAGAGCAAGAACCTGCCGATAGCGAAATTTACAGCATTAATATAAATGATGGTGAAATCACTCCCCTAACTGATCGTTATGGCCCCGATGGGAATCCAGTTTTGTCTCCTGATGGTTCCAAAATCGCCTACTTAGGCTATGATGATCGTATACAAGGCTATCAACTTACCCAACTGTACATAATGAATACCGATGGTTCTGGTTCCCAATTAATTTCAGGGGATTTTGACCGCGATGTAGAAGACATGGCTTGGAACAGTAAGGGCAATGGACTGTATTTTAGTTATACCGACCAAGGAAGGGGCAAATTGGCATCCATAAGCCTATCGGGTAAAGTGAATGATATTACGGATGGGTTAGGCGGTCTTTCTTTGGGCAGACCTTATAATGCAGCAAGCTTTTCAGCTTCTTCCAATAACAAATTTGCATATACCCTTGGCGATACCAGCCATCCTTCCGATCTAGGTGCTGCGGATACCCGAGGCACTAAACGTTTGACTGCGGTGAACGATGATTTGTTCTCTTTTAAAAAATTGGGGAACGTTGAAGAAATGTGGTGGGAATCCTCCTATGACCAACGAAAAATTCAAGGTTGGGTTGTAACGCCTCCCGATTTTGACCCCTCCAAAAAATACCCGATGATTCTTGAGATACACGGTGGCCCCTTTACCAGTTATGGTGAAGTATATTCTGCTGAGATTCAGGCATACGCCGCAGAAGGCTACGTGGTTCTTTATACCAACCCCCGTGGAAGTACCAGCTATGGTGAGGAGTTCGGAAATTTAATTCATCACGACTATCCCAACCACGATTATGAAGATTTAATGTCCGGTGTGGATGTTCTACTCGAAAAAGGTTATGTCGACGAAAATCAGCTTTTTGTTACCGGTGGTTCTGGAGGTGGAGTGCTTACCGCTTGGATCGTGGGTAAAACAAATCGTTTTAAAGCAGCTGTTGTGGCCAAGCCTGTAATCAATTGGACCAGTTTTGTGCTCTATGCGGATGGTGTTCAGTTTTTTTCCAAATATTGGTTCGGGAAAAAACCATGGGAAGATCCAGAAAACTATAGGAGACGTTCTCCCCTCACATATGTAGGAAATGTGACCACGCCTACCATGTTGTTGACCGGGGAAGAAGATTACCGTACCCCCATTGCCGAATCGGAACAATTCTACGCAGCCTTGAAGCTCGAAAACGTGGAAACAGCTATGGTTCGAATTCCCGGAGCAGGTCACGGTATTGCCAATAAACCCAGTAATTTGATTGCCAAAATTGCGAGTGTATTGGCTTGGTTTGATAAGTACAAAGAAGGAGAATAACATACATCTACTATATGATATCCAGCAATATCATTTGGAAAAAACAAACTTGCGTATAGTCACCTAAACGATTTTCCTATATTTGGGCAACTAGCTTTAAAAATATATGGACCAACTACCGTTTACCCAAGATACTGTCATCTTTGGGCTACTTTGCCTTTGTTTAGGATTTGTTTTTTACACCTCATCCATTAAAACTGGTTTTTGGGGAAAATTTTACCGTGTGGTCCCCGCCGTATTGATGTGTTACCTATTACCAGCTATTTTGGCAAGTTCAGGCATTATCGAAGAATCATCGTCCAACACCTATTACGTGGCCAGTCGTTATCTATTGCCCGCTGCTTTAATTTTAATGACCCTCAGTATTGACCTCAAAGCCATCATAAATTTAGGTTCCAAGGCCTTGATCATGTTTTTAACGGGAACTGTGGGTATTGTAATCGGAGGTCCCATTGCCATTCTTATTGTTTCCATATTTTCTCCCGAAACGGTAGGCGGTGCAGGCGTAGATGCCGTTTGGAGAGGACTGGCCACCATTGCCGGCAGTTGGATTGGTGGTGGCGCCAATCAAGCCGCCATGCTCGAAGTCTTTAAATACAATCAAGAAAACTATGGAGGTATGGTCCTCATCGATATTGTGGTTGCCAACCTATGGTTGGCCATAATCCTGTTGGGAGTGGGCAAAACGGAAAAAATAGACCGTTGGCTCAAGGCAGATACCTCATCCATCGAAGACCTCAAAGTAAAAGTATCTACCTATACCGAAAAAATCGCAAGGGTCACCACCCTAAAGGATTTCATCATGTTGTTGTTCTTTGCATTTGTCGGGGTTGGCGTGGCTCATTTAACAGGTCATCATTTCGCCAACTTTCTTCAAAATAATTTTGAAGTCATCCGCAATCCACAGAAAATATTATCCTCCCTTGGATCGGAATTCCTTTGGATGGTCGTATTTGCCACCGCTATCGGTATTGGTCTATCCTTTACCAAGGCCAAAAATTATGAAGGTGCGGGCGCAAGTAAAATAGGTGGAATGTTTATTTATATTTTGGTAGCCACCATCGGTATGAAAATGGATTTAGGCAAAGTTTTGGACAATCCCGGACTTATTGCCATCGGGTTGATTTGGATTACCATTCACGCTGGTCTACTTATTTTAATGGCAAAGTTGATAAAAGCCCCATTTTTTTTCTTGGCAGTAGGGAGTCAAGCCAACGTTGGTGGTGCAGCTTCTGCTCCTGTTGTGGCGGCAGAATTTCACCCATCCTTGACCTCTGTGGGTATTCTTTTGGCCGTTTTTGGTTATGTTGTGGGTACTGCTGGAGCATATTTATGTGCTTTGTTGATGGAAGTCGCCTCGAATGTTTAAATATTTTCAGAAGATTATGCATATTTGCCCTGCTAAAATTATATGATGAAGCGGATATTGTTAGTATTGCTAGTTGGAATTACCGTACTGTCCTGTGAAAAGAGTACGGAAAACACGATGACCGTTAGTGGAAACATTAAAGGACTCAAGAAAGGAACCCTCTTTTTGCAACAATTTAAAGACTCCACCCTTGCTGTTTTGGATTCTTTGGAGATAAAAGGTGACGGGGCATTTAGTTTTTCCACCGAGGTGGATGAACCAGAGGTATTTTATCTCTATCTAAAAAAAGAAGACAATAACGACATTAATGATAGGATTACCTTTTTTGGGGAATCTGGAAATATTGTCATTAACACGGCATGGAACACTTTTGATACCAATGTTGAGATTTCAGGTTCCAAATCCCACGAAAAGCTTTTGGAGTTTTACGATATGGCCTCAAAGTTCAATATTAAAGAGCTTACCTTGATCCAAGAAGCATCTTCCTCCGAATTACAAGAAGACTCCGTTGCGATGGATTCCATCCAAAGATTGATTAATCAAAATACCGTTAATAGATATCGCTACGCACTTAACTTTGGTCTCAACAATGGTGATTCCTACGCTACTCCCTATATTATGATGACAGAAGCTAGCGAAGCAAATACGAAGTATTTGGATTCCATCTACAAAGGTTTGACCCCTGAAGTGGCTGCCTCCAAGTACGGAAAAGAATTTAAAGAATTCCTGGATAAAAATAATTAGGCTCCGAGGCTATTAAGTTGCTCAACAAGCTTGGTGGCCTTGTCTTCCAACTCGGTCCGAATAGACTTAAAATGAGCTTTAGAGTCCTCAACTTTTTTCTGGTTGATTTTATCCATGAGGTTGTCGTAAACTTCAATAGCTTCGTCTATAATTACGGTTCCCTCTTCAGATTCTTTGTTGCCGGAGCCGGCTTCCCAAATGTAGACAGCTTCAATAATGTCTCCCAAAACAAAATTGACATCTTTTTTTAAATCACGAATACTTGGCATAACGCGGTGGTTTTGATTAAAGATACCATTAAATAGTAACTTCTAAAAGTTTAGCGCCTTGGGTATCAATTTTCACATAACTGCTGGATGCAGCAACAAGAATGGTTTCCCCCTTTTTAATGGGTGCGCTCCCCCAATCATTATTGATGGTGGCGGTACCACCTACACACATATAGATGGTAAAAGAATCCCTTTGCGACAAATCTAGTTTCATGGATTGGGACAATTCCATAAAATTTGTTTTAAAGTATGGGCAGTCCACCATAGGGTTCACTATATCTTTTTGCTTTGGGTAATCTACCTTAAAGTCGTCCTTCTTTTCATAGTCGATAGCATCCACGGCCAAACAAGTATGCAACTCTCGTAGATTTCCCTCTTTGTCCCTACGGTTAAAATCGAACACACGATAGGTAATGTCCGAGGTCTGCTGTATTTCTGCCAAAAGAACACCTGCTCCTATAGCGTGTATTTTCCCCGTATTTATAAAGAATGTATCACCTTCCCCTACTTCTTCATAATTCATCAAATCAGTCAAGGTCCCTTCTTCAAGACTTTTTACGTATTCTTCTTTTTCAACATCTTTATTGAACCCAACAATAAGTTTAGCGCCAGGATCAGCGTCCATAATGTACCACATCTCGGTTTTTCCGAAAGAATTGTGACGTTCTTTGGCCAACTCATCATTCGGGTGCAATTGTATGGAGAGGTCTTGTTTTGCATCAATAAATTTGATGAGTATGGGAAACTCGTTCCCAAAACGTTCCACAACACCCTTGCCTAAAAGTGCTTCACCTTGATCATCCATCAAACTGTGAAGCGATGTACCTACTAAAGCACCATTAGCTACTTTGGATATATCACCTTCAACTCCAGAGAGTTCCCAACTTTCGCCAGTTATATCACTTTCTATGTTTTTGTTTAAAACCTCTTTCAGCTTGGTTCCTCCCCAAAGTCTTTCCTTAAGGATTGGTTTAAATTTTAAAGGGTAAAGATTCATTTTATCCAGTGTAGGTTACAAAATTTCGAGGAGTTTCATAGAGTACTACCTCTAACTCTTTGTTGGAATTTATATGAGGTCTTAACTTGTTCCATATCACTACCGCTATGTTCTCTGCCGTAGGGTTCAAATTTTTAAATTCAGGAACATCGAGATTCAGGTTCTTATGATCTAAAGCATCCTCAACATGTTCCTTGATCAATTCCTTCAGGACTTTTAGGTCCATCACAAAACCAGTTTCTAGGTCTATTTCCCCAGTAACACTCACAATAAGGTCATAATTGTGACCGTGAAATTTTGGATTGTTGCATTTTCCAAAAACTTCATTGTTTTTCTTTTCATCCCAATCGGGTCTATACAGTCTATGGGCCGCATTAAAACTGGCCTTTCTACTTGCCTTCACTCTCATTGTGTCGGGGTATTTTCTATAAGATGGTTGTAAAAACGTTCAAAAATAATTTTGAACCATGCGGTGTATTCATCAGGATTTTCTGCAATATCTTTTTTGATATCCACAGGCTGCATCCATTTCCAGTCGGCCACCTCTTCTGGATTGATATTGGGTTCATTTTCAAAATGTCCTACCATCACATGGTCAAACTCGTGTTCGGTAAGACCATTGTCAAAAGGTGCTTTATAGACAAAACTGAAGAGCTCCTTAAGTTCGGTGGTAAAGCCCATTTCTTCCATGAGCCTCCTTTTACCTGCATCGATATTGCTTTCCCCTTCTCGTTGATGACTACAGCAGGTATTGGTCCATAACAAAGGTGAGTGGTATTTGTCTTTGGCACGCTGCTGAAGCATGGTTTCCCCATTGGCATTCATTACAAAAACCGAAAAAGCCCGATGCAGCAATGCCTTTTCATGAGCTTCCATTTTTGGCATTAAACCAATGGGCTCGTCCTTTTCATTTACAAGTATCACTTTTTCCTCTCTCATGAGGTAAAAATATGACCTTTACAATGAAATAATGGATATAGATATGTAAATTCTTCCTAAAAGAATCGTGGGGATTTCAGGTTTCCTATATTTCTGATGAAATCATATCTCAGAATTATTTCAAAGGAACCATCGTTAAAAGTAGCTGCCCCAAGTTCGGTAATTTCACGATCGTAAGCCAAACCAAGCATAAGTTGGTCGGACAACATAAAACCAAAAAGACCACTAAATGCAGCATCCCAACGGTAAGCCACCCCTCCAATAAATTTTTCGTTGAGCATAAAGTTGGCTGAAAGGTCCACCTGTAAGGGGGCCCCTTGTACCGCTTTGGTCAAAATTGTAGGTTTAAATTTTAAAAACGGGTTTAAGTCCCAAACATATCCGGTAATCAGATAAAGGTTTATCTGTTCCTTGGCGGTAGATACAGAAGAAGAATCAAAATGGGTGGTCTCCAATATTCTCGGCGCTGAAATACCGGCATAAAACCTATCCGTATGATAGTACACTCCAGCTCCAATATTAGGAGAAAATTTATTTTGAATGTCCTGCTGTGATTGTAATTGTGGATCTATCTCAAACTCATCAAGTTCGGAATAGCGAATGTCCAACATATGTGCACTTGCTTTAAGACCAAAACTCAATCTTCCTTCCCAAGAAGTCTGAATGGTATAGGAGAAATCTATATCAAAATAGGTCTCCGAAGTAGGTCCAATCTTGTCATTCACAATGGACAAGCCAAGTCCTACACCGCGGTACCCCACAGGAGTATGTACGTTCAGGGTTTGCGTCTCTGGTGCTCCATCGAGTCCCAACCATTGGTTTCGGTACAAAGCGGCTATGCTCAAATGCCCCCTTGAACCTGCATAGGCTGGGTTAACACTTACCGTATTGTACATGTATTGGGTATACTGCGCATCTTGTTGAGCCTGCATGTTTCCAAGCACCAGAAGTAGCAAGGCTAGCAACCATTGAGTTTTTCTTTTATAAAGTTTGTTCACCACAGTAACCATTTTATCTATTTATGTATATGTAGCCTGTTAGTTGTTTCGTATTTCCACCTTGGTCTTGATAGTCTATCACGTAGAAATAGGTTCCAACCGGTAATTTATTGTCCTGATCTACGGTAACTCTACCTTGGGAAGTACCGTCAAATACATTTCCACTGGTATCGTATGCCCTTGTCTGGTATACCATTACACCCCATCTATTATAGATTCTAACCGTGTTGTTCGGATAGTTTTCAAGTCCATTGATCTCTAAGGTATCGTGGACTCCATCTCCGTTGGGTGTTATAACATTTATTACATCAACTTCTTCTTCAACAACCGAAGATTCACCTAGGTCTGAATCTAGATAATTAGGAATACCATTTTCATTGGAATCATCGTTCGCATAGTTTCCATCACCATCTAAATCTTCGTCCATGGTTTCGATACCGTCGTCGTCGTCGTCGGAATCCCTGAAATCAAGAATACCATCCGAATCGGTATCTGGCAATGCTAAGCTTGGGTCATCTATTTCATCATTGACATCAATATCAATAACGGTTTCTCCTTCAAAAGCATCATCCAAACCATCGTTGTCCTTATCGGAACCTATTAGTTCAACATCCGCAATTCCATCATGGTTCTGATCGTGTCCTTCAATAGCATCTGGTACATTGTCATCATCACTATCATCATCCACATAATCTGGAATTCCATCATTGTCGGAATCAACAGGAATCAAACCTACATTCCCATCTATTTCGTAGGCATCATCCAGTCCGTTACCATTGGCATCGGCCATACTCGGCGGAATGTAACCCAATGCAGGCTGTGCCTCAACATTATCTGGTATGCCGTCATTATCACTATCAATATCCAGGTAATCAGGTATACTATCACCATCAGTATCGGTTGGGTTGGTTGATGGGTCATTGTCATTATCGGCATTCAAATCCTCGAAACTGTCCACAATCCCATCGTTGTCACTGTCCAAATCAATTCCTGAAGGACTGACTATCACTGTAATGGTTGCTGTACTACAGTTTCCATTGGTATCACATACAGTATATTCAAAAGAATTGGTACCTGTAAATCCAGGGGTTGGTACATAGGTAATGTCATCATCAGATGGATTATTCACTGTACCATTATCATTTAAAACAACGGTTCCATTTGATGGATCTGTAGCAGTAATTGAACCTGTAGTAGGAATATCGTTATCATTTGCTCGCCACGTTACAACAGCATCTACACCAAAATCTGTTGATACTGAATCATCGTTGGCATCTACAATTGGGAGTACATCC
The DNA here is from genome assembly GCA_002167435.2 of Allomuricauda sp. TMED12. Classification (GTDB taxonomy): domain Bacteria; phylum Bacteroidota; class Bacteroidia; order Flavobacteriales; family Flavobacteriaceae; genus Flagellimonas. The sequence continues at coordinate 99,920 of NHBR02000009.1, forward strand.
ACAGTGACCGTAGCCGTACTGCAATCTCCAGAAGAGTTACAGATGGTGTAATCAAAACTATCGCTTCCGTTATAATCTGGATTTGGCGTATAGGTCACCACATCATCCGTTGGATCATTAGCTGTTCCATTATCATCAATACTGATTGTTCCGTTAGATGGGTTTGTAATTGTTAAAGTACCTTCAATCGGTAAATCAGAATCATTATCAAATATATCTGCAACAATTGACTCGTCCTCATTCACCACTATAATGTCGTCCAACAGGTTAGCTGCTTGAGTCATACATACCACAGTGAAGCGTGGTAATTCTGTACTGTTACCAACTTTTGTAATGGTAGCCACATATCTTGTTACTGTTTGGGTGCTCGTAACGGTTGGTCTGGTTTGGTCTCCGGTCAAAGCTGGACTCCAACTTACAGTTGCTCCAGAGGGAACACTCGCTGAAATATCTAAAATCACCTCATTATTCGGCGCGTCACAATCTGTCAATATAAAATAACCCGTTGCATTGGAGCCACACAATGTACCATCATAGGTAGCAAAGTAAACTCCTGGCTGGGTAGCTTCATAAAATGAATTGGTTCCCAAGACAGTTCCCGTATCTGATGCTTCGTACCATTGATAGTTATTCTCATCCCCAGTATCTGGCGCTTGCAACAGAAACTGAGCACTTGCAAGATTTACTCCTGTAAAGAGAACAATCAGTCCTATGAGTAAAGACTTATATGAGGTGTTTGATTTCAAATCGATTTGTCTTTAATCATTATTATTTTACCACAAACACTACATTGATCAATGCGTTATAATCTGATGGTTGTGCCTGGACCGTATAGGACAAATTACCATTTGCATCTATTGACATACTTCCTGTATCAAAAACAGTAGGGTCAGCATATGTCACATAATAATATAAATCTGTACGAGCATAAGTCGGTATTGCTAATGGAGCGCCAGTACTACCAATTGTTGGAGATCCATACTGATCAATATATTCTTGGTAAAGATCAAGACTAAAAGTTCCATTGGTTGATGCATCAATTGCAATTGATGGTGGATAAAAGATTCTAGCTGCTTTGGAGGTAATTGGAGCTATATCTTGAATCACATCCTCCACTGTAGCCTCTGTATTTCCATCGCCGTCTACATCAATTGGTGCATCTGAATTTACCTCTGATGCGACTTGATTGTCTGTATTGATATCTGTTAATGGGACTTGTAAAGTACCGTTACTATCTTCAATCTCGAGATTTGTGCCATTGACCTCAAAACGGATGTTTATTTCATTCGTGGACGATAGATCGCCGTCCGCGGCGATATGGTTCGCAATGTCCGTTGTATTGGTAGCTATTGCTGTAGTGTTCGTGGCAATATCAGTTGTATTGGTTGAGATATTGGAAGCGTTCGTGGTAATGTCCGTTGTGTTCGTTGCAATATCTGCTGTATTGGTTGAGATATTCGAAGCATTCG
>NHBR02000010.1 GCA_002167435.2 Allomuricauda sp. TMED12
ATGGTACCGAACCACGGGATCATCTGTTTTGCCGCGAACCGTGCTTTCTGTGCTCCGGTCCGTGTTTCGGGCTCGCTTACGAAAAGTCCGGCACTTACCTCCGTATTGGGTAAAGTGTTGACCTCGTTCACTTTTTCGGAGGCAATATTATACCGCAGCCCAAAAGCCTGAATTTCCGGATTGTTCAGTTCGGCTTGTTGGATAAGGCTTTCCAACTCTTGTCCGTTCATGGAAGCGACGGATACTATTCCAATCAATATGTATAGGTATTTCTTCATTTGGATACTCTTTTTAATTGAAATTCGGCCTTCCAACTGTACAAGACTGGAACAACAAATAGGGTAATCAAAGCGATAAGCATTCCCCCGAAAGAAGGAATCGCCATCGGTATCATAATATCGCTACCCCGCCCTGTGGATGTCAATACGGGGAGCAGCGCCAAAATAGTGGTAGCGGTGGTCATCAAACACGGACGGATACGTTTCTCACCTGCTTCGACCACTGAGTCCCTGACCGCAACAAGTGAATCGGGTTTGTTCCTATCAAAAGTCTGGGTAAGATAGGTGGCCATTACCACGCCGTCATCCGTGGCTATACCGAATAGCGCAATAAACCCGACCCATACGGCAACACTCAGGTTAATGGTGTGCATTTGAAAGAGGTCTCTGAGATTTTCCCCGAAAAAGTTGAAGTTCAAGAACCAATCCTGTCCATAGAACCAGATCATCAGAAAACCTCCCGCAAAGGCAACGGCAATCCCGGTGAATACCATTAAAGATGTGCCGACCGAACGGAATTGAAAATAAAGAATCAAGAATATGATGGCCAATGCCAACGGTACTACGACCGATAAGGTTTTTTCGGCACGCAGCTGGTTTTCATAAGTACCGGTAAACAAATAGTTGATACCCTTGGGTACTACGAGTTCCCCTCTATCTATTTTTTCCTGTATCAGCGCTTGAGCGTTCTCGACCACCTCGACTTCGGCAAAATCGTCCAACTTATCGAACAACACATAACCGACCAAAAAAGTGTCCTCACTCTTGATGACCTGTGGCCCTTTTTCGTATCTGATCGTAACCAATTCGCTTAAAGGAACCGGACTTCCTTTTGCAACAGGAATATAAATATTCTCCAAGTCCGCTGGATTCTCTCGCAATTCCCGTGGATACCTCACGCGTACGCCATAACGCTCACGGCCTTCAACAGTTTGGGTAAGCACCATGCCACCAACGGCCACCTGCAAAACGCTCTGCACGTCTTCAATGGTAATGCCGTATCGTGCCAAGCGCTCCCTATCGATATCTATCAGCAAATAGGGTTTTCCGACAATACGATCGGCAAATACGGCTTCATCCTTGACCCCCTCGGCTTCCTTTAAAATGTCTTCAAGCTTGAGGCCAAAGGCTTCTATTTCCTTTAAATCTTGCCCTTTTACCTTGATGCCCATAGGTGCCCGCATTCCCGTTTGCAACATGACCAAGCGGGTTTCAATAGGCTGCAGCTTGGGCGCGGATGTAACGCCTGGAAGTTTCGTTACACGTACAATCTCGTTCCAAATATCATCGGGGGATTCAATTTCAGGCCGCCAGTTTCTAAAATATTCCCCATCATTGTCGGGAATCAAATCCTTTTGTTTAACAGAGAATGCAGAAACTATGGCAGACTCATCGTAATTTCCTTCATCATCTAGAACCATGTTCGGATTGGTCACAAAGGTGCCGTCCCTGAGTTCGAAGAGGCCATCTTCATTAACCTTGAACCGTTGGCGCTCCCTGTTCTCGTTCAACACGTATTCTGGCTTGTACTGGATGACGTTCTCATACATCGACAAGGGTGCCGGATCCAATGCGGATTCGGTTCTACCGGATTTGCCGACTATCGTTGCTATTTCAGGAATACTGGCTACAGCCATATCCAGTTGCTGCAATACCCGTTTGTTCTCTTCGACACCGGCGTGCGGAAGGGAGGTAGGCATCAATAAAAACGAACCTTCGTTCAATGAAGGCATAAACTCCTTGCCCGTATTGCGCATAATCATTACCCCGAATATCACAATGGCGGTGGGTATGGAAAGAAATATCAGTTTATTCCGTAATGCCCAGCGAAGTATCCTTGTATAATAGTTCCGGAATATGGTAAAGAAGCCCAGTAGTCCGAAACATATAAGCGAAACAAAAATCAGGTTCCAAAAAATACTCTTATCGAGACCGAGCGGTCTCCAGTATTCCGCCAAAACAAAAACAATGGCAAAGGCCGAAATAATGATATTGATAAGATTGGCTCGTTCTTCGGAAAGCGAAAATCCAGTGGAAATACGTGATGCCAATTCCGGATTTTTTAGCAAGCCTACGATACCGAAGGCAATCAATATAAATCCTAATAAAAAGCCATAAACAAGGGCTATAATCCCTAGAAGTATCAATATTCCATTAACGGCGTATCCAGTGGTTTTCTTTATGCTTTTTTTTCTAAATAGAAAGGCCGCAAAGGGTGGTATCAAAAATAAGGCTACGATAATGGATGCGGTAAGCGCAAAGGTTTTTGTAAAGGCCAAGGGTCTGAAGAGTTTTCCTTCGGCCCCGATCATCGTGAATACCGGAATAAAACTGATGATGGTGGTCATTACGGCGGTCAATATGGCCCCCGACACCTCTGCGGTGGCATTGTAGACAACGGTATTAATGGGTAGGCCCTCTTCATTTTCGTCCAAATGCCGTATGACGTTTTCCGAGAGTATGACCCCTACATCCACCATGGTTCCAATGGCAATGGCTATACCCGAAAGTGCCACGATGTTTGCATCCACATTGAATAGCTTCATCGCAATAAACACCATAAGCACCGCAACCGGCAACAGCCCCGATATCAGGATGGATGCCCTTAAATTGAAGACCATGATAATGATGACCAAAATGGTAATGAAAATTTCCAAGGTCAGGGCTTCATTGAGCGTACCCAGCGTTTCTTGAATGAGTTCGGTCCTATCATAAAAAGGAACAATGGTAAGTTGAGATGTTCTGCCGTCTTCAAGTACTTTTGAGGGCAGTCCGGCACTTAAATCATTGATTTGGTCTTTAACATTATTGATGACTTCCATTGGATTGGCACCATACCGTGCGACCACTACGCCACCGACAACTTCTGCGCCTTCCTTATCCAAAATACCGCGCCGGGTGGCCGGTCCGTAGGAAACATTTGCAATGTCCTTTAAGCGAATGGACGTGTAATCCTCAGAGGTAACGACTGCATTCTGTAGATCCTCGATGGACTTCACATACCCAAGCCCGCGAATAAGATATTCGGCCTGATTAATTTCCAAGGTCTGTGCCCCAATATCACGATTACTTTGTTTTACCGCTTTTACCACCTGCTGTAGCCCAATACCGTATTGCTTCATCAGTTCGGGGTTCACATCTACCTGATATTCTAGTACATAACCCCCTATAGAGGCCACCTCTGAAACACCGCTTGCTGACGATAGGGCATATTTAACATAAAAATCCTGAATACTTCTAAGCTCCTGTAAATCCCAGCCGCCTGTGACATTTCCTTTCTCATCGCGTCCCTCCAAAGTGTACCAGTAGATTTGTCCAAGTCCTGTGGCATCCGGCCCCAATGCAGGGTTGACCCCATCGGGCAGTAAACCGCTCGGTAAGGAGTTCAATTTTTCAAGGATTCGACTGCGGCTCCAATAGAACTCGATATCCTCTTCAAATATGATATAGATACTTGAAAATCCGAACATGGAGGAGCTACGGATGGTCCTAACCCCTGGTATTCCCAAGAGTGAGGTTGTCAATGGGTAGGTAATTTGATCCTCGATATCTTGTGGGGAACGACCGTCCCATTTGGTAAAAACAATCTGCTGGTTTTCCCCGATGTCAGGTATGGCATCTACGGCAACAGGGTTTCTTGGTAATGAGCCAGTGCTCCACTCGAAAGGGGCGTTTACGGTTCCCCAGCCTACAAAAAGGACTAGGAGCAAAACGGCTACCAATTTATTTTCGATAAGGAATTTGATGCTTTTATTCAGCATGACATTGATGATTAAGTAATTAGAAGTGCTGGCCGGAAACCAACGAAAACAGGATAAGCCCTAAACTGCTATCAGTCGGGCTGTAAAATGCTATTACTTAAAAATCAAATGAGGAAAATCTGATCTAGGATCTGTATATCCTTGACCAAAAGTGGAGGGGGGTAATCACTAAACGGGACTATGTTTTCAGGTAGTCCTTCGTAAAGATTAAGATAGGTGTAGATGAAGAGGGCAACAAACTGTTGTTGTCCAAAACTTAATTTTTCGAAAGATACTTTTAAGTCGTTCTGGCCATCAACGGTAAGGACTTCATCGCTACAGCAGTCGGCTTTGACCAAATTGCACTCTGGTAACTCTGCTGTCTCCTGAACTTCCATGCCGCAAGATTCTGCATGGCCCAAGAAAGAGTAATCAACCAGAACATCACCACAATAGTGTTGCGCAACCGAAAAAGAGAAGGTTGATAACAGCACTAATAGTGCCATTGTAAACGATGTTATTTTATGGAAAACACTTTTCATCCGTTCTGCAAAACTACAAAAATTTTAACACTCTTTTTTTGTTTAACAAAATTTTGGAAATCTAATACCTTGATTTTCTTTCAAGTCCCATGCCAACAAAGTCAATTATCGGCGATATGATAAATATCATTTATTTGTTTAAGCCTCTAGTTTACATTTGTTATTAAGGTTATATGGATCACCAAATATATATTTGATTTTCAGATAATTAAGTAAGATTGTCAAAAAATAGATTATTTTTGGGGGTAAACAAAATTTTGTAATTTTAGATTGTGAAGCAGTTTTTTAGCAAAACATTATCCATGTTTTTGACGTTGGCGGTACTCTTTTCGACTACCTCGTTTACGGCGGATATGCATTTTTGCTGTGAAAAACTGGTAGATATTGCCGTGTTCGGTAAAGCAACGCCCTGTGATCAAAAAATCCAAAAGCCGGAAAACACTTCAAAAAAGTGTTCAATTGGAGCTAGAGACTGTTGTAGTGATGATTCATTTATACAGCAAGGTAATGATAATCTCCAAAAGGTTTCCTTTGAGATTGATTCTCAAAATTTTGTCTTCTTAAAGGCCTTTGTCCACACTTATATAAACCTTTTTGAAGGACTTGAGGAAAATGTAGTTCCCTTCAAAAACTATAAACCTCCGTTGATTCAGAAGGATTTACTAGTTCTTCACGAGACTTTCTTAATTTGATTTTTATTTAAGCGGATTGTTTATGCAATAGTCCGCTCTTCGCATTGGCCATACCTCTTAAGTGGCCCCTTTTTGTCGTACCCCATTCCCACGACAGAATATTCAGATTGATTGCCAAACAGGATTTTACCTGAGATTTAATGTAAACCATAATACATGCACCATGGATTCCATAAGGGAATATTGGATAAAGAATATGGTTTGTAGGCGTTGCCTAAAGGTCATAAAGCAAGAATTGCATGATTTGGGCATTACCATACTATCCCTAGAACTAGGGAAACTTACGGTAAAGGCTCCAGAAATAGCTATTGCTGAAGCAGACCAAAAAGTGGTGGACGTCCTCCATTCCAACGGTTTTGAAATAGCCAAAAGCGAAGAAGAGATGATAGTCGAGAAAATCAAGATCGCCTTGATCTCATTGGTCGCTGATATCCCTATCAACAATCGGGGAAAAACCTCGGACTATCTGGCTAACATAGTACATCGAGAGTACAAGGTACTGAGCAAGATTTTTTCAAAAAATGAAAATATCACTATTGAAAAATACTTCATAAAGCTGAAGATAGAAAAGGTAAAAGAGCTCATTCAGTTGCGGCAACATACCTTTTCGGATATCGCTTATTTGCTCGATTACAGCAGTGTCAACCACTTATCCAGGCAGTTTAAGGAAATCATGGGCATGAGCATGACCGATTATAAAAATGATCAAGCCTGGGAGCGAAATTTCTTTGACGAAATTATATAAATAATAAAGAGAATTATGCAGACAAAGGCTTTTGGCAATACCTAGATTTAACCTTGGAGATTACCAGAAAAACAAGCTAATGTTTAGAATCAAAAAAGAATTGAAAACGCAACTAAAACAAGACAATTGTAGATAAATACAAAACGAATAACTGAAATAATATTAATTAAAAATCAAATATGATGAGAACAGCAGCAATTATTTTACTGGCAATTGGCTTAGTAAGTCTATCCGGTTGCAACCAGAAAACAGGTCCTAATGCAATGCTCGAAAATTCGCAAACGAGAACGGAACTCTTTGATGCAATTGCCAGCAACCACAGTTACATGACTGAATTCATGGACAACATGCAAGGCAACGACCATGCCATGCAGATGATGCAGGGCAATCAAAAGATGATGGGTACCATGATGCAGGGCCAGGGAATGCAGATGATGATGAAAGATAGTATAATGATGAAAAACATGATGCAATCCATGATGAAAGATGGAAAAATGATGGGCAATATGATGCAAATGATGCACGAAAAGGGCATGATGAGCGAAGATTGTATGGAGTCTTGCAAGAAGATGATGGGCGACAAGGGAATGGATATGAAAGGAATGGGCATGAAGGATGGTTCAAATAAAATAGAACCATCTGAGCAAGACCATTCTGAACACAATTAAGGATTAACTTTTAAATTTTCGATTATGAAGAATCATTGGATATGGATGATACTCGGTTGCGGACTTCCGCTTCTTTTCATCTTTTTTGCACCAGCATTCGGCATTAAAGGCAACCTCACACTGTTTACGTTCATAGTAATCATGTTCGCGGTGCATCTCTTGATGCCCATGAGACATGGTGGCCATACCCATGGGCTAACGGAGGATAACCTTAAAAGAAAAAAGGAAGAAAAGGAAAAGCACGACCAAAAACAGCATCAACACTGAAATCCCCGAAAAAATGAAAAGAAAATATCAAATAGACGGAATCAATTGTGGCGGTTGCATAACAAAGGTCAAAAAAGTATTGGAGTCTCATGAAGACATTGAGGAGGCAAAGATTTTTTTAAGTCCGAAAGGAGTCGCCAAGATCAGTATGAAATCGAACCTTTCGGTCGATGATCTGCAGAAACAGTTGAATCGACTTGAGGGCTATACAATTTCAGAATTGAATTAATTAAGTACTAACATTTAAAACTTTTAACTATGCACTATTTCGAAGGACATTGGGGCGGCATGCACATTATATGGTGGATTATCTGGCTCGTACTACTGGTGTGGATTTTCTTTATCCCGTATGACGTACCCTACCAAAAATCGAGCAATGAAGATCCTATGCAAATTCTAAAAAAACGATTTGCAAAAGGAGAAATTACCAAGGAAGAATATGAAGATTCAAAAAAAACCTTGGGAACGGACAAATAACTAAAAACAGAAATCATGAACCGTATAAACATTAAAAAATTCGGATTTGCATTCGGTCTCACTGCCGCCATCCTCTACATTGGCTGTATGGTCGTCATGTTTACGGCCGGCAGGGAAGGTACCATAGATTTTTTCAACAGCCTGCTCCATGGGCTTGACACAACCAGTATTATTCGCATGGATGTTCCTTTTTGGGAAGCTATAATTGGGATGATCCAAACATTCATTATCGGATGGCTGACAGGAGCGCTGATCGCAGCTTTTTACAATGCACAGCTAAAACGATAAATGCAGTACGTCTGGTTCATATGGTCCCTTATTATTTTAGCCCTCTGGGGCGTGGTCTATCTAATGAAGAAAGATTCTCGAAGAGAAATGCTGAAGATGAGTTGGATAACTATGCCCTTTGGGCTTACCGAACCCCTTTTTGTTCCCGAATATTGGCATCCGCCATCGCTTTTCGATTTGGCGATAAAGACAGGGTTCGATATTGAAAGCCTAATCTTCTCTTTTGCCATAGGGGGCATAGGCACGGTAATCTACAATCTTATTTTTAAGCGAAAGTATGTTGAAATACCGCATACCGAACGGAAACATGAAAGGCACCGGTTGCACCTATATATCCTTTTCGTACCGGCAGTAGTGTTTTTGATGTTGGCCCTGTTCACGCCTTTGAATCATATCTACTGTGGAATATTGGCCATGTTTTTGGGTGGAATGGCCACCCTGTACTGTCGTCCGGACCTAAAGACCAAAATCTGGACAAGTGGATTTCTGTTCACGGCATTGTACTTTGTTTATTTCGGAAGTATTCTCCCCTTCTATCCCGATTATGTAGAACTTTTCTGGAATCTGGAAAACCTTAGTGATATTCTGGTGGCCGGCATTCCAATAGAAGAGCTTTTGTTCGCTTTCACTTTCGGAATGTACTGGTCGGGGCTATACGAGCATTTGTATTGGAAAAAATTGATGAAACCCCTGGTCATAAGTTGATTTGGCAATATGGGAATTAAGCATAATTAATTATGAACAAATAAATTTAGAAAGATGAAAATAGTATTGGCAATAGATGGTTCTGACTTTAGTAAAGTCGCTATAGATGAACTTGCGGCCCTACCGTTGCCTGCGGGTACCGAAGTATGTATTTTGAATGTATTCGAAAATCCCATGTTGGCCGCTCCTGGTGCTCTTCCTTTGGGCGGCACGCTTGGTAATTATTATGAAGAAACCGTTTCCAATGCGAAAAAATCGGCAGAAGACCTTGTTAATGAAGCTTCAAAATCATTAAGGAACAAGAATGACGTATTGTCGATAACAACAGCCGTGGTAGAGGGGCTTCCCAAAAGTGCAATTTTAGAAAAGGCGGAAGCCTTTGATGCCGATTTGATCATAGTCGGGTCGCAGGGCCATGGCGCATTCTCTAGATTTTTGCTCGGCTCGGTTTCCCAGTCCTTGGCAACACATGCCGACTGTTCCGTCGTGATAGTCCGGAAACGCGACTCGAAAGAAAAAAATAAACAGTAAAAAGTTAATGAAACAGAATCAAATGTTAAACGGTATCGACGATCATACGTGCAAAGTGACGGAAGCAATCTGCTTGCCAAATTCCAGGTTGCCACGGGTAGTTATAGTTGGAGGGGGCTTTGCGGGTCTAGCATTGGTGGAAGGGCTGAAAAACAAAGATGTTCAGGTTGTACTGATAGACCGCAACAACTTTCATCAATTCCAACCCTTATTTTATCAGGTAGCCACTAGCGGCCTCGAACCCGATAGTATTGTGTTCCCTTTTAGAAAACAAATTAAGGGGTATAAGAATGTGAGCTTCAGGCTGGCCGAGGTAAAGGAAATTCAAGCCTCTACCAATACTGTCATAACGGACAAAGGAAAACTTACCTACGACTATCTGGTCTTAGCAACGGGAACAAAGACCAACTTCTTTGGTATGGAAGAAGTGGAAAGAAATAGTTTGGGCATGAAGGATATCCGAGATTCCCTAAATATCCGCCACATGATGCTGCAAAACTTGGAGCAGGCCGCGATTACATGCGATGATGAGGAACGCGATGCCCTCACGAATTTTGTGATTGTGGGCGGCGGCCCCGCCGGAGTAGAAATGGCAGGTGCCTTGGCGGAGTTTTGCAAATACATCCTTCCAAAGGACTATCCCGAGTACCCTTCCTCCATAATGAACATTTATTTGGTAGAAGCTATGGACGAACTACTCATGGCGATGTCCGACAAAGCTTCTTCAAAAACCCTAACCTATTTGGAAAATCTAAACGTGAAAGTATTGCTGAAAGAGTCCGTTAGCAATTATGATGGCAGGGTGGTCAATACCAAAAGCGGCAAGACCATTTTAGCCAAGAACTTGATTTGGACAGCAGGTGTAAAAGGGGACTTCCCAAAGGGTATCGATGAGAGGCATGTAGTCAAGGGAAATCGCTTAAAAACCGATGCACATTTGAAAGTGGATGGTCAAGAAAACATTTATGCCATTGGGGATATTGCCGCATTAATTTCTGAAGAAACCCCAAAAGGCCACCCACAGGTCGCACAAGCAGCCATGCAGCAGGGAAAACATCTGGCCAAGATGTTGCTGAACAACATACGATCTAAATCCTCCGAACCTTTCATCTACAAAGACAAGGGCTCTTTGGCCACTGTTGGAAAACGGAGAGCAGTTGCCGATTTGGGGAAATTGAAGTTTGCCGGATATTTTGCCTGGTTGCTATGGTCAATTGTGCATCTAATGTCTATCAGCGGATTTCGTAACAAATTATTGGTCGGATTCAACTGGGCCGTAAGCTATTTTTCCTATGAGAAGAGTAATCGAGTAATTATTAGAAATTTTAAGGTGGATAAGGATAAAAAGAAAGTCCATAAGAAAGCCTCACAGCCCGTTGAACAAATAAAATCTAATTAAATACGAATAGTTTAAACAAGAATAACATGAAAAATATAGCAGTAGTAGGATACGGAGTCATCGGAAAAAGAGTGGCCGATGCAATTAATATACAGGATGATATGAACCTTGTTGGGGTTTGCGATGTTATCAACGATTGGCGTATACAAAACGCCGTAAGAAAGAATTATGACATCTATGCAGCAACTACCGAAGCCGAAAAAGAAATGAAGGCCTCCGGCATTTCGGTGAAGGGCAACTTGCAGGGCCTATTAAAAAAGACGGACTTAGTGGTGGATTGTACCCCTAAAAAGATTGCGGCAAAAAATGTGGAGACCTATAAAAAAAATAACATCAAATTCATTCTGCACGGCGGGGAAAAGCACGAAACTACTGGGCATTCCTTTAGTGCCGAAAATAATTACCAATCTGCTTTAAATTTAAATGCTACAAGGGTAGTTTCCTGTAATACCACTTCCATTCTTCGAACCTTGACTGCTTTAAAAAGAGCGGATTTATTGGATTATGCACGGGGAACATTATTAAGAAGAGCGACAGATCCTTGGGAAAGCCATTTAGGAGGCATTATGAATACCATGATGCCAGAAAAGGAAATCCCAAGTCATCAAGGGCCCGATGCGCAAAGTGTCGATCCGGATTTGGATGTCATTACTTCAGCGGTCAAAGTTCCCCAAACCCTGAGCCATATGCATTATTGGAACGTGAAGCTAAAGAAAGAAGCATCTAAAGAAGAAGTGCTCAACGCCTTTAAAACTTCGAGCCGTATCAAATTGATACACTATGACCAAGGCTTGGTCTCCA